>NZ_JAKFDJ010000163.1:0-48113 GCF_036676215.1 Devosia sp. | reverse complement strand
ACTTAGAAGTGGTAGTAGACGCCGACAGTTGCCTTGGCCGCTTCGAAGAACGGGTCCGAAGCACCGTCGAAGTCGCCCTGGCCGACGAGTTCACCGCGAACGGAGACCACATCGGTCACAGCCAGTTCGACGCCGCCGCCGAGCTGATACACGCCCTGGTTGAAACCAGTGCGATTGTTGGTGCCGAGACCACCGATGGCATAGACGAGGACCGAATCGGTCACAACGGCACCAGCACGCAGGTTGGCGAAGAATTCGCCGGTGCTGAAGGCGTTGTTCCAGATGTAGTCGCCGGTGACTTCAGCGCCGATCAGGAAGGGTTCCATGGGCAGGAAGTTCACACCAACGGCGGCGCCGAGAACACCCGAAGTGGTGCTGATCGGATAGCCGGCATAGAGGCTGGCATCGGTACCAGTGAACTGGCCACCGGCGCGAGCGCCGACATAGAGACCTTCCCAGCTGAAGCCAGCAGCTTCATAGATCGGCTCCGGGGTCATCGGGATGATGAGGTCAGCAGCCTGAGCGGCGACGGTGCCCAGAACGGCGAGCGAAGCGCCAGCGAGTAGAATACGTATGGACATATAAGGCCTCCAGAGGCGGTGCAATTTAAGCAAGGTACGCTCGCCTCCCCCGCGCCACAACCGCCTTGGTCTCAAACCATGCACGGTCAGCGACCGGTGTTGCGAAAACGCCTCACGCCAAACGAGCAAAAAAGAAGGCCTGGCGTGGGAGTGCAAATCCCGCCAGGCCATCTTGCGGCCGACGCCGCGTACGCAAAGAAAAGGCTACAGTAACTTTTGACCGTAGGCAACTGGCCCCACCTGTTCCACCTGTTGTGCTCCTTGCCTCGCCGGTGCGACGGCAGTCTGGCTCAACCCCTGGGGCTGACCAGGCATGGCGCGCGATGTGAGATGAACTTGGGCGGCCCGTGCGCGTGGTCGGCGCGGCCATGAGGGGGAACGGGGCCCGGACCTATCCGTTGTGCCAGTACAACCTTGTAGGAGGCCAATTATGGAAGCCATTCCCAGCACCATTCATACAGGCGAGAGGTTTCGAGCTGGAAGGTCATGACTGAACATAACCTACCCGGTCCCGAGTTTTCCATTCTGTTGCGGGACGGAGGTGCACTATTCACCCGTTCGGACAATTGTCTACACAACGTGCTCGTGCTCGTGCATGGGCTGGCCTCCGACATCGCGACGAGGTCCGCTCCACCGTCATCGACGTTGTCTCGGCCCGGCTCCTTCGCGAGCGTCCGCATGCGGCCGACCTGATCGTCCACTAAGTCGGCGATTTCGGTCGGGACGGCACTGAAGACCGGTCCTTGGGGTCCCACGATGTCCGAGAGCATGCGCGTCCAGTCGCCGTCGCTTGGGTAAACGTCGATGACGGTGGAGCCGCGTCGACTTGGGCGAACCGGATCAACTCGGACAGCTTGGGTTGGTCGTGCATTGTGGGTCCATTGTGGCAGGGCATGGGCCGAGCGCACGGCATAAGAGGGCGGTCGGATCGCGCTCGACCCGACCGCTTGCGTCGCATCCCTGCCTTTGGGAATGTCGTGTCCGTCAGTCGAACGTGACCAAGTCCTTGAAGATCAACCGACCCCAACTATTTCCGTGCGCCTGCACAAGCAGCCCACCTTCCGAAAGCCCGCCAAGTTTGATCGGCGCGAATCCGAGATTTTCCGCGAGTGCACCGATCTCCGTTGCAGCGCCTTCATCGTCGCTCGCCAGGAACACGACTCTCTTGCCTCCATGTACGACCGGGGACTGGTCGAGGACGGCCGCAACCAGATGGTTGAAGCCCTTGACCACGCTTGCGCCAGTGAAGGCCCGCGCGACGACCCTTGCAGACGGCTGTCCGCCCAGATCCTCATCAGGCACGCCGTAGGCATTGGTCACGTCGATGATGATCTTCCCCTGCCAGGAGGGGAGCGCTTTCGCGACATCCGGGTGCGACTGGAAACGGACGGCCAAGAAGATGACGTCCGCCTTGACCGCTTCCGCGAGCGTCTTGGTAGTGACTTCGGGTCCGATCGCGGCCGCGTCGGATGCGAAGCTTTCCGGGTCGCGCGTGGTTGCAACAGATACATCGATGCCGCTTCGGGCGAATGCCCTGGCGAGAGTCTGGCCGATCTCGCCGAAGCCGATGATTGCGTAGCTCATACTATTCTCCTTGGTTTTTTGTCGCGGTCAGAGCTTGTAGCCGCCGCTCGCCTCAATCGTCTGGCCGGTCACCCAGTGGCCTTCATCGGAAGCCAAGAACGCCACGACGGCGGCGATTTCCGAAGGCTCGCCAAAGCGTCCCAGCGCGATTTGGGCCTCGACCGCCTCTACGAGTTCGGGGTTCTCTCGGAAGGCGGCGTTCGCGTCGGTTCGCGTGTAGCCCGGCGCTACGGCGTTCGCGGTAATTCCGCGCGGCCCCAGCTCGGACGCGAGTGCATGGGTCAGGCTGTTGATAGCCGCTTTGGCCATCGAGTAAATGGGCGCGGCTGCCATGGGCTTCGTGGCGGCAGCGGAAGAGATGTTGATGATGCTTGCGCCATCGGCGAGACGACCCAGAGCGGCCTGAACGATGAAGAAGGGCGCACGGGCGTAGACCGCGATCAGGGTGTCCCAACTGTCCGGCGTCGCGTCTTTGAAGCCAACCCAGCCGGAATTGCCAGCGTTGTTGACTAGAATGTCTAGGGCTTTGCTTCCGTTCCGCTTGGTGAACTCGTCGTCGAGTCTCTCGAACAAGGTCGGGACGGTCGCCGGGTCAACGAGGTCCGCGTGGATCGCGAACGCAGTACCTCCAGCTTTCTCGATGGCCGCGACCGCCTCATCTGCGCCAGATTTGCTGGCGTTGTAGGTCAGCGCGACCGTCGCGCCATCCTTTGCAAGACGTTCGGCGATGGCACGGCCTATGCCCCGCGACGCCCCGGTAACGAGAGCAGATTTTCCTTTAAGAGATTGGTCCATTTTGTTTTCTTCCGTGGATGTGCGCATAATCGGATCAATGGGAATGACCGGCCGAGCGAGGCGGGTCAGAGTTGCGCCAGGCCGCCGTCAACGGCGACCTCGCTGGCGGTCATGAAGCTGCTGTCCGACGACGCGAGAAAGGCAGCCGCCGCCCCGACGTCCGCCGGATCGCCCATGTGCTGGAGCGCAGTCATCGCTCCGTAGATGTTCAGACCCTCCTCGCCCAGCGCTGCTTTCGCGAGTTCGGTCGCCACCGCCCCGGGCGACAGCACGTTGACCCGGATGCCGGTGCCCTTGAGGTCCTCCGCCCAGGTCCGCGCGAGATTGCGCACTGCCGCCTTGCTCGCGCTGTAGGCGGTGAATGCCGGGGCGCCCGTGGTGCCGGCGCTCGATCCTGTCAGGATGATTGAGCCGCCCTGTCCCATCAACGGCAGCGCCTTCTGGACAGTGAAGATCGTACCCTTCACATTGGTGTCGAAGGTTTCGTCAATGTGCTTGGCGGTGATCTGCCCGAGCGCAAGCTGGCTTCCCACGCCGGCATTGGCGAAGACGATGTCGAGGGTTCCGCGCTCGGCCTTTACCGCCGCGTAGAGTCGGTCAAGGGCGGCCTCATCCGAGACCGAGCCTTCAACCGCGCGGGCGTTGGGCCCGAGTTCGGCCACGGCGGCATCGAGCGCTTCCCGTCGGCGGCCGAAGATGAAGACGAAGGCGCCTTCCTCGATGAAGCGCTTTGCCGAGGCGAGGCCGATGCCGGTGGCGCCGCCTGTGATAACGGCGGTCTTCCCATTTAATCTGGTCATTCGTGCAGTCCTTGTTTCCCCGTCTCGGGTCTTTGGCTGTCCGGGAGGTCGCCCGAGACCCCCAAAATGGGTTCGCCGGAGGGAGGCTGCGAGTGCGGAATCGCGCATATCGGTGGTGCGAAAACGATCCATCTAGACGATTGAACGCCGCAGCGTTCGCTCGCACTGCGGCTCAACGTGGTGTTAGAGTGGGCTTCGGAAGGCGAAGCTTGCGGCGCGGGAATGCACCATGATGAACTGGGATGACGTTCGCTACTTTCTAGCCGCCGCGCGCGGCGGCTCAGTGCGGGCGGCCGCCGGGCGCCTCGGGGTGAATCATGCAACCGTGCTGCGACGCATCGCTCAGCTCGAGGAACGCCTCGGGACGCAGATGTTCGAAAGGCTGCCTTCGGGCTACCGCCTGACGGCTGCGGGCGAGGAGGTTCTCGAACTCGCGGAGCAGATGGAAGCGTCATCGCACCAGTTGGAGACGCGCGTATTCGGTCGCGACCAGAGCGTGCGCGGGCTTCTGCGGGTGACGTTGCCTCCGTTCCTTGCGACACACCTGCTCATGCCGGATCTCGCCGATTTTGCGCGCGTGCATCCGGACATCGAGATGGAGATCGTGTCGACCGGCGAGGTGGCGAATCTGACCAACCGAGAGGCGGACGTCGCGATCCGCATTGTCTCCGATCGCAAGACCCTGCCGCTCAATCTTCATGGCCTGAAGGGGCCGGAGCTGTTCGCAGGCATCTATATGTCCCCCGATCTACTTGCCGCGTGGCGTACGGGCGCGCCGGATCCCATCCGGCCCATCGTCATCGGCGGTCAGGGAGTTCCGAACTGGGCCGACGAGGGCGAGGTTCGTGCGACAGGGGTTCCGTTCAGGACGCCGGACGCCGAGGCGCAGATCGCTGCGGCAAGGCAAGGGATCGGTATGACCAAACTGCCGTGTTTCGTTGGAGATGCCGATCGCCTGCTGGCGAGGGTGCCGGGCATCGATCTGAAAGCACACGCAACGCTCTGGCTTCTTACGCAGGGGGAGACACGGAAGGCGAAGCGTGTCCGGCTCTTCACGGAGTTCGTATCCCGCAGGCTCGGCGCCTACGCTCCACTTCTCGCGGGGCTGTCGATGTCGCGCGACTAACGCCCGGCAGGTCGCCGTCGACGTTTGCGGTGGACAGGTGTCGGCAAGCGGACATCCCCAGCGGCCGCCGGGGTGGGACACGGCCGTTCACGCTGGCGATCCCAATGTTCGGCTTCTGCAGCAGTCTCAAGGACCGCTTTTGGCGCTTACGCCCGGCCTCCGTGGTACGAGAACTGGTCGCTTGAAGCTGCAATTGAGAATGTAACTTATGTACTTGAGACTCCCAAATCGATTGCAATCGTCGCGGTCGAAGGTGGCAAGGTGCTAGGCATCGCATTAGGTATTCGCCAGCGGCGTCATGCTGGCCCGGTCATTTACCTCGATGAGCTATCGGTTTTGCCCGAAAGGCAGGGTACGGGGATAGGAACCGCGCTTCTTTCAGCCATGGGTGAAATGGCAAAGGCAGAAGGGTGCGACAGCGTCTGGTTGGTTTCACAGCGGGAGGGCGCGCTGTCGAATTTCTATCAGCGTGGTGGTTTTGTTTCTGCGCACAACCTTGGGCTCTATTCAAAATCGACCCGATATTGCCGAGCGTGCGAAACTTCGCCAGGGCCGCTGCTGAACGGTTGACAATAACGGCAGCACGGCCGGAACCTTGACCTGCGCGCCGTTCTTTCATCGGAGCAACACCTTGAGGACTCTTTGGATTTCCATCGCTGTCATGACAGCAATCACGCCGGCGGGCGCCTTTGCAGAGGTCCAGCAACTCCCCCGTGGCGATGGCAGCGTAATTCGATACTCTCTGGATGTCCCTCCGGACGGAAACGAGGGGCTGTTGGTTCTGGCGCAAGGGTCAGGTTGCGAGCCCGCAATCGGCAGTGCCAATTTGGCCACCGTCCGTGCTGCCTTTCCGCAATACTCAGCCCTGATTGTTGAAAAGGCCGGCGTCACGGGCAGCGGCGATGCAGACCAGAGTGATGACATTTGCTCTCAGGAGTTTGTCGACACCTTCACCTTTACTGGCCGCGTCCAAGATTATGAGACCGTTCTGGAACACTTGACCACGGACGGTAACGCCGGCGCCGAGATCGTTCTCTTTGGTGGCTCGGAAGGCGGTCTGGCAATGGAAATGCTGGCAGCGCGTCTACAACCCAAGGCTACTATCATTCTGTCGGGTTCGGTCGGAACTACGTTTGGTGACATGGTGCTGGCTTCCGTGCCGCCCGAGGGACAGCCTATAGTCGAGGCGGGCTTTGCTGATGCACGAGCCAACCCTAGCAGTGAGATGTTCTCCGGTCATACGAAGCGGTTCTGGGCTGACATCCTTGATCATCGATCTTCAGCCTACCTGAAAGCGACTGAAACGCCCGTTTTGCTGATCTATGGAGGGCGGGATGAAAGCTCATCTGTTCAGGCGGCGCGAACCTTGGCTGATAGCTTCGCCAAAGAGGGGCGCTGCAATCTTGTTTGGTGGGAGTTCCCGGGCCTGGACCACGGCATGGCTGACCCCTCCGGCAAATCGTATTTGGACCGAGTTGCCAATCTTGCATCCGCGTGGGTTGAGGCCCCGATCCCTGCATGCTGAACGACCACATTGAGCGAACTTGATCCAGAAGCAAACCGTCAGCTACCCGGAACGCGGCAAAGGATTCGAACATCAATCCATGAGGAGGCGGCAGTGCCGGCACCTTCGAAAACGATCAAACTGGATGTAGGGTTTGCCAAGGCAAATATCTTGCCGACTATTTTGCCAGTTTCGTTGGGGGCTACCCGTGACTGCAAAGGTTTGTGCTGTCCCATACCGTAGGCCGCCGAGTGGTTTCGAGGTGTTGGCATTTCGGCATCCCCTTGCTGGGAACCAGTTCGTAGAAGGAACCCTTGAGGCTGGCGAAGACCCTGCCGAAGGAGCTTACAGGGAACTGCAAGAGGAAAGCGGCTTGACGCTCGGCGAACCCCCCGCCCTTGGGCCAGGACACCATTGGCGCTCTTGCGCTCGTATGGCACTTCTATGCGTTTGAAGCACCCGGTCTCCCGGATAGTTGGAAATTGATCAGCGACGAATGGGGGTGTCCGAATGCGAGTTTTGGTGATTGGCTTGGCGTTGGCACTCGGTTTCGCTGGTAGCGCCCACGCGCAGGACATGCTGAGAGACCGAACCGTGTTGCTGCATGACGGCACGCTGGGTACTCAGATCATCTATCTGGGGCGCTCCAACAAGACCTTCCTCTGGCACCCAACGAGCTCTCAGGTGATCCCTGGCTGGTGGACGACCCGAGCCACCGGGGAATACCCTGACACGATCTGCCTCAGATACGGATCTGAGAAGTACAATCCGGTCACGGGCGAAACCGACTGGAACACCCAGTGCACGCACGTTCAGCGGCTCCTGGACAGGGTAGGGGCCGGTAGCGGCCTGGCAGCTTGTGGTGTCGTCTAAGCGATAGCGGACGTTCAATTCACAGCCCGAGATCTCGGAATGGCCCAAGCGTATCTAGACCGTCGATCGCCAACTCGCGGTTCGAGCAAGGTCCCAAGAAGTCTCGAAATGGTCGCCGATCTGCAAGCGAAGATGTGCCTTGAGCCGCTTGGAGCTACGCCAAGTCATGATGTGCCGTGGTTTCGGCGGCCGCTGATGCACCGCGATGGCCCCCGCGCCACTCACGACATGATCAAGCCGCCATCCACATTGATGGTCTGGCCGGTGATGTAGACGGCATCGGCAGACGACAGGAACGCGACCAAAGCTCCGACTTCGGCCGGCGTTCCCGCGCGTCCCATAGGGATGCCTCTTACCCATTCTTCCATCAATTCACCCGGCGCATAGTCTCCCAGCATCTGGCCCCAGACGCGGTCATTGTAGTCCCACATTTCAGTATGGATGATGCCGGGGCAGATGGCGTTGACGGTGATGCCTTCTCGCGCCACCTCCTTCGCCAGGCTCTGGGTGAGGCCGACGACACCGAATTTTGAAGCCGCATAGTGCGGCGTATAGATGAACCCGTCACGCGCTTGGCCTGAGGCTGTGTTGACCAACCGCCCCCTGGTGCCGCTGGCGCGAAACCGGCGGATCGCTTCCTGGCAGCATAGGAAAACGCCCTTGGTATTGACGTCGAGGTTGAGGTCCCATTCCCGCTCGCTAAGGTCCTCGACCTTGGCGATGGTGATGACCCCGGCATTCTGCACCGATACGGAAAGCGTCCCGAGCCTAGCCTCGACCTCGCCATAGGCCTCCCGCACCGCCTTGGCGTCGGTGACATCAAGCGTCAGTCCCAGCACCTGGGCGCCGGTTTCCTGCGCCAGCTCCGCCGCAACTGCCGGCGTATCCTGTTCGATGGCAGCGATGGCTACCTTGGCCCCTTCCTGCGCGAAGCGGGTGGCGATGCCCCGTCCGATGCCCTTATTGCCCCCCGTTACGAAAACGGTCTGTCCGGCGAAGCGAGCCATGGCTTTTTCTCCATCATGGGCAGCGCGCCGGACGAAGGCCCTTGCGGGCTCAGGCCGTCAGGCGGGCTGCAGTAAACTTGTCAGTGACAAGCACATCGATGACGCCGAGCTTGAGCGCGCCAGCAATGGCATTGGTCTTGGATTCGCCGCCGGCCAGGGCCATGACGCGATCGGCTTTGGTCAGTTCTTCAAGCGTGATGCCGATCACTCGCTCGTCGAGCGGCGTCTTAACCTGCTTTCCGGTCTTGTCGTAGAAGCGCAGCGAGATTTCCCCGACCACGCCTGCCTCGTTCAGCGTTGCCAGTTCCTGCGGCGAGAAGACGTTGCCCGACCGGGCCAGTAGTTCGGAAGGCTCGACAGCGCCAATGCCGACGATGGCGAGGCTAATGCGGTCGAACAGATCCATCGTCTCGCGCACAAACGGATCGGCCAGCATCACCAGCTTGGCTTCGCGCGACGAGGTGACGCCCTGTACTGGCAGTACGCGTGCTTCGCCGCCGGTGAGCTTGGCCAGCCTGGCGGTCAGTTGCGTGGCATGGGTCTGCACCGACGGGGCGCCCATGCCACCCAGAGTCTGCACGATGTAGCGGGCATGCGTGCCCTTCATGGGGTGGATATTATCCACCATGCGCAGGATCGTCTGGCTCCAGCTCGACACCCCGATGATTTCATCCTGCTGCAGGGTGATTTCAAGGAAATGCGCCGCGGCCTCGCCGATACGCGCCATGATGGCGCCGTCGCGATCCTCCGAGCAATCGATGACGATGGCTTCGGTCAGCCCGTAGCGCTCGCGCAAGGCAGTCTCGAGATCGGCAAACGTTCCTGCTGGCGGGATGACCGTCGTGCGGACGATGTCCTCCTGCTCGGCGCGCTTGAGCATGCGCGAAACCGTGGCTTGCGACATCCGCAATACGTCGGCGATCTCGGCCTGGCGCTTGTGCTCGACATGATACATTTGCGCGACGCGGGCGATCAGCCGCAACTCATTGATCCGCCCCATAGATGCCTCCAGGTGTGAATTTTTATTCACCCTCAGACTTAGCTTTTGGCAACGACGCGCGATAGATGGCATCCCGCCAAATCGACAATTGCCCAGCGGAATCGGTGGAATTCGGGGATAGCAGGTGTTCCGCGCGGGGCAGCGCCGCTATGGCTGGCAGATCGGGCCAGATGCCCAGCGTCAGGCCGGCCAGGTAGGCCGCCCCCATTGCCGAGGCCTCAGGCGCATCACACTGGATCAATTGATGGTCGATAATGTCGGCCACGCATTGCATCAGGAAGGTGTTTTGGCTTGGCCCGCCATCGACATAGAGCTGACCAAGCCGGGTCGGCGATTGTCCCCGCATAGCGGCAAAGACATCGTGGACCTGGAAGGCGATGGAGTCGGTTACCGCGCGCGCCATCTGGGCCCGGGTCGTGCCGAAGGTGATCCCGGAAAACAGCGCCCGCGCGTCCGCCTGCCAATGCGGAGCGCCCAGCCCGACAAAGGCGGGAACAAATCCCGGACCGCCCGGCTCGGCGGTGGCAGCCAGATCGGTCAGCGCCTGCACGTCCGGCAGGCCAAGCATATCGGCCATCCAGGGAAGGGCAGCCGCCGAAACCAGGATATTGCCTTCGAAGGCGTAGGTCGGTCGACCGTCAATCGCCCAGGCGATCGTCGTGGTTATGCCGCGCTGCGGCGGGAGGAAACCTGGCAGGGTGGCCATGACCGACGAACCGGTGCCGAACGTCACCTTGCCGTCACCGGGATGGAAGGCGCCGTGACCGAACAGCGCCGCGTGGCTGTCCCCGATGGCCGAGCAGATGGGAATGCCGTCAGGCAAGCCGGACACGCCCTTGGTCGTGCCGAAACGCGCCGCGCTGTCATGCACTTCGGGCAGCGCGGATTTCGGAACGCCGAACAGCGCGCACAGCTCGTCGCTCCAGCTCTGCGTGCTGAGGTCGTAGAGCTGGCTGCGCGCCGCATTGGAGGCGTCACAGGCGTGGACCGCGCCGCCGGTCAGGCAATGGATCAGCCAGGCATCGATGGTTCCGAGGCGACTGTCGCGATCGCCAGGCACCCGGTCGAGCAGCCATTTCATCTTGGGGCCGGGAAACATCGGATCGATCGGCAGGCCCGTCAGCGCCTGCACCCGCTCGGCATGGCCGGCGGCGGCCAGCTCGGCACAGGCGTCAGCGGTGCGCCGACATTGCCAGCTGACCACTGGGCCAAGCGGCACGCCAGTCTGGGCGTCCCAGGCGGCCACCGATTCGCGCTGGTTGGAAATGCCAATCCCCAGGATGTCGACGCCGCGTACGGCGCCTAGACAGGCAGCAATTGCCTCCTGCACCGATGCCCACACACGCAGCGGGTTCTGCTCCACCCAGCCCGGCCGGGGATGCTCGATGCCCACGGGCGAGGAACCGCGCGCCAGGATTCGTCCTGACGTTGAGACAAGCACCGCCTTGGAATTGGTCGTGCCTTGGTCGATGGCAAGGATGGCGGGGATCATTGCAACTCCGGCGGTAGGAACAGGGCACGGCTGTCGGGAGGACCGCCGTGCCCGGCGCTGAAGCTAGCGCGCGAGGGTCACGCGCGAGAAGCCTTCCGCGCGATTAGCGCAATTGCGGCTTCGGCGATGGCAGCTGGCGCCATGCCGAATTCATCCAGCAAGAACTCTGCCGAGCCGGTCGGGGCAAAGATACCCGGCACGCCCAGGATTTTCATCGGGACGGGCGCCTCGGCTACGACGACCTCGGCGATGGCAGAACCCAGGCCGCCGTAGACCGAGTGCTCCTCGGCGGTAACAATGGCTCCGGTATCGCGTGCTGCGGCGACGACGGCTTCGACATCAATCGGGCGAACGGTCGCCATGTTGAGCACTCGGGCCTCGATGCCACGTGAGGCCAGCAGTTCGGCCGCCTTCATCATGCGGTGGGTCAGGGTGCCATTGGCGATCAGGGTGACGGAGTCGCCGTCGCGCAGCAGATTGGCTTTGCCCAGCTCGAACTTGTGTCCTGACGGCAGCAGGTCGGGAACGCCGACGCGCGACAGGCGCAGGAAGACCGGGCCCTCATAGCTTGCCGCCCATTCGGTCGCCGCCGCCGTCTCGATGGAATCGCAGGGGGCGATGACCGGCAGGTTTGGCAGCACGCGGGTCCAGGCAAAGTCTTCGATGGAATGATGGGTCGGTCCAAGCTCGCCATAGGCCATGCCCGAAGATATGCCGATCAGCTTCACATTGGCATTGGAATAGGCAATGTCGGCCTTGATCTGTTCTAGCGACCGGCCGGTCAGGAAGCACGAGGCGGCGCAAACAAAGGGCAGCAGCCCGCCATTGGCAAGACCGGCGCCGACGCCGACCATATTCTGTTCGGCAATGCCCACATTGACCAGCCGCTCCGGCCACTTGGCCTTGAAGCCAACCAGTTTGGAGGAGCCGACCGAGTCATTGCAGACCGCGACGATCCGCTCATTCTCGGCCCCCAGCCGTTCGAGGGCGGCCGTGAAGGCATCGCGGCAGTCGTGCAGCTTGGGGTTGGTGGTCAAGGCGTTCATCACAAGCTCTCCGAAAGCTCGGCCAGGGCGATCTGGTATTGCTCGGCATTGGGCACCTTGTGGTGCCATTCCACCCGGTCCTGCATGAAGGATATGCCGTGGCCCTTGTTGGTGTGGGCGATAATGCCGTGCGGGCGGTCGGCCCGGTGCTGCAGCGCGGGTACGATCTCGGACATCTCGTTGCCGTTGATTTCCGTGACCTCCCAACCGAACGCTTCCAGCTTGCTTCGGAACGGGGCCAGATTGTTGGTATCGCTCAGCGAGGCGCCCTGCTGGAACCGGTTGTGATCGATGATCAGCGTCAGGTTATTGAGACCGAACTGCGCCGCTGATGAAATGGCTTCCCAGTTTGAGCCTTCCTGCATCTCGCCGTCACCGGTCATGACGTAGGTGTGGTAGGCGGCGCCCAGGATCCTGGCGGCCTTGGCCATACCGACGGACACAGGCAGGCCGTGCCCCAGGGGGCCGGTATTGGTTTCGACGCCCGGGACCTTGTTGCAGTTCGGGTGGCCGTTGAGACGGGAATGCGGCTGGAGAAACGTCGAAATCTCCTCCTCGGGCAGGAATCCCCGCTTGGCAAGGGTCACATAGAGCGCGCAGGCCGTGTGGCCCTTGGATAGTACGAAGCGGTCCCGATCAGGGTGCCTTGGCTCTTCCGGCCAGATGCGGAGCACGTGGAAGTAGAGCGCGGTCAGAATGTCGATCGCCGACATTTCGCCCCCGATGTGACCGGCGCCGGCCTCAACGACGGCTTGGAGATCGCGGCGGCGAATCTGACGGGCGATGCGCTCGAGATCGTTCGGCTGCATGATGTTCTCTTGATGAATAAATATACGGTTGTCTATATATTTGCGCGACGCCTGAGCAAGTCAAGCGAAAACGCAAGCAGTAACCAATGCGCGCCCTAGGATTTCGTGTTGACACCTCCGTTGCTGATCGGCTACGCATTTACAGACGTGCTTGAATAAATATGCGCAACAACCTGCGACGAGCAGATGGAATGCGGGAGGAAGTACCGTGATGCTTGCATCGGTGAAGGATCGCGAGGAGGGAGGTGCGGCGCGTGTCGTGTTCTCGGCCCTCAAGGGCGCTACCGGGCCGCTGATAGGTCTTATCCTGCTGTGCCTGTTCCTGACCTTCGCCACAGACAAATTCATGTCCGTGCGCAATGTGCTGAACATCCTCGACCAGATCACCGTTCTTGGGATCATGGCGGTCGGCATGACCCTGGTCATCCTGATTGGCGGTATCGACCTGGCGGTGGGGTCGGTGCTGGCCCTGGCCATGATGGTCATGGGCTATCTCTCCAACCAACTGGGCTACCCCTTTCCCATCGCGATGCTCCTGGCCCTGGCGGTCGCAGCTCTGTGCGGCGCCGTCTCGGGAGGGTTGATCACTGCCTTCAAGGTCCCGGCTTTCATTGCTACGCTGGCCATGATGTCGGTGGCGCGCGGCCTGGCCAATATGATCACCGATGGCCAGCAGATCGTGGGCTTTCCGAGCTGGTTCAGCCTGCTGGCCTATAACCGCTTCGGCGGCTTCCTGACTGTCACCGTTGCCATCATGCTGGTGGTCTTCTTGGCCGGCTGGCTCTACCTGCGTTTCACGCGTGGCGGCCGGTCGCTCTATGCCATCGGCGGAAACCCGGAAGTGGCCCGACTGGCTGGTATCAACGTGACGCTGTTCACCATCGGCGTCTACGTGGTGTCGGGCCTGCTGGCGGGACTGGCGGGCATCGTGCTGGCGATGCGGCTGGACTCGGTCCAGCCGACGGCAGGTGTCACCTACGAACTCGACACCATCGCAGCGGTGGTCATCGGCGGCACCAGCCTGTCCGGTGGCAAAGGCGGCGTCGTCGGCACGATCGTCGGCGTCCTCATCATCGGCGTGCTGCGCAACGGCCTGAATCTGTTGGGCGTGTCGCCCTTCACCCAGGCTGTGGTCATCGGCGTCGTGATCGCACTCGCGGTCGCCGCGGAGGCCTTCAAGAAACGATAGCAATTTGGCGGCTCGCCAAAACTGGTGGGGTAACCGCCAGCCAAACGCCCGGAAAACCGGGAAAACCTTCGGGCCCGCGATGGTTGCGGGCGCCGAGCCACAAGGAGGAAATATTATGCAAATCAAGACTGCCGTTATGGCTGCCATCCTGGCCACTACCGCTCTCAGCCCCCTCGGCGCTTCCGCCCAAGAGGTCAAGAAGATCGGCCTGGCTGTTTCGAACCTGCAGGCCGACTACTTCAACCAGATCAAGATCGGCGTCGAAGCCTACGCCGCAGAGCTGGGCATCGAGGTCATCACTGTCGACGCCAAGAACGACAGCGCCACCCAGGTGAGCCAGGTGCAGGACCTGCTGACCCAGGAAATCGACGCCTTCATCTATATCCCGGCGGGCGCCGCCGCTGCCGCCGTTCCGACACGCCTTGCCAAGGAAGCCGGTATTCCTGTGGTCAACGTCGACCGCAATGCCGACGAAGCGCCGGGCGATACCTTCATCGCCACCGACAATGCCACATCGGCTTACGAAGTGTGCAAGCACATCATCGGTCTGGCCGAAGGCAAGGGCCAGATGATCATGATCCACGGCCAGAAGGGCACGACCCCGGAAGTGGAACGCACCAAGGGCTGCATGCAGGCTATCGGCGAAAACCCGGGCGTTGAACTGGTCGCCGAACAGTGGAGCGAGCAGTGGTCGCAGGCCGAAGGTCTCAACATCGGGCAGAACCTGTTGCAGGCCAACCCTGAAGTCACGCTCATCTTCGCCCAGGCCGACGGTCTTGCCCTTGGCGCGGCCCAGGCCGTGAAGGTTTCGGGCGTAGCGCAGCGCGTCTATATCGGCGGCTTCGATGGTGACACCACGGCCCTGCCTATCCTGGCCGAAGGCGGCTTTGACGCCACCGCGACCCAGCAGGTGCGCGGTATCGGCCGCCTGGCCGTCGACAGTGCGATCAAGCTGGCTGCCGGCGAAACGCTGCCGGCCGAGCAACTGCTGCCCGGCTTCCTGACGACGCCGGAAAATGCTGCCGAGTTCGTCGCCGAACACCCCTGATCGGCCAACAGGAAAGTAGCGCCATGACTGCGAGCGATACTGCTCCCATCCTCACTCTGCGGCAGATCCGGAAGTCCTACGGATCGCTGGAGGTTCTGCACGGTGTCGATCTCGACGTCCGGGCAGGGGAGGTCGTGGCGCTGCTCGGCGAGAACGGCGCCGGAAAATCGACATTGTCGAGCATTGTTTCCGGCGCTGTTCAGGCCAGCTCGGGCGAAATGACCTGGTTCGGGGCACCTTATGCCCCGACCAATCCCCGCGCCGCCATTGATGCCGGCGTCGGCATGATTCACCAGGAGTTGCGGCTCCTGCCGCAATTGTCGATCGCCGAAAACGTGTTTGTCGGCCGCTACCTGACAAGCGGCGGCCGCATCGATCGCAAGGCCATGGAAGAGCGGGCCCATGCCGGCCTGCAGCGGCTCGGGCTGGAAATATCGCCGAGCCGGCTGGTCGAGGGGCTGTCGACGGCGAACCAGCAACTGATCGAGATCGCCAAGGCCCTGACCCTTAATGCCAAGCTGCTCATCCTGGACGAACCCACGGCGGCGCTGGGCGGCGAGGAAACCCAGCTGCTGTTCCGGCAGATTGAGCGGCTGAAGGCGGCTGGCGTCGGGATCATCTACATCTCCCACCGGCTCGACGAAATTCACCAGATCGCCGACCGTGTCGTGGTCATGCGGGACGGCTCCAAGGTGCAGGAATTCGACAGCGGTGACGTGCCGGTGCGGACCATCGTGGAAGCCATGGTCGGCCGCTCCCTGGACCGCATGTTTCCCGCCATACCCGTGCCGAAAGACGACGTGGTCATCGAAGTGCGCGATCTGGCCTCGCCGTCCGGCAGCTTCGACGACATCAGTTTTCAGGTGAAGCAGGGCGAAGTGTTCGGCATTGCCGGGCTGGTCGGCGCCGGCAGGACCGAACTGGTGCGTGCCATCACCGGCGCCGATCCGATCGCCAGGGGGCAGGTCATCCTGCGTGGCCAGGACATTACCCCGCGCTCTCCGGCCGGCGCGATCCGCAACGGCATCGTGCTGGTTCCGGAGGATCGCAAACTACAGGGCTTGGTGCTCGACCACGCCATAGAGGAAAATATCGGCTACGCGAACCTGGATGCCATTTCCAGGCGTGGCGTCGTGACATCGCGCGGCCTCAGTCAGTTTGCCGACACTTTCATTGCCAGGTTTGGCGTGAAAGGGCGGGGCAGCCAGGATGCCGGCGAACTGTCAGGGGGAAACCAGCAAAAGGTAGTGCTGGCCAAGTGGCTGGCGCGCAACCCCCAGGTGGTGGTGCTGGACGAGCCGACGCGCGGCATCGATGTGGGGGCGCGATCCTCGATCTATGACACGATCATGGATCTGGCCCGGCAGGGCGTTGCGGTGATTGTGGTCAGTTCGGACCTCGAGGAGGTGCTGGGTGTCTCGAACCGTATCCTGGTCATGGCGCATGGAAAACAGGCCGGAATTCTGGACCGGAAGGACGCCAATGACGTCTCGGTGATGGAACTGGCGACCAGTTGAACAAGGAATACTAGACGATGGCTGACATCACGCTCAATGCGCCTACCCTGTTTGATCTCAGGGGGAATGTCGCTTTGGTCACAGGCGCCGGTAGCGGCATCGGCCAGCGCATTGCGATGGGGATGGCGCAATGCGGCGCCGATGTCGCGCTGCTGGACCGCCGGACCGATAACGGGCTGGCCAACACGGCCGAGTTCATTGCACGCACCGGCCGCCGCAGCATCCAGATCGCTGCCGACGTCACGAGCGGCGCCGCTCTCAATGATGCCGTCGCCCGCACGGAGGCGGAGCTGGGCGCGTTGAGTCTGGCGGTGAACGCCGCCGGCATTGCCAATGCCAATCCGGCCGAGGAGATGGAAGAAGCCCAGTTCCAGACTATGATGGACATCAACCTCAAGGGGGTCTTCCTGTCCTGCCAGGCCGAGGCGCGCGCCATGCTGGCGCACGGGCGGGGTGCGATCGTCAACATCGCTTCGATGTCGGGCGTGATCGTCAATCGCGGTCTCAACCAGGCCCACTACAACGCCTCGAAGGCGGGGGTGATCCACATGTCCAAGTCCATGGCGATGGAATGGGTAGGGCGCGGAATTCGCGTCAACACGATCAGCCCAGGCTATACCGCGACCCCAATGAACACCCGCCCCGAAATGGTGCACCAGACCAAATCGTTCGAGGAGCAGACGCCGATGCAGCGTATGGCGAATGTGGATGAGATGGTGGGACCCGCAGTCTTCCTTCTGTCCAACGCCGCGAGTTACGTGACAGGCGTCGACCTGCTGGTCGATGGCGGTTTCTGCTGCTGGTAGAGGGTCTGGTCGGCCTGCCCGGCATCTTTCGTCCTTGAGGCGCATTCTCGCGATAGTGGCCCGAAAACGCCGCATCGTCGGTTCGCGCTCGGATGTCCGCTTTAGGGTTGCCGCCGCTGTCTGCACAACGACCGATTTGGGGCGCGAAACGGACGGGCAGGGCAGGGGGCCGGTAGCCGACTGACAGCTCATGGTGGCTACGGAGCGGTAGCGGACATCCAAATTGATCGGTCCAGGGTCTCTGATTGGCGTATGCCGACGGCCGCGTTTTATTCCCAGAAGTTGATCGCCGGCAAAGGAGCCGATGGCTCAGGTCACTAACCTTGTCCGACCGCCAGACCAAGCCCGCGTCTTTGCGCTAGACTGGACTTGGTCACGCCCATCTCCTGCTGCAGCCATTGAATGAAAGCATCAACGATCAGCTTTCTAGCCCGGTGGTCGGGCTCGAGAAGATAATAGCCTCGGCCCGACGGAACGCGGGCGGAGTGGACCTCGACAAGCGAGCCCGCGGCAAGCTGGTCCGCGATCATCGCCTCCTCCGCGATGACGATGCCCATACCCTTCTCTGCCGCGCTGTAAGACAGCGCGGAATTGAACAGGATCGTCCCCTGGTCGAGATGAAAATTGGGGACGCCTGCCCCAAGGCACCACATGGCCCAATCATCCAGGCGCTTCATGGTGTGAATTATGGCGTCGGTATTTCCGGCCAGGAAGGGTCCCAGGTCGGTCCGCCGGGCGACCGCCGGGGAGGCGACAGCCACAAGGTCGATGTCGAACAGCTTGGTCGTCAGGAACCCCCGCCACTGGTCCTGCCCGGTGGTGATGGCGACGTCGCCAACGCCATCGAACTGTCCATTCGACGATTCCACGGCTGTGACGGTCAAGCTTGCCATGGGCCAAGCCTGCTGGAAGCGGGAGAGTCGGGGTAGCAGCCAATAGGACGCGAATGTCGGCGTGGTTTTGACCACGAGAGCATTCGGACGGGCCAGCGCACGAACGGTTTCGAAGGCGCTTTCCATCTCCCGCAACGCTCCGACCGTCAGGCCGAGGTAGAGCCTGCCGAGATCTGTCAATTTCACATGTCTTGCTTCGCGCCGGAACAGCTCTCCCCCAACACGGTCCTCAAGCAAGCGAATCTGCTGGCTGATGGCCGCTTGCGTCAGGTTAAGTTCCTGCGCTGCCTTGGAGAAACTTTCGAGACGCGCGCTTGCCTCGAATGAGCGGAGGCTGGCTAGGGAGGGCAGAGGTTGGGGCATCTATAAGTCCGGCTTATGGGAAAGCGTAGTTAGTTTTGCTTGAACCGGAGTGAAATGCCAATACTATAATCAATGCATAAAGATGCCTAACAAATAGGCGAAATTGGGCGTTGAGAAGGAGAATGATGATGTATGGTTGGGAACCATTCCTGAGCGAGCGCGACAAGCTGCATGACCTGCAGTGGGGTAAGAAGGAGCTGTCGGGGTTTGGCAGCAAGCCGGCCCTGGTGCTCATCGACATGTATTACAGCGTCGTCGGCCTGACGCGGGAGCCGATCTTCGAGTCGATGAAGCTTTGGCCGGGCAGCACCGGCCTCGAGGGTTGGGCCGCGGTCGACAAGACCGCCGAACTGCTGGCCGTAGCGCGCGAAACCGGCGTTCCGGTCATACACGTCAAGGGCCTCGACAACGGCATGAAGCCCTGGGTGCACCGCAAGCGCGGCCCCTCGACGATGAGCGCTGAGATGAAGCTCAAGGGCCAGCAGATCTGCGACGAAGTTGCCCCTATCGCCGGCGAAGTGGTCATCGAAAAGACCGCGCCGAGCGGCTTCCAGGGCACGCCGCTGGCCTTCCACCTGATTTCGATGGGCATCGATACGGTGATCCTTTGCGGCGAGTCGACCAGCGGCTGCCTGCGCGCCAGCGCCGTCGATGCGGCCACCCACCGCTTCAAGGTCGGCGTACCGATGGACTGCGCCTACGACCGAACCGAGGCATCACACTGGATGAACCTCTACGACATGCATCAGAAATATGCCGATGTCGTCGACGCCGAAACGGCCAAGGCCTACTTCCGCAAGCTCGCCGCCGGGTCCGAGCCCGCGCTGACCCGCATGGCAAGCTGAAGCATCTCACGACACCCCGCCGCTCCCTCGACGGGGGCGGCCCTGCCGCCCCTCCTCACCTCGTCGAGAGAACAACAATGATTGCCAACATTCGAAAATGGCTTGCCGCGGGCATCACGCTGCTGGCCGCCACCGGTCTGGTTCTGATCTTCGCTCCCGCCGCCATGGCGCAGGGCAAGACGCTAACGGTCCGATTCTATGACGATCCGGCCGGTTTCGATCCGGCAAACATCTTTCGCATCGAGAACGAGAACATCGCCTTCAATATCTTCAGCGGTCTGACAAGCTATGATGGGGTGACCGGCGAGATCGTCCCCGACCTGGCGACATCCTGGGAAACCACGGACAACAAGACCTGGACCTTCAAGCTGCGCGGTGACGTCACCTTCCACAAGGGCTATGGCGACGTCACCGCCGCCGACGTCATCTACAGCTTCAACCGCATCAAGGACCCGGCCACCGCGTCGCCCTATGCTGCCGAACTGGCTGGCATCGTCAGCATGGAGGCACCCGACCCCTACACGCTGATCATCGAGTTGGACGCGCCCAACGGCAACTTCCTGCACACGGTCGCCAACTACCACCAGGGCCAGATCGTGAGCCAGAAAGCCATCGAGGAGGCAGGCGACCAGGTGCGCTGGCAGCCCATCGGGACGGGCCCTTACTACCTCGAATCCATCGATGTCAGCTCGCAGATCGTGCTCAAGCGCCATGAGGGCTACTACAAGGGTCCCGCGCCCATCGAGACGATCGTCTTCAACATCATCAAGGATGAAGCGACGGCCACCATCGCCCTGCGCAATGGCGAGGTTGACCTGGTGATGCGTTCCAACCAGGAAGAAAACCTGGCGACGCTCGAGGCTGAAGGCTTCACCATGAATTCGGTGAAGAACTATGCCGTCGTGATCGGCGTGCTGAACCCCCAATTCGAGCCCTTTGCCAATCCGCTAGTCCGCAAGGCCATGGCGCATGCGGTCGACTATGTGTCGATAACCCAGGCCATCTCGCCAAGCCTCACACAGCCGCACCATTCGATGCTGCTGCCCTGGATGGACGTCTATACCGACGAAATTCCAAAATACGACTACGACCCCGAAAAGGCCAAGGCGCTGCTTGCAGAGGCCGGGTATCCGGACGGGTTCACCTTCAAGAACCTGGGAACCTCCGCCCAGGGCGTCACCGAACTGCAGCAGTTCCAGATCGATTTCCTGAGCCAGGTCGGCATCAACATGGAAATGGAGCTGGTCGACACGCCCACCTTCAACCAGCGTCGCAATGCCGGCGAGTTCGACCTGGCGTCGCGCCTGCTGCCGGCGGTCAATCCCGACATGATCCTGTTCAGCTACCTGCACCCCGACAACATGGTGCCCAATGGCCTGAACGGGGCCCGCTACGACAATCCTGAAGTCACTGCCCTGCTGGAGGCGGCTCGCGCCGAGCCCGACAAGGCCAAGGCCTTCGAAATGTACAAGAAGGTGCAGCAGATCGTGGCCGAGGACGGTGCCTATCTACCCACCTATTCGAACAACGTCTTCTGGCCAGGCAAGCCAGAGGTAACCGGGGTACACATCAACTACCTCGCCCAGGTCAATTTCTACGACGTTGACATCACCGAGTAGGAGCGCCTGCCATGGCCGAATATACCGCAAAGAAACTGGCTCAGATGCTCGTCACCGTGCTCGGCGTCGTCACCTTGGTCTTCTTCACCCTCCGGCTCATCCCTGGGGATGCGGCCTCGGCCATGGCGGGCGACACGCTTTCGGGGGAGGCGCTGCAGGTCCTGCGCGAGCAGATGGGCCTCGATGAGCCGCTGCTCACGCAATATCTGGGCTTCCTGCGCGATCTGGTGGTGGTGGATCTGGGCGAAACCATCACTACGCGGATCCCCATCGCCGAACTACTGCTGCGCGCTCTTCCGATCACCCTGAGCATCGCTTTGGCCACCATCGCGGTGTCGGTGATCCTCTCCATCCCCCTGGGAACCCTGGCTGCCTACATGGCGCACAAGGGACGGAACTGGCTCGACCACGGGCTGACGGGGGCAGCCATGATCATCGACCTCATGCCCTCTTTCTGGACAGCTCTGGTGTTGCTGCTGGTCTTCTCGCTTGGCCTGGGCTGGTTTCCGGCATCTGGCCAACTCAACTGGAGCGATCCCTGGGGGCTGGTGCTCCGGCTGGCGCTACCGGTCATCGTGCTGTCGCTCTCGCAGGTCGCAACCCTGGCGCGCATCACCCGCACGGCCGTGCTCGAAGTGCTCAACGAGGACTATGTGCGCACCGCCCGCTCGCTGGGCTGGTCGGAACTGCGCGTGCTGTTCCGCCACGCGCTCAAGAACGCCGCCTTGCCCATCGCTACCGTGGTCGGCCTCAGCTTCGGCAACCTGCTCGGCGGCACGGTGATCGTCGAGTTCATCTTCACCATTCCGGGTGTGGGCAACCTACTCATCGCCGGCATCAACAGCCGCGACTATCAGCTCGTGCAAACGCTGATCGTGCTCTACGCGCTGCTCTTCGTCGTCATCAATTTCGCGACGGACCTCATCTACAAGACCCTCGATCCTCGCGTGCAGTTCTAGGCAAGGACCCCTCCCATGGCTGACATCACGCTCCCCGCCACACCTGCACGAAACACCGGCCTGCTCGCCGCAGTTTCAGCGGTCTTCCGGCACCGGCTGCTATCGCATGGCAAGGTCCGGCTGGCGCTGCTCATTCTTATCCCGATCTTCGCTCTGACCATCCTGGCGCCAGTGCTGCCCATCCAGAAACCGCTGGAAACCAACCTGCGTGCCATGATGCAGTTTCCGTCAATCGAGCATGTGTTCGGCACCGACAAGATGGGCCGAGACATCTTCAGCCGCACCCTGGCAGGCGTGCAGGTGTCGATCATGGTGGGATTCAGCGTCGCCTCCATTGCCCTGGTCTTCGGCATGGTGCTCGGAACCCTCACCGGTTTCTATGGTGGGCTGATCGACCGCGCGATCATGACCGTGGTCGACATTTTCCTCGCCTTCCCATCGCTGCTGCTGGCCATCGGCCTGGTCTCGGTGATGGGAACGGGCATCGTGCCGGTCATCCTCGCCATCTCGCTGGCTGATGTACCCCGCTTCATCCGTCTGCAGCGCTCGCAGGTGCTCAGCCTGCGCTCCCGCGCCTTTATCGATGCGGCCCGCACCGTGGATGCTTCCCAATACTGGCTGATGACCCGTCACATCGTGCCGAACACCATCGCCGCCATGCTGGTCGCGGCGAGCATAGCGGCGGCCAATGCCATCCTCGTCGAGGCCAGCCTCAGCTTCCTGGGCCTGGGCATCATGCCGCCCCAGCCTTCGCTCGGAAACATCGTGCGCGACGGCCAGACCTATCTCGAACAGGCCTGGTGGATCTCGACGCTGCCGGGTGTGGTGATCCTGCTCATCGCCGTCGGCCTGCACTTCCTCTCGGACGGCGTCCGCGAGCTGCTCGACCCCCGTTCGCGCTAACTGGAGGACACCGAAATGAACTACCAGGCGCCGGTAAAGACCACGCTGCTCGAAGTGCGCGACCTCCGCACCGAGTTTCATACCGCCTCGGGAACGGTGACCGCCGTCGATGGCGTCTCCTTTGCCATCGAACGCGGCGAGCGCGTGGCGGTGGTGGGTGAAAGCGGCTCGGGTAAGAGCGCCATGGCCATGTCCATCCTGCGATTGCTGACCCATCCCGGCAAGGTGGCGGGCGGCCAGGTGCTGCTCGATGGTCGCGACATCACCAAGCTGAGCGAAGGCCAGCTCAATGCTATCAGGGGTCACCTGGTGGGGACCGTGTTTCAGGACCCCATGTCGTCGCTCGATCCGGTCATGCGCATTTCCAAGCAAATGATCGAACCGATCATGCGCAACCTGCGGCTCAATCGCGAACAGGCGCGCCTGGAGGCAATCAAGTGGCTGGGCAAGGTGGGCATTCCCGAACCGGAACGCCGCATCGAGGCCTATCCCTTCGAGATGAGCGGCGGCATGCGCCAGCGCGTCATGATCGCCATGGCCCTGTCCTGCCGGCCGCAACTGGTGATTGCCGACGAGCCGACCACGGCGCTCGACGTCACCATCCAGGCCCAGATCGTGGAGGTGCTGAAAGACCTCACCGCCGAGGCGGGCGCAGCCATGATGTTCATCACCCATGATCTGGGGCTGGTGGCACGCTTCGCCCACAAGGTGGCGGTGATGTATGCTGGGCGTATCGTCGAATTCGGTCGGGTGGAGGACATTTTTGCCCACCCGTCCCATCCCTATACGCAGAGCCTGCTCGGCACCATTCCAAGCACGTCCATGCTCAAGAGCGACCGGCTGCCGCAGATTCCCGGCCTGCCGCCGGACATGCGGTATCCGATCACCGGCTGCGCATTCAAGGAACGCTGCGCCGCGGCCCATGATCGCTGTCTGCAGGAGGCGCCGCGTCTGACTGACCGGGGGCTCGATCACCGGGCTGCATGCTGGACGCCGTATGGGTTGGAAAATGGCGCCACGCTCAAGGCCGAAAGGCCGCTGCGCACCAACAGGCCCTTTGAGCCCGACGGCAGCGTGGTGGTGGAACTCAACGCGCTGTGGAAGCAGTTCGAGACATCGCGCAAGATGGTCGTCCGCGCCGTGAACGGCGTTAATCTGCGCGTCCACAAGGGTGAGACGCTGGGCATTGTGGGTGAAAGCGGCTGCGGCAAGAGCACCGTCGCCCGGCTGCTGCTGGGACTCGAAAAGCCGACCTCGGGCGACATCTTCATTGCGGGCCTGGCCCAGATGGTGTTCCAGGACCCGGCCTCGTCCTTCAACGCCAAGATGACGATTGGCGACATCGTCGCCGAGCCCCTGGTGGTCAAGGCGCGCGGCAACAAGGTCGAACAGCTCGATGCGGTCAAACGCCTGATCAGCCAAGTGGGGCTCGATCCCGCCTTTGCGGAGCGATATCCGCATCAGCTGAGCGGCGGCCAGCGCCAGCGTGTTGCGGTGGCCAGAGCCCTGGCGCTTAATCCATCCGTGGTGGTGGCCGATGAACCGACTTCGGCGCTCGACGTCTCGGTACGCGCCCAGATCATCAACCTGCTGGTCGATCTCAAGCAGGAATTAGGCATCAGCTTCGTCTTCATCTCCCATGATCTGCTGACGGTCCGCTACATCTCGGACCGCATCGCGGTGATGTATCTGGGCGAGGTCGTGGAATATGGCGCGGCTGAGGAGGTCTTCGCCGACCCGCGCCATCCCTATACCAAGGCTTTGATCGACGCCGTTCCGGTGCCCGATCCGGCTATCGAGAGCCGGCGCACCAGCACACCTCTGCAGGGCGAATTGCCCAGTCCTCTAAACCTGCCCAAGGGCTGCGCATTTGCTTCGCGCTGCCCCATGGCGACCGATCGCTGCCGCGCGGAGAAACCGACGCTGCCCAACCACGACCTTTCAAGACAGGTGGCCTGCCATTATGCCCACTGACGTTGCGTCTGGTGACGCCGGAGCGCGCTTTACCCAGTTCGGAGTCATCGGCGGCGGTGTGTTCTTCACCATCCAGGGCCTCGCCAACCCGTTCTTTGCGCTCTACGCCACCGAGCTCGGAGCATCCACCTTTGCAGTGGGGCTGATGGTCACGCTCAAGGCCCTCTTGCCCATCGTCATCGCCATGCCGGCGGGTCAGCTCATTGACTCCATCGGGCCGATGAAAATGCTGAAATTCGGCTCCTGGTTCCTGCTGGCCTCGCTGGTCTGCACAGTGTTTGCCACGGGCATTCCGTTGCTGGCCCTGTCCCAGGTGCTCATCGGCGCCTCGGTCATCATCATGGCCTCCTCGTTCCAGGTGCTGGTGGCCCATGGCGATCGGGAAAGTCGCAACAATGCGATCAAGAAGTATTCCATGTGGATGTCGGGTGGCGGCATGCTGGGGCCGATCGTCGGTGGCCTCATCGCCTCGGCCTTTGCCGTTCCCAATGACGGCTACCGCGCCGCCTTCGTGGCCTCGCTGATTGCCTGCGTGCTGTTCATGGTGGCGCTGTTCTGGCTGAGCACACGCTATCCCCATCCCGATGCCAGCCATGTCCGCGTCCGCGACGCCTTCAGCCCCGCGGGGATCGTCTCCAGCTACAAGCGCGGCATTGGCCTGGCCGGGTCGCGACCGGTTCAGTTCGGGCTGACGGGCACGTTCCTGGTCATGTACATCCAGGCGCTCTACATGAGCTTCCTCCCGCTGTACCTGGATCAGAACGGCTTCGCCACCTTTCTGATAGCCCTCACCATCTCTCTCAAGGGGCTTGCCGGCATGCTGTCGCGCTTCGCCCTCAGCGGGCTGATGAACCGCTATTCGCTGGAACTTATCCTACTGTCGGCCGGCACGATCGCGGCCGTCGGCGTAGTGCTGACACCCGTGGCGGTCGGCAATCCGGTCACCATGCTGCTGCTCGCGGCCGCCATCGGCGGCGCCGTCGGCGTCAATCTGCCGGTCAGCATCATGATCATGGTCGACGCGGTGGGAGAGAGCGAGCGTGGCAAGCTCATGGGACTACGCCTGCTCGCCAACCGATTCTCCCAGGTGCTGAGCCCAGCCATGTTCGGCATTTTGGGCCAACTCTTCGGCCTGACTGCCGCCTTTTACAGCGGCGGCGCCGTACTGGTGGCGACGGTGCTGGGCTTTTCTGCCTTCACGGTGCATCGCGGTCCGCTCAAAGCCCCGGAAAAATCCGGCGAGCCGGCGGAGTAGGGCATGAACGCGCTCTTTGGCGACCTGCCCGTGAACCCGGCAAGCTGGCGTGAAACCTTGAAAACGATGCCCTACCTGCCGATCACGCTGGTCGCGGTGGCAGGGCACATGATGCTGTTCGGCATGCTGACGCCGGTCATGGCCATCTACGCGCAGAGCTTTGCCGTTCCCGACTGGCAGATCGGGCTGATAATCACCGTCTTCGCTGCGGGGCGGTTGGCGGCAGATCTGCCTGCGGGCCACTTTGCCTCCCGCGTCGGCATTCGTCCGCTGCTGGGGTTTGGCCTCCTGCTCTGCTCGGCCGGCGCCTTGCTCGGCGCCGTCGCCCCCGGCTATGCGACGCTGCTGGCCGGACGCGTCATGCAGGGCGTCGGATCGGGCCTGTTCATGACGGCCGCCATGATCTACCTGGCGCAGAAAAGCGACCGCCGTACCCGTGGCAAGGTCATGTCGATGTTCCAGGGCGCAACCCTAGTGGGCGCGGCCTTCGGACCCAGCGTCGGCGGCCTTGCGGCCGGCCTGTTCGGGCTCGCCGGCCCCTTCTATGTCGCTGCGGCCATTGGCCTGTTGTCGGGCCTGCTGCCGCTCATGCTCTTCAACGACACCAATTCGCATCTCGAAGAGCCGCCGCACGCGGAATCGCGCGGCATGCTGGGCCTGCTGCTGATCGTGCCATTCCTGTGCGTGCTGTTGGCCAATTTCGGCTTCTTCCTCACTCGGACGGCCGGCCAATGGCAGATGATCCCACTGCTGGCCGACCAGCGTTATGCCATCGGGCCCGACCAGCTTGGCCTCGCCATGTCGCTTTCAGCTGTCGCAAACCTGCTGGCCCTACCGGCCGCCGCATATATCGTTGACAGGGCGCCGCGTGCCGCCATCATCACCTTTTCGCTTCTCGCCACCGCGGCGGCCCTGGTTGGCATTGCCATGGCCGACAGCGCGGTAATGCTGTTCGCCGGGATGATCGCCATTGGCCTGGCGACCGGCATCGGTGGCCCGGCCATTGGCGCCTATGCGGTCGATGTCATTCCGGCCCGGCAGCAGGGCTCGGCCATGGGCCTGCTGCGCTTTGCCGGCGATTTCGGCTACCTCGTCGGCCCCCTGGCCATCGGCATGATCGTCGATGTCGGCCATATCGGATATGACGGCGGGCTTTTTCTCAACGCCGCCCTTCTTGTCGCGTTTGGCGCCGTTTTCGTGCTCGGGGCGCGGCGCCTGCTGATCACCAGACCGCACGAGCATTCCCATCCACTCGAACCTAGGAGATCTATGACCATGACGGAACGTATCTGGGACAAGTATCTGAGCGCAGAGGACAAGGCGGTGTTCGCATCCTCGGGCTTCGGCTCGCTTGCGGAGTGGGGCAAGCGGCCGGCCCTGCTGATCATCGACGTCAACTATGCCTTCTGCGACGAGAAGCCGACACCGATACTGGAGAGCATCAAGAAGTGGCGTACATCCTGCGGCGAATACGCCTGGGAAGCCATGCCTGTGTTGCAGAAGTTGATCGAGACCTGCCGCGGCAAGGGCATACCGGTCATCTACACCACCGGGGCCCAGCGTCCCGACAAGTGGGACGCCGGTTCCTGGGCGTGGAAGAGTTCGCGACGCAAGGACGAAGGGTTCTCCGCTGCGCCGCTGCTGACGAGCGATGGGATGGAGGGCAACGAGATCGTGGCCGAGATCGCACCTGGTCCGCGCGACATCGTCATCCATAAGCAGAAGCCTTCAGGGTTTGCCGGGACGCCGCTGGTCTCGTATCTACAGCTTCTGGGCTGCGACAGCGTGATCGTGACCGGCACCACCACATCCGGTTGCGTTCGTGCCACCGTGCTCGACGCCTTCTCGCTCAACTACCGGGTCACCGTGGTGGAGGACGGGTGCTTCGACCGCGCCCAAGCCAATCACGCCGTCAACCTGTGCGACATGCATGCCAAATACGCAAATGTCATGCCGTCCGACGAGGTGATCGGCTACCTGAATGGGCTCAGCCAAGGCATGTATGACTTGCCCTCGGGTGCAGGCATGGAGCGAGCTGCTGCTGCAGAGTGAGCCTGCTTCAGCTCCGTACTTGCCATGGCACAGTACGGAGCTGTTGCTCGCGCTTCTGACGCAGAAGAGCCACTTCGCACGTCGTCGGCAATGTCAGCTTTTGGCGAACGGCAGCCGTGATGCAAAAGGCCGATATGGGGCGCGCTGCCGACTGGCAGGTTGCTCCGGTGGTCGCTTCGTTGCTTCGTGAACTCGATCAAGCGATGCACGGGCAGATCAGGGCCTGCACCTCGTGGGAGGCGCAACGGTCAAGAGGTACAAGGAATGGGAAAGCTATGACGCCAGCGTCGGAAGGCTTGGTGGAAGTTCGAGGGTGAGGCACATGCCGTTCGAGGTTGGTGCGACCGTGAGATTGCCGCCAAGGGACTCGGCACGTCGATGCATGTTTCTAAAACCGTTTCCCTCAACTCTTGACAAGATGTTGCGCCCGTCATTGGCAACTGTGATGATGGCGGAGCCCATTTGCGAGGTCGTTCCGTTGATCGCGATGCGGCGCGCGGGTCCGTGCTTGATGGCGTTCGTCACCGCCTCTTGAAGTATCCGCAGAAGTGAAAGCGCATGGCCGGGGGTGACGCCGGTAATGACCGGGATACGATCCATGGACCAGTCAAGCGCTATACCGATGCGGCGCAATTGCGGGGAGGCCCGCTCGCGGAAATAGGCGAGCACGACCGGTATGTCCTCTCCGTCAATATCGAGCGACTGGATAACGAGGCGCAAATCGTCCAGCGATTCGCGCGCGGCTTGTTCGATATCGCGATTTTCCGCCCGTTCTGCGAGCGCGATAATGGAGACGATATGGCCAGAGAGCCCGTCATGCAGGTCGCGCATCAGGCGCTGACGTTCCTGCTCGCGGGCGATGCCGGCAGTGAGCGCGCGTTCTTGCGCATGCGCCTCGGCCAGTTCTGACTCCCGTTCTGTGAGCCTGACTCGGAGCGTATCGTTGGCAATGTCGATCTTATGCAGTGATATGGCGAGCCGGTGAATGAGAATGAAGGCACCCGCTGCGATTAACAGTGGCTGAGGATAGGGAAGCAGCAGGAAGCCGCGATCATACATGCCGGTGATCGTGGCGAAGTCGATGAGCCCGTACCAGATGATTATGACCAGGGCCGCGGCGAGAAGAGCATTCTCGACATTGCGCGTGTCACGAAAGGCGCGAACGAGAATGACGATCGCAGCAAGCAGCCAAGCGAGCGGCACAAGTCCGAATAGACCGATCAGGATAGGCAAGCTTGGCATACTCGCCAGAGACGCAAAAACAACCGTCGGCCAGACGACAATCAGCGGGATTAGCCAGCGCGGCAGCTGTCGCTCGGCGGCGGCGAAGGCCACCCCGATCATTGAGATGCTCGTGAAATTGGTGAGTGCCACGACAAGGATCGCGCGCATAGGGTCGGAAAGCAGATGGAATGGGCCGAGCTCGACCAGATTGATGAGCACGCCGCCACCGGCAAGCAGCGCGAACCAGCCAAAGATGACATCCTGTCGACGGATCAGGTAAAGCGCGGTGACGCCGACGGCGATCAAGACCGCCAGCGCCAGGATCATCATGCGCAACTGATCGGCAAAAAAGGCGCGAAGGTGGTAATTTGGCAGGATTTGATCAGCGTCGCCGGCATAAAGCTTCGACAGGTAGCCTAGGCGAAGACCACTCTTGCGATCCAGGCGGATGGACAGGACATTCTCGCCTTTCGCAAGCACGTCTGGCGGCAAGCGTACGAGACCCGCCGTGTTGACCAGTGGCGATGCCCAGGCACTGGCGCGATCGATATGGAGTTCGCGCCCGTTGAGGATGACGCGAAGATCGAGACGCGACAAAGGGATCAAGAGGAGCTGCGATCCATCTTGCTCAGGTAGCGCCTTGAACGTTATCCGGTATTCGCCCTGGGCCGCACCTGGGGCAGGCGTTCGCGGCCAGGAATGGGGAAGCATGACCTCTTCGGCTGCCCCGTCGTTCAGGCTGAAAACCGCTCGCTCGATGCGCAGCGCGTCGGGCTCGGGCAGACGTATCGCGAAGGGCAGGAGCAACAAGACAACGAAGATTGCAAGCGCGCCGGCCTTGCCGATGAAATCCCGCCAACTCGCCATGGCTCACCTCGGCAACAGGCCGCGCTGGCGCGCTTCGAACACGGCTTCGGAACGATTGCTCACCGAGAGCTTACGATAAATGTTGCGGATATGCACAGGCACGGTCTGGCGCGAAATGCCGAGGCGATCGGCGATCTCGTCATAGGTGAAGCCCTTGGCGATGCCCCAGATGATATCCATCTCGCGCGCTGTCAGGTCGGTCTGCTTGATGTGCGGACGCCCGGTTTCTTCCTGGCCCGCAAGGCGGCGCACCAGAACGCGGGCGATGCTCGAGGAAATGGGGGAACGTCCGGCCATGAGATCGGTGATGGCATCGATCAGATCCATGGCGTAGGCATCTTTCAAAAGATACCCGGAAGCGCCTGCCTCAATGGCGTCGAGCACGGTGCGTTCATCGGCCAGCGCCGAGATGACCATGGCCTCGGCTTGGGGGGAGGCGGCCTTCAGCAGTCTGATGGCATCAATCCCGTTGCCATCGGGTAGGCGCAGATCTGTAATCAGCAAATCAATCGCCTCGGCGCTCATGATATCCATGGTCTCGGTCAGTGTGCCACACGCCGCGACGACATGGCCCCTGTCCCACCTCGAAAGAATATGGGCCAGCCGCTCGCGGACGGGGACGTCATCCTCGACGAGGAGGATGCGCCAGGCTTCTTTTGCCTCGGCTTGCTCGGACGACTCCTGTTGCACGCGCTTCGTTCCGTTCGCACTGAAAAATCTGGGCGCAGTTGCGGACAACTACGCGGGCACCGCGGCACGGCATATACCATATTCATGGTATATACGCCCATCTTCCAAACGGTAGTCTGCCTCGAAATACTATTCGGCGTCATCCGAGCAATAGATATGCAATTCACAAAGATGCCCAAGTTTATCTTTCGTGAAATCTCATTCGATGGCCGTCGTATTGATACAATCGGGGCGCGCAAGGGTGAAGAGCGGCAAGAGACACTGGCTGTGGGGCGCGTCATTGTTTGGATGCGCGGCAGTCATTTTTTCCGGCGAGGTCCGCGCGCAGGATGTCGGCTCCCTGTTGGGCGAGCAATGGCGGCTACAGGAACGGCAGCGGCTGGAGAGCCTGCCGAAGCCTGAGGAGGTTGCTCCTGGGTCGGCTCAACTACCCGCCCCGGAGCAGGGGGAGACGATCATCGTCAGGCAGTTGCGGTTTTCCGCCAAGGTGGGACTGCTTTCCGAAGCAGACCGAGCGCGGTTTTCCGCTTCGGTGAAGGACAAGCGGCTCGGGCTCACCGGCCTTTATGCGCTGGCAGGCAAAGTGACCGCCAGCTTGCAGCAACAGGGCCACCTGCTGGCGCGCGCCATTCTGCCGCCGCAGGACATCACCGAAGGCATCGTCACCATCGAGATCATCGAGGGGACGCTTGAGGGAATCACGTTTGAGCATGGGCAAAACGTGCGCGCGAACGAAGATCGGCTGCGGATGATTGCTGAATCGCATCTCGTGGCGGAGAGCGTCACCAAGCAGGACCTCGAAGAAGCGCTTCTGCGCATGAACGATCATCCGGGCGTCACGGCGCGCGCCAAGCTGACGCCGGGGACGGCGGCCAATACCAGCCTGCTCATCGTCGATGTGGAGCAGGCCCCCATCTTCTCCGCCTCCTTCTGGGGCGACAATGCCGGTTCCAGCTCCACCGGACGCGCACAAGGCAATGCGCTGGTCACCATCACCGATCTCACGGGGCATGGTGATCTGACGCGGCTCACCGGCACCTTTTCGGAAGGGCAGAAATTCGGGCAGGCGGCGTCAAGCATGCCCCTGAGCACCAGCAAATTCACCGTCAACGCCAATTACAACTACCTCCAATACCGCAACGTCGACGATCTCGGCACGGCGCTGGATCTGAAGGGGTACGCTCACAGTGCCGGGATCGGGCTCGACTACGGCCTTATCAATGGGCGGGATTTCAACCTTCTTGTTACCGGCGGACTGAATTGGAAAGCGCTGGTGGACGAATCCCTCATCGGACGTCTTCAGGACAAGCGCGTCATCGCAACCCAGGTCGGCATGAACGGCGATATGCGCGATCATGCGTTCGGCAGCGGGCTGACCTCCTGGTCACTGGGCTGGACCTATGGCGATCTTGATCTGTCGCGCGAGCCAACGGCGCTGGCTGCCGATCAGACTGGATTGCAGACTCAAGGGCAGTTTCATCGCCTCAACGCCAGCCTTGCCCGGTTGCAGGATTTGCCCCGCGATTTCTCGCTGTTTGGGCGGGTTTATGGCCAATGGGCCAGCAAGAATCTCGACAGTTCGGAAGATTTTTCCCTGGGCGGACCTTATGGCGTGCGCGGCTGGCCGGTGGGTGAGGGACGCGGCGATATGGGCCTGTTGGGAACCATAGAGCTTCGCTACGAGGCGCCGATTCCGGAACCTTTCGGGGCGCTGCAGCTGGCCGCCTTCCTTGATGGCGGGCATGTATGGGTGAACAAGAGCCCGGATGGCATCGCCACCACCAACGCCTGTGCCTGCAATGACTACGATCTCGCCAGCGCCGGGCTCTCGGCCCGTTGGACACGCGAGAACTTGAGCTTCTCGGCTACCTGGGCACATGGGCTGGGAGACAATCCCGGCAGATCGAGCATCACGGGCGAAAACGCCGGCGGCGGCACGAGCAATCAACAATTCTGGTTCTCGGGCGCGATCAAATTTTGAACGGACGATTACCCATGACTGAGATCTATAGGCACATCTGGTCGAAGACGCTGGGATTGGTGATCGTCGTACCCGAATGCTCGAAGGGGGGTGGGGGTAGAAGATCCAAACGGCGGAAACTTGCCGTCACGCTCGCTGCCTCCACCATGCTGACCGCACCCGCTTGGGCTGACGACTTACCCTCGGGCGGGCAGATCGTCGCGGGGCAGGGCGCGATCACAACGAATGACAACGCCGTGGTTATCAATCAGGCGACGGACAAGATGATCGCCAATTGGCAGGGATTTTCTATTGGTGCCATCAACTCCGTCATCTTCAATCAACCGGCCTCATCCTCGGTGGCGCTCAACCGCGTGATCGGGCAAGACCCGTCGCAGATTCTGGGCTCCCTCACCGCCAACGGGCAAGTGTTCCTTATCAACCCCAACGGCATTGTTTTCGGCCAAGGGGCCAGCGTGCAGACTGGGGCGTTTGTGGCCACGACATTGGGGATGACGGACGGGAATTTCCTCAGCGGCAATTACAACTTCACCGGCTCGGGCGGGAGCATCACCAATCGCGGCAATATCACCGGCAACGTGGTGGCTCTGATTGCGCCAAGCGTCACCAACGCGGGTACGATCAAAGGTTCAACGGCGCTCGCCGCCGGAACCGATGTACTGCTCGACTTTGACGGCGACGGGCTGCTCACGATCGAGGTGAAGGCGAACACCCTCGCGGGTCTGGTCGAAAACAAGGGGCTGATACAGGCCGATGGTGGCGTGGCGATCCTCACCGCCCAGGGCGCAAGCGATGCCTTGAAAGGCGTTGTGAACAACTCGGGTACAGTCCAAGCGCAGACCATCGCCAAGAAGAATGGCCGAATCCTGCTGCTGGGGGACATGGACAACGGCGAGGTGAACGTGTCGGGCGGACTCGATGCCTCTGCGCCTTCGGGCGGCAACGGCGGGTTCATCGAGACATCCGCCAAAAGGGTGACGGTTGCCGACGATGTCGCCATCACGACCAAAGCCGTCGGCGGCGTGACCGGCACCTGGCTCATTGACCCACAAGATTTCACCATCGCGGCATCAGGCGGCGACATCACGGGTGCAACGCTCTCCAGCCAGCTCGCCAGCAACAACGTCGTCATCGAAAGCGTAAATGGCGCGACAAGCGGGAATGGCGACATCTTTGTCAATGACAGCGTGACCTGGAGCGCGAATGCGCTCACCCTCTCGGCCTTCCGCAATATCGAGATCAACAGCGCTTTGAACGGCTCCGGCGCCGCAGGATTGGCGCTGGAATACGGGCAAGGCGCAGTGGCCACCGGCAACACTGCCGCTTACGCCATCAACACCCACATCAACCTCGCTTCGACCGGGAGTTTCTCGACCAAACTCGGCAGCAATGGGACAGTCAAAACCTACACCATCGTTAGCGACCTGATCGCGCTGCAAAATATTGGCGCCGGTGTATCCGGCAACTACGCCATTGGCGCGGAGATTGACGCCAGCGATACCGCAAACTGGAATGGCGGTGCCGGCTTTGTGCCCATTGGCGACTCGACAACCTGGTTCACCGGCGCTTTCGATGGCCTTGGCCATACCATCACCGACCTGACCATCTACCGGCCATCGACCGATTACGTCGGCCTGTTCGGCGCAGCGCTAGGTGCGACGATCCGCAACGTCGGGCTTGCAGGCGCCAACATCACCGGTCGGGACCGTGTCGGCGGGTTGGTAGGGAGCACCAATATCAAGGGCGCTGTCAGCCAGTCTTATTCGTCGGGCACGGTTTCGGGTGCCAATTATGTTGGCGGACTGGTGGGGATGAATTTCAACAGCAGCATTGATGGAGCTTATTCCACCGCAACGGTTACGGGGACTGGATCCTTCACCGGCGGGCTGGTGGGGGTTAGCGGGACGAACTCCAACATTACCCATACCTATGCCAGTGGCATTGTGACAGGAACCAATAGAGTCGGTGGACTGGCCGGATTTAACAACGATGGCAGCGCCATCAGCCTCTCATATGCAACCGGGGATGTGGCGGGCACTGACTATGTCGGCGGACTGGTGGGTCTAAACGCATCCAGTTCCAGCATAAGTCAGACCTACGCAACGGGTGCGGTGACGGGAAGCACGAGTCTCGGCGGGCTGGTGGGATCCAGCAGTGCAGGCTTCATATTCAACAGCGTCTGGGACGCGGAGACGACCGGCCAAAGCCTTGGCGTGAGCGCGGGAGACGCGAGCGGCATCACGAGCCTGACCACGGCGCAGGCGTTGACGCAGGCGAGCTACAGCGGCTGGGATTTCACCAATGACTGGTACGTAGTGGAAGGCTACACACGCCCCTTCCTCCGTTCGGAATACTCCACGACCATCACGGGCACCCATCAGTTGCAATTAATGGCGATGGACCTGACCGCCAGCTACAGCTTGGTGAACAATGTCGATTTCGGCAGCGAGCTTACCGATAGCAGCCGGTCCGACATGTGGGCCACATCAAGTAGCGCGGGCGCCGGCTTTGTGAGTGTCGGTCAAATCTCTACAAGCGCCTTCACCGGCGTCTTTGATGGTCTCGATCACACCATCGCTGGCCTGACCATCAATCGACCCTCAGTAACTATCGGGCTCTTCGGGTACGCGCTGGGTGCGGTGATCCACGATATCGGTCTGGTTGACGCCAGTATCACCGGCAATAGATCTGTCGGTGCGCTGGTTGGTCAGACCAACAACAGCAGCATCAGCCGCTCCTATATGACAGGCACGGTTTCCGGTGTCCGATATGTCGGCGGACTTGTAGGGTACAATGCCGGTACCACCATCTCCGGCTCTTACGCCATGGGCACCGTCTCGGGGAGCGAGATCTATTCCGGCGGGCTGGTAGGGGTTAATTTGAGCGGCTCCACCCTCACTGGCTCCTACGCCATGGTCGACGTCAGCGGAGACGGCCGGGTCGGCGGGTTGGCGGGCACTAATGATGGGACGATTGAAACGTCCTATGCCACCGGCAACGTCACTGGTCACGATGACGTCGGCGGGTTGGCGGGCGGGAACAGTGGGACGCTTCAGGGAACATACGCCACAGGCAGCGTCGCGGGAAACACCGATGTCGGCGGCTTGGTCGGCGTGGATTTCGCGGGAACGGTGATCGCCAGCTTCTACGACGAAGAGACCAGCGGACGGAGCGACACCGGCAAGGGCACGGGCCTGACTACCGTCGCGATGAACGATCCCTTCACCTTCATCGATGCGGGTTGGGATTTCGCCAGCGTCTGGGGCACGCCCAAGGCAAGCGGCGCGCCGCTGTTGCGCTCGCTGGCCGGCGAGGCGCTCCACGACTACTACATCCGCATGTCGGGTAGCCTCGCGCGCGCCTATGGCAATTCCGTCGCCGCGAGCGGCATCACGGTCGACGGCGTCGGGACCGGCAATGTGACCCTCGACTGGGGCAGCGCCACTACGTCCGCCACCAATGTCGGCACCTATGCCTGGTCCGGCTCCAACGTACTCTCCCTCTCCTATTCCGCTGGATCGGCGGCAGACTACTATGTCGACTACGGTTCAGCCGGCTTGACAATCACCCAGCGCATGATCTCGCTGACCGGCAGCCGCACCTATGACAGCACGACCGGGCTCGCAGCCTCGATCTTCGGCCTTGGCAACCTGGCAAGTGGCGAGACGCTAACGCTCTCTGGCATCGGCTCCATGGCGAACAAGAACGCCGGGGACGGCAAAGCCGTGACGCTTGGCACACTGGCGCTGGGCGATGGAACGGGCTTTGCCTCCAACTACACTCTCGTGGGCGGCGCCAATACGGTTGATATCGCCAAGGCTGCGATCACGTCGATCGCCGACATCTACGCCAATGACAAGACTTACGACGGCACCACTGCCGCAGATCTCGATCTGACAGAGGCGAGGTTCAATGGCCGGGTCAGCGGCGACACTCTGGAGGTTGCCTCGGCGATTGGCGCTTTTGCCGACAGGAACGCTGGCGCCGGCAGGATGGTCAGTATCTCTGGCCTGACCTTGGGCGGCGCCGACGCGGGTAACTATACGCTCGCCAATGCCACGGCGGCCACGACAGCCGACATCACCAAGGCGGTGATCTCAGCGATCACCGGCATCACCGCGTTCAGCAAAGTCTACGATGGGACGACCGCAGCAGCCTACAACACCTCCGGTGCGGTGTTCAACGGGATCGTCCTCGGCGACACGCTTACCGTGGCAAGCGGCTCCAGTGTTTTCGCCGATGCCGAACCCGGATGGAACAAACCCATCACCATCACCGGCCTATCGCTGGGCGGAAGCGATGTCCCAAACTACATCCTCGCCGACACCACGGCGCAGACCTCGGCCCACATCATCTATGGCTTCGCCGCCCCCTTCCTTCCTGATCAGCTCGACCGGATGCGACAGCCGGGCTTCGACGGCCCCTCGGACGCGCTGCTCGATCCCGGCTCCGTGCTCATCGAAATCGCAACAACTCCGGACACCCAGAATGACCAATAAACAAGCTGTCTCGTGGCATCATTCGGCCATTGCCGCGATTTGTCTCACCCTTCCATTTGCCTCGGGCGTGGGCGCTGCGCCCTTGCCCGGCGGGGCGGGATCGCTCGTTGAGACCTATCAGGACTGGGTCGTGGCCTGCGGGGCGCAGAACAACGCCACTACCTGCGTCATGCGACAGGTGCAAACCACACAAGCCGGCGAGCACATGTTGACGGCGGAACTGCTCGTTGGCGCGGATGGCCAGCTCGGGGGTGCGCTGCTCATGCCCTTCGGCTTGGCGCTCGCCCTGGGCGTCGCCCTCAACATCGACGAGACAGAGGGCCCCGTGCTTTCCTTCTCCACCTGCCTTCCCCGGGGCTGCATCGCCCCGGTGAGCTTCGAAGCGGCGGTCGTCGATAAACTCGAGGCGGGCGGGGTGCTCAATCTCACCGCGACTGCGGCAGGCCCGCAGCAACCGGTCCCCTTCAAGGTCTCACTCAAGGGCTTTTCCGCCGCGCTCGCTCGAATGATGGAACTGACGAAATGACCACTCGCAGCGCCGACGATCCGTTATGAGCGTCCACCTAAGGTTTTGCACCGTCAGGAACCGGATCGGGCAATGGCAGCGGCGCTGGCAAGTGGTGAAATTGCCGCTTGAGCCCGCGACCGACGACTTCAGAGGAAGTAATGCGCTTAACGTCGGCCCTTCTGCGCGTCCAACTCGCTGGCGCGACTTCTCAAACACGTCCTAGCTGCCGAGCGCCGTCGTCAAAATCGGTGATCCAACTGGGTCGAGCCGGATTTGGCCACGCCCGGAGCGCTGGATCTGGACCGGCAACGCCTTTTCCGCCAGACGACGCCGCAGCAGGAGCAGTCGCGTTTCAAGATTGTCCTTCAGATCGGGCAAGCGAAGCCGCTCGTCGAGCCGCAGCTCGCGATTGGTGAAATCCCGCCGGCCCTCATCGCGGAAAATCGTCAATAGATGCAGCAACAAACGCCCGGCGACGCCTTTGATGACATATTCATTGTTGATGAAAATACTGTCGTCGAACGGGTAGTGCGTGACCCTGAACATATCTGCTGCTGAATCGACAGCTTGTACCTGTGGTGAAGGCCCTGCTTCGATCCCGGTTTCCATCGACACCATCTCGATCATCGCCAGCGTCGCACCTAGTTGCGATGCCACGATCGCGAGGGCAGCTTCTGCGTCCGCACCAAACGCCATGCGTTCGAGACTTTCGACAAAGACGACACCGCGAAAATCCTTCTGCACCATCATGGGCACTGCGATCTGGCTCATAGCCTTGCCGAGGCCGGGCAGCGCGATGATGCGCGTTTGGTTCTCCGGCGCCAGGGAAATCCGGATTGCCTCATCGAGGCGGCGCATCCGGCTCATGTCGGCCACGCACACCGGCCGGCGTTCACTTGCGCAAATGCCGATGACCCCTTCACCAAGCGGCACTTCGGATCCCACGCCCGTCTGACCGTAGCCGCGGCTGCCAAGCGTTACCAGGCGCCCCGAGGGCTTGTCGTGAATGAGGATCAGGACATGAGCGAAGCCGAAAACCTCGCTGAGCCTCTGGAACGTCGTATCGATGGCGCTGTCGAAGTCGGTTTCCGCGGCAACGGCCATAGCGATTTCGGCGACCTGTGCCATCTGCGCATTTCTTCGCGGCTCTGCAGCCGGCCGCTCCGCCGAAGATGGGACCATGCGCAGATCGTTCACACGATAGATGTCGACACCCCGCAGGCGCATGACGTTGGCCATGCCGGTTTGGGTGCTGGCGGCTCGCAAATGTGCCGCCATTTTTTCGAAGAGCTGTCCTTCGATCAGTGTCTGCTCGAAGGTTACGTCGAGCCTATATTGGGCGCCCGTCATGGCATCGACTATGAGAATGGCGGCCTGCGCATTGGCGCGGATATTGGCTGCGGTTTTGGAGAAGAACTGGTTGGAAAGCGCAACGTGCTCATCGTCGACGCACACCACATGCGAGAGGTAGGAGATGTTCGGCGTGCCATCGGCGGCCGCTGTGGCGATGACCGAGGGCACAACTCCTTCGAAACAGGCTTGCAGGTGGCGCAGACTTAATTCCATCAACCAGCTACTCTCAGGGGCTGACCCGCCTTGGTGCCGGGCGTCTGAATGAAGGCCTCTTCGGCAAGGAACCGAATCGTAACGAGGTCGCGGCCGACCAGCCATTCCTCAATGACCCATGTGCTGACGCCGAGTTCGCCCAGCACGGCCGACGTTCTCACGACGTAGTCGCCCGACCATCTGCTTTCATGCGCCGACGGCGCACGCACGAACATGACCGCGCCCTTTATTTGATAGGACACATAGTCCGAGGGCCGGCTGAAGGTTACGGCGATGCTGGCGGTCTCGCTGGCATCGGCGACGGTCTGCGGCCACTGCCAGGCGGAGACGCAAAGATCAATCGTACTGGTGCTCCGGTCGGCGCGCGCTCCCGCGGCGCGGCCGATTGAGGGTACCAGCGCAGCGTTGCGGGTGCCCACGATGATCATCACCGGGCTTTCTATGAAAGCTGCCAATTCTTCGGTCACAACCATGTTGCCGCCCCATTGCCCCGTGTGCCGCTTTCAGGCTCGTCCAGCTTAGTGTTCTTTTAGGATCAAGATCAGCCACTTAGCATCCATTTAGGAAGCGCTCCACAGCATCAAGTCATATCAAGGGGCTCACTTCAAGCCAAGGAGCCCTTACTATGAACACGTCCGAAGGACTTGACCGTCTGCCCCAGAATGCTGTTGCGATCATTGGTGCCGGTCCCGCAGGCCTGGTGGCCGCCAATTATCTGAAGCGGCATGGTTTCGACCCCGTCATTTTCGAAGCGAGTAACAGCATCGGAGGTCAATGGAACACCTCGTCGCCGCTCAGCGGCGTATGGCCCGGCATGCGAACCAATACCAGCCGTGTCCTCACTGCCTTCAGCGACCTCGATCACGCACCGGGCACGAGCGTCTATCCCAGCCATGCCGACATGCTGGTCTATCTTCATCGCTATGCCGACACCTCGGGTCTTTCCGCGCATCTGCGTCTTTCGACCCTGGTAGAAGTGCTTGAACGCTTGCCGGATTCCGGCTGGATCGTGCGCTCGAGAAATGGCGGGGCACTGCGGTCCGAATTGTTCCAGCGCGTGGTAGTGGCCACGGGCCGCTTCACCGCTCCCGCTGTCCCGGAAATTGCGGGGCTTGCGGGGTTTGCTGGCGCGCTCGGGCTGACGCACAGTTTTAACTATCCCGGCGCCGCCGCTTTCAGGGACAAGCGCGTCCTGGTTGCCGGCTGCAGCATCAGCGCCCTCGAAATCGCTAGCGAGCTTGCAACCTCCGGCGCCAGGAAAGTCATCGTCGCATCGCGCCGGCAGCGTTACGTGCTGCAAAAGCTGCTTGCCGGTGTCCCGGCGGACCATGTGGCGTTCACCCGCTTCGCGGCGCGCGCCGGCGAGGTCTTTCCGCCCGAAGCGCTGGCGGCCGGTCTTAAAAACCTCGTAGTGGGCCATTGCGGCAGTCCCGAGCAATTCGGCGCGCCTAAACCGGACGACAACATCTTCGTTGCCGGGCTGACGCAATCGCAATCCTATCTCGGGCTCGTGGCCGAGGGTCGCATCAGCGCTCGCCCCTGGGTCGATAGCATTGATGGCAACTCCGTGCGTTTCAGCGACGGTGACACCGAGGAGGTCGACGCTATACTTCTCGGAACCGGCTATTCGCTCGCCCTTCCCTTTGTCAGTCGGGAGATTGCCGAGACCCTCGGCCTCGATGGGCAACACATCGACCTCTACGACCATACCTTCCATCCTCAATTGGACGGTCTCGGTTTTGTCGGCCTTTATCCGCAGGTCGGGCCCTATTTCCCCGTCCTCGAACTGCAGGCCCGCTGGCTGAGCTATGTTTGGGCCGGTCTCTCGCCCGCGCCCAGCACCGCGCAAATGGATACCGGACTCTCGGCGGCGAAAGCGCGCCGCGGCGGCCCCCAGGAAATGCCCATGCACGCCATGGCGCGCCTTTTTGCCCGCCATGCGGGTGTCGAACCGGACCCGGAAAATTGGCCCGAGCTTGGACGGGCGCTGCTCTTCGGCCCGCTCTCTCCGGCTTCGTTCCGGCTCGAAGGGGCGGACCGGCTGCCCGAAGCCGCGGCCCGTACCCTTGTCGCCGCCGAAGCCTTCGGCGCCGTTACCTCGAACGTACCGACGCCGCAGGAGGCGGCGCAACTCGCCGCTCTCCGTGCCGCGGCGGACGCCAAGGCCGCGTGAGGCAGAATCCTCGCCCCGCAAGGCCGCACTTACGCCGACACCAACCCGATCACCCCAAGGAGACTACAATGACCGCTCTTCGCCACCTAGCCGCCATCGCACTGACCATCATCCTCGCCGCGCCCACAAGCGCCCACGACGCCCCCACAGGCGATCTCTCTGACCTCCCCGATGCCTCGCTGCTGCCAGCGGACGTCGTGCAGGTTTCAGGGGTCGTCCCCGGCATGGGCGAGCATTGGGCCAATCCCGCCGACCTGCCGCTCGGGCCGATCTATGGCGTTTCCGAGGGAAAGATCATCTTCCTCGAATTCATGATCGACCGTGATTCTCTGGCCAAGGGTCAATCCTATCTCGAACTCGCGTCCAAGGCCGGCATCGCGCTGCCACCCATCGACCACACCGACATCGGCTGGGAACCGAACGGCCACGAGGGCTTCGAGGTCCCCCATTACGACATCCACATGTACTTCGTCACCCACGCGGAACACGAAGCGATCAAGCCCTAAGCGCCGCGTCGCCATATGTCCCCTCCCATATGGGAGGGGACAGCGCCATTGCTCCAGGTCGCAATGCGCAGGGGCTCGGTTGTGCGAAGTCGCGTTCGACCGGATACAGTCCCGCTCTAGCGCGATTGAAAACCGACAAGGCTCCATCGGCCCGAAGCGGCCTCATGCCCTGGTCCATGTCCTCGAGCGCCCCGGGGATGCATCTCCCGCCACCGCGCCGCGGAAGACGTCCACGTGCCAGACGGCATTCGTCTCCGCGACACCGCCAAGTTCGGAATTGAGCTTGAGTTGACCCTTACCTGTCAGGCTCCAAGCTCTGACGCTGCGAGACAATAGTAGGCGTTTCCCAACGCCAGCTTCTCTATCGTGGTTTGTGTCAATGGCCGCACGACGTCATTTGCCGCCGAGAGGCGGCATTGCTGGGCTTGGAAGAACGCCGACGAGCGGCGTGTGTACAGGGTCAGCCTTACTGCTTGCGTGAGGTCGTGCCACACGGGGCTCGCGCTTCTCTTCGGGGGCGGCGCTGTGACCGCCCCATGATGGGGATCAATCTTTTGGGCGCCCTTGCCAACTGGCGGGGCTGCTGCCAGTACGATCTCACGCTACCTTCGTTCCTGTGAGGACCTCTTCCTGCCGAGGCAGAACCGTTTGAAGCTTCTGTTGTGGGTGATCAGGCGATCGCTGCACCAGCGGAAGTCGGTGCCGTCGGTCCACATCCGGTGCAGGATCACCGCCAGGCGACGGGCCACGGCGACAATGGCACGACGCTGGCCTCGCCGTTGCGCGCGACATTCACCTCGGGAGGAATGTCCGCCTCCCATTGGCAGCCGCTCGCCAACGCGACGTCCGTTACCGTCTAGGCTCAGAATTTGACACTGAACCCAGCCGTCCCAGTCACATCATAACTCCTACCAAAATTGCCCAAGCTGGTATTGAACGCCGCCTCGGTGTGAAGTGTGTATTTGTCGTCGGCCCAGCTGTAGCTGCCGCCAATACCGATGCCGCCCCAAAGCGGCTCTTCCTCGCTGGCGAGCGTGACCCCTGCGAGGTCGGTTTGCGCCCCGGAGAGGAACTCGTAGTACACATTGGCTATACCATAGGCATGCAGGCTGCTGGCCTGACCCAGGGTGTCGGTCCAGGCAGTTTGGTAGTCGGCAGAGATCCCCAGGCGCGCTCTGAGACTGTCGCCATCGAGCAGCGAAACGGAGGCGCCGAAGGCATCGGTGAAGTCGTCATAGTCGACCGCAGAATAAATCAATTGTGCCTGCGGCGTGATCGACCAGTTCGGGCCAAGCGTTATCTTTTGGCCCATTTCTATTCCCAGTGCATAGCCGAAGCCGTCTATGCCAGAGGCAAGGCCGGTGCCGGCCGTAGTGGACGAGAGGTCTCCTTCGTACAAGGTGAGATTGGCCTGAGCGTCGAGATAGAAATCGCCTTTGCCTTGCCAGGTCAGCGTCGCGCCCAGGCCATAGCCGGATGCATTGATGGCGCCGTCGCCATATGGCGAGGTGACGCCGGCAGCGAGCGTGCCGTAACGCGCCGAGAGGCCGCCGGTCAGCCGGCCGTCGTCTCCAGCATCAAGCAGACCGTCGACCCCCGCCTGAAGCTGCCAGATATCGGCATCGTAGCGCGCGTCGGTCGTCGATGTCCTGGGGTCGATGCTGAGATGGCCGCCAACGATCCGGCCCCAGATGCCGCTGCCATGTGCGGCCTCGGGCAAGACGCCATCGTCGACGACACCATTTGCCCAGGAGCGGCTGCCGACGCGCTGGCGCAGGGTATCGAGGCCATTGAAGCTCTGCAGCACGTTAGCATAAGCCTCGTAGATCGGGGCGCCCGGTTGGTAAAGCGGCGTCACAGGACTGTCCGGAACGGCGGGGGCAAGCAATGCCGAACGCAGATACCAGTCGCCATCCGCTGGCGTGCTGATCCCGTTCCTGTAGAGACGGTAGCCGTAGGCGCCTGCCACCACGGCCTGCTCGCCTTCGAAGACATAGTCGCCCAAAAGGTCGAAGCTACCGTTGGAAGCGCCGGCGACATCGACGATCTTGATACCTTGCATGGTCTGGGCGCCGCCGCCTCCAAGATTGATGACATCGACACTGGTACTGCCGGCGGTATCACCGGTCACGACAAGCCTGTCGGATGGCGAACCGTCCCCACCCAGCACAGCTTCGATTTCCAGGATGCCGCCATTGCCGACATAATTGCCGTTGATGGTCAGCGTGCCGATGGAATTGCCTGGTGCCACCACGCCGCCGGTCTGGTTGGTTGTGCCGCCGACAATTCCCTGGCCCATCAGCGTGCCGCCGGTGGCAACGGCTACGGTGCCGCCCAGTTGGCCGTTCACCGATAGCTTGCCTGATGAGATGAGGGTTTGCCCTAAGAACGCTGAACTATTCGCCGTGAGCGCGGTCACGCCGATACCCAACTGACGGATTTCGCCACTTCCGGAAATGATGCCATCGAAAGTCAAGGCATTGGAGCGGCTGAAGGCGAGAATGCCGGCATCGGAGACATTGCCGACAAGACTGCCTGACGTGCCGCCATTGCCGACCTGGAGCGTGCCGGCACTGATCGACGTACCGCCCGTATGGGTCACCGCTCCCGTCAGCACGGTGGTGCCGGAACCGCGTTGGGCCAGACTGCCGATGCCGCCGACGTCCCCGGCAAATACCGCGATGTCCGAGCGGTTAAAGGCGAGAATTCCCGCATTGGCGACGTTGCCGGCAAGGCTGCCAGACGTGCCGCCATTGCCGACCTCGATAGTGCCAGCACTGATCGCGGTGCCACCGGTATGGGCGGCGGCGCCGGCGATGATCAGCGTGCCGCTGCCGGCTTTGTCGAGCCCGCCAGCGCCCGAGATCGTACCGTCCCAGGTCAGCGCCGTTCCGGCATCTGTCAGCAGCCTGCCATTTCTGGTCATTGTGAGAGCACGGATCGTTGCAATATCAGCGGTTGATTGCAGCGTGCCGCCGTCAAGCGTAACGCCGCCGGATATCGCACCGAGGTTGACGTTATCAGCAATGGCCAGCGTGCCACCGCCGATCACCGTGCCACCCGAGTAAGTGTTGGCGCCACCCAAACTCAACGTTCCGCCGCCTATCTTGTACAAGCCGATATTCGGGGCGCTTCCGCTGATCACAGCATTGATCCTGGCCGCGAGCCCGGTGTCCACATTGACGAAGCTGGAGGTCGGTCTGCCGCCCGGTGTGTCACCGAGCATGTTCAGTGTCCCCCCGTCGACCTGATAGCCGTCGGTTACGAACTGGAGCCCCTGGAAGCCCTGCGTGCCTGCGACAACGACAGTCCCCGCTGCACCGCCAAATACACCGACCTGGCTTTGCCACGTGGCATTGAAGTTGTAGTCCGGTCCAGTGGTCCAGTTGGTATCTGCCACAGTCCAGATTCCGTCGCCGCTGCTGGCGATCCCGTTGCCAACGCCGTCGAGACCGTCCCAGACCTGAACGAGCTGACCGCCGTTCGAGACAAAGACATTGACCTGGTTGGGGACGCCCAGCTGCAGCGTTCCCGTGCCAAGGGTCGAGTTGACGCTCGCTCCGTTGTCGACCAGCGTTCCGTATTGAAGGAGCCGATAGTATCCGCTTTCTGCGGGGGTCAGGTTGATGATGCCGTCCAGGGTCAACTGGCCGTTGACGTCGACAAGATCGTTCAGCAGTCCGCCGACCACACCGGCGTCGCCGAGTTCGAAGTTGCTGACCGATGCTGCGTTCAGCACAAGATTGCCGTTGATCGTCAACGTGCCGGGGCCGCTACCGGCTGCCAATATGCCGAAATCCGCCACCGACACGTTCCCGCCGATCACGCCGCTACCACCCAGTGTCGCCCCGGCGCCGACGGAAATTCCACTTGTGCCGTCACCAAATGTGCCTGCGGTATTGTCGATGAGGAGCCTGCCCCCAGCGACCGCAACGTCGCCGGCATAGCCGGAACTGTCGCCGCCGAGCGTCAGGGTAGCCGCGCCATTTTTGACGAAGCCCTCAGCCCCTGTGAACGCACCGGCATAGGTCTGGTCAAGCGATTGGCTGACGGCCAGATTGGCGTCCAGATTGATGGTTCCGCCGGTCCCGGACAGGTTTCCCTTGGCCTGTGCGACATCGATATCGAGAGTGCCGCCATTGACGACGAGCGCACCAGTAGCGGCGCCCAGCGCGTTGACCGATGACGCTTGCAGTTGACCCGAATTGACCGTGGTCGTCCCGGTATAGGTGTTTGCCCCGGTGAGCGTGATGAGGGCGGAGCCGGTCTTGGCGATCGAACCGCTTCCCAGAATGGCGTTGGCGACGGTTGTATTGATGCTCGACTGATCGAAGGTCAGCACGCCCGTGACGGAGATCGTGCCGACCAGCCCTGTGGCCGCATTGGCGAATGTGAGACTGTTGGTGCCGCCGGTGAAGGTGATCGCATCGGCCCCGGCGCCCGCCGTGACCATGCCGGCCGCACCCATGGCAATCGCCAGATTCTGGCCAACGATACCGGCGCCGCTCTGGCCCGCGACTCCGGGTAATGCGCCGGCGCCTCCCACCCCGCCAACGCCGCCCGTGATGCCCGCGTCGATCGTCAACGTCGTGGTTCCCCCGCCACTCACCAGCAGACCGACACCCCCATCGCCGCCCGCCCCGCCCACGAGGCCGCCTGCGCCACCCGCGCCACCTGCGCCACCTGTAATGCCCGCCCCGATGACGAATGATTGGGTCGTGCTCCCGCTGAGCACAAGACCGACACCGCCATCGCCGCCGGCGCCGCCGCCCGCACCCACCGATGCTCCGCCAACGCCACCAGCTCCGCCAGTGACGCCGACGCCTAGCGTTCCGAGGGGACCGGTGGTCACCGCGCCAAAGCCGCCCGCGCCGCCACCCCCGCCACCACCAATTTCCGGTGCCGCGCCACCCGCGCCGCCGGCGCCGCCAGTTGCGCCAGTTATAGGCAAGATCACGTCAACGAAACCATGTGCGCCGCCGCCACCGCCGCCGCCGCCGCCGCCAACAGCACCGACCGCGCCAACGGCGCCGACTGCCCCGGCAGTTGCAGCGCCTGCGCCGCCTAAACCGCCCGAACCTGGAGTTGTATCGTCGCCGCCTGGGCCGCCGGTGCCCCCGGTAGTACCGGCGGCACCGCCACCACCGCCCCCGCCGCCGAGGTTGTTGTCCGTGCCATCGCCTCCAGGACCGCCTGCTGTTCCATTATTGCTCGCGCCGGCAGCGCCGCCGGGACCACTGGCTTGCCCGCCCGCTCCAGCGTCGGCCCATACGGCGGTCGTCGTCAGGGCGCCGACCAGCGCCATCGCGGAAACCGTTGTCAGCAGCTCGGTCGTCAGCGCCACGCGCGCTGCAATCCCTGCCCAACAACCCGGAATAAGCAGCCCGACCTGCGTTAGAAGCCGTCGGATCCTCCCGGTATCGAGATCGAACGCAGCCTTGACGCCACACTCCCTAACGTTGGGGAGGTGTCGATCGCCACGGCCTACAGAATTGGTGATGGCGGCTGACTCCTTGAACAGGAAAGTCGAGAGCAATCGTAGGGGGGTGGGTGACCAGCGACATGCGAAATCTCACGACGAGAGCGCCAGCAAAAATTGGCAATATTGGAGTTGCCAAAATTCCGAAAGAACAACCTAGTCGAAAAAGTGTCAGTCCTATCCGTCACGTATGAAGAGTATATTGCGTCGGAGCAATCGTATCACGCGAATAATTATTCTGGCGGCACTCATCGACGGTAGAAACATTAAGACTGCGCGGGCTAATTATGGCAATAGTACGTGGGCTGAACCAATGGCTTGGGATGTGGAGCCGCCGCCCTTCCGAATTGACGCGAGGCGTCAAAGGCGTGCTGCAGTCCAATGACGTGCTGTGCCTCTACCGGCCCTGCTGACCGCCGATACCGCTTTGCCGCCGCCCGATTGGACGGCCCCGCCAACCCCCATGCTCGAGCGCATCCTGGTGCCGGCCAGCGAGCGCGACGAGGCCAAGCTCTCGGGTACACTCGCTCGCCTCGCTGAAACCGATCGCGGCCTCACCGTGACCCAGGAGGAGGGCACC
>NZ_JAKFDJ010000162.1:0-49805 GCF_036676215.1 Devosia sp. | reverse complement strand
CAGCAGCTTGATCGCGTCATAATCCGCAATCCCGCCGCCGACCCTTTTCGTCGTATAGAACAGCACATACGGCTTGCTGCTGAACGGGTCGCGCAGCACACTCACGCCCTGGCGGTCCACGATCAGATAGCCGCGCCGGAAATCACCAAACGCGATCGACAGCGAGTTGGCCGCGATGTTCGGCATATCCTCGGCCTCGACCAGTTCGAAACCCATGAACCGCGCCTTGCCGTCCGCGGTCAGCGCCGGCTGCCACAGGTAATTGCCGTCGGCATCCTTGAGCTTGCGCAGCGCCCCCTGCACCTTGCGGTTCATCACCCAGGACGCGTTCTGCCGGTAGCCAGCCTTGAGCGCATAGACCAGGTCGATCAGCACGTCGCTGGCATTGCTCGCCGGCAGCGCGCCGGCGACGCCCGTCGGAATGTAGCCCAGATTACCCCAGCTCCAGCTCGTCTCGGCCACTGCCGTTGCCGCGAGAAACCCGGTCGGCTTGTTGACGCCATTGCCGGTCACGAAGGCCGTGGCTTCCTGCGCCGCAAAGGCCGCGTTGACCTCGTCGGCGATCCACTGGCCGACATCGACCGCGGCATCGTCGAGAAAGGCCGAGGTCGCCGCCGGCATGGCATAGAGCTCCATGGTCGGGTAGCTGAGCTCCGCCAGCGTCTGCGAGTTCGTCGTCGGCCGCGCCGCCGTCTCACCCACCCAGCCCACAGCCGGTCCGGTGATCGAGATCGGCCGCTTATAGACCGCGCCCGACACCTGCCGCACGCCTGCAATGGCCCGGATCGGCGACACCGCCGTCATCAGCCTTGTGATTTCCGTCTCGGTCTCGGGCGGCACCACATAGCCGCCATCCGCGCCGACGCCGATCGACAACGCCTTCTCCTCGCCGCGTTTCACATAGGAGGAGAACGCCTCCTTGTATTCGCCGTCGACGTGACGCGCCCTGCCATCCAGCAGCGGCCGGGCCCGTTCCACCTGGGCGCGATCCAGCGCCGCCTTCTGCCCGTCGAGCACGGCGTTCAGCCGGTCGAGCTTGCCTTCCAGCAACCCGTCGGCCGAACCGCGCTTTTCCAGCTCCCCAAGGCGCTGGTCGTTGGTGCGTTTGAATTCCTCGAACGCGGTCGAGAATTCGGCGAAGAGAGCGCCAATATCGCTCCCCGCGCCGGCCTTGGTTTCAAGGCCGTCACTGGTCATGTCCATGCAAATGTCCTTATCGGTTGCGAATAGTCTGGGTGGCGGCCACGATGGCGGCGCCGGTCGAATAGGAGGGCGCAATCCGCGCGTCCTCCATCATCGGAAAAGTCACGATCGAGATCTCGAACAGATCGATCTGCCACAGCTTGCGATGCCCGCCCTCGCGCGTCGCCTTGACGGTGCGAAAGCCGATGGAAAGCCCGTCGAGCGCCCCATTCTCGATCAACCGCCGCAGCGCATCGGCCCGCGGTACGCCCGGCACCAGCCGACCGGCCACGAACAGCCCCTGCCCGTCCTCGCCAATGGCGTCCCAAGTGCCGACCGGCTCCTTGGGATCATGCTGGAACAGCAACCGGATGCGGTCCCGCCGCTTGCTCAGGCTCTTGGCAAACGCCCCCGGCATGACGATGTCGCCGCCGGCATCGAGCCGGTTGAACAGGCTCGCATAACCCGAAAACCGCCCCTCGCCGTCGATGGGTATCCCCGCCATCAGCGCTTGCCCGGCCTGGCGGCGACCGGCTTGCCGGGCTTGGCGAGCGTCCCCGCCAGGTTCCAGGCAAATTGCCGGAACGTCTGCTGCGCATTCTCCCGATTCTGCTTGTTTGCCATGGTGTTAGTCATCCTTCCTGAACAGCCGATTCAAACTGGCAATCTCCTGCACGAAGTCGTTGAAGTGTTGATTCACCTTGGCCATCTCGCGCAGGCTCCACACGAGAAGGGCACTCGCGCCACTGGCCCACAGGAACAGTGCGAGGTGTGCAAGATCACCCCGCTCGATGACGGTTTTGGTCAGCTCGTCCATGATGAAGCCCCCTATGCGATGCCAACAACCATCTGGCCCTAGAGGTCAACTCAATGCAGATTGTCATTGAGGACACTCACATGCCCACGATCCTTCGCCGCGACGGCTATCGGTTCTTTTTCTTCAGCAACGAGAACGACGAGCCGCCACACATTCACGTTGAATTCGGCGACAAGCTCGCCAAGTATTGGCTTGAGCCCGTGGAACTGGCATCATCGCAGCGTGTGCGCTCCCACGAACTGGGCGCAGTTCGGCGATTGGTCGTCGAGCATCGAACCGAATTCCTGAAGGCCTGGCATGACCACTTTGACGCTGCAGACTGAGCCGCTTGCCGTTGACGTCGCCGTCACCGCTACAGTTCTGCGCGTCACCCTCGATGATGGCCGCGAGCTCTCCGTGCCGGTCGAGTGGTTTCCCCGCCTGCGCGATGCGTCGGACAACGACCGTGCCAACTGGCGCCTGATCGGTCGCGGCGAAGGCATTCACTGGCCGGCCATTGACGAAGACATCTCCGTCCGCGGCCTGCTTGCCGGTCACCGCCAGACCCGCGCAGCTTAGCCAGCTTGGACCTTTTCCTCGCAATCCTACCGATCATGGTCTTGCCGTTCGTCGTTGCGGCCGGCGTGGTCGCGATCGCTCGCGGCGTCTACAAGGTTGGAATTCCACTCGTTGGGCTGGCTATCCTGCTGATCGTCTTCACAGGCATCTAAACCCCCAGCATCGCCCGCTTCTCCGCGTCGCTCAAAAACTCCGCATTCCCCACCCGTGCCCACAGCGCCGCCCTATCCTCGGCCAGCGCCTCCACCCCGTCGAAATCGGGCGTGACCACTGCTCCGCCAAAGGCCGGCGACAACCAGTTGCTGAGGTCATCCGCCACCCGCACCACCAGCGGGATCAGCGTCTGCCGCCACAGCGCGCGATTGGCTTCCGCGAGGTTCGCGTAGGTATTGTCGCCCGGAATGCCGAGCAGCATGGGCGGCACGCCGAAGGCCAGCGCGATATCGCGCGCCGCGGCGTGCTTGGCCTCGATGAAATCCATGTCGCGGGGCGATAGCGCGATGGTCTTCCAGTCCAGCCCACCCTCGAGCAGCATGGGCCGCCCGGCATTGGCGCTCCCGGAAAAATTCTCTTCCAGCTCGGTCTTGAGCCGCTCGAACTGGTCCCCCGTCAGCGTCTGCCCACCCATGGAATAGACCAGCGCCCCGCTCGGCCGCGCCGCATTGTCGAGCAGCGCCTTGTTCCAGGCCCCGGCGGCATTGTGGATATCGAGACTGGTCTGGGCCGCCTCCAGCGGCGCCATGCCATAGTGGTCGTCCAGCGGATGAAACAGCGCCATGTGCAGCACCGAGGGCACCGGCCCCTCGTCCTGCTGCAGCCGGCTCGTGCGCCCGCCGGCCGTATAGTCATAGGCCATGGGCCAGCCATCGGCCCCGGCCACCACCTTCATGCGATCGGGCCGCAGGCAGAACAGCCCCTTGACCTCGCCATCGACCACCCCCGCCTGCAGATAGGCATTCCCCGAAGTCTGCAGGTACGCATAGACCGCCTCGAGCAGTTCCCCGCCCGATTGCCGCCCATTGGGCCGAGCCAGCAGGCTTGCCAGCGGATGTTCATCCAGCCGCTTGCCCCGCTCGCTGACCACCAGCGGCACCCGATTGGCGGCCTCGGCAATCAGCCGCACGCAGCGATAGACCACCGGGTTCCGCGCAAAGCCCTGATTGACCAGGCTGGCAAAGCCCCGATGGCTCCAGTTCGCCGCACCGAGCTGGCTGAGGCTCAGCAGCGTATGCCCAGCAAAATTCTTGGTTTCGGCAGGCGTGTTCGTTCCGCCACCCAGCAGGCGGCTGATCCAGTTCGGCATTGCGATATATCCTTGTTCGCTGAGCCCATGGCTCCATCCCCCTCGCCCCTTGCGGGAGAGGGTCGCTCAATCCGCGTTCAGCGGATTGAGCGGGGTGAGGGGGTTCTCTTGGCGTTGGCGTTATAGACCCCTCATCCGCCCTTCGGGCACCTTCTCCCGCAAGGGGAGAAGGGGGCATCGAGCTTGTGGACAACACTACAAACCCCTTACCCGCGGCCCTTCGCCCCCCAGCAGCAGTTCCGTCACCGCCCAGACCAGCGCATCGACCCGGTCCGGCGAGTGTCCATCACTCTTCCCATCTGCCCCGAACGCGCACATTTCGTCTTCCAGCGCCGTCAGCCCTTCGACATGGCGCACCAGCCCGCGCCCATAGAGCGCGGCCACCGGTTCGGCCCGCAGCCACTTGCTGCGATTGGCCCTTGCCGTGCGCACCGGCACATTGGTGTCAACCTGCCCGATCACCTGGCGCACCAGGTCGCCGCCCTGGTTGACCTCGACCACGATGGCATCAGCCTCATGCGCATGAAACGCCGCCACCGCCCGCCGCGCCCAGGCCAGCGGCGCCGCCTGCTTGAGCGTACAATCCTCCAGCACCACCGCGCCCTCGCCCACCCGACCGGCCACGACAATGCCGCAGGCATCGGAGCGCGCCGTACCGGTCACCGGCGGATCGACCGCCACTAGGATCCGCCCGACCGGGCCACCCTCGAAACGGCGAAACATGCCCCGCTGCCACAGCGCGCCCGGCAGGTCTTCGATCAGCTCGCCATCGAGTTCCTGCCGGCCGAGCACCGAGCCGCGATAGCGGCCCACGACGCTCTCCATGAAATCGGGAGCGAGATGGGCGTGGTTGTCCTGTGTCCGCATGCGGCTGACAACCGTTTTGGGATCGGCCAGCAGTCGCCGCAACAGCGCGATGGGCCGCGGCGTAGTCGTTGCCAATTGCCGCGGCCGCTCACCGAGGCGCAGGCTGAACTGCAACATGTCCCACGCCGCTTCCGCATCGGGCCATTTCGCGACCTCGTCACACCAGGCCGCCGCAAATTGTGGCCCGCGAAAGCGATCGGGGTCCGAGGCCGACATCAATGTCGCTTCCACCCCGTTTGGCCACAGCAGCTGATAGCCGCGCAGTTTCGGCCGTTCCTTGTCCAGGCACACATTGAACAGTCCGCTTTCCCCGCGCACCATGATCGCCAGAGCCTCGCTCATGGTCTCGCCAACCAGCGCGATGGGTGACACCTTGCGGGCCGCCAGGCCCCGCACCCACTCCGCTCCCGTGCGTGTCTTGCCACAGCCCCGGCCACCCATGAACAGCCAGGTCGTCCAGTCGCCCGGAGGCTCGCGTTGCTGGTCGTAGGCCCATTCGTTCCAGTCACAGTAGCGCGCGTCGACTTCATGATCGGAGAGTGCTGCGACCTGTGTCGCGCCGTCAGCGTCGCTTGCGTTCATCTATGCGCCTGGCCAGTTTTTCGCGCTTGTCGCGCATGTCCTTGTTCTGCGCCGGGCCACCATTGTCTTTGTCGGCGCGCTCCATGCTGCTGAGCTTGTCGAAGTTCTTGATCATCTCGGTCAATTGGTTCGCTTCCTTGTCCCCTAGCGTCGTGTTGTCGGCCTTGGCCAACTTCCCCACCTGCGATTCCAGCACGGCGAATAGCCGCGACAGGGTGGAGCGGCGCCGGCCGGCAATATCGGAGCGGCGCGACGGCCAGTGATCCTTGCGATAGCGATTTTCCAGCGAACCCTTGGTCACGCCGAAGCGTGTGCAGATCTGCTTGATCGTTTCCTCGCTATGCTCATAGGCGTGCCGGATCGCCACCCAGTCGCGGGTGTCCTTCAGTTTCGACGCTGCCATGAGTTCCCCGGTGCTTCTGCGGGGACGACCGGCTCACCGCCGCCTCACCCACTTCTTCGACCATGCCTGAACTATAGCCGATCACCGTGACGCGGGGATAACTTCTCAGCACCAACGGCAAAGGCCCGGTAGTCCGGCGGTTTTCTAGGGAGGGATTTGGGGGATGAGCAGAATGGCGCGCCGCTGCGTGCAAATCGAAACAAGAAAAAGCCCCGCTACGTCACCGCAGCAGGGCTCAGAATCCCGGCACCAATCAAAATCAAATCCGGACGAATTCCACGCTCTTGCAGGCGATCAGCTGGCAGCCCTGCAGCTTCATGCGGTCTTCGGTGACCAGCGTTACCGAGCCGGAAACCGAGTTGCCCTCGTAATTCACCGTGCCGCGCCATTTGTTCTCGGCCACCGGCTTGGCGCCGTTGACCACCAGCTGGTTGAGCAGCGCCACGTTTTCGGGCTTCCGCGCGTCCTTGCGCAGCCAGGTCAGCTTGGCGCAGAGCTGGGTGCCGTCGCCGCAATAGCTCACCGAATAGCGGGACTCGCCGGATGCAGTCTGCCAGGTGCCGACCGGGGTCAGGTCCTGGGCGAAGGCCGGGGCGGCGAGGAAGAGTGCCATGGCCGCGGCGGCAAAGGTCTTTGCAATAGTCATGGTCGTCTCCTCGATAACGTTCAGGACGCCGCGGGCCCGCCTTCGGGGCGGAGGTCGGCGAGATGGAGTGGTTGATCGAGCAGATGCCACGGCCGGACTGAACCGGCCGATAACCACGCATTCATCCTGCGTTCATCGTCGTGGCGAGTTGATGGCGAAGCCACCTCTCCCTTTGGGGGAGAGGTCGACCCTCTTGGGTCGGGTGAGGGGGCCTTTACTGGGTGCGGTGCAAGGGGATGGCCCCCTCACCCCGGCCTACGGCCGACCTCTCCCCCAAAGGAGAGGCGTCAACCGAACTTCCGCCTGGCATCCAGCGCCAGCCCCAGCCCAACGCTGCCCAGCACGTCGGTGCGCACCAGTTCGGCCTCGGGGAACAGTGCCCGCAGCCGCGCCGCGATGGCCGGCACCTGGGTCGAACCGCCCGTCAGGATCAGGCTGTGGATATCCCGCGCCGCCACCCCTGCCCGCTTCAGCGTTTCGGCGATGGTGTCCTCGATGCGCGCCACCGGGCTCTGCAGGGCCCGGGTCAGGTCATCGATGGTCATCATGGTCTCGATCCGGCGGTCGCGCACCGGAAAGGCGAAGTCGGTCGTCGCGGCATCCGACAGCGCGATCTTGGCCGCCTCCACCGCACCCACCAGGCGATGGCCCAGCCGGTCCTCGATCAGCTCCATCATCATCGCCACGCGCTCGGGCGCCTGTGCCTCGCGCTGCGTGCCGCGCAGGTCGCGCAGCGTCTGGGCGGTATAGAGCCGGTTGATGCGGTGCCAGGTGGAGAGGTCATAATAGGGCGCCACCGGTAGGTGCCGCTTGCCGTCGCGTGTCATGGTGCCCAGGCCCAGTTCGGGCATCACCTTGGTCATCGACAGCAGCCGGTCGAAATCGGTGCCGCCGACATGGACGCCCGCCGTCGCCAGGATGTCCTGGCCCCGGTCCACTGTCCGCGCCCGCTCGGGCGAAACCCGCACCACCGAAAAGTCCGACGTACCACCGCCCAGGTCGACGATCAGCGCCAGCCGCTCCGCCGTCACCTGCCGCTCATAGTCGAGCGCCGCGGCGATCGGCTCGAACTGGAAATCGACGTGGCGAAAACCCTGTGCCCGCACCGCGCTTTCCAGCTGCCCCTGCGCCGCCGCATCGGCCACCGGGTCGTCATCGACGAAATGCACCGGCCGGCCGCAGACCACGCTCTCCACCGCGCCGTCCAGTTCGGTTTCGGCCCGGCGTTTCAGCTCGGCGATGAAGATGCCCAGGATTTCGAGGAAGCCATAGCTGCGCGCCTTGACGCGCGTGCTGTCCCCGATCAGCGCCGTGCCCAAGACGCTCTTGAGCGAGCGCATCAGTCGGCCGTCGGCGCCGGTGACATATTCGGCCACCGCCTGGCGGCCGAAATGCACGCTGTCATCCTCGAAGCCGAAGAAGATCACGCTGGGTATGGTTTCGCGCCCGTCCTCGAGCTTGAGCAGCTCGGGCACGCCGCCTGTATTGAGCCGCGCAATGGTGGAATTGGACGTGCCGAAGTCGAGGCCGCAAACGAGGGTCATGGCATGCCGTCCATCATGGAAATGCGCCGGGCGGCGCGCGGGACGGCCTGTTTAGATAATCAGCCTGCCGGAGGCAAGCTCAGGCGGCCTTGCGCTGGCGCTGCTGCGCTGGCCGCAGGTCCACGGCCTCGAGGCGCCCGATGCCCTTGCGCTGGGCCTTCTTCAGCGCTTCGGCGCCGGCCTCGAAGAATTTCTTGTCATAGGTGCCGCGCGGATTGGTCACCGCCAGGCCCAGGCTCACCGTGACAATGCCTGCATGGCTCTCCCTGTGCGCCAGCATGAGGCCGCGCACCGCCTCGGTGATCTTGTTCGCCGTGGCGCGCGCCATCAGCCCCGGCAGGTCCGGCAGCACGACGACAAAGCCGGCCCGCCCCAGCCGCAGGCAGGTATCGCCACTGCGCGGCAGCACATCGGTGATCGCGCGCATGACCGAGAGCACGCAGTCGTCGGTGCTGTTCTTGCCATAGGCGGTGAAATATTCGGCAGATCGGTCGATTTCGATGACCAGCAGGCCCAATGACACATGCCGGCCCGCAGCGCTGGCCCAGCCCTGCGCCAGTTCGTCCTCGATCAGCTGCCCCAGCTTGGGCTTGATGCCCATGGATCGCGCGATCGCTGCCTGCCCATAAGCCGGCACCCGCTCCGACCGCACCGGACGCAAGGCCCCCAGGGCGGTTCGGACCCGGGTCCAGAAGGGTTCGGCAGTCGCGGATACAGTCATGGGTTGTCGCCTATCCTGGGCTCGCGCACCGCGAGATCAGGCCACAACATGGTTAACGAGGTGTAAATATTATCCTTGCCCGCCCCATACCGACTGACAAACCCCGATCTAACCAGGCTATGACCTGGTTTGTTGTTATTAGATACCAGGCTATAACCTGGTTTTAATATGTCGCGTGCCAGGCTATAACCTGTCATGGCTATCACACAAACCAGGCCATAGCCTGGTGGAGGTATCGAAATGGCTTGGAATCGCAACCTGCAGCGAGCAAGACGTAGCTTGGACAAAAAACTAGGGGTCGGCCGGACGAGCCTGGGCGCTGCGCGTTCATGCCAATCTGACCACTGAGTCCTATCTGATGCGACTGCACCGGCGCATGTTTGGTGATGTGTGGTCATGGGCTGGCAAACTTCGAGCGCGTGAGACCAATATCGGCGCCATGCCCTATGAGATTGCCGTCAAGTTGCGAGAATTCCTCGACTCCGTCGACTACTGGCTTGCCCACGAAACATACGCACCCGACGAGATCGCTGCGCGCTTCCACCACGGCCTCGTCCTCATCCATCCGTTCACCAATGGCAACGGCCGCCATACGCGCTTGGCCGCAGACCTTATGTGCCGCAGGCTCGGGCAGGACTTCTTCACTTGGGGCGGTCAAGGCCTCGATACCGACAGCGCCACCCGCCAGACCTACCTCGCGGCGCTTCGTTCAGCCGACCAGCACGATTTCGGCCCGCTACTCGGCTTCGTCCGCAGCTAGAGCTTCTCCGGCGGTTCCCATTCCGGCCAGTCCACCGCGTGCTCTTCCCAGGTGTCGGGTTGCACGTCATCCTCGCCGAAGGTGCGGCCCTTGACCGATACGCCCACGTCCACCACCGTCTGCGGATCGCCCGAAACCAGCGGGTGCCACCAGGCCAGCCCCTTGCCCTCGGCGATGCGGCGATAGGCGCAGGTGGTGGGGATCCACTTGATCTCGGTGACATTCTGCGGCGTCAGCTTGATGCAGTCGGGCACCTTGGCCTGGCGGCCGGGATAGTCGGTGCAGGCGCAAGTGTCGCCATCGAGCAGCCGGCAGCGCACATCGGAGGTGATGAGCGTACCGGTGTCCTCGTCTTCCAGCTTGATCAGGCAACAGCGGCCGCAGCCGTCGCAGAGGGCTTCCCACTCGGCGGCGGACATCTGGTCCAGCGTCTTTTCTTCCCAAAAGGCCATCTTAATCCAGTGCTGCTAAGGCTGTTGCCGGTTTGCTCTTGTCGGCGCGCCAGCGCAATCATATTCCAGCGATTGTGTTGCGTTGATCGCCGTCGCAGACAACAGTCCGTGAAGCCGACCTTGAGGACGACTGGTGCAGGATCCGTTTTACACCAAAGAGAAGCGCAAGAAATCCTCCAGCATGCTGGCGGCCGATGCATGGCTGGATTCCTCGCTCTACGAGTTCTGGCAGGCGCTGGGCCACACCTATACGCGCTTCCAGGATTTCATGAGTATCTTCCATGTCGCCGGCTTCAAGCGGGTATTCGTGGAATTGGTGAGCGACGGCTTCTCGTTCCTGGCCATTGGCTGCGTGCTGATGACGGCTTTGGCCCTGCCCGCCTTCGACACCACGGCCTCGGGCGAGTTCAACAAGGCCGAAGACTACTCAGTGGTCTTTCTCGATCGGTTTGGCACCGAGATCGGCCGGCGCGGCATCCGCTCGGACGATTCCGTGGCGCTGGCCGACATGCCCGACTATCTGATCAAGGCGACTCTGGCCACCGAGGACCGGCGCTTCTACGAGCATTTCGGCATCGACGTGGTGGGCACTTTGCGTGCCCTGATGAGCAACGCGCAGGGTGAGCGCGGCATCCAGGGCGGCTCCTCGATCACCCAGCAACTGGCCAAGAACCTGTTCCTGACGCCGGAGCGCAATCTCGAGCGCAAGATCAAGGAAGCCTTCCTCTCCGTTTGGCTGGAGTGGCACTACAGCAAGGACGACATTCTCAAGCTCTATTTCGACCGCGCCTATATGGGCGGGGGCAATCATGGCGTGGTGGCCGCCGCCGAATATTATTTCGGCAAGACCGTGCAGGACATCAACCTGGCCGAGGCGGCCATGCTGGCGGGCCTGTTCAAGGCGCCGGGCAATTACGCCCCCCATGTCGACCTCGCCGCGGCGCGCGGCCGCGCCAATCTGGTGCTGTCCAACATGGTCGCCGCGGGCTTTCTTACCGAAGGCCAGGTTACCGCGGCGCGCCGCCATCCGGCCACCCCGATCAGCCGCGCCGCCGACGCCAATTCACCGAACTACTTCCTCGACTGGGCCTTCGAGCAATCCAAGGTGCTGATCGAAAAGGGCCAACAGGCGACCAACAATTACGTGGTCCGCACCACCATCGACACCACCCTGCAGAAATACGCCGAAGAGGCCGTGGTCTCGACCGTGCGCGAGGGCGCCGAGCGGTATGATGTCGAACAGGGCGCCATGGTGGTTACCGATACCAGTGGTGCCATCCGCGCCATGGTGGGGGGCACCGATTACGCCAAGAGCCAGTTCAACCGTGCCATCGTCTCCACCCGCCAGCCCGGCTCGTCCTACAAGGTCTTCGTCTATGCCGAGGCCATGGAACAGCTCGGCCTCACCCCGTCCGACACGATAACCGACCGCCCCGTCTGCATCGGCGATTGGTGCCCGCAGAACTATGGCCGCAACTATAAGGGCACGGTGACGCTGCAAAGCGCTCTGGCCCAATCGCTCAACACCGTCGCGGTGACGCTGTCGATCAAGACCGGGCGCGACACCATCGCCGCGCTCAGCCATCGCATGGGCCTGCAGGCCGATTACCCCGTCACCCGCTCGCTGGCGCTGGGCGTGGCGTCCGTTTCGGTGCTGGATATGACCTCGTCCTACGCGGTGCTGGCTAATGGCGGCCTCAAGACGCCCGCCTACGGCATCACCCGCATGAGCACGCTCAATGGCGAAAAGGTCTATGAGATCGACCCTGGCGCTCCACGCGAGCGCGTACTCAGCGAAACCACCGTGGCCAACATGAATTTCATGCTGCATAGCGTCATTACCGGTGGCACGGGGCGCCGCGCGGACGTGCCGGGCGTGCCCGTCGCAGGCAAGACGGGCACGACATCCTCCTATCGCGATGCCTGGTTCTGCGGCTTTACCGGCAATTACGTCGCCGCAGTGTGGTTCGGCAATGACGACTACCACCCGACCAACAATCTGACGGGCGGCACGCTGCCGGCCATCGCCTGGCAGAAATTCATGGCCTATGCCCATACCAATATCGACATTCAGCCGGTGTTCGGCGTCGATTTCGTGCCCGAGCCGGTTGTCGTCGCCGAGACCGATCCGGCCGTGCTCGAAGAAGAAATCGCCCAGCGGCCGCCCAGCCTCACCCCAGGCGCCGCCCGCAAGCTGGTCGACCTCGCCGATCGCTTCGCGGCAACGCTTGGGGCTGCACGTCCACTCGTCGATCAGGCGAGCGTCTCTGTGCCAGCGGATACTCAAGGGCTCTAAGGCCGTCCAAGCCAAGACGTAGCCATTGACTACATAGTAGCCATAAGCTACATTGCCTGACGTGAAGCAGATCACCTACACTAAGGTAGCCGCTCGCGCGCTTACCAAAATGCCGCTGAACACTGCTCTGCGTATACGCGGCAAGATAGCCGAATATGCTGCTGATCCGGCGTCTCAAGCCAATAATGTCAAGGCGCTGCAAGGCAGCAAATGGATCAGGCTTCGCGTGGGCGATTGGCGCGTCATCATGGAGGATGGCGCTGTCCTCGACGTTTTGAAGATCGGCCCCAGAGGCAGCGTCTATGAGTGAGGAAGCCCTGCTATGAACGAGATGGTCACCATCCCCCGCGAGGAATATGAACGTCTGCGCGAGGCCGCTGAAGACTTGGCTGACATCGCTGCCTACGACCGCGTCAAGGCCGATCTGGCCGCTGGCCGCGAAGAGCTCATCCCATCCGAATTTGTCGACCGCATGCTCGGCGGCGAAAGCCCGTTGCGGGTCTACCGGGAATTTCGCGGCATGACCCAGTCGGCCCTTTCTGCTGCTGCCGGTGTCAATCGCGTACAGATCGCCGACATCGAAGCCGGGCGCAAATCAGGGTCCATCGATACAGTACGCAAACTCGCGGCCGCCCTGCGCGTGACCATCGACGACCTCGTATAGGCCCATTTCGCCCTTCCGCGCATCTGCCCCCCTTGCTATAGCCTTTGGCCAGCCACTCTAGCGCGCAGGTTGCCGTCGCCCATGCCGATTTCCCGACCGAGCCGCTAAACCGTGCGCTTCGTAGTCTATCTGCTGATGATGATCGCCGTGGCGCTGGGTGTCGGCTTCGGGCTCAGCTATTACGCGCTCACCGATGGGCGCCTGTTCGGCGTGGCGCAGGTCGGCCCCTGGCATGCCTGGCCCGATGTCGGCGCCAATGCACCCAATCCCTATACGCGGGGCCATCTGGCGCGCACGGCCGCCTTCGAACTCGGCCAGGCCGAGGGCCTGCAATTCACCGCGACGGCCGATAGCAGCGGCCAGCCCCTCGTCCGCGATTGCGCCTATCGCATCGCTGGCCGGACGCCGCTGGCCAGCTTCTGGACCCTGGTGGCGCTGGACGAGACTGGCATCAATATCGCCGCGCCCGATACTGCGCCGGCTATGCGCAGCTCGAACATCGTGCGCAGCGATGACGGCGCCATCCAGATCAATGTGGGCACGCGCCTGATGCCGCTGAATTGGCTGGAGTTGACCGGCGAAGGACCTTTCAGGCTGGTGCTGACCCTCTACGACACTGCCGTGTTTTCGGGCTTTTCCAGCGATGAATCCATGCCGGCAATCGTTCGCGGGAACTGCGCATGATCCGTCCCCTGCTCTGGCTGCTCGCCGGTGCCGTGCTCGGCGGCATCATCCACATTGTGGTCATTCTGACTCTGCCGGCATTGGCGGAGCAGTCGCTGTGGACCCGTGTCGCCGCGATCGAGGCCGATAACCGCATGGTCATCCTGCCACAGGTGGAGGCCGGCAAACCCAATCCGCTGGGGCTCGACCCCGAACTCGTTTATGGGCTCTGCCGCGTCGACCTCTCCCAGGGCCCCGCCTATGTCAGCGGCATCCTGCCCGACGCCTTCTGGTCGGTCGCCCTGTTCAACCGATCGGGCATCGTCACCTATTCGACCACCAATCGCGACGGCATCGGCCAGACGCTGGAGCTGGGCATCTTCAACGCGGCCCAGACGCGCCTGCTGGCCCAGCAGCAACTCGACGTCGCCGAGGGCCTGCTGGTGGTGGAATCGTCCAGCGACCAGTTACTGGTCCTTGTCCGCCTCGCCCCGCCGCACCAGGTCATGCGGGGACGGTTCGAGCAGGAACTGTCCGAAGTGGACTGTGGAACGCGAGGTTAGGCGAAGGACGCCGATATCCGCCGGTCATAGCTTTGCGGCGGATATCCCCGGATGGGTTTCTTCGCCCCAGGCGAATAGCAGCGCGCCCGAGGCGAACATTGCCAACGCGACGAACCAGAACGCAGCCTCGATCTGGCCGGTGACATTGGCGGCCACCCCGAAGCCCAGCGCCCCGACGGCGTAGCCGAGATCGCGCCAGAACCGATAGATGCCGATCGCCGATCCGCGCCATGTGGGGGACGCGATATCGGCCACGGCGGCGGAAAGATTGGGATAGAGCAACGCCATGCCAAGGCCCGACACTGCCGCCGACAACGACCACCAGACGCTGCCCTCGCCCATCACCATCATGGCGACGCCGGCGCCGCATATCCACATGCCCGTGACATTGGGCCAGCGCCGCCCGACCTTGTCCGACAGCCGGCCGGTTACGAGCTGCGAGCCGCCCCACACCATGCCATACATGCCCACAACCCAGCCGATCTCCGGCAGGGTCAATCCCCGATCGAACAGGAAGACCGGGTAGATTACCCACACCAGGGCGTCGACGAACTTCTCGACAAGACCCGCCTGGGAGATTGCCGCAAGCCGGCGGTCGCGCCAGGTCATCAGCGCGAAGACGTCCCATGTCGACATGGCCTTGTCCTGGTTGCCGTTGGCCAAGTGGTTGCGGGCTTCGCTGCGGGCCCAGGGCAGTGTGTCGCGAACGAACACCATAGAGAGGATCAGTCCCGCCGCGATCACCACGACCCCGAAGGCGAGCAGCCCCTGGCGCGGCCCCATCAGCGTTGCGGCATAACTGGTAATGATGCCGGCAAGCGCCACGCCGATATAGCCGGAAAACTCGTTGAGCCCTATGGTCACGCCGCGCTGGGTGGGGCGCGTGAGGTCGAGCTTGGATGTCTGTGTCATCGACCAGCACAGGCCCTGGTTGATCCCCAGCAGCACAGTGGCGGCCACTATCCAGTTCCAGTTCGGCGCAAAGGCGATGAGGAAGGGGATCGGCAGGGCGACGATCCAGCCCAGCACCAGCACTTTCTTGCGTCCGATCCGTTCCGACAGCCGCCCGGCGACAAAATTGAGCACACCTTTGACCACCCCAAAGGCAATCACGAAGGCCGAGAGCAGCACGAAGGAGCCGCGTGCGACGCCGAACTCACTCTCAGCCAGCGCCGGCACGACCGTGCGGGTCATGCCGATGGCAAACCCGACCAGCAGGACCTGCACCAGTTGCTGGACAAACTGTCCCCGGTTCTCGGCAATGCCGAAACGATGCACCTCTGTCGTCATGTCAGCCGCGACCCGCATTCTGGGCGCGAGTCAGCACTGCACCGGGCGGCGGCGGCGGAATGTCGGCGATCATCGCGGCGACGAATTCGGTTTCTCCTTCAATGGCGAAGGCTTTGTTGAAGCGCCGCTCGAACCCGATGGTCGAGCTCGGCTTCCCCGAAAGCTTGCGACCGCACACCGAACCCGAGAAGGCACCCGGCAACACTTCCAGATGATCGGGCAGCTGCTTCAGGCGTCGGACGCTGGCAAACAGGCTGCGCGCGCCATCCTCGGCACTGCTCGCCAACTCCGTCCGGCCCAGATCTCCTACCATCAGCGTGTGCCCGGTCAGAACGAACCACGGCTCATCGGTGCGGCTGCGGTCGGACACCAGCAGGCAGATATGTTCTGGAGTGTGGCCCGGCGTGTGCATGACTTTGAGCGAGACATTTCCCAGCTGCAGTTCATCCCCGTCCGCGACCTTGTGGAAATCGAAATCCACCTCAGCGCTTTCGTGGAGCACATAACGCGCGCCCGCCGCCTCGGCCAACTGGCGCCCGCTCGAGAGGTGGTCGGCATGCACATGCGTATCTATCACATAGAGAATGCGCATACCGGTCTGTTCAGCTGCCGCCAGATAGGGGCCGATGTCCCCTATCGGATCGACCACCGCGCCAGAAGCCTTTCCTCCACATCCCAGCAGGTAGGACGCACCAACCGGGTTGGTATGCAGAAACTGGCGCAGGATCATGCTCGCCTCCTCAATCAAAGTTCATTCAATAATTCGGTTGAACGTATTAGTTTGAACGCGAACACCCTGTCAAGCGCCTCAGCCACGCATGTCGTCACTTGCGGAGTGGACGGCTTGACGGTCACAGAAAAACCCGCCCGCTCGCCGGGGAACCCACGTCGTCTTGACTTCCATCTCGCCGCGGAGACAATACGGGCCATGGGGATTGCGATCTCCCCACGAGGCGCCAGCCGAAGAATCGCGTCCACATCACAAAATCATGCAAGGACGCGCCATGTCTTCGAACACGACGATTTCCGTCGACAAGCTTTATCGCCTCATTGGCACACCCCGATCGCCCCGCCTTATCGACGTTCGTACCGCGGAGGCGTTTGCGGCCGATCCACGGCACATCCCCGGCGCTGTACGCCGATCCCACGAAACCATGGCCGAGTGGATCGACCAGTTTCGGGGTTCCAGCGTTGTCGTCATCTGCCAGTATGGGCACAAGCTCAGCGAAGGCGTGGCCGCCTGGCTCAGGCATGAAGGCATTCCCGCGGAAGGGCTGGAGGGAGGCTATTCCGGTTGGGTCGAGGCCGGCAAACCAGTCGTACCCGAAGCGGCTATGCCGCCGCGCGACAGCGCCGGGCGAACGGTCTGGGTCACGCGCGCCCGGCCCAAGGTGGATCGCATCGCCTGCCCGTGGCTGATCCGCCGGTTCGTCGATCCCGATGCGGCCTTCCTCTTCGTAACCCCCTCCGAGGTTGCCGCCGTCGCCGAGCGGTTCGGGGGAGCACCCTTCGACATTGACGACGTCTTCTGGAGCCACCGCGGCGAGCTGTGCACCTTCGACGTGATGATCAAGGAGTTCGGGCTGGCGTCGGATGCCCTGGAGCGGCTGGCCACCATTGTGCGTGGCGCCGATACTTCTCGCCACGATCTGGCGCCGGAAGCGGCCGGGCTGCTTGCCGCTTCGCTGGGACTGTCGCGGATGTATGCGGACGATCTCGAACAACTCGAGGCCGGTATGGCACTATATGATGCCTTTTACCGCTGGGCGCGCGACGCGACCGAGGAAACCCACAACTGGCCCTCGGGCAAGGCGAGGAGCTGACGATGTCGGACGTTTTGCCCCCTTCCGTGCCCGGTGCCGAAGTCTATCAGCCGGGCGTCACGATCCCGTTTTCGGAAGCGTTGAAGGTCTGGGCACGGATCGCTGCCTTGAGCTTCGGCGGTCCTGCCGGCCAGATCGCCGTGATGCATCGCATCCTTGTCGAGGAGAAACGCTGGATCGGCGAGCACCGATTCTTGCACGCCCTCAACTATTGCATGCTGCTGCCCGGGCCCGAGGCGCAGCAGCTGGCAGTCTATCTCGGTTGGCTACTGCACAAGACCAAGGGCGGCATGGTCGCCGGGCTGTTATTCATCCTGCCCGGTTTCGTCTCCATCCTGGCGCTCAGCTACCTCTATGTGGGGCTGGGGCACCTTGATGCCATTGCCGGGCTGTTCTTCGGGCTCAAGGCGGCGGTGCTTGCCATCGTGCTGCAGGCGGTGGTGCGCATCGGCAAGCGGGCACTGAAAAACCAGGTGATGATCGGCATTGCCGTGGCCGCGTTCCTCGCCATCTTTGCCTTCGACATCCCGTTTCCGCTCATCATCCTCGCCGCGGCGCTGATCGGCTATGGCGGCGGGCGCATTGGTTCGCCGCTCTTCCGCGTCGGAGGCGGCCACGGCGCGGGCAAAGGGCCGGTATTCGAGGATGCCCACTCGCTGCTCGGCGAAACCACGCCTGCCCATGCCCGACCGAACCTGCGCTGGTCGCTCTCCATTTCGGGGGCGTTGCTGGCGCTCTGGTTGGTGCCCGTGCTGGCGCTGGTCGTCTTTCTCGGGCCGGAAAACGTCTTCAGCCAGATCGCCATGTTCTTCAGCCAGATGGCGGTGGTCACCTTCGGTGGCGCTTATGCGGTCCTTGCCTATGTGGCGCAGGAGGCGGTGCAGAACTACGGCTGGCTGATGCCCGGTGAAATGCTCGACGGGCTCGGCATGGCCGAGACGACCCCCGGCCCCCTGATCATGGTAGTGCAGTTTGTCGGCTTCCTCGGCGCCTATCGCGATCCGGGCCTGCTCAACCCCATGGTTGCCGCTGCCCTGGCCGCGATCCTGACCACCTGGGTCACCTTCGTGCCGTGCTTTCTGTGGATTTTCCTTGGCGCGCCCTTCATCGAGCAACTGCGGGGCAATGTGGCGCTGACCGGGGCGCTCTCGGCGGTCACGGCCGCCGTGGTCGGCGTCATCGCCAATCTGGCGGTCTGGTTTGCGCTGCACGCCCTCTTCGCGGAGATCACCGTGTGGCAAGGCCCGGGGTTCACCCTCGATGTGCCGGCCTGGGCGTCGATCAATCCCGCTGCGGTGGTGCTGACGCTCGCAGCAGTACTGGCGGTGTTCCGCTTCAATATCGGCACGATGTGGGTGCTCGCCGGCTGCGCGATTGCGGGGGTCGCCTGGCTGTCGCTCTGACACGCCAAGCTATTTGGGCAGCACGACTTCCTGATCGCCCGGATGCTGGAACCGTGACGGGATCACGATACTGCCCCCGCTTTGCTGCGCACTTCCATTGCCACAGAAGTCGTGGCGATCGGCCCGCGACACATAGACCGACAGGCGCCGCAGGGCTTCGTCCACCGCCAGCGACTGTTCGTGCGGCGTTTCCACCAGCAGGCTATCGAGCGCGTAGTCATAGCTGGCATGGCGGTAGTTCAGCGCCCGCACGAACCAGGCGATGAAGGCACTGTTCTCGTATTTGCGCGCCGCCAGATTGTCGCCCATGGCCGGCGGCAGGTCGCGGCCCAGGCTGTCATAGGCGATGGCGCGCTGACGATCGATCTCGATCACCGCGCAGATCGCCGCGAACGTGCCCGGCAGAGTATCGATATCCGCCGCGATATGGCGGCCAACCGTGGAATAGCGCGTGCGCGAGGACTGGTACTCGGTCCGCTTGAGCCAGGCATAGTAGCGCTCGATGGTATAGCGCTCGTCCTTGGGTGGGATAATGCGGGTGCGCTGCAGTTCCACCGAGGAATCGAACACCCAGTCCTTGGCATGCGCCGCCACGAGGAAGCGCCAGACGCGATTGTGCATCTCCTCTTCCTGATCGGTCTTGTTGAAGTTGGAGACCGGCTCCTTGCGATTGCGCGCGATGAAATCGCCCGCCGCCGGCATAGCCACGTCATGGGTGAAGCCGGGCGCGGCGCGGCCGAAATCGCCCACCGGTCGGGCGACCGAACAGGCGGCAAGCAGCGCGGCCAGGGCCAGCGCAGAGGTCAGCCGAAACAACTTATCCACGCTTGCGCTTTGGCCGTGTCGGATCGAGCCTTGTCGTTGGCGGCTGCGGCGCCTGGCGTTCATAACGCACCCCGGTAAACATCAGGATCTGGGCGTCGCCGGGCGCTTTCGCCCCGCGTTTGGCGGCTTTGCGCCGCTGATCGAATTTGACGAGCTTTCCCAAGCTGTCCTCCAGGTTGCTCGCTCCTCCATTCCCAATGGAGACAACGGTTCGCGTTACAAATCAGTCCGCGCGACGCCCCTCGCGCTGCCTGCTCATGTCCGCATTAAGAGATCGTCAAGGTTAACAGTCTGCTAACGAATTGGCGGCAAGAGTGACGGTGCATCGAATGTGATGCGATTCCGAATGACGGTCCCCGACACATGCTTGGTTTTCAGCCCTACGAGACGTTTCAACTGCTCATCGAGACAGGCGGCGTCGACCGTACGAACACCTTGCTGATCGCGGCCTGCGACGCTTATGCCCGTCGCGGCAAGGCGACGCCTCCCGAAATGGAACAGTTTGAAGCGCTCGCGTCGCGCCTGTTCCCCATTGCCGGGCCGCAGGCCCGCGCCAAGGGCGCTGCCATTCTGGGCCGTGCCGAAATGCTGTCCCCGACGCTCGAACAGCTCGTCGTCGACAATATCGGCGAAGACCTCATCAGCTTCCTCACCGGCGCCGCCGATCTTTCCGAGCCCACCATGCTCGATATCATCGCCCGCTATGACGTACCGGCCGCCGCCACCATTGCGGCGCGCGACGACCTCACCAATGTCGTCTTGGCCAAGCTCTTCCAGATGAATTCGCGCAAGGTCTACCGGGCCTTGGCCTCCAATGCTGCGATCGTGCCGCGCGGCGCCTATCTCAGCGCCCTCGCCCGATCCGCCCAGATGGACCACATGGTCGCCGAATCTCTGGCCAAGCGCAGCGATTTCGACGCGGCCCTGCTGGCTCCGGCCTTCTTCGACCTGTCGGACGAACACCGGGTCAAGGTGATCCAGGCCTTTACCAACCGCGAAACGCCGAAGCTGCCGACCAGCCGGACCATTGAGCAACTCACTGTTGCCAACCAGGAATTGACCAAGGCGCTGATGAAGCTGTTCTCGGAGAACCGCCGTCCGGAAGTCACCCGGCTGCTGTCGCAGATCACGAGCCTGGATGAAGTGCGCTGCGGGCAGATTGCCCATGACGTCACCGGCGCCGCGCTGTTCGTGATCCTGCGCGCCTTCGGCTGCAGCGCCTATGAAGGTCTGAAGGTACTGATCCACGCCACCAGCCACGACAGCGATCGCTCGCGCGCACTGGCCGATTTCGCCACGCTCTTCGGCAATGTCACGCCGGAATCCATGGCCTATCTGATGAGCGCCTGGCGTGGCGAGGTGAACCTGCTTGAGCTCAACAAGCCCGAGTACAAGCCCTTCACCGAAGCCAGCCGCCGCACGCCATCCCAGACGCTGGCGCCGGCCCACAATCCCGTGGTCGAACAGGCCATCGAGGCCCTCGCCCGCATTGGTGCCCGCCGCGCGAGCTAGATAACGTCGATTCCGACATCATCGCCGCGCAGGTCGAGGCTGAGCACCCACAGATCGGGATCGAATTCGATTTCCCGCGCAATGCGTTCGCTGACCTTGCTGGCTTCGACGCGGCCGAAGCGGCGTTGAAACACCAGTCTGGCATCGTCGGGGCGGCCGGCCATGGGGGCGGGTGTAAAGAGCGAGCGGGTTCCGTCGAGATGATCGACCTCGATGAAGACCTGTCCGGCAATCGGGTCGCCGCGGCGCGCAACCACGCACATATTGCCCAGGTCGTTATGGCGCCGCACGAAGACACCACACCAGATATCGCTGCGCAGCGCGCTCACTAGATCTCGGCGCCGGCCTGCCGCAACAGGCCGACCAGGTCGGGTTTCACCTGTCCGGTGACCTTGTAGCTGTGGAAGTTCTCGAACTCTCGAATGGCCTTGGCGGTAGCGTCGCCCGGATGGCCGTCGATCGAGCCATGGTAGAAGCCCAGGCTCGCGAGGCCCTGCTGGATCTGGCTGACCAGCTGGACATTGTTGGCCGGCGCGACACTCGTGGTCGCCGCCATCATCTGGTTTGGCGCGGGTCCGGCCTGCACTGCCGTTGCAGCGCGCGGGGCCGCCATGGGCTCAAGCGAAGCCACCTGTACCGGCGCCGGCATAGGCTGCTGGGCCGGTGCGGCCGACAGCGGCACGGCGGGGACCGGCCTGCTCACGGGAGCCGGCGGAGTCGTGCGACCGCCATCGACGGCAGCAACGATCGAATCGATGGTCAGCGCCGCGGCATTGCCGATGGTATCGACCGCCTGGTCGACCGGAGACAGTTCCGCAACCCGGCCCACCAGAATGTCGCCTTGCGGTGCAGGACGCGGCACCACTGGCTGCTGCACGGCGGCCTGCTGCGGTACCGGCGCGGGCCGGACAACGGGAGCCGGCTGCACGGCCGCGGCCTGCTGGGCCACAGGCACCATGCCGGCGGCGTCGGCACGCAGGATGGCGTCGATCACCTCGCGGGTCAGCGCGCCGGTCGGCGTCATGCCGTTGCGTGTTTCGAAGGCCCGGATCGCCGAGGCGGTCATTGGGCCGTAAAAGCCATCGACCGTGCCGTTGAACAGACCGAGTTCGGTCAGCTTCTTCTGCACGGCAAAGGCCTCGCTATTGCCCACCGGCGCTGCGGGCATGGCCGGCGGCACGGTGGCAACGCTGCCTGTGGTTTCGCCCACCGGCGGCAGAACTGCCGTCTGGCGCGTCGGCGCAGGCAAGGGCGCGGGCGCCACCAGCGGCTGCGCCACTGGCGCGGGCACATCCGTGGCCGGCATGAAGAACGGCGCGGGGTGCCGGGCCGTCTGCAGGTAAAGGGCATTGCTGGCCGCCATCGCGGTCAGCGTGACCAGGGCCAGCAGGCCCGTCGAGGCGAGCGGCGCACGCATATAGCGCGAAAACGCCCAGAGGCCAGCGCGACCCAGTGAGGCCGCGGCAGCACTGCCCGCCAGCAAAGGCAGGCGCGAGAAGGTGGTTGCCGTCATTGCGCTTTTCTTTTTTCGTCTTGCCATGAATGAATCTGAGCTGCGGCTGGCTCTTTACGGAAGGGTGTTACCGAACCAGTTTCTTCGCTCTTTATTGCCGGACCGTTTATGGGCAGCAAAACTGTCACGGTTGTCCCCGCTCCAATTTCCGACATGGCCCGCAGCGTACCCTGATGCAGGTCAACCAGCCCCTTCACGATGGAGAGGCCGAGCCCGGTGCCCTCGTAGCGGCGTGCCAGTCCATCCTCTGCCTGGAAGAATGGCTCGCCTATCCTGCTGAGCGATTCGGGCGCCATGCCGACACCATTGTCGCTGACCGACAGGTTCAGGCTCTGGCCCTGGCGTTTGAGGCTCACCGTAACACGGCCACCGGGATAGCTGAACTTGACGGCGTTGGACAAGAGGTTGAGCAGAATCTGCCGGCATGCGCGCTCGTCGGCAACCAGCATCGGCAGATGGCTGGCGACATCGGCCACAAGCGTCACATCCTGCGCCTGCGCCATGGCGTCCACCATGCTGAAGCAGGGCGCGATCATGTCTTCCACGACAAAGGGCTCGGTCTGCAGCTCGAACTTGCCGGCCTCGATCTTGGACATGTCGAGCAGCATGCGCACCACTTCGAGCAGGTGCTTGCCACTCTGATGGATGAGACCGGCATATTCGCGATGGGTGGTCGACAGTTCACCGCCGATATCGCTGGTCATCATTTCGGAAAAGCCGACCACGGCGTTGAGCGGCGTGCGCAACTCATGCCCGATGGTCGCGAGGAAGCGGGACTTGGCCGCGGACGCTTCTTCAGCCGTCCGACGGGCTTCTGCCATGGCGATTTCGTTGTCCTTGCGGCGGGTGATGTCGTGAAACAGAGCGACCACTTCATGGCGCTGACCCACCGTCTCCGGGTCGATCACCGGCGACAGGCTGATCTCCACCCAGATGAAGCGCGGCAGGTTGGTCGTGGCGCGCGGATCGTCCTGGCGCATCCTGACTTCGATAGTGCGCGACTTGCCACCCTGATTGGCATCGGCAAAGGCGGTCAGATAGGCTGGCCGGTCCAGCACATGCAGGCGTTCGCCCAGTCCGGCACCTGATAGTTCGTAGCGCCGGCAGCCGAAAAGCTGTTCTGACGAGCGGGAAGCAAGCAGGATTTGACCATCGCTGGAAAAGCGGATCACCCCATCCTGCACATGTTCGATCAGGTGCCGATAGGCCGTCATCTGCGCCTTGTCATAGACTTCATAGGCCGCATTGATGCGGTTGGCGCTGTGAATGACGATAAAGGCAGCAATGCCGAAGCCGATGATGCTGGTGCCCACCAGGACCGAAGCCGAGACAGGTATGGGCGGCAGCGAAAGCATGCCGGCCAGGCCGGCGAGGCCAAGCACGGACGCAAACATGATCCAGCTCTGGCGCCGCAACTGCTGCTGGCCAAGCAGAGACGCCATGATCGGCGCCATGACCGCAATGGCCAGCCCGGCATCGCCCAGCTGTTGGTCCGCCAATGTGAGCAGCGCGCCGATGAGCAGAAGTGCATAGACCTGTCCGGCCGCCGCCTGTTCGAACAGCTTGCGCTGATGCAGCGCAAGGGTCGTCATGCCCGCCGCAAGGCCCAGAGCCGCCATGGCAAAGGGGAATGGGCTGCCGATGACCAGCAGATAGACAGCAAGCGGCATGCACAGCGCGCTGAGCAGAATCAGCATGCGGGAATTGTTGGCAAGCGTCTTACGGCGCAGCATTTCGGGCCGATGGCCGCCGCCAGCGATGGCCATCGACATCTCTTTGCTTGCGCCGAAAGAGAACAGGCTACGCATACGCATTACTCACTATCACGACGCCAGCAGTCACGGATGCCATGGGCTCCGGCAAATGCGGCCATGGCCGCACTCCGCCTGAATGGGATCAGGTCTTGTTGCAGCCACCCTGCGTGTGAAGAGCTAAAGGCGCTCTTAAATCCATGCCCGCCAACGGCTCGGAGAGCGCGTCCCGCCGCCCTTTCTCCGGTTAGCGTAAACAAGGTGTTGCCCGGCTAAATCCAGGGAAGTGCATTTGACTAAAATTTTATCGAAATGTCCCAATGCGGCTTAACGGGCCCGGCATAGTGTCGGTCATGCAGGTCGAGACCGTCCTGCAGTAGTTCTGGAACAAGACAATGTTTGCAGTGGTTCGCTCCGTTTTCTGGCTGACCGTCGCCTATATGGTGATCAAGCCCGGCGTCGATCTTCCCGATGCCAGCGCGCTGTCGGCCCAAGCCATGGCCGCCGGCAGCAGGGTCGTTGCCGAGCAAATCCAGAACATCGAATGCGACAGTTTCCAGTGCGTGGGCGGCAAGGCCATTGCCGCCGCGGCGCTTCAGGCCTCCCCGTCCGTCGGCACACCCATGCATGAGCAGCCGGCGATCAATCTGGCCCCTATTCCCCGACCAAGGCCAGACTGGGCGGGATAGCGGAGCCCTGCCCCGGGCCCCGATCTAGACTCCAGGGTTCGCGTCACTTCCCCCAAGCGACACTCCAGCGACCCCTGGCCCTGCCGCAAGCACGCTGCCCCTGTGCTTGCGGCTTTTTCTTTGCTGGATGGCGCACTGGTATTGGCCGCCGGCTTTGACTAGATAGTCCCTATGAGCGAGCCCCTAGCCTTTCAGGACATTGCCGAAAACCTCTCCTTCCTCGACGATTGGGAGGACCGCTATCGCTACCTCATCGAGCTCGGCCAGGCGTTGCCCAAGCTCGACGAGGCCGAAAAATCGCCCGAGAACAAGGTGCATGGCTGCGTCTCGCAGGTCTGGCTGGCGGCCGATGCGCGGCAGGAGGCCAACCAGACCATCCTCACCTACCGAGGCGAGAGTGACGCGATGATCGTGCAGGGGCTGGTAGCGATCCTGCTGGCGCTCTATTCGGGCCGTCCGGCGAGGGAAATCGCAGAGACCGACGCTATTGCCATCTTTGACAAGCTCGGGCTGCGCGAGCACCTGACCGCCCAGCGCTCCAATGGCCTGGTGGCAATGGTCAACCGCATCCGGGCCGAGGGCAAGGCGCTGAGCTGATCGGCAGCCCGGTCACAACGGTTCATCGGCGATCAACGGCAGCCGGGCCTCCAGCCAGTTGCGCGTCGCGCCGCTTCCGGCGCCGGTAGCATGAGGCGAGAGGCCCAAATGGGCCGCGAGTTGCTCAAGGCCGATGCGTAGCACCAGCTTGGCGCTGCGCCGGGGCCAGCGCCGTTCGGTCTCGACCAGTTGCAGGCCCTTGCCGAGGCCGCAGACGTCAAACAGCACGCCCCAGCAGTCGGGCGGCAGGTTGTCTGCCAGGGCGCTCAGCTTCCGGCGCGCGGCGGCCGATGCTTCGGTGGCCGAGAGCACATCATTGCCCGCCCCGCTCCGCCCGCCGACACGGGTCGGGTCATAGGACATGGTCACGCGGGGTACCAGTTGCGCGCGCTGGATGAGCCGCTCCAGTCGATCCGCCGCTGCAAGATGATGCGGTGCCAGGAAGGCCGCCTCGCGCTGACCGCCCCTGGATGCCAGCCGGGCCAATAGAGAATCGTCTCGATTTTCAGTGGGCATGGCTGTCCTCCTCCGGCACGCCGCTACGCTCCAACTGTCGTTCGAGAGCACACACTTCTTCATCGAAGCGCGGATCGTCGCGCATATCTTCGATGAGCGCACAGGCATGGGAGACAGTTGTCCTATCGCGTCCGAAGGCTTCACCGATCTCCGCCAGCGTCCGCCCGAAGACGACATGGCACAGATACATGGCCAGCTGCCGCGCCCGCGCCGCCGATGGGCGGCTGCGGGTATTGTGCATAAGCATCCGGATCGGAACGTTTTTCTGTCTTGCCACCAGGACAATCGCATCGTCGCAACTGCGTAGGCCGGCGCCGCGCCAACGGACCGCACGGTGTGTCGAGAGCGGGGAAGGGGTATGGTGCATCGGTCTGCCTCATCGTATGCAAGGAATTAATTCCTACATACTGAGGCAAGCAATGGGGAGGGGGATAAGTATGCTGATAAAATTCAAACGGCCGCCTTGGGAGCGGCCGTTTGAAGTCTGGTTCTCGCCGGGGTCCCGGTGGGACGCGACGTCTCGTCGTATCAGGCAGCCTTGCGGCCGAGCCCGTTGTCCTTGGCCAACTTGGAGCGGGTCGCCGAATAGCTCGGGGCAACCATCGGGTAGTCGGCAGGCAAGCCCCACTTCTCGCGGTATTCTTCCGGCGAGAGATTGTAGTGCGTGCGCAAATGCCGCTTCAACGACTTGAACTTCTTGCCGTCTTCGAGGCAGATGATGTAGTCGGCAGCGACGGACTTGCGGATCGGAACAGCTGGCTTGAGTTCCTCAACGGGAACCTGGACCTCGTTATTCTGCAAGGCGCGCAGGGCTCCGTGAACTTCGGCGATCAGCTTGGGCAGATCGGTCACGCTCACCGAGTTGTGGCTCACATAGGCCGAGACGATTTCGGTGCTGAGCTCGATCAGATCGCTCTCGTAACCGGTCGCCGAGCCGGTGGTATCACTCATAATTCAACCTTTCGTTTTTACTAGGCCGCGACAGGGGCAGTCACAACCATATGCCTTGTTAGGATTGTTCATTACCCTTCGCAACCCAATATGCAGCAATTGAACCTTGCCAGCATGTTCAATCATAAGGGAGAACTTGGGCTTCTTTTAGACTTTAGATCGTCAATGACCATATTTGTCGATGACTGGTCAGTGATGCGGTAACTTGCTCTTGCCAGTAGGTGAGCAGCCACGGGGGTGGTAAGCAATAGAAATATGACGCCAATTACTGCGCGCAGCGCAACACCGGCGTCAAAGCACACCAGGGCCACCGCCAGCAGGATAAGTCCCCCGCCCACTGCACCCGCCTTGGAGGCGGCATGCATGCGCGTATACAGATTCGGCAGCCGCAAGACGCCGACGGCCGCGATCAGGCTGAACGATGCTCCCAGGAGGAGGACTATGGAGCCGGCATAGATGAGGATATCGCCGATCATCTCCCGTCCCCCTCTGAGGTGCTGCCCCTCGAAAGGATGTAGCGCGCCAGGGCCACGGTCGCCAGGAACCCCAGCAAAGCCAATGCGATGGCAATATCGAGATAGAGCATGAGCCCGGTGCGAATGGCGATGGCGCCGACAAAGCCCATGGCAACCACGGTCATCAGGTCGAGCGCGAGTACCCGGTCCCCCAGCGTGGGCCCGATGAAGATGCGGATCGCCGAAATCAGCAGCGCCAGCCCGAGCAGGACGAGCGAAACGAGTGTCGCCATCGAGAGGGCGTCGGCTGGCGTCATGAATAGATCTCCCGCACCTTGGCTTCAAATCCCCCGGCTATGTCCGCGATCAGTGCCTCGCGCGTGCTCAGCGTCAGCACATGGACATAAAGGACCGAGCGGTCCTCGCTGACATCGATACTCAGCGTGCCCGGGGTCAGCGTAATGAGATTGGCCAGGAGTGTAATTTCGGCATCCGACTTCACGGTCAGCGGAAAGGCGATGATTGCCGGGCGCAGGGCCGCCTTCAGATCGGGTGTCAGCACAACCACAGCGACGCGCACCGCGCTGGCCGCCAGTTCATAGAGAAAGAGTAGAGCCAGCGACGCGACCTGTCGGATCCTGCGCAACACGCGTGGGGGCGCAAAGGCACTGCGCAGGAGCAACACCGCCACACCGCCGATTGCCGCCCCCAGCAGCAGGCTGAGGCCGGTAAAGGCGCCGGTAATGGCGGCCCAGACCAATGCCAGCATGATGACGATTGAAGCCGGGTTCATGGCGCAGCTCCCGCAAGTCCAACGGCATCTACATAGCGCACCGGATCCATCAGGTCGGGCACACCAACGTTCAGCGCCTCGAAGAGCCCATTCGGCCACAGCCCCGCCGCAACGACGATGGTGACCAGCGCGGCGGTCGCGCCAAGGCGCGGCCAGGTCTGGCGCGACAGTGCCGTCGCATCGGCGTCAGCGGGCGCCGAGCGCCAGAAAACATGCCCCCAAAGCCGCGACCCGGCGATAAGCGTCAGCACGGCATTGACCAGCAGTGCCGCGACCACAAGCCCACCGCTCCACCCGCCCTCTCCCAATCCGGCCTGCAGCAGCAGCAGTTTGGGCCAGAAACCGAGGAGGGGCGGCACGCCCGCCGTGGCCAGTATGAGCAAGAGGAACAGGATGGAGAGCGGCGCGCTGGCGGCGTAGAGCCCGCCCATTCGCCTGGTGTCGGTTTGCCCGGTGCCCCGCTCGATCAGGCCGGCCACCAGATAGAGCGCCGTCATGGTCAGGATGGCGTGAAATACATAGAGCCCTGCTCCGCTTATCCCGGGCAGCGACGGCACTGCGATGCCCGCCATAATCGCGCCGATGCCGCCGATGACCAGGAAGCCGATGGCGCGTCGCAGGTTGGTCTCGGCAATGGCGCCCAGCGGGGCGATCACCAGCGTGGCCACGGCGATAGCGACCAGCACCGGCTCCAGCAGGTCGCGGCTCGCCGGCAGCAGCACGACCAGGGACCGCAGCACCGCATAGGCGCCGACCTTGGTCAGCAGTCCCGCGAACAGCGCCGAGATTGCCGCGGGCGGCGTGTGGTAGGAGGCCGGCAGCCAGGCATTAACCGGAAAAGCGGCAGCTTTCATGCCGAAAGCCAGCAGCAAGATGGCAGCAACACCCGCTATTGCTGCCGGGTTTGCTGCCGGCGCCACGCGCATGATGTCGGCCATGTTGAGCGTGCCGAGCAGGCCATAGAGCAGGCCGAGCGCCAGCAGGAAGAAGGTGGTGGCGAGGAAATTGAGGAACCCGTATTTGACCGCGCCATCAAGCTGGATGGGCCGTCCGCCCAGAACCATCAATCCGAAGGAGGCGATCAGCATCACCTCGAACCAGACATAGAGATTGAACAGGTCGCCCGTCAGGAACGAGCCAGTGACGCCAGCCAGCAGCAGCAATGCCATGGCATAAAAGCCGTCGCGCTCGTCGCCACCGCGTTCACCCTCGGCATAGATCAGGACCACCAGAGTCACCACAGCCGCCGCCAGCGCAAAAGCGGCGCCGAACATGTCGGCAGCAAAGCTGATGCCGAAGGGCGGCAACCACTTACCCATGGTCATGCTGACCGGTCCGGTTTCCAGGACGCGCAGCAGCAGGGTGATCTCGCAGGCGATAACGGCGCAGATCGTCAGGGCGGTCAGCACGAAGGACAGGCGGCCCGCCTTGCGCAGCATCAATGCCATGGCGGCGCCCATCAGCGAGAGCACCAGGGGCAGCACGATGACCCAGTCGGCCGCTGCGGTCAGTGTCTCGATCATCGCGGGCGGAAGCACCAGCTCATCCATGTCAGTAACTCAATGGCGGGTTGGGCTCGTCCACCGGCTCGGCGACGCGCATGGTATCGGTGTCGTCAGCATCAAGGCTCTGATAGGCGCGGAAGGCCAGGACCAGCAGGAAGCTGAACATGGCAAAGCCGATGACGATGGCCGTGAGGATCAGCGCCTGCGGCAGCGGATTGGCAATGGCACCTTCCGGCTGGTCGAGCCCGGACGGGATGATCGGGGCGACTTCGCGCGTCAGCCTGCCGGCGGTGAAGATCAGAAGGTTCACCCCGTTGCCGAAGATCGTAATGCCCAGCAGCATGCGGATCACCGAACGGGACAGCAGCAGATAGACGCCCAGGGCGATAAAGCAGCCGACGAGAGCGGCGAGCACATAGTCCATCAGGGCTGCTCCCCGCTATCGCCTTCGAGCCCCAGCGCAATTGCCGCTATGGTGCCGAACACCACGAAGAACACCCCGATGTCGAAGACCATAGGGGTCGAAAGCGGGACGGTGGTCTCGCCCAATTCGAGATAGAGCCAGATGCTGGTCATGAAGGGCGAGCCGGTGAAGAGCGACAGCAGGCCAGAAAATGCGGCCATGAACACGCCGAACCCGGCAATGCTCATAGGATCGATGTGCAATGCGCGCCGCGCCGCGGCGGGGCCGATCGCCGTGCCCAGGATGGCGATGGCCGAAGCGGCAATCAGCCCGCCGATGAAGCCGCCGCCTGGCTCATTATGGCCGCGCAGGCAGACATAGGCCGAAAACACCAGCATGATGGCCACAATCAGCGGCGCGATGGTGCGGAAGATGACGGTGTTCATGGCGTTGCCTTCTTCCGGCGGCGCAGCAGCGCGATGATGGCCATGCCGGCCCCCATGACCACTGCGATCTCACCCAGCGTATCAAAGCCGCGATAGTCCACCAGGATCACATTGACGATGTTGGCGCCGTGGGCGATGGGCACGCTGGTGGCGGTGAACAGATCGGACAGGCGCGTGTCGAGCGTGCCGGTCAATACCACCATCAGCAGCAGGCTGACGCCGGCGCCGCAGACCACGGCCAGCGTGCCATCGCGGGCCAGGTCCTCGAGCGGGCGGTGGTCGCGCTCGTCGAGCCGAAGCCGCGTCATCACCAGCGCCAGGATCACGACCGAGAGGATTTCAACCATGAATTGGGTAAAGGCCAGGTCGGGAGCACCGAATAGCAGGTAGGTCAGTGCCACGGCCGTGCCCTGGATGCCGAGCGCCATGATGGCCACGAGCCGGTTCGGCGCCAGCAGCACCGAGCTGAGGCCGACCAGGGCCAGCACCACCACGCCCCATTCGTAAATCCGCAGGTCCGGCCAGCGCAGCCTGGCCGACCAATCGCCCAGCTCTGCCGTCGGCAGCAATACGTTGTAGCCCCCCAGCAGCAGCAATGGCAGGGTCAGCGCCAGTGCCAGCGCACCAAATACCGTCACCAGATAGATTTCCAGCCGTCCATGATGCAGCAGTCGCGTGACTGCACCCGAGAAGCGGATCAGGCCGAACATCACGACGTCGAAGATGCCGTCGTTCGTCCAGCCGAGCCCGGCCTCAATGCGCCGCAGCAGCGTGCGCAGTGTCGCTGCCTGGCGATAGACCAACAGGCCGAGGGTCCAGGTGGCGATTGATAGCCAAAGCAGCGGGCTGGCCGGGTTGATCGCCAGCGACAGGTGGCTTTCCGCCGGATGACCGAGAATGGCCGATACGGCCGGCACCAGCAGGACCTCGCCCAATCGCTCGGTCATCACCGAAAAGACGATGCTGCAGGTGCCAAGCAGGATGGGGCCGGCAATCATGGCAAGGGGCGCTTCATGCGCCGATTTTGGCGTCGGCAGCACGGGGCCGAGAAACGGCTTGACCATGACCAGCATGGCGACGCCCGCCAGCATGGCATTGCCGGCGACCAGCACCAGCAGAACCGTAATATCGGTCCACGCCCAGGAAAGCACGCCCAGGTACATTTCTTCCTTGGCGAAGTAGCCCAGCGTCAGCGGCAGGCCGATCATGGCCAGGCTGGCCAGAGCCGCGCCGATGAAGGTCACCGGCATCTTGTCGGCTAGGCCACCCAGCACGGTGATGTCGCGCGTGCCGGCTTCGTGGTCGATGGCCCCCACCACCATGAACAACCCTGCCTTATAGAGCGCGTGGGCGACGAAGTAGATTGCCATGGCCGCGATGGCGGCCTCGGTGCCGAGCCCGATCAGCAGCACCGACAGGCCGAGCGAAGCGATGGTGGTCTGTGCCAGCATCTGCTTGAGATCAGTCTGTCGTAGCGCGCCCAGCGCGCCCCAGAGCAGCGTTGCGCCGCCAAAGCATACCAGAATGACCGTCCAGACCTCGGTGCCGCCCAGCCATGGCGTGGTTCGCGCCAAGAGGTAAACGCCGCCTTGCACCATGGTGGCGGAATGCAGGAACGCCGAAACCGGCGTGGGCGCTTCCATGGCGTTGGGCAGCCAGAAATGGAATGGCACCTGGGCCGATTTGGTGAAAGCGGCGCTCAGGAAGGCCACGAGGACCAGTCCGTAGAGGCCGCTGCCGCGTATTTCGTCGCCCAGCGCGCTCAGTTCCCAGGTGCCGGACAGATGATACACCAGCAGCGCGCCAACCAGCAGCCCCATACCGCCGATATTGGTGATCACCAGGGCCTGGATGGCGCCCCGGCGCGCGACCTGTCGCGTATGGTCGAACCCGATCAGCAGGAAGGAGGTGACCGAGGTCAGCTCCCAGAACATGAACAGCGCCAGCATATTGTCGGCTAGCACGAGCCCCAGCATGGCGCCCATGAAGGCCAGCAGAAAGCCAAGAAACCGCCCAAGGTGCGGGTGCCCTTTGAGATAGGCCCCGGAATAGAGCACGATCAACGTGCCGATGCCCGAAATGGTCAGCGCGAAGGTGAGGCTGAGCCCGTCGACAAGGAAGGACAGGTCGAGGTCGTAAGCCGGCACCCAACCGATCCTGGCCGAGACTGCACCATCGGCGATCACGGGCTCGACCAGCGTCAGCAGGAACGCAAAGATGCCTGCCGGTACGGCGGCAAGAACCCAACCTGCGAAGGGACTGGTCAGTCGCTGGACCAGCGGCGCCAACAGAGCCGCAATAAATGGCGCGATCGCCACCAGCGCTATGCTTGCATCCATACCCAGCCCCAAACGCCGATACTCCTTGAGCCGATTCTTGCGGTCGACTTGCGGCAAGACCTTAACGATTGATCCCTCGGGGACAAGCCAAAACGGGCCTTCTTCACCTCTACCTTCGGGGGAGAGGTAAGACGATCGCGCCCCTTCCCTTGGCCGGACGTCGAGCCTATGTGAATGAACCCGCCTTTCTGGATGCATTCATGACCAAGCCCATTCCGCCCGTCGCTGCCCGCAAGCCACACTCCGCCACGTTTCACGACATCAGGCGCGATGACCCCTATCACTGGCTGCGCGCGCATAACTGGCAGGAGGTGATGCAGAAGCCGGAAGCGCTGGATCCGGAAATCCGCGCCTATCTCGATGCCGAGAACGCGTATTTTGAGGCGGAGTTCGGCAAGCCGACCGAGGACTTGCAGGAGACCATCTACAAGGAAATCCGCGGCCGCATCAAAGAGGACGACAGCGGCATCCCCTCCCCGGATGGTCCCTTCGCCTACAATTCGCGCATGCTGGAGGGCAAGCAATATCCCCAGATCGTGCGCACCGCCCGCAATGGTGGCCCAGAAACTGTGCTGCTCGACTGCAATGTGGAAGCGGGCGCGGACTATTTCGGCTTCGCCGGCGCCGAGCATGACCGCAGCCACCGCTATCTGGCCTGGGCCGCCGACCGTGCCGGCTCGGAATATTATGACATCGTCATCCGCGATCTCGATACCGGCAAGGACAGCGCCGAGGTCATCACCGAGACTGCCGGTTCCTATGTCTGGACCAATGATTCCAGCGCCATCTACTACACCGAATATGACGACAACCACCGACCCTACCGCGTTCGCCTGCACACCATCGGCACCGAACAGGCCAATGACCCGATCATCTTCGAGGAGAAGGACCCCGGCTTCTTCGTCGGCGTCGGCCGCACGCTCAGTGACAAGTTCATCGTCATCGATGCGCACGATCACCAGACTTCGGAGTGCTGGCTGATCGACGCCGAACTCGGCGGCGAGCCGCGCCTGGTCGCGCCCCGGCTGGCGGATCGCGAATACGATATCGACGAGCGCGACGGCGTTCTCTACATCCGCACCAATGCCGATGGCGCCGAGGACTTCAAGGTCGTCACCGCGCCGGTCGCCGATCCCGGCGCCGGGAACTGGACCGACCTCATCGCCCACGAGCAGGGCGTGCTGATCCTCGACACCATCGTCATCCAGAACCACCTGCTGCGCCTCGAGCGCCACGAGGGCCTGCCGCGCATCGTCGTGCGCGATCTGCGGACCGGCAAGGAGGAAACCGTCCGCTTCGAAGAGGAAGCCTATTCGCTGGGCATGTCGGTCGGCTACGAGTTCGCCACCTCGGTGTTCCGCCTCACCTATTCGTCGCCCACCACGCCCTCGCGCACCTATGACATGGATCTGGAAACCGGCACCCGCACCCTGCTCAAGGAGCAGGAAGTGCCCTCCGGCCACAATCCCGACGACTACGAGACCCGCCGCCTCTTCGCCACGGCACCCGATGGCGAACTGGTCCCGGTGACCGTGCTCTACCGCAAGGGACTCGTGCTCGACGGTTCGGCCCCCACCCTGCTCTATGGCTATGGCGCCTATGGCATGTCCATGCCTGCGGCCTTCTCGATCTCGGCCCTGTCGCTGGTCGACCGCGGCTTCGTTCACGCCACCGCCCATATCCGGGGCGGCATGGAAAAGGGCTATCGCTGGTACGTGCAGGGCCGGCGCGAGCACAAGACCAACACCTTCACCGATTTCATCGCCGCCGCCGAAATGCTGATCGAGAAGGGCTACACTGCCCGCAACCGCATTGTCGCTCAGGGCGGCTCGGCGGGCGGCATGCTCATGGGCGCCATCGCCAATCTCAGGCCAGACCTCTGGGCCGGCATTCTGGCCCAGGTGCCGTTCGTTGACGTGCTCAACACCATGCTCGACGAAACGCTGCCGCTCACCCCGCCGGAATGGCCCGAATGGGGCAATCCTCTCGCATCACCCGAGGACTATGCGCGCATCGCCGCCTACGCCCCCTATGAACAGGTCGCGGCCAAGCCCTATCCGCCGATTTTCGCGCTGGCCGGCCTCACCGATCCGCGCGTTACCTATTGGGAACCCGCCAAATGGGTGGCGAGACTCCGCGCAACCAAGAGCGGGGACGCACCATTGTATCTGCGCACCAATATGGGCGCCGGCCATGGCGGCGCCTCGGGTCGCTTCGACCGGCTCAAGGAAACCGCCATGTGTTACGCCTTTGCGCTCAACGCGGTCGGTCTGGAAGGATCTTTCCCCTCCAACTGATTGTTGTGTCGTCACAATCGAACTATACCAGTGCCGAATTCCCTCAGCGTCTAATCCCAAAATCGGAGGCCAACATGTCCACCAAGTTCACTCTGCCGCCCCTGCCCTACGCCTATGATGCCCTAGGCCCCTATATGTCGGCGGAAACGCTGGAATATCACCACGACAAGCATCACCAGGCCTATGTGACCAATGGCGAGAAGCTGCTGGAAGGTTCGGGCCTCGAAATCCTGCCGCTCGAAGACATCGTGAAGGAGAGCTTCGGCAAGAATGCCGGTCTCTTCAACAATGCCGGCCAGCATTTCAACCACGTGCATTTCTGGAACTGGATGAAGCCCAATGGCGGCGGCAACAAGCTGCCGGGCGCACTCGCTGCCAAGATCGATTCCGATCTCGGCGGCTTTGACAAGTTCCGCGCCGATTTCATCGCCGCCGGCACCACCCAGTTCGGTTCGGGCTGGGCCTGGCTGTCGCTGAAGAATGGCAAGCTGGAAGTCACCAAGACCCCGAACGGCGAGTCGCCGCTGGTCCATGGCGGCAAGCCGATTCTCGGCGTCGATGTGTGGGAGCACTCCTATTACATCGACTACCGCAATGCTCGCCCGAAATACCTGGAAGCCTGGTTCGACAATCTGGTGAACTGGGAACATGCCGAGCTGATGTTCGAAGAGGCCAAGGCCTAACCACACGCTACTGCGCCAGATCAATAAAAGCCCGCCGCGCCCCGCGCCGGCGGGCTTAGTTTTGCCCTGCCAGCGTTTCCCCCATCTATTAGCCATTTCAAGGCGCTGGGCCTTCAACCGCCTGCCCGCCCATGGTAACACTTCATTTACTATTGGGGAGCCTGAGAGCCCGTGTCGACCAAGGTCGTTGCCATCATTGCGGCGAATCCAGCGCTATCGTCTTTGCTGGCGATGGTGGTGGCGGGCGACTCACATCTCAAGGTGCGCCAGTTCGAAAGCGATATCGAGCTGTTCGCCTATATGCGCATTGCCCCCTTGGACATGCTGGTGTGCGATTTCGACCGCGAGGGCCGTCCGGCCTATGAAATGGTCGAGAGCATCCGCCTCAATGACGAACTGCTCAGCCAGGACGTACCGGTGATCGCGCTGACCCGCACCATCACCCCACCCATGCGGCACCAGGCGATCAGCGCCGGGATCGACGAGGTCATCATCAAGCCGATGTCGCCGCGCCACCTGCTGCAACGCATCCAGACGCGCCTGCGCAGCCGCAGCGTCGTCGGGGTACTCGGCGGCTATCGCGGCCCCGAACGGCGCAACCGCACGACCATGCCGACGCCGCAGCCCGTGCCGACCCGGCGCGTCACCGACAACGTCGTCCCGCTCTTCCCCAACCGCCGCAAGCCGCAGCATCCCGGGCTGGACGGCTAGCGTCCCTCGGTGATCAGTCGGCTCAGCCGGCCCCACAGATCCTCGATCGTATCGGCAAACTGCACGGCGCGTTCGTGGCCGGGCAGCCCTGGCGACAAGACGTCGGCGGCATAGCCCCGCATCACTTCATAGGCCCGATGACGGTTGAGCATGACGACGGGTGGCGTGCGCCCCTGTGCCTTGGCCGCGGCCCAGGTGCCGAACAGCGCCGACGCCGAGGCGAGCGATCCCGGCAGCGCCACATAAGCCTCGGCCAGCTCCGCCAGGCGCGCCAGACGCTCCTCCCGCGTCGCCAAAGTGTCCATCGTCACCCCGGCGAGCGCCGGTGGCAGCGTGATGCCGGGATCGGCAATGATCCGCACGGGACCGCCAGCTGCCCGCGCGGCGGTGATCAGCGGCACGGGAATGATGCCGTTTTCGGCAAGACACACAATGCTGGCGCCGCGCTTGGCGAAATAGCTGCCGGTCTGACTCATGATCGAGGCGCGCTCGGGGTCGCCCGGCCCCCTGTCCGAGGCGAAGACAGCGACGACGTGTGCGGCCGTAGTGGGTTCCATCATGCTCATCGGCCGCGCTTCAACCCGCCGAGGATACCACGCACCAGCGCGCTCCCCAGCCGGTTGGCGACAGTGCGTGCCAGCGAGTTCATCGCGGCTTCCGCGGGAGTCTGGCGCGAGGATGTGCGGCGCGGCCGGTCCTCCTGATAGCTGCGTTCCGCAGTCTTGCGCTCTTCGTCCTCCTGGCGCTGCCGCTCTTCGGCCAGTTGCCGGTCCCGCGCCTTGCGCGCCAGCACTTCGAAGGCCGAGTCCCGGTCCACCAGCGTGTCATAGAGCCCGGCCACAGGCGAATTGGCCATGATGGCCCGGCGTTCCTCGGGCAATAGCGGCCCCACCTGCGCCGAGGGCGGCCGGATCATCGTGCGCCCCACCATCGAGGGGACACCCTTGGATTCCAGCACTGACACCAGCGCCTCGCCGATGCCGAGCTGGGTGATGACCTCCTCCGTCGAGAAGGCTGGGTTGGGCCGGAACGTGTCGGCGGCGACGCGAACGGCCTTCTGTTCCCGCGGGGTATAGGCGCGCAGGGCGTGTTGCACGCGATTGGACAATTGCGCGAGCACGGTATCGGGAATGTCGACCGGGTTCTGCGTCACGAAATAGACGCCGACGCCCTTGGAGCGCACCAGCTTGACCACCTGTTCGACCTTGTCGACCAGCACTTTGGGCGCGTCGTCGAACAGCAGATGGGCCTCGTCGAAGAAGAAGACCAGCTTGGGCCTGTCGGGGTCGCCGATCTCGGGCAGTTCCTCGAACAGTTCGGACAGCATCCACAGCAGGAATGTCGCGTAGAGCCGCGGGGCGCGCATCAACTCGTCCGCCGCGAGGATGGAGATGACGCCGCGCCCGTTCCGGTCGGTGCGCATCAGGTCGGCAATGTCGAGCGCCCGTTCGCCGAAGAAATTTTCGGCGCCTTGCTGTTCCAGCACCAGCAGTGCCCGCTGGATGGCTCCAATGGAGGCAGTCGATACATTGCCATAGGTGGTGGAGATTTCCCTGGACCGCTCCTGCAGGTCGATCAGCAGGGCCCGTAGATCCTTGAGATCGAGCAGCAGCAGGCCCTCGTCATCGGCCACCTTGAAGGCGATGTTGAGCACGCCTTCCTGGGTATCGTTCAATTCGAGCATGCGGCTCAGCAGCAGCGCGCCCATTTCCGAGATGGTGGCGCGGATCGGGTGGCCCTGCCGGCCGAACAGGTCCCAGAAGATCACCGGGAATATGTCATCCTTGAAATCAGTGAAGCCGATTTCCTGGGCCCGCTGGGTCTGCCAGCCCTGCGCCGCGCCCATCTTGGCGACGCCGCTGAGGTCGCCCTTGATGTCGGCCGCGAAGACCGGCACGCCTGCCGCCGAAAATCCCTCGGCCAGCACCTGCAGCGTCACCGTCTTTCCGGTGCCGGTGGCGCCGGTCACCAGGCCATGGCGATTGCCATATTTGAGGGCGAGATATTCGGGCTGCGTGCTGGTCCCGAGAAAGATCTTGTCGTCAACGAGCATCGGCGCCGCCATCCTTTGAGTTGGGCTCTTATAGCCGTCCGCGTCGACGCGGGACAACTCGTAACTCTGTTTTCCATTGTCGGTGGCGGGATCGCGCGCGGCGCGGCAGAATGGAAGCATGATGCACACGCTGCTTGCCAATCGCCGTCGCGTCCTCGCAGGACTAGCGACCCTCACTGCCACCATGCCCACAATGGCCCAGGCCCAGAGCACGCTCGATGCCGCAACGCTCGGCGTCGTTGCCGATACCGCCGAGAATCAGGGCACGGCACTGCAAAGCGCGCTGGAACAGGCAGCCAGTGCCGGCCAGACGCTGCGCCTGCCCGCCGGCACCATCCATGTGCTTGGCCTCGATATTCCCGGCAATCTCGTCGTCGAGGGCGTGCCCGGCAAGACCGAGCTCAGAACCCTGCCCGATGGAACCGGCATCTCCGTCTATGATCGCGGCTCGCTGGTGCTGCGCGATATCGGCTTTGCCTCCGGCGCGGCGGCGCTGACCATCGAGGCGAGCGACGACATCGCGCTGGAGCGGTGCCGCTTCCGCAATGCGCAGATCGGGGTCGCCATCGCCGATGCTGGTGTCACCGTAAGCGACTGCAACTTCACCGAGCTTGGCGATGCCGCCATTCACGCGATGAACAGCCGAGGCCTCTTCATTGCCGGAAACCGCATCGACTATTGTGGCAATGCCGGCATCCGCATCTGGCGTTCCGAAAGCGGCCCCGATGGCTCCATCGTCAGCGGCAACCGTATCGCCAACATCCGCTGGGACGGCGGCGGTAACGGGCAGAACGGCAACGGCATCAATATCTTCAAGGCCGACGAGGTCATCGTCGCCGACAATCACATCGCCGACTGCGCTTTCACCGCTGTGCGCCTCAACTCGACCAAAAACAGCCAGGTCAGCGGCAATACCTGCCTGCGCTCGGGCGAAGTCGCAATCTTCTCGGAATTCGCCTTTTCCGGCTCGATCATCGCCAACAATATCGTCGATGGTGCGGCCACCGGCATTTCGATCACCAATCTCGACAGCGGCGGCCAGCTTGCCGTCTGCGTAGGCAATATCGTGCGCAACATCACTCCGAATTCGGCGGTGAATCCCGACACAGTCCCCATCGGCATCGCCGCCGAAGCGGAGACCGCCATTACCGGCAACACGGTCCAGAACGTTCCGGGCATCGCCATCACCGCGGGCTACGGACCTTTCCTGCGCAACGTGCTGATTGCTTCCAATGTCGTTTCGGAAAGCATGATCGGCATCGGCGTCAGCGTGGTGGATGGCGCCGGCCCGGTCCATATCGGTAGCAATGCCGTGACGGCCAGCAACCACGCCGTGGTGGGTCTGGCCTGGTCCGAGATCGTCGAGCCAGACCTGATCGCCAATGCGGATCGCTATCCGAATGTCACGCTGGGCGGCTAGCCGACGGCCCGCAATTCGCCCACTTCGGCGCCGCGCACGCTTTTGATTTTCTGGTGCGCCAGTCCTTCGAGCAGCGCACGTTGCTCGGCGTCGGGGTCGGCCAGTTGCAGCAGCAGGCCGGCGAGCATGGCCTGAGACGCGGCGATATTGCCGTCGTCGCATTTGAGGGCATAGCCCCAGCCCTTGTCGCGGATGGCGCCGCATTGCACGCCCTCGGCGCCCACCTTCTGCATCAGCCGGCCCTTGAAGGCAGCCATGAGCAGCGTATCGGCATGGTCGGTGCCCGCCACCAGATGCGGGTGGCTGGTCGCCGCATCGAAGAGCCGCCGGGCGGCCGTTGCCAGTTCGCCGGAAATTCCCTTGCCCGTCGCCATCCGGGCGAAGCCATAGGCAAAGGCGCGCAACGGCCCGGCAAAGGTGGGGATCGAGCAGCCATCGGTGCCGCACTTGCCCTCGGTTAGCGCCTCCCCGATCACTGCTTCCACCGCGGCCCGGACCTGTCTCTGCACTTCATGCTCGCGCCCGACATAGCCGGCGGTCGGCACGCCCATGGCCAACGCCACGCTCAGCATGCCCGAATGCTTACCCGAGCAATTGTTGTGCAATGCGCTCGGCTCCTCGCCGGCGGCGCGCAGCGCCTCGCGGGCCGCCGCATTGGTGGGGGCATGGGCGCCACATTCGAGATCGGCCACCGACAGGCCCAGACGGGTGAGCAGGCCCTTGGCCGTCGCCACATGGGCGTCCTCGCCATGGTGGCTGGCGCAGGCTAGTGCCAGTTCTTCCTCGGTGTGATGGAACTTGTTGTCGGCATGTTGCGCGAAGATCGGCAGGGCCTGCATGGATTTTATCGCCGAGCGCGGAAAGATCGGCCGCGTGATGTCGCCGGCCGAGGCGATGATCGCGCCGTCGGCGTCGATCACTACATAGGCGCCACGATGGCGGTTCTCGATCCAGTTGCCGCGAATGGTCTCGGCAAGAACGGGATTGGCATCCATGAAAAAAACTCCGGTCCAGGCTGCTCGTCACGAACAGCGCAGGACCGGAAAAGTCAACACAGCATGGGAAGGAGGCAGGCACGAAATACTCGGTACATCTCGCATCGGCGAGGGTGGAGACCCGGGACAGTCTGCAGTTGCGATCTGCGGCGATGGTCGAGCTGCAGGCCGCCGGGTCTCCGCCGTCGCCGACGGCCGGGATCAGATATCCCAGTCGTAGACGACGGTCAGATAACGGGAATTGACCCAGCCTGAAGTGTCCTGCGCGCCGACGAGGCACCAATCCGCACCGGTCTTGGCCTCGATGCAGCGTTCTACCCAGACATGGCTGCCGGGCGTGAACGCGCCGACCTTCTGTGAGTATGACGCGGGCCATTTGCGGACGTTGAGCTTGTCCCAGTGGGCGACACCGGTCACCTGGGCAAGCTGGTCGACCTGGTATCCAGCGGCCATGGCGGGTTGCACCGCGAAGGCGCCGGCGGCGGCAATGATCAGACCGCAGAGCGTGGCGACCAGAACTTTTTCCTGTTGCTTGTTCATTTCTGTCTCCCTCGAGCGTGGTTTCATTTGTTACCGGGAGGATGCCCTCCCGGCATTGAACCGATCGTGATGGGGCCGTTCATAATGCGTTCATACCGGTGACCGCTTTCAGCGCATGTCACGCTGGTGAACGAAGAGGTTGACCGAATCGTCGCGGCTGAAGCGCAGCGCGACAACGTCGAACTGGTCGTAGCCGCGGGCCGACAGCGTGGCCATGAGAGCCGGATTGCGGGCGATCAAGCCCCGCAACGTCTCGACATTGCCGTCGCGGAACAGCGTTCCGTAATTGTTGCGATCCAGCTCATCCTCACAGACCGGGGTCAGCCATATTTCCTGGCTGGGACGGATCGCGGCAACCTCCGTCGTCCGCACCAGGGGATGCATGAAGGCATTGAAACTGCATTCATTTTGGGTGTTGGACTTGGGATAGTTCGGCGAGTTTTTGCCGAGCACGAAGGCGGCATTCGCGCCTGACGTGGCAAAGGCGGTGAGCAGGCCGGCGGCGATGACAACGGTCTTGATGTGGTCCATTTTCGATCTCCTCTGAATGATGGGCTTTCGCCCTGTGATGACCGTTATCGCCCCGCCCGCTTGAACTGCTCGTGAGGGGGTTATTCATGTTTCATTTACCGTTGCGATGGCTTGGCATCGCAACGTCGGCATGCGACGCTTAGCCAAGAAAAAGAGAAATCCCTTGAATGCAGAGGAGGTTAGGATGGCCAAGGTTCTGGTGACGGGCGGCAGCGGCAAGCTCGGGCGCGCGGTGCTGCGCGATCTGGTGGCCCATGGCTACGATGTTCTCAACATCGATCAGCAGGCCCTGCCCGAACCGATCTGCCCCAGCGTGCGCATCGACCTGACCAGTTTCGGCGAGGTCGCCGCGGCGATCCTGGGCGGGGTGGATGAGCGCAAGGGACCATTCGACGCCGTGGTGCATCTGGCGGCAATTCCCGCGCCGGGCCTGGCTGCGAATGCCCGAATCTTCGCCAACAATGTGCCGACCACCTACAATGTCTTTGAGGCTAGCCGCCTTGCCGGCATCAAGAACATTGTCTTCGCCTCAAGCGAGACCGTGCTGGGACTGCCCTTCGATACGCCTCCCCCCTATGCACCGGTCGACGAGGAATATTACCCGCGCCCGGAATCGGCCTATTCGCTGGGAAAGCTGCTCGACGAGACCATGGCCGCCCAATTCTGCCGCTGGGATCCATCCCTGCGTATCGTCGGGCTGCGATTCTCCAATGTCATGAACCCCGAAGACTACGCAGCCTTCCCCAAATTCGACGCCGACCCCCGCGCTCGCAAATGGAACCTCTGGGGTTATATCGACGCCCGCGATGGCGCCCAGGCCGTCCGGCGTTCGATCCAGGCCGACTTCACCGGTTTTGAGGCGTTCATCATCGCCAATGCCGACACGGTGATGAGCCGGTCCAACATGTCCTTGCTGGCCGAAGTCTTCCCGAACGTTCCGACAAAGGGAAACCTGTCGGCAAATGGCACGCTGCTTTCCATCGAAAAGGCCAAGCGAATGCTCGGCTACTCCCCGCAATTCAGCTGGAAAAGTGAGGCGGCCGCAAAGGGCTGAAGGCGCTTGAAACGCGATTGCATAGGAAATGTGCACACGTTTCACTTGTGCTTTTTATGGGCGACGGCATAACTGCCGCCGATGCCAAGTCCTGACCTCTCCATTCTGATCATCGACGAGAACCGCATTCGCGCATCCATCATTGAGGATGGACTGCGCGAGGCCGGCTATGTCCGCGTCGCGGTAATCCATGACGTCAACGAGGTGGCGCGGACCATTCAGGCTACGACGCCGGACGTTATCTTCATCGATCTCGAAAACCCCAAGCGCGACACGCTCGAGCATTTCTTCTCGCTGTCACGCGCCATTCAGCGCCCCATCGCCATGTTCGTGGACCGCTCCGACGGCGCCATGATCGAGAAGGCGGTCGAGGCCGGCGTCTCCGCCTATGTGGTGGATGGTCTCAAGAAGGAACGGGTCAAGCCCATTCTGGACATGGCCATCTCACGCTTCAACGCCTTTTCTCGCCTCACGCGCGAGCTAGAGCAGGCCCGCAGCGAGCTGGAAGACCGTAAGATCATCGAGCAGGCAAAGGGCATCCTGATGAAGACGCGCGGTCTCTCCGAGGCCGAGGCCTATGCCCTGCTCCGCTCGACCGCCATGAACCAGAACCGGAGGATGGTCGACATCGCCCAAAGCCTTGTGACCGCCGCCGATCTCCTGGGCCCATAGGAAAGCCGCCATGCCTACGACCCACATCACCGCCGGATTCCTGCCCCTGCTCGACAGCGTGCTGCTGGTGCTGGCGCGCGAAAAGGGCTTTGCCGAGGCGCAGGGGCTGGACCTGCATCTGGTGCGCGAGACCAGTTGGGCCAATATCCGCGACCGCGCCGCCATCGGCCATTTCGACATTGCACAGATGCTGGCGCCCATGCCGCTGGCCGCCAGCCTGGGACTGACCCCGATTGCGACCCCAATGATCACCCCGGTGGTGCTCGGATTGGGCAACAATGCCATCACCGTCAGCGCTGACCTCTGGAAAGCCATGGCGGACCATGGCGCCCCAGGCGATCTGGCGGCAGGGCCGGCCGGCGCAGCGCTTGCCAAGGTCGTCGCCGCCTCTTCGCACAAGCTGCGGTTTGGCGTCGTGCACCAGACCTCGTCGCACAATTACGAGCTTCGCTACTGGCTTTCCGCCAGCGGCATCATGCCGGACCGTGACATCGAAATCGTCGTGCTGCCGCCGCCCTTGCTGCCTGATGCCCTTGGCACCGGCGGCATTGATGGCTACTGCGTCGGCGAGCCTTGGAACAGCATCGGCGTGGCCACCAAGGGCGCCCACATTGCGACCGTCAAGGCCTCGATCTGGCAATCCAGTCCCGACAAGGTCATCGGCATGCGAGCGACCTGGGCCAGCGAGAACCCCGAACTGGTATCGGCCATGGTTCGCGCCATCTACCTGGCTGGAACCTGGTGCACTGATCCAGCCAACCATGCGGAAGCGGCGCGGATCATGGCGGCACCGGCCTATCTCAACGCGGACGAGGCGATCGTCGGTCGCGCCCTGACCGGCATGCTCGACATCGGCGGCGGCATGGTGCGTCACGTGTCGGACTATTTCATTCCGCATGCCGGCGCGGCCAACTTCCCGTGGAAGAGCCATGCCCTTTGGTACTATTCGCAGATGGTGCGCTGGGGCGAGGTTTCCGCCAGCGCCGCCCATGCCGAGATCGCAGCGGCGTGCTTCCGTTCCGACCTCTATCGGACGGCCCTGGCGCCCCTCGACGTCGCAGTACCCGTTGCCGACAACAAGACGGACGGCACGCGCAACACTACTGGGACAATCGCCGCCCAGAACGGTAGCCTGACAATGGGACCAGACCTGTTCTTTGATGGCCAGGTTTTCGATCCGGATGCGCTCGACGCCTATATCGCCAGCCAGCGCCCGACTGCCTGATTCAATCTTGGGCATGTGCGGCGGATGATCGCAAAATAGGCAGTTTGGTGCAGATTTGATCGGTTCCAAATTGGACGCCGGATTTTGGCCCGCAGCGGACAACGCGCCAAATCATTGATTTCGTTAAATAAAACATCAAACCAACGACTTGGCACGCTTCGTGCAATGTTGTGAGCGAACGGGCTCCTCCCAAGACGCTCTTCAAGTCGATGTCCAACGATGGGCGTCACCCAGGCAAAGCTGCCAACAGGTACAGCGTGCGGTGCAAACCGGATGCGAAGGCCTGTTGGCAGCTTTTTTGTTTTTCCGATCGGTGCAGATGGAGAACTACATGACGAAGACCAAGTCCAGCAGACAATCCTCACGGGCGAGGCGGACGCTGCCGCAGGCCCTAGCCGCCGGCCTCATGGCTGCGTGCGTGATGGCGCCCCTCGGCGCCCAGGCTGAAATGCTCGATGTCGAAAAGGACGAACTGAAATTCGGCTTCATCAAGCTGACCGACATGGCGCCTTTGGCCATTGCTTATGAACTGGGATATTTCGAGGATGAGGGCCTGTTCGTCACGCTCGAGCCGCAGGCCAACTGGAAGGTTCTTCTTGATGGCGTGATCACCGGCACGCTGGACGGTGCGCATATGCTGGCCGGCCAGCCGCTGGCAGCGACCATCGGCTATGGCACTGAGGCTCACATCGTCACGCCCTTTTCGATGGACCTCAATGGCAATGCCATCACCGTGTCCAACGCCGTCTGGGAGTTGATGAAGCCAGGCCTGGAGATGGACGCCAACGGGCTGCCGCAACATCCGATCAGCGCCTCTGCGCTGCTTCCGGTGATCGAGTCCTTCTCCGCCGAAGGGCGTCCGTTCAATCTGGGCATGGTGTTCCCGGTTTCCACGCACAATTATGAGCTGCGCTACTGGCTGGCGGCTGGCGGGGTACATCCCGGATACTATTCGCCCGAGGACGTGTCTGGTCAGATCGACGCCGAGGCTTACCTATCGGTGACCCCACCGCCGCAGATGCCGTCCACCCTGGAGGCCGGCACGATTGACGGCTATTCGGTTGGCGAACCCTGGAATCAGGCCGCTGTGTTCAAGAAGATCGGCGTTCCGGTCATCACTGACTACGAAATCTGGAAGAACAATCCGGAAAAGGTCTTCGGGCTGACGGCAGAGTTTGTCGAACAGAACCCCAATACGACTATCGCCGTGACCAAGGCTCTGATCCGCGCCGCCAAGTGGCTGGACGAGAACGACAACGCCAATCGCGGCGAAGCCGTCGAGATCCTGGCCCGCTCCGAATATGTCGGCGCCGACGCCGCCGTCATCGCCAACTCGATGACCGGTACCTTCGAATACGAGCCGGGCGACAAGCGCGACGTGCCGGACTTCAACGTCTTCTACCGGTACTTTGCCACCTATCCCTACTATTCGGACGCCGTCTGGTACCTCACCCAGATGCGCCGCTGGGGTCAGATCGCCGAAGACAAGCCTGACGACTGGTATGCCGAAATTGCCAAGTCGGTCTATCGCCCCGACATCTACCTGGAAGCGGCCCGTCTGCTCGTCGAAGAAGGCATGATCGAAGAGGCCGACGTGCCGTGGGACAGCGATGGCTATCGCGCTGCCACTGCCGACTTCATCGACGGCGTCTCCTATGACGGCCGCACCCCGAACGCCTATATTGACGGCTTCGAGATCGGCCTGAAGACCGGCGAGACCCCCTGAGCCACCAAGAGAGCACCGGCCGGACCGATGGTCCGGCCACCGCATCGCGACGAAAACAGGATGAAGACCATGACCATCGCCAGTGACGTTTCCGACAAGGACCGTTCCGATCAGAGGCGCCAGAAGCTGTTTGCCGGGATCAACCGTGCATCGGCCTGGCTGAGTGCCCTCGGGCTGGGCTGGTTGACGCCATTGCTCAAGATCGCGGCAGGCGATGATCCGCGCGAACAATTGGGCGAGTTGCGTGACAGTCTCGTCTTTCCCCTCATGGGCATCGTGATGTTTCTGGCCGCCTGGGCACTGCTCGCGCCGCAGGTGCAAACCTCGCTTGGCGCCATTCCTGGCCCGGCCCAGGTCTGGGAACAGGCAGGCGCGCTCTGGCAGGACCATATTTCAGAGCGCGAAAAAGAGACCGAGTTCTATGTCCGGCAGGACGAGCGCAATGCCGAACTGGTCGCCGATGGTCGCCAGGACGATGTCAAGTTCCGCAGCTTCACCGGCAAGCCGACTTTCCTCGACCAGATCCTCACCTCGCTCAAGACCGTCGGTCTTGGCTTCCTGATCGCCACCGCGGTGGCGGTCCCGCTTGGGATCGCATCCGGGCTCAGCCGCCCCTTCAACGGCGCTCTCAATCCGCTGGTGCAGTTGTTCAAGCCGGTGTCGCCGCTGGCCTGGCTGCCCATCGTCACCATGATCGTTTCGGCGGTCTATGTGGACGTCAATGAGGCCTTCCCCAAGGCGCTGATCATTTCGGCAGTGACCGTCACCCTGTGTTCGTTGTGGCCGACGCTGATCAATACCGCTCTTGGCGTCGCCTCGATCGACAAGGATCTGGTCAATGTCGGCAAGGTGCTCCAGCTGTCGACCGCCACCACAATCACCAAACTGGTGCTGCCCTCGGCGCTGCCGCTGATCTTCACCGGATTGCGCCTGTCGCTTGGTGTGGGCTGGATGGTGCTGATCGCCGCCGAAATGCTGGCGCAGAATCCGGGCCTCGGCAAATTCGTCTGGGATGAATTCCAGAACGGTTCGTCCAACTCGCTGTCCCGCATCATGGTCGCCGTCCTGACCATTGGCATCATCGGCTTCATGCTCGACCGGGTGATGTTCACGCTGCAGACCGCGTTCACCTTCTCCTCCAATCGTTAGGAGAGCCCAGTGGCACCCATCCTCCAGCTTTCCGATGTCTCCAAGCACTATGGCGAGGGCGCCAAGCGCACCAACGTTTTGTCCAACCTCAACCTGAGCGTCGAGGAGGGCGAGTTCGTCGCCATCCTCGGCTTTTCGGGGGCCGGCAAGACCACCCTGATCTCCATGCTGGCCGGGCTCATCGAACCCAACCAGGGCGGGATTATTTTCCGGGGCCGCGAAATCGACGGCCCTGGCCCCGAACGCGGCGTGGTGTTCCAATCCTATTCGCTCATGCCCTGGCTTTCGGTGGGCGGCAATGTGGACCTGGCGATCAACGCCGTACACAAATCAAAGAGCCGCGCTGAGCGGCTGGCGCTTCGCACGCACTATATCAAAATGGTCGGGCTGGCCCACGCCGTGGACCGGCGCCCCTCAGAGTTGTCTGGCGGCATGCGCCAGCGGGTCGCGGTCGCCCGCGCCCTGGCCATGAAGCCCGAAGTGCTGCTCATGGACGAGCCGCTTTCGGCACTCGACGCGCTGACCCGTTCCAAGCTGCAGGACGAGTTCGCCCTGATCTCGGAGGCGGAAAAGAAGACCATCATCCTGATCACCAACGATGTGGATGAGGCCATCCTGCTCGCCGACCGGGTCATTCCACTGACGCCGGGTCCAGGCGCCACGCTGGGACCAAATTTCTCGGTCGGCATCGAGCGCCCGCGCGATCGTGCCGCGCTCAATGGCGATGACCGCTTCATCACGCTGCGCCGGGAAATCACAGAATATCTGATGGATGTGGGCGCCGGGCGCAACGTTTCGGGCGAGCGGGACGTCTCCTTGCCGAATGTCGTGCCGATCGATCGGGGCAAATCGGCCAAGATGCCGGAGGCCTATGCCAAGGCTGCAGCCTCGCCCACCAAGGCCGGCTATGTCGAGTTCTCGCAGGTATCGAAGGTTTACCCCACGCCCAAAGGCCCGCTCACGGTGGTCGATCGCTTCGACTTCAAGATGAAGAAGGGCGAGTTCGTCACGCTGATCGGTCACTCGGGCTGCGGCAAGTCCACCGTCCTGTCCATGGTGGCCGGCCTCAACCCCATTTCGGCGGGCGGCATCGTGCTCGACAACCGCGAAGTCGTTGGTGCCGGCCCGGATCGGGCCGTGGTGTTCCAGGCTCCGTCGCTGATGCCCTGGCTGACGGCGCGCGAGAATGTCGCCCTTGGCGTCGACCGGGTCTATCCCAACGCCAGTCCGGCCGAACGGCGCGATGTCGTCGAATATTACCTCGCGCGCGTCGGCCTTGGCGATGCCATGCATCGCCCGGCCGCCGAGCTGTCCAACGGCATGAAACAGCGTGTCGGCATTGCGCGGGCCTTTGCGCTTTCGCCCAAGCTGCTGCTGCTCGACGAGCCGTTCGGCATGCTCGACAGCATCACCCGCTGGGAGCTGCAGGATGTGCTGATGGATGTCTGGGCCAAGACCCAGGTCACCGCCATCTGCGTCACCCATGACGTGGATGAGGCCATCCTTCTCGCCGACCGCGTCGTCATGATGTCGAACGGTCCCAATGCCCGCATCGGCAATGTCATGGACGTTGACCTGCCGCGTCCCCGCTCGCGCAAGGCGCTGCTCGCCCACAAGGACTATTACGCCTATCGCGAGGAACTCCTGGGCTTTCTCGAAGCCTATGAGGGCGGCGCAAATCCGGATCAGGAAACCCTTGATCGCATCCGCCTCAAGCGCGCAGGCGGACAGGTCGCGGCTGCCGAATAGGAGGTTGCCGCCATGGTCCAGACGTTCGTCACGATTGGCATGCCCATGGCCCGACACTGGGCAGCGAAGTGAGAAAAGTATCATGACCGACTGGATCGACATCGGCACCATTGACGCCATCCCACGCCGGGGCGCTCGCTGCGTCAACACGCCTACGGGCAAGATCGC
>NZ_JAKFDJ010000161.1:0-15068 GCF_036676215.1 Devosia sp. | reverse complement strand
CAGGACGCAGGAGGCGGGAGGCGGAGGCGAGAGGCAGAGGCGGAGGCGGAGGCAGAGGCAGAGACAGAGGCTGGGGCGGGGAGGCGATGCACGGAGGCGGCCCGGCGCCTGGGCGATGCGGGCAATGCGCAATGGCCCTTAGGGATGGTTTCGGACGCGAGGGGGCGGCGACTCGGATTGGCTGGCTGTTTTCACGGAGGCAGCGATGGCCGAGCATTACTATGTGAATGACACGGCGCAGCCCAACGGCGACCACGAGGTGCATGCGCAGAACTGCTACTGGCTCGGCCAGGCGCGCAGCACGACCTATCTCGGGCTTTTCGCGACCTGCAGGGAAGCGGTTGCGGCGGCCAGGCGGCACTACCGCCAGAGCAATGGCTGCGCCCACTGCGCGGCGGCATGCCACACCAGCTGACGATCTGGGCCGGCGGCCGATCTAGCGACGGCGGAGACTGCGCCAGAGCAGGGCCGCGCCGAACAACAGTGCCAAAAGGCCGGCAATGGCCCAGGGCAATGACGGGCCTTCGAGCGCTTCGCATTCGGCGACGCAGAGGATCGGCGCGATGGTGACCAGCCCGGTGCCCTGCAGGAACCACAGGCCGCCCAGCAGCATGGCCACGACGCCGATGGCGACGGCGAGGTATTTCATCGCTTTTCTCCTGAATTTCTGGAGGGACCCTAGCTGAGCCTGCCGGCAGGGGCCAGAGCAGGGCGTCAGGAGAGGCGGGCTGGGGATTGGTGGCCGTTTGGCCGTGAGCCTGGTTACCGGGCGGTTCGGGCGCCTGCCCCAGGGTCTATAGACTCGGCGATGGCTTCCGCCCGATGGTCTGGCTGGGGGGAAGATGCGCAAGCTATTTTGGGTGCTTCTCGGCATCATGGTGTTGGCCGCGCTCGGCAATCTCATCGGGGGGACGGATACGCCGGTGACGGCCTCGGTCAATCCGGCTTCCGGGCCGGCCTCGGTGCGGGCGGATGTACCGGCGGCGCCGCGTTTCGACGCGACACTGTTCGTTTCGGCCAGCAGCCTCAACCTGCGCGAGGCGCCGAGTACCGATGCGCGGGTGCTCGCCAGCCTCAAGCGCAATACCAAGGTGCTGGTCGGCGAGCGGCGGAGTGTTGATCGACATAGTAGCGTAGCCTTGCCAACGATGACGTTCTAGGGCAACGGCGATCTACGCCGCGTACAATCTTCGCTTCTGTACTGCCTTGCGGTACAACACTCGGACAATCTGAAGGAATCGAATGTTAAGCGGGACTCATACATGGTCCGGAACGTCCAGCTTGGGCATTCCGTGGGAGGTTCACCGGGGCGACGCTAAGGAGACCGCGAAGCTTCTCAGGCCAAACTCCATCGATTGCGTGGTTACTTCGCCCCCATACTATTGGCAGAGAGACTACGACGTAGAAGGACAACTGGGTCAGGAAAGCTCAATTCAGGAATACGTCAGTAAACTTTGTGACACTCTTGACGCCATTCGACCCTCTTTAAAGTCAACCGCAGTGGTTTTTTTAAATATCGGCGATACATACTATTCGGCGAAAGGCCTTCCCAAAGGTGATGACAAGAAAAACCGCCATCGACGTATGGGACTAAGGGCTGTCGACGCAAGCGGATTGGGAGTGCCCAGGAAAACTGCCATCGGCATCCCGTGGCGCGTCGCGTTGGAACTCATCAATCGTAAGTGGATATTGCGGAGCCCTATAGTCTGGCACCGCGCGAGCGCGATACCAGAGCCTACCGCGAAAGATCGACCATGGCGGACATACGAGCACATATTTATGTTTACCAGCACGCAGCGTTACTGGTTTGATAGAGAGAAGTTGGGTGGTGACGAGGACGTATGGGTTATCCCTCCTCAAAGACTGGACAGGTCAAAGTATCGACATTCGGCACCATTTCCTGACGCTCTTGCGGAGCGCTGTATTGAAGTGGGTGCGCCAGAGAAGGGTGTCGTACTGGACCCATTCGTCGGCTCTGGTACTTCTCAACTAGCCGCTTCGCGTCTGGGGAGAGCTTCGATCGGCATCGAGTTGAATCCTGAATTTTGTAAAATGGCAGTAGAAAGGTTGGAGGCGATCTAGTGGCGTATATCTCCACCGAACAGGTATTGCTGTCGGCCAAACGATTGGCTGACCTACATGTTTTCTTCGGCTTCGCGTTTCTGGGGTTCAAGAAAGCCGGCATTCCGGTGGGAAAGTCGATACCCCTTACATACCGCTACATTCACATCGAGATTTTGGAGGAATACTTCAGGCTGCTGCCTGATGTGGACAAATTCTTTAGCCCATTTGCCAGCTCAAATCCGTCCAATCCCTGGGTCAGCAATCGATACGCTTCGACCACATTGCAGAGGGTCGTGAAGGATACATTCGGCGACGCGTTTGTGCATGCAGGCAAATCGACTTGGGGTTGGCGGGAGCAGTACGTTAAAATCTTGGCCGATTTGATGCGCAGCAACCGTAGCGCCCGTATCCCTGTCGCGGATCTGGCCGTTTGGCTGTACCGAGATCGTGTCATCGATTTGGGCAAGCGTCCTGCTCGACAACTCGAAGTCTGGTTTCAGTCAGAATTTAACTTCTCGGAGGAGGAGTATGAACAGTTGTGCTCGTCGGACCGATTTGATCGCCAGATCGACTTGGCAGAAGAACCTTACGATGAATCAACCGTTCTCAACACATTTGGCTGGCCAGACCTTGCGCGGCCAAACGATGGTGCAGTTCTCGACTCGATGGAGCTGCGAAACGTAGGTCCCGTACGGGATGTGCCGTATGAACCATCGTCTCGGCTGAATTTGATAGTCGGCGACAACAGCGTTGGCAAAACGTTCATCTTGGACACAGCTTGGTGGGCTCTTACGGGAGTTTGGGCAGATTTCCCCGCCGAGCCCAAGGATGGTAATCATCGGCGGTCCTCGGAAATTGAGTACACGCTCAAGAGCGGCGAGGCATTGGCACGCCCAAACCTTGCCCTTTACGACCCCTCTGAGGGGGGATGGAAGAAAAGGCAAGATGAGATTGAGGGCTTCGCCTTTTATGCGCGGCACGATGGGTCGTACGAAATCTGGGACACGCTCCGAAGCACATCTGCGAAATGGCGTTCGGCTCCAAATGTTCTAACTTTCAGCAAGACATCCGTGTGGGATGGCTTGGTGGCCACCGATAGCACTGGCCGCAGGAGGCACGTCTGCAACGGCCTAATTGTAGATCTGGTTGATTGGTATGCTCAGGGGAGCGAGAGCTTTCAAGGGCAGCTTTTCTCTCGAGCGTTGAAGATCATCGCGGCCGGCACCGAAATATCTGGCCTAGGACCCCCGACAAAAATCGCCAGCGACTCGCGTGCTATCCCAACGCTTCGCATGCCTTATGGCAGAGTTCCAATCGTTTACGCCTCCGCGGGAACTCAGCGAGCGCTGTCGATAGCGTACCTCCTGGTCTGGGCATGGACCGAGCATGCTCAAAGCGCAGAGGGCGTGAATAGAAGGCCATTCTCGACACCCGTCGTATTACTCGACGAGCTAGAGGCTCACCTACACCCCAAATGGCAGCGCCAGATACTTCCGGCCTTGGTGCGCATGTTGGAGGGTTTTGGGGCGGGCGTTTTGGCGCAAATTCACGTAGCCACACACTCGCCGCTGGTCCTAGCGTCAGTTGAGCCGATGGCCAACGACCACGACAGCATTCACCATCTATTCTTGGACGACAGCGAAGTCAGGCTTCGGTCCATGACTTTTGAGAGGCAGGGCACGGTAGATGCTTGGTTGATGTCTGACTTCTTTGATATGGACTCTGCACGATCCAAGGCCGCTGAGGACGTTATTGAGGCCGCGAAAAGCCTGCAAATTCAAGGGAGTGACGCGCCTCGGCGCGACGTTTTGAGGGTCCACCAGCGTCTTCGCGAGGTACTTCCGGACGATGATGAGTTTTGGATTCGGTGGAATTTCTTCAGGCGCAGCTTCGAATGATACCGTTCGTTCTTCAGCCTGAGCCTGCTGACTTCCAAGCAAAAGTTCGATCACCCGGAACATCGTTCCTTGCTACGGTGCCGATTGGCACGAAAGCAAAGTATCGCGGAAAGGAATATTGGCGAGCCTGCAAGACCGATCTGCGCGAGGCATTCGGTCACATTTGCGCTTATACCTCCCTTCATGTTGAGGAAGTAACTGGCGCGGACACGGTAGAGCATTACTTGCCGAAGGATAAACATCCAAACTTGGCCTATGAATGGACAAATTTCCGGTTTGTATGTTCGAGGATGAACGGAAGAAAGGGTACCAAGGCGGGCGTTATTGACCCATTTTTAGTTCCTGACGGCCTTTTTCAGATCGACTTTCCGTCCATGCTCATGACCGTTAATTTAGCTGAGGCGCAGGCACCCACTGCTGCTCAAACGATCAAGATTCTGGGCCTCAACGACGAAAAGTGTACTCGGTCGCGGTTTCGCTATGCTCATCTGTACGCGACTGAGGAAGTGACTCGGAATTTTCTTTCGCAACATGCCCCTCTGATAGACGCCGAGCTTACTAGACAAGCAATAAGCAGGGGGGCTCTAGCGGAGATGTTCAAGAAACAACCGACCTAGCTCACCTCGCCCGACAACGTATCCAGCTCCATCTCCCGCAGCCGCTTCACCTCATCCCTCAACCTTGCCGCCTTCTCAAACTCCAGGTTCGTCGCGGCTTCGCGCATCTGGGCTTCCATGTCCTTGATGACGGCGGCCAGGTTGGCGCCGACTTCGACGCGTTCCTTGCCGTCGCGGCCCTTACCGATGCTGACGGTGACGTGGTCGCGTTCGTAAACCGAGTCGACGATGTCGTGGATGTTGGAGCGGACCGACTGGGGCGTGATGCCGTGTTCGGTATTGTAGGCGATCTGTTTCTCGCGGCGGCGGTTGGTTTCGGCGAGGGCGCGTTCCATCGAGCCGGTGATGCGGTCGGCATAGAGGACCACCTTGCCGTCGACGTTACGCGCGGCGCGGCCGATGGTCTGGATCAGCGAGGTTTCTGAGCGCAGGAAGCCTTCCTTGTCGGCGTCGAGAATGGCGACGAGGCCGCATTCGGGGATGTCGAGGCCCTCGCGCAGCAGGTTGATGCCGACGAGGACGTCGAAGGCGCCGAGGCGGAGGTCGCGGATGATTTCGATGCGCTCGATGGTGTCGACATCGGAATGCATGTAGCGGACGCGAATGCCCTGTTCGTGCAGGTATTCGGTGAGGTCCTCGGCCATCTTCTTGGTGAGGACGGTGAGCAGGGTGCGGTAGCCGGCCTTGTTGGTCTGGCGGATCTCGTCGACCACGTCATCGACCTGGGCCTTGGCGGGGCGGATTTCGACCGGGGGATCGATCAAGCCGGTGGGGCGGATGACCTGTTCGGCGAAGACGCCGCCGGTCTGGTCCATTTCCCAGGAGCCGGGCGTGGCGGACACGTAGACCGATTGCGGGCGCATGGCGTTCCATTCCTCGAAGCGCAGAGGGCGATTGTCCATGCAGGAGGGGAGGCGGAAGCCGTATTCGGCCAGGGTCGCCTTGCGGCGCAGGTCGCCGCGATACATGGCGCCGAGCTGGCCGATGGTGACGTGGCTTTCGTCGACGAAGACCAGGGCATTGTCGGGGAGATATTCGAACAGGGTCGGCGGTGGCTCGCCGGGGCGGCGGCCGGAGAAATAGCGGCTGTAGTTCTCGATGCCGGCGCAGGAGCCGGTGGCTTCCATCATTTCGAGATCGAACAGGCTGCGCTGTTCGAGGCGCTGGGCTTCGAGGAAACGGCCGGCGCCGTTGAGTTCCTGCAGGCGCGCGGCCAGTTCGGAACGGATGGCCTTGATGGCCTGGTTCATGGTGGTGCGCGGCGTCACGTGGTGGGAATTGGCGAAGACGCGGATGAAGCTGAGGTCGGCGGATTTTTTGCCGGTGAGGGGGTCGAATTCGACGATGGATTCGATCTCGTTGCCGAAGAGGGAGACACGCCAGGCGGCGGCTTCATAGTGGGCGGGGAAGATTTCGACGGTATCGCCGCGCACCCGGAAGGTGCCGCGCACGAAGCCGGTGTCGCCGCGCTTGTATTGCAGGGCCACCAGCTTGGCGAGCAGCTCGCGCTGGTCGATCTTCTGGCCCTTCTGCACGTCGATGGTCATGGCGGTGTAGTCTTCCACCGAGCCGATGCCGTAGATGCAGGAGACGGAGGCGACGATGATGACGTCGTCGCGCTCGAGGATCGCCCGCGTCGCCGAGTGGCGCATGCGGTCGATCTGCTCGTTGATGGTGGATTCCTTCTCGATATAGGTGTCGGTGCGCGGGACGTAGGCCTCGGGCTGGTAATAGTCGTAGTAGGAGACGAAGTATTCCACCGCATTGTCGGGGAAGAAGGACTTGAACTCGCCATAGAGCTGGGCGGCGAGGGTCTTGTTGGGGGCGAGGATCAGCGCCGGGCGATTGGTGGCGGCGATGACCTTGGCGGCGGTGAAGGTCTTGCCCGAGCCGGTGACGCCGAGCAGCACCTGGTCACTTTCGCCATTGTTGATGCCTTCCACCAGTTCGGCGATGGCGGTGGGCTGGTCGCCGGCGGGCTGGTAATCGGTCACCATGCGGAAGGGCCGGGCGGGGCCGCGCTTTTCGAGCTGGTTCTGCGCCTTGTGCGGCACCCAGGGGGAGGAGCCTTCCACCTCCTTGCGGCCATGCAGGATGATCTGCTCGAGCGCCTTGACCGTGGCGGTGACGCCCACGGTCTGGGCGTTTTCGAGGCTCTCGCCCTTGCGTGCCTTGTTCTTCTTGACGGATTCGTCGAGCGCCTCGCGCAGCTTGCTCATGGCGTCGGGATTGGCGGCGGCGGCGCGGGAAATGTCGCGGGCATTCATCGTCGCGGGCGAGGGCATGTGGCCGAAGCCGGCCTGGGCCGGCTCGCCCATGCCGTCGAAATCGATGCGGTCGACGGAGTTGATCTTGGTCTTGCTGGTCCTGGCCGACATGCCGGTGGCGGTGTCGTTATTGGACTTGGTGGAGCGGCGCTTTTCCAGCGCGGTCTTCTTCTTTTCCGCCTGCTGGGCAGCCTTGAGGGCAGCCGCTTCGGCTTCGGCGGCGTCGGAGGCGAGCTTCTGGTCGGCGCGGTCGAGCGCACGCTTGTTGCGCATGCGCTCGGCATAGAGCGGCTTGGACGCGGCGATGTCCTCGGCCTTCTCGATCTCGCCGAGGAAGTCGTCGATGGAAAACTCAGCTTTGCCGGGGCGGGCGGATTTGTCGGCCATGGGGCTTGCTCGCGTTCGAGTTGTCGCGCTTCCGAACCGGAAAACCGGTCACCACTTTCCTGGAAGCGCTCCAGCGCTGGAGAAGGCGACTCAGATGGGGAACGAGGCGCGGTTGTGCAATGTTCCCGACAGCATAACGGGTCTCGAACGGAGAGGGAACGGGGGCTGCTGACAGGGGATGGCAGCAACAGTTTATGCAAGTAGGACCTATTTGCAAAAATGAGAGGCGCTGGTGGGGAACGGCTCAATGGTGGTTTCCGCGAGATGTATGGCACGACGGTATTCAACTACCTGCACGCCCCTGCGCTCAAGCACCTGGCCTGGGAACTGGCCTATAGTGACGAACTTTGTCACGGCGTCACGCCCGGCAACTACCGGGTTGATGGCAAAGACGATTATGATCGCGGGCAATGATTATGCGCGGGCTGCCCCTGCGTTGAGGTAGGTCCCCGAGTCTTCTAGTTCGCAAAGCCGGTCCCCTGTGGATCGGTTTTTTTGCTTTCGGGGGATGATGATGGCGGTGCGGGCGTTTGGCGTGCGGAAACGGCGAGGCCGGGGGCGACTGGTTCTGGTCGGATTGCTGATGGTGACAACCGCTTTGGTGCTGGCGCCGAAGGTCGAGGCCGCGGTTGAAATCCTCGACCCGTCGCGGCCGGACCTGCGTTGGCGATATGTCGGAATTCCGGCGCTCAGCGCTGATGGCGTCATGTTCGTGGGCACCATGTCGGACCTGGGTCTGCTTGACCCGGGCAATCCAGTCGGCGAAGCCTGGGCCACCGATATCTCCGGCGACGGCTGGTGGTTGCCGGCCTGATGGACGTCGAGGGTGGGGCGGACCTATATCGCCCGCGTTGCGCCGGGTCCTGGTCCGGGAACAGGCATCATGAATGTGGCGGAGTACAATCGGTCGCTGTTCTCGACGACGTCGGTTGCACAGGCCGGCGAGTTCCTGACCTGGCTGCCGATGAACGAGGCGCATCATCGGCCGCTGATGCAGCAGGGCAGCCTGGCAGATGGCCACTGCGTTTGGGCGACCGGGGATCTGGGCGTGCATGGCGCCAGCCAGACGGCGCTGGGGCTGGCCGAAGTGGGCGGGTGCGTCGAACTGTTCGGTGGTTCGGTGGTTCGGTGACGGCCGGGCTGGGCATCGGCACCAGTCCCTCCTGGCAGCAACGGAAGGCGGGCGGCTCGAGCCGGCTCGGCGGGCAGTATGTGGTGGGCGAGGGTAGACTGGCAGCCGGATGGTACGCCGCTGTTGCTGTCGGTGACCGGCATGCTGGGTGGCTGGCAGGCCAATATCCATCGCGGCTACAGCAATGGCGGGAATACGGCCTATTCGGATGGGGTGACCGGCATTGGTGCCGGGGTGATCGCTAACCGGCGAGGCCGTCATTGCAAGCCATGGCGGAGGGACGACTGGAAATCCCAGGCGGGATTTCGGCTCGAGGCCGGGGGTGGCCGGGAGAGCGGGGAGGGGCTAAGCTGTTCGCAAGGGCCTATGAGGGTTGGTGAGTCCTTCCCCCGACGCATTACTGCCCATCTGCTTGATGCGAATGAGCGCGGTCTGATTTAGAAAATGGCAAAGAGTTCGATGATATTGATCTAGGCTAGCCCGTGACTCGAGCGGGTTATCCGGTGCAACTGCGGCCCGGTTCGCGAGGTAAGGTGGTTTGACGTCCACTTGGCAAATCCTGATCGGCAACGTCGCCGTGGTGATGCTGGTCGTGGTCGGGTGGGGGCATGCCCGGACCCGGTTGTACGGCTTGCCCGGGGCGGTGCGCAGCGCATTGTTCGGCGCGACCATGGGCGTTGGTGCTGTTGCCACCATGGTGATGTCCGCCGAATTCGCGCCCGGCATGCATATAGATATGCGCGCGACGCTGTTGGCGGTTTCAGCCTTTTTCGGCGGTCCGCTGGCGGCCGCCATCAGCGGCATCCTGGCGCTGGCCTGGCGCATCGGCATGGGCGGGGCCGGCCTGACGCCCGGCATCATCGTCATCGTCATGTTCGTGCTGGTCGGCCTGGGCGGGCGCCTGCTGGTCGGCCGCCGCGGCCCTGCGGCGTGGCATTGCCTGGTGCTGGGGATCGCCACCGCGTTGGTCTGGATCGGCGCGCTGGTGATATTTGCGCCTGGGCCCACATTGCCCATGCTGATCAACGTCGGCCTGCCGCAGGCGCTGCTCAACGTAGTGGCGACAGGCTTGGCCGGCGTGGTGTTTCTGCAGGCCCGGCGGCGCTCAGCCGAGCGCGACCTGCTGGCGGCCGCTTTGGCCCAGTCGCCTGATTTCAACTATATCAAGGACCACGAAGGCCGCTTCGCCGCGGTCAATAATACGGTGGCCGAGTTCAACGGCTTTGCCCGGCCCGAGGACATGATCGGCAAGACCGATTTCGACCTGATGTCGGCTGAGCGCGCCCAGGCGACGTTGGAGCGCGAGCGGGCCATCCTGGCCGGCGACACGCCGATGCTCGACTTTGAGGAATTGTTTGTCGATCGTACGGGGCGGGAGCGCTGCTTCTCCACTTCCAAGGTGCCGCTGCACAATGCCGCCGGCCAGATCATCGGCCTGGCCGGGGTGACCCGCGACATCACCGTCGACAAGCGGCTGCGGCAGGAACTGGTCGAGAACCGCGATACGCTGTCCTACGCGCTGGCTGAAATGTCCGATGGCCTGGCGGTGTTCGACGCCGAAGGGCGGCTGGTATTCTGCAACGAACAGTATCGGGCCTGCTTCCCGCATACCGGCAAGCTGCGGCAGCCGGGCGCTTATCTGCGCGACATCCTGCAGGCCGTGGTGGAGACGGATGAGCAGGTTACCGTGCCGCGGCACAATCCCGAGGCCTGGATCGACGCCATTGTCGCCAACCTGGCTGTGGAGAGCGAGGAAGAGATCAATCTGTTCGACGGCCGCTGGCTGCAATTGCGCACACGGCCGACCAGTTCAGGCTCGACCATGGTGGTGGTCGCCGACGTCACGCGCATGAAGCTGGCCGAACTGGCGCTGCACACGACCACCAATAAGCTCAAGGAACTGGTGCGCACCGACAGCCTGACGGACCTGCTCAATCGCCGCGCCTTCGACGAGGCCATCGAGACCGAGACACGCCGCAGCGCCCGGGCGGGGACGGCCTTCAGCCTGTTGCTGGTCGATGTGGACCAGTTCAAGGCCTATAACGACCACTACGGCCACCCCGCGGGCGACGAATGCCTGCGCCTGGTCAGCCAGCATCTCAAAGCCAGCCTCAAGCGGCCGGGCGACCTGGCGGCGCGCTATGGCGGCGAGGAATTCACCGCCATCCTGCCTGATACCGACGCGGACAGCGCCTATCTGGTCGCCGAAGGCTTCCGCCGCGCCCTGGCCGAGGCGCGCCTGCCGCACGAGACAAGCGAGCGCGGCTATCTCACGGCCAGTGTCGGCGTTGCCACCTATATGCCCGAAAACGTCCACCGCGACGCGTTGGAGCTGGTCCGCGCCGCCGACGAGGCCCTCTACAGCGCCAAGGGCGCCGGCCGCGACCGCGTCTTCGGCACCCGCATCGCCGGCAAGGGCCGCGCAGGGCGAGACGCCGCTTAGCGGTCAGACCAGGCGCTTGCCTGTTGCGTCGATGATGACCTCGCCATCTTCCTTGGTGAAGGGGCCGATGTCGGGGTTTTCGAGGATATCGAGCACGACTTCGGAAGGCCGGCAGAGGCGGGTGCCGCGCGGGGTTTCGACGAAGGGGCGGTTGAGCAGGATCGGGTGGGCCGCGATGGCGTCGAGCAGGGCGGCGTCGCTCAACGACGGGTCGGCGAGGCCCAGTTCGGCATAGGGCGTATCCTTCTGGCGGATGGCGTCGCGCAGGTTCATGCCGGCGGCCGCCACCAGTTCCACGATGCGCACGGAGGAGGGCGGCGTCTTGAGATATTCGACGACCACGGGCTCGACGCCAGACTGGCGGATCATGGCCAGGGTGTTGCGCGAGGTGCCGCAATCGGGGTTGTGATAGATGGTGACGCTCATTCGGCAGCCTTCGCTTCTGTATTGCGGTGCACAGCGGCGCCGCGCTCGTACCAGTCTTTGGAACCGTTGACGATCCAGACCACGGACAGCATGACCGGCACTTCGACCAGCACGCCGACTACGGTGGCCAAAGCGGCGCCGGAATTGAAGCCGAAGAGGCTGATGGCGGCGGCGACGGCCAGCTCGAAGAAATTGGAAGCGCCGATCAGCGCCGAGGGGCCGGCCACGCAATGCTGCTCGCCGGCGGCGCGATTGAGCGTGTAGGACAGGCCGGCGTTGAAATAGACCTGGATCAGGATCGGTACAGCCAGCAGCAGGATGACCAGCGGCTGGGCGACGATCTGCTCGCCCTGGAAGCCGAACAGCATGACCAGGGTCAGTAGCAGGGCGGCGATGGAGACGGGCTGCAGAATTGCGAGCGCAGGGTTGATGGCGTCGACGCCGCCATTGGCCAGCAGAAAGCGGCGCCAGAGCTGGGCGGCGATCACCGGCACGACAATATAGAGGCCGACCGAGAGCAGCAGCGTATCCCAGGGGACGGTGATGGCCGACAGGCCGAGCAGCAGGCCGACAATGGGGGCGAAGGCGACGATCATGATGGCGTCGTTAAGGGCCACCTGGCTCAGGGTGAAATGGGGTTCGCCCTTGGTGAGGTTGGACCAGACGAAGACCATGGCGGTGCAGGGGGCGGCAGCCAGGATGATGAGGCCGGCAATGTAGCTGTCGATCTGGACGGCCGGCAGCCAGGGGCGGAACAGCCAGCCGATGAACAGCCAGGCGAGCAGGGCCATGGAGAAGGGCTTGACGGCCCAGTTGATGAAGAGGGTCACGCTAATGCCACGCCAATAGGCGCTAACCTGGCGCAGGCTGGCAAAATCGATGCGCAGCAGCATGGGTATGATCATCAGCCAGATCAGCGCCGCCATGGGCAGGTTGACCTGGGCATATTCGAGCGCGCCGATGGACTGGAACAGGCCGGGCAGGAACTGGCCGGCCACGATGCCGGCGACGATGCAGAGGGCGACCCAGAGGGTCAGGTAGCGTTCAAAGATCGACATGGGGCGCCTTGATGGGGGAAGCGGGGGCGGTGAGGCGCTCAGGCGGCGCCTTCGCTTCGATTGGTGCTGCCTTCCATGGCGCCGATGCCGGCGAGCTTCGAGGGCAGGGTCATGCGGTCGATGCTGGCCAGCGGCAGGCTCATGAAGGCGGTGATGCGATTGCGCATGAAGCGCAGGGCGCTATCGAAGGCCGCCTGCTGCTGGAATGGCGTGCCCTTGATGGCGGCGGGATCTTCGATGCCCCAATGGGCCGTCATCGGCTGGCCGGGCCAGACCGGGCATGCTTCGCCCGCGGCATTGTCACAGACGGTAAAGACGAAATCCATTTTAGGCGCGTCGGGGGTGGCGAACTCGTCCCAGGCCTTGGAGCGCAGGCCGTCTGTGGCAATACCGGCCGTGCGCAGGGCCTCGAGCGTCAGGGGATGCACGTCGCCCTTGGGGCTCGAGCCGGCCGAAAAGGCCCGAAAATGGCCCTTGCCGACATGATTCATGATCGCCTCGGCCAGAATCGAGCGGGCGGAGTTGCCGGTGCAGAGAAACAGGACGTTGTAGACGCGATCAGACATGGCTGGAGACCTTTGGCGGACAGCACGGGGTGAAATCGGCGACCAGGGGTTCGCAAAGCTCGGGCCGGCCGCCGCAGCAATCCTGAACCAGGAAGCTGGCGATCTCCCGCACCCGGTCGATGACGGCGCGATAGACGATGGAGCGGCCCTGGCGGTCGGCCTCGATCAGTCCGGCACGGGTGAGAATGGCCAGATGGGTGGACATGGTGTTTTGCGGGACATCGAGTTGGCGCGCAATCTCGCCGGCCGGCAGGCCTTGGGGCTCGTGCTGGACAATGAGCCGGAAGGCCTCGAGGCGGGTGGCCTGGGAGAGGGCGGCGAAGATATCGATGGCGGCAGTTCGTTCCATATATCGAGATTAATCGATGTATATGGGCTGTCAAGACCTGGTGCTGGGAATTGCTCTGGAACATGGCGATGCAGGCGGTCGCCCGCCTGCATCGGGCGTGGCTATTGGGCGGCCCGTGGGGCGGTTTGGGCACCGGCACCGGCGGGCATGAAGACCACCCAGGCGAACAGCAATACGCCGGCAAAGGTGATCAGCGAGCTGGCGGCGACGATAGGCGTCATGCCGATATTGCCCTGCAGCAGCAGGTAGAGGGAGACGGCCATGATGACGACGCCGATGGTGTAGATGAAATACTGCACCATGGGCAGGCGGCCGGTGGCCTTGGCCGGGTTCAGCGCATAGTAGCCGCCGAACAGCGCGCTGGTGACCCAGCCGAGCAGGTTGATATGGGCGTGGGCGCCGATGACGTTGTGGTTCTGGCTGATCGACATGTAGATGCCGATGCTGATGCCGGCGATCAGAAACAATATGGCGCTGCGGAAGTAGAGATGTGCCAAGCTTGGCATGCTGAAGGGCCCCCTTGATGCGGCGAGACGCCGGGATGGCGACTCGGCGCACCTGCCGACGCTAGCGCTGTCGCGCGGCGGGTGGAAGATGGATGTCTTTTTGCCACGAAATGTGGACCGGGTTAAGGACGGCCCTTGCGCATAACTCTCGCCTTTTGCCAGAGTCCGAGCGGCTTGCCGCGACTTCGGGCGCGGCTATTGTGATGGCTTTGCCACGGAGGACCGATGAAGCAACAATGGGTTTTCTCGTCGGGGCACGAGAGCGTCACCGGAGAGTTCGACCATTCCGGCCGGATCAGTCTGGAGGACGGACCCTATCGGGGGTTTCTCGATCACCTGCCGGTGCGCGGGGGCGTGAGCCTGTTCCGGGCAGAGGGGCGCGCGGATAGTCCCTATTCCATGGCGGCAATGGGGGAGGTCGCCACTGACAACCTGATAATGGGCTGCATGCTGAGCGGCACTGGCGTGCTGGAGGCGGCGGGCAGTCCTGACCAGATCTGGCGCGATAGCGGCCAGCTCTATGCACTGAGCCTGTCCAACAGGCCGGTGCGCTATCACCTGCAGGCAGACCGGCCGTTTCGATCCGTGGCACTGATGCTGACACCAGACGCCGTGGAAGCGCTGGCGCAGGACCATGAAATGCCGGAGCTGACGCGCCCCACACGCCGGACCGGGCCGATCTCGACCATGCGACCGCTTGGGCCGCTGGCGCGCAAGGCGGCCATGGACCTGCTGCAGCCACACTATCGCGGCCCGATGGAGCGGCTTTATCGCGAGGGCAAGGCGACCGAATTGCTGGCGCTGCAGCTCGGCATGCTGGGCGAGCCTCATGACAGGGACCTGACGAGCACGGAATTGCGACGGGTCCGCGAAGCGCGAGAGCTACTGGTGGCTGATCTGCAGAACCCGCCGGACCTGGCCGGGCTGGCGGCCGCCGTGGGCCTGCGGGCCAAGCGGCTGAACCAGGGGTTCCGGCAGATTTACGGCACGACGGTGTTCGACCACCTGCTCGACGTGCGCATGGCAACCGCGCGGAACATGCTTGATGACGGCCTCGACATGCCGCTCAAGCAGCTGGCCTGGGCGATGGGCTATCGCCAGGCCAGCAACTTCATCAGCGCGTTCCGGGGCCGCTTCGGCATCTCGCCGGGCGCCTATGGCCGCCGGCGCGACTGAAATTATGATGGCAGGCGAGTGCATTGCCCAAGGGGCATGCGCGTTGTCCCGGACCATCCCCCATTTCTAGTTTGCCCGCCAACGGGCCGACTCCAGACGAGACGGTTCAACCGTCTATCTGGAGTTCGATTGATGAAACTGGGATTTGGCTCTTCGCTACTTGGTCTGATGCTGACGAC
>NZ_JAKFDJ010000160.1:0-41459 GCF_036676215.1 Devosia sp. | reverse complement strand
ACCGGAGCGATTTTGCCTTCGGCCAGCTCGAAGCCCACAAGGGGGAGGGTGTCGACTGCACCATCGAGCACAGAGTCTCCCACACCCAAGATCGTCACCCTCGGGCCTGACCCGAGGGCTCTTCACTTGCCGAACGTTGGATAGGTGCAGTCCCCTCGGGTCAGGCCCGAGGGTGACGACCGCGTTTGCTGGGGTGTGCGGCGGCCAGCACCAACTTATCCCCCTGCCCAAAACCCGTGGCACAATCCTCCCATCACTCCGCATGGGCGGCCTGCAGGCGAACAGTGGCGGGGTGAGCCGGGCGTGGTCTTTGCCTGCCGCGCAGGTTCGAGAGCCGGCTGCATCATGGCGAGCGTTCATGCTGCGCGACAACCGGTCCTGTCCCAAAAACCGGCACCCCGAGGCGACCATCGTCTCATTTTCTAAATTTACCAGAGGCGATAGCCGCCTCGGGGTCCGCTCGTACATGACAACCGCGCTGCAGGCGGCGCTTCGGCACGTCGCTTTTCGATCACAGCTTTGCGACTGTTCATCTTTTTTTGCCGCAATTGCGTGCAAGGTGAACGAACTCTTTCCGGGGCCTGATTTGCTCAATCTCAGTCTAGTTCGTCTTGCTGCGCTGGCGGCCCTGTCCTCCGTTTCGGTCGCGGCGCTTGCCTGCGAGAGCCTGCGCATGGAAGCGGGCGGCATCGTCACCACGGTGACCGATGGCGATACCGTGGTGCTCGATGACGGGCGGGTGGTGCGCATGATCGGCACCCAGGCGCCCAAGCTGCCGCTGGGGCGTGACGGGTTCGAGACCTGGCCGCTGGCGCCCGAGGCCAAGGCGGCGCTGGAAGAGATCGCGCTCAACCGGCCGGTGCGGCTGGGTTTTGGCGGCGAGGCAATCGACCGCTATGGGCGGGTCCTGGCCCATGTCTTTGTCGATGGGCCCGAGGGCGAAGTCTGGGCGCAGCGCGCCATGGTGGGGCAGGGGCTGGCGCGGGTCTATTCCTTTCCCGACAATCGGGCCTGTCTCGAATTGTTGTTTGCGGCCGAAGGCCGGGCGCGGCTGGGCGGGCTTGGCATCTGGGCCGATCCCTATTACAGCACTCGTGCGGCGGACGCGCCCGGCGACTTGCTCGCCCGGGCCGGCCAATATGAACTTGTCGAAGGCAGGGTCCTGCTCGCCGAACAGAAGGGCGGGCGGGTCTATCTCAATTTCGGCCGGTTCTGGAAGGAAGACTTCACCGTCGTGATCGAGGCGCCGGCGCTGCGGATTTTCGCCAGCGCGGGCATGGATCCGCTGGTGCTTGAAGGGGCGCTGCTGCGCGTGCGCGGATGGGTGGACGATCGGGATGGTCCGCGCATCGAAGTCACTCATCCCGAACAGATCGAGGTTCTGGCGCTACGATGACGGGTATGGGGCAGATCTCCAGGGGATTCCGCAATGGCCTTTTGGCCGTGTCGCTGCTGGCGCTGAGCGGCTGCACTGTCCTGACCGGGCCCAATGTCGCTGTCCGCCAGACGGGCGACAATCCTGCGCCCACCGTCGTGCCCGAGGGCACCGATCCCGAAGATGTGGTGATCGGCCGCCGCGAGCATCCGCGCATAATCGCGGCCTATGGCGGGGTCTATTCCGACCGGCCGGCCGAGATCATGGTGGCGCGCATCGTCAGCCGGCTCCTCGCCGCTGCCAACCAGCCCAATGCGCAGTTCCAGGTCACCATTCTCGATAGTTCCGAGGTCAATGCCTTCGCGCTGCCGGGCGGCTATATCTATGTGACGCGCGGCATCCTGGCGCTGGCCAGCGATACCAGCGAGCTCGCCGCCGTCCTGGCGCATGAAATCGCCCATGTGACGCTGCGCCATGCGCGGGCCCGCACCGACCGCACCCGCACCACCGAAATCGTCGACCGGGTGATTACTGGCGTTTTTGGCGGCGATACCTCGACCGACGCGACGGCCAATCGCACGCGCGAATCGATGGCGGCCTTCAGCCAGAATCAGGAGCTGGACGCGGATCGCGAGGGCATCAAGTTTTCCGGCAAGGCGGGCTATGACCCCCAGGCCGCTGCCCGGTTCCTCGGCGTGATGAGCCGTTTTGCCAGCTTTTCGGCAGGCGAGGCCGGCGCCGACGGGTTTCTGTCCTCGCATCCCTCGACCCCGGCGCGCATCCAGAAGGCGGTCGATACCGCCCGCACCATGTTCGGCCAGGCCGCGCTCGAGACCGACCGCGCCGGCTATCTCGCCTCGATTGCCGGCCTCACCTTCGGCGACAGCCCGGCGCAGGGCTCCATTGTGGGCCGGCGCTTCATCCATACGTCGTCCAAATTCACCTTCACCGTGCCGGCCGGCTATACGCTGCAGAATTCGCAGAGCGCGGTGGTGGGCGTCGCGGGCGATGGCGAGGCAGTGCGCTTCGACAGCGCCGATGTGCAGGCCAATGTGCCACTGTCCGATTATCTCAAGTCCGGCTGGATTGCCGGGCTCAAGGCCGACAGCGTCGCCACGCAGAGCTTTAACGGCATCGACATGGCTTCGGGCCTGGCGCAGACCGACCAGTGGTTCTTCCGGGTTTCGGTGATGCGGCTCGACGGCCAGGTCTATCGTTTCATCTTCGCCGCCAAGGCCGACAGCGCCCGCTTCGCTCAGGGGGCCGAAGCGACGCTGCAGAGTTTCCGCCGCACCGAGGCGAGCGATCTTAACCAGGTGCGCAAGGTGGCGGTGCGCGTGGTTACAGCCAAGGCCGGCGACAGCGCCGATTCGCTGGCGCATCAGATGGCCGGGCTCAGTCGCGGCAGTGAGCTGTTCTATATCATCAACGACCTCTATCCGGGCGATGCGGTGGTGCCGGGGGAGAAATACAAGGTCGTGGTGTTGCAGTAGCTAGTCGATCTTGGCGGCCTGAGCGGCGATGACATTGCCGGCGGCGCCCGGGCCGGCACCCATCAGGTTCAGCAGGCCGTTGCCGAGGGCCATGAAGCTGACGATGGCGGCAACGGCGATCAGAGCCACGATGAGGCCATATTCGATGGCCGTGGCGCCGGTCTCGTCGGCGATGAAGGATTTCAACATGCTTGCCCCCAAGCCTGGTCAGAGCAGATCGCAGAGCGCGGCGATCAGCGGTTCGTCGGCCGGGGGCATGGGGTAGTTGCGCAGCTGCTGCGGGCGGACCCATTTAAGGGCCGTGTGTTCCCGCGGCTCTGGCACACCCTGCCACTTCCGGCAGGCGTAAAGTGGCATTAACAGGTGAAAATTCTCGTAAGAGTGGCTGGCAAAGGTCACCGGCGCCAGGCAGGCGGTCTTGGTGGAAATACCCAGTTCCTCCTCCAGCTCACGGATCAGCGCAGCTTCGGGGCTTTCGCCAGACTCGACCTTGCCGCCGGGAAATTCCCAGAGGCCGGCCAGCGATTTGCCCTCGGGGCGCTGGGCAATCAGCACGCGGCGGTCGACATCGACCAGGGCGCAGGCCACCACCAGCAGGAGTTTTGGATCGCTCATGCCGCCCCCGGAATGCGGTAGGTATAGTCGTATTGGTACTGATAGCCGAGCGAGGAGTAGAGCGCTTGCCCGGCCGGGTTGTCGGCCTGGACATTGAGGGCGGCGACTGTGGCACCATGCGCGCGGGCCCAGTGCAGACCGGTGCGCATCATGGCGGCGCCCAGGCCTTGGCGGCGCCTGAGGGCGTCGGTGACGACATTGCCGGTGATGACGATGCCGCCGGCGACGGCCATCAGTCCGGCGGCTACGGGTTCGCCGTCGCGATAGACCACGATGCCGGTCGAGGGCACGACAAAGGCCGCCAGCAGACTGCGCATCCGGTCAACGGTGGCGTCGCTGTAGCCCTGCAGGTGCTGCTGCGCCGCCAGGAAGGCCGGGTCGAGCACGGGAAACAGCCTTGCATTGGGATCGGGCTGCTGCTCGCGGAGTTCCATGGCGAACAGATGGCTCCGGTCGATGCTCTGCCAGCCGGCCTCATCGAGGGTCTCGATGAGCTCAGGGGCCGCCAGCGGGGTGATCCGGAATACCGGTTTGATGCCGCGGATGACCATCCATGTGCTGGCCGAGATGACGCGCAGATCGGCGTCCTCCCCATCGTCCGGGTCAAAGCACTGAACCGAATTTGCGCGCTTGGTATAGCCGCCAGCGGCGCGACGCACCCAGCTGCCGTCCCATTTGACTTCGATGCCGGGCCAGGCCTCAAGGCCTGCCCGCTCAAAGGCCTCGACCGTGGGCAGGATCATGTCAGCTCCGGTAGTCGCCGTTGATGGTGATGTAGCCATGGGTCAGGTCACAGGTATAGACGGTGGCCCGCCCCTCGCCGAGGCCGAGGCTCACGGTCAGTTCGAGATCCTCGCCCTTCATATAGGCGCTGGTCGCGGCCTCGTCGTAGACGGCGGCGCGTTCGCCATCCCTGGCGACCAGCAGATCGCCGAAGCGGATGGCGAGCTTGTCGCGGTCGGCTGGCTCGCCCGCCTTGCCCACGGCCATGACGACGCGGCCCCAATTGGCGTCCCCGCCGGCAATGGCGGTCTTGACCAGCGGCGAGTCTGCAATGGACTTGGCGATGCGGAAGGCGCTGGCATCCGAAGTGGCGCCCTCGACATGGATGGAGACCTGCTTGGTGGCGCCTTCGCCGTCGCGCACCACCTGGATGGCGAGGTCGAACAGCACGTCCTTGAGCGCCTCGCCGAAGATTTCGGCGCGTGGATCGTCAATGCTCTCGATCGGGTCGACGCTGGCTTTGCCGGTGGCAAAGGCCAGCAAGGTATCCGAGGTCGAGGTGTCGCTGTCGACGGTGATGGCGTTGAAGCTGGTCTGGGTATGCTTGGCGAGGAGGGCCTGCAGCACCGGAGCGGCGATGGGCATGTCGGTGACGACGAAGCTCAGCATGGTGGCCATGTCGGGGGCTATCATGCCGCTGCCCTTGGCGATGCCGTTGATCCTGACCTCGACGCCATCGATGTCGAGCGTCGCGCCATAGAGCTTGGGGAAGGTGTCGGTGGTCATGATGGCCTTGGCAGGGTCCATCCAGGGGCCGTCGCCGAGCCTTGTCGCCATGGTGTCGAGCACGCCGGCAAACTTGGATGCATCGAGCGGTTCGCCGATGACCCCGGTCGAGGCGAGAAAGATTTCGGACGGGGCGCAGCCCAGCGCCTTGGCGGCATAGTCGGCGGTGAGCGCGACGCTCTGCTGGCCCTTGCTGCCGGTAAAGGCATTGGCATTGCCCGAATTGACCACGAGCCCACGCGCTATGCCGCTGGGCAGGTTGGCCTTGCACCAGTCGACCGCGGCCGAGGAACATTTGGACCGGGTCAGCACGCCCGCCGCGGTGGTGCCGGCATCGAAGGCCATCAGCAGCACGTCGGTGCGGTTCTTGTATTTGATGCCGGCTTCCGCGGTGGCAAAGCGCACACCCGCGATCACCGGCAGGTCCGGATAGGATTTGGGAGCGAGCGGGGAAACCGGGTGGGCCATCTGCGTGTGCTTTCTGGTGGAAGCGAATTTCGGCCCCCGGTGTGCCTCAAAGACACGGCATTCGCAAGACGTGCCAAAGCGCCGCCTGTGATGCGGTTGTCGCTGGTCGAGCAATGGTGGCGAGGCGCTTGCCTCGATCATTGTTTGATAGTGAGGCAATTGCCTCGCCACCAAGCCGGGATTTTCGCGGGTCCTGGCCAGGCGCGCTGTCTTGCAAGCGCAGCTGCCGAATTTCCCCTGCCCAATGGGAGCGACCTCCCATCCCCGGCTGTCTGCCCGTGCATCACTCGTCATGACCGGCTCTGGCGTGAAGATGGGATTATTGTGCCTGAGGTTTTTGGAGCGGGGATAAGCTTGTGGTGGCGCCGGAAAGGCCAGCGGGAGTGGAGGCTTGGCCCCTCCCCTCAAGGGGGAGGGAGACGACTGGGACATCGAGGTGGGGAAGGCCCTGTTCAGGTTTTCAAACAGCTCAGCCGGGTGGCCCGCGATGGCGACTTCTAGGCCGCAACCGACTTCTTCTGGCCGGCAATGAACGTGCCGAAGTGCTTGCCGATGAAGGGGACGATCAGCAGGACGATGGTGGTCGCCATGAATGGCACCAGTACCAGGCTGCGCTGCCACATTTCCCAGCCGGGGGTCAGCGGCATCAGGATATAGAGATAAAGCGTCACCACGGGATAGACGAAGACCGTCATCACGAGGGCCATGCGGAGACGGGAGGCGAGGGAGGGTTGCATTTGCAAACTCTATTGAAACGGTACGTTTCGTTATATAACGGAACGGCACGTATCGTTCAAGTCCTTTGCGGGAAGATTCTTTTCGGCCATAAGAGTGCATGAGCGAAGACAAGACCGATATCGACGCGCGCCGCCGGTCCATTGGATCGCGCCGCAATCCCGACACCGAGGAAGCCATCCTGGCGGCGGCCGAGGCGATTCTGGATGAATCGGGCCTAGCCGGGTTTTCCATAGAAGCGGTGGCGCGGCGGGCGCGGGCGGGCAAGCCGACCATCTATCGCTGGTGGCCGGACAAGACCGCGCTGCTGCTGGCGGTCTATCACCGGCAAAAGCCGGCAGTGGTGCATGCCGATAGCGGTTCGATCGAGGAGGATGTGGCGCAGTTCTTCGTGCATCTGCTGGGCCACTGGGGCGGCACGGGAGCGGGCGAAGTGTTCCGCTATCTGGTGGCCGACGCGCAGAGCAATGCGCGAACCGCCGAAACCCTCAGCGAATATGCGGCGGCGCGGCGGAAGCAGACTGGCGCCCTGTTTGCGCGGGGACAGGCACGTGGCGAATTGCGGGAGGATGTCGATCCGGAACTGGCTGCCGAAGTGATCTCGGCCGTGGCCTGGCAGAGGCTGCTGACGGGACGAACCGCGATCACGCTGGACGAGGCCCGCAAGATAGCGCGTCAGGTGGTGCGGGGGCTGCTGGCGGCGGGATAGGGACTGATCGAATATTGCATTGTTGACCTCTCCCCTGGAGGAGAGGTTGGCGCGTAGCGTCGGGTGAGGGGCCTTCCACGAGCTCTACGCCCAGGAAAAGCCCCCTCACCCGACCCAGGAGGGTCGACCTCTCCCCAAGAGAAGAGGTGAGAAGGGTTAGGGCACGACTTACTGCGCCGGGGTTTCTTCGGCGGCGTCGGTTTCAGTCTGGGCGTCGACCGCCGCCTTGAGCGCGGCATCGGGGATGTCGATGGCGACGCCTTCCATCAGCCTGGCGACGGTTTCATCGAAAGTGGTCATCAGCCGCTGCTGCTGCAGCTGGGCGGCGACCTGCTCGAAGGCCGGCGGCGCGGACTGGCGCTTTTCCTCAAGACGGATGACGTGCCAGCCGAACTGGGACTCTACCGGGGCCGAGACCTGGCCGATATCGGTGAGCGCGAAAGCCGCAGCCTCGAAGGGCGCGACCATCATGCCCTTGCCGAAAAAGCCCAGATCGCCGCCATTGGCTGCGCCTGGATCGATCGACTTTTCCTTGGCGACGGTGGCAAAATCGGCGCCGCCATCGAGCTCGGCCTTGACCGCATTGGCCTCTTCCTCGGTGGGGACCAGGACGTGGCTGGCGCGGATTTCGTCAGCCGGCACGAATTCGGCGACGAAGGCATCATAGTCGGCGCGCACGGCTTCTTCGGTCACCGAATTGGCGATGGTCTCGGCAAAATAGGCGCGACGCAGGGCGCGGTCCTCAAGATAGGCGAGGCGCTGCTGGAACAAGGGGGTGTCGGCCATGCCCGCATCCTGGCCAGCCTTGGCCATCACCTTCATGTCGATGAGCACGCGCAGCAGGAACGGCTTGCGCTGTTCCGGGGGCATCTGGCTGAGCTCCTGGGTCAGGTCCTCAGCGGCAAAGCCCAGATCGGCCTCGGTGATCGGCTCGCCGCCGACGGTGGCGACCACGGTGTCGGGCGAAACAGGGGCAGCTTCAGCCGCCGGCGCTTCGGCGGCGGGAGCGGCATCCTGTGCGATTGCCGGGGCCAGTGCGCCAGCGGCAAGGATCAGCGCAAGGACGCTTGTCCGGGCAAGGCGCAACGAGGAAGAAATCATGGATCGGTCTCCTGGGCCGGCGCTTTTACTGTGCGTCCTGGCTCGTTGATAATCGGCAAGGCGCGCGCTGGCGATGCCTGGCGCGGGTTCCGGGCCTGCCCTCACACACCAACGGGGCCAAAATGTGCCGCGCCGCGCCGATGAGCAACCAATGGCCGAAAAACCCGTTTCTGCCGGGATTTCCGGCAGGGCCACGGAGGTGTGGCCCATTTCGGCGACGTTGACAAGACAAGGACCCGCTCTTACATCTCAGCCGCTTTTTCCGCCGCCTGGCGGGATACCAGAAATTCAAAAGCCGGAAAGGCTTTCTCATCGCGTCGACGCGGCCTAACGGGCCTAATGCGCAGCTCACTCGCCGCACCCCGATGAGTCATAAAAGGACCTAACATATGGCACTTGCCTCGCTCGCCCGGCGGATCTTCGGTTCTCCGTCAGATCGGCACGTCAAGCGCTTCCACGGCAAGGTGGCAGCGATCAACGCGCTCGAGCCGGAGCTGGAAAAGCTCAGCGACGACGAGTTGCGTGCCCGCACCATTGCGTTCAAGGCGCAGCTCGAAAAGGGTGCCGATCTCGACGATCTGATCGTGCCGGCCTTCGCCACCGTGCGCGAGGCAAGCAAACGCGTGCTCGGCATGCGCCATTTCGACGTGCAGCTGGTCGGCGGCATGGTGCTCAATGACCGTGCCATCGCCGAGATGCGAACCGGTGAAGGCAAGACGCTGGTGGCGACCCTGGCGGTCTATCTCAACGCCCTCAAGGGCGAGGGCGTGCATGTGGTGACGGTCAACGACTACCTGGCCCGCCGCGACGCCGCCTGGATGGGCCAGATCTACAATTTCCTCGGCCTCACCTATGGCATCATCGTGCATGGCCTGACCGATGCAGAGCGCAAGGCGGCTTACGCTGCTGATATCACCTACGGTACCAACAACGAATTCGGCTTCGACTATCTGCGCGACAACATGAAGTATACGCGCGCCCAGATGGTGCAGCGCGGCCATGCATATGGCATCGTCGATGAAGTGGACTCGATCCTGATCGATGAGGCGCGTACGCCGCTGATCATTTCGGGTCCGTCCGATGACCGGAGCGAACTTTATCTCAAGCTCGACGAGCTGATGCCGATCATCGAGGAGGAGGATTTCGAGCTCGAAGAAAAGCATCGTGCCGCCACCTTCACCGACCAGGGCATCGAAAAGCTCGAGGCCAAGCTGGCCGAGGTTGGCCTGCTCAAGACCGGCTCGCTCTATGACGTGGAAAACGTCGCCCTGGTGCACCACGCCAATTCGGCGCTGCGGGCGCACAAGCTGTTCCGCAAGGACAAGGACTATATCGTCCGCAATGACGAAGTGGTGATCATCGACGAGTTTTCCGGCCGCATGATGCCGGGTCGCCGCTATTCGGAAGGCCTGCATCAGGCACTGGAAGCCAAGGAACGCGTCAAGATCCAGCCGGAAAACCAGACGCTGGCCTCGATCACCTTCCAGAACTATTTCCGTCTTTACAAGAAGCTGGCCGGCATGACCGGCACGGCGGCGACGGAAGCGGAAGAATTCGCCGATATCTACAAGCTCGACGTGGTCACTGTGCCGACCAATGTGCCGGTGGCGCGCGTGGACGACGAAGACGCCATTTTCCGCACGGCGGCCGAGAAGTTCGACGCCATCGCCGACTTGATCAAGCAGTGCCAGGATCGTGGCCAGCCGGTGCTGGTGGGTACGACCTCGATCGAGAAGTCGGAAATGCTGGCCGAGATTCTGCGCCAGAAGAATGTCGGGCAGATGAATGTGCTGAACGCACGCCACCACGAGCAGGAAGCCTTCATCGTCGCCGATGCGGGCCTGCCGGGGGCCATCACCATCGCCACCAATATGGCGGGTCGCGGCACCGATATTCAGCTGGGCGGCAATCTCGAAATGCGCATCCAGCGTGAGACCGAGGGTCTCGAAGGGGAAGCGCGCGAGCAGAAAATCGCCGAGATCAAGTCCACCATCGCCGCCGACAAGGCCAAGGCGCTGGCCGCGGGCGGGCTGATGGTCATCGGCACCGAGCGGCATGAGAGCCGTCGCATCGACAACCAGCTGCGCGGTCGTTCGGGCCGCCAGGGCGATCCGGGCCATTCGGCCTTCTTCCTGAGCCTGCAGGACGACCTGATGCGCATCTTCCCGGTCGAGAGCATGGATTCCATGCTGGGCAAGCTGGGGCTGGAACAGGGCGAGAGCATCACCCATCCGTGGGTCACCAAGGCCATCGAGCGGGCCCAGGGCAAGGTCGAGGCGCGCAACTTCGACATCCGCAAGAACATCCTCAAATACGACGACGTGATGAACGATCAGCGCAAGGTGATCTTCGAGCAGCGCATCGAGATGATGGATGCCGAGGATGTCAGCGAGACCGTCGTCGACATGCGCCATGACGTGGTGGACAACATCGTCGCCAAGGCGATCCCGCCGCGCTCCTATCCCGAGCAGTGGAATGTCGAGCAGCTGCAGGCGGCCGCGCGGACCTATCTCAATATCGATGTGCCGGTGCAGGAATGGGCGGCCGAGGAAGGCATCGACCCCGAAATCGTGACCGAGCGACTGATCGCAGCGGCCGACGAGCATGCCAGGGCCAAGGAAGAGCGCACCATCGCCGCCATGACCGCCAATGGTGCCGCCAACCCCACCATCATGCGGCAGGTGGAGAAATCCATCCTGTTGCAGTCGATCGACGGGCTGTGGCGCGATCATCTGGTGACGCTGGACCACCTCTCCAAGGTGGTCGGCTGGCGGGGCATTGCCCAGCGCGATCCGCTGACCGAATACAAGCAGGAGGCCTATGAGCTGTTCCAGGGCCTGCTGAACAACCTGCGCGAGCTGGTGACCACCCAGCTCAGCCATGTGGAGCTGCAGCCGCGGCCGCTGGCGCCGCCAGCGCCCGATCTCAGCCGCTTGCAGGAAACCCATATCGACCCGCTGACCGGCGAGAATGATGCCGATGCGGGGGGCGAAGCCATTGCCGGGGCGCTGGGCGCCGTGGGCGGCGATCCCTCGCTCAAGCCCATCGATCCCCAGCTGTTGGTCGGCGTGTCGCGCAATGCCCCGTGCCCCTGCGGCTCAGGCAAGAAGTTCAAGCACTGCCACGGCGCGTTCTAGACGCGCGCGAAAGCGGAATGAACAAAGGCCCGGAGCGATCCGGGCCTTTGTTTTTGATCAGCAGGTCACCCGGATCTCGGCAAAGCCGGTCATGCCGTCCTCGCCGGCGGATACGACGCCGATCATGCAGGCGGTGCCGGGCAGGCCGATATTGCCGCCCGAGGCGATGATCGTGCCGTCGGCCAGCGAGAGGAAGCCGTTGTCGACGGCGCCGATCTCGACGCTGCCGGCAATGCCGCAGACCGGGTAGCTGTCGCCGGAGGTGACGAGGAAGCGGGTGCCGGTAGGCAGACAGTCACCGTCCGAGGCGACAGGCTGGGCGGGGGGCGGCGTGAACCCTGTCGTGGGGGTGGCCTGGTCCGTCGCATCGCCAGGCGCGACGATCGAGTTGCGCCAGTTCTGTTCGAGAATGGCTATGCGGTTGGACAGGTCGAGCAGGCCGCCATCGCTGCCCGTCGCCGTGTCGCCGGCCAGGTTCCGCTGGCCGTAGAGTTCCAGGCTCAGGCGGAACTGGGCGATGTCGGTGGAGATCCGGGCGATGTCGCGCTGCGTCTCGACATAGACCCAGGCTGCGGCGCCGATAGCGGCAATGCCGACCAGACCCACGACGAAGCTGAGAATGTTGGCCAGCGGCAGGCGGCGAGCGGGTTTGCCCAGCGCAGGGGCCCTGGATGGTTCCGCCATGGCCTTGGGTTCACTCTGGACGGCAGGTGTCTCTTCCAAAGCGAACTCTCCGTTGCGGCAACCTGCCCAGGTGCTGACATCGCTCGCGATTGCGGCCCAGATATGGTGCGCGCTCGCCGCCATTGCATCCCCGTTCCCGGGCGATGGCAAGGCGCATGATGTCCGGTGGTCGCTAGGGGCGCTGGAGCCTTGGCATCGGCTTGGGCGCGGGCTTGCCGCTCATCACCGGCACGACATCAGCATCCTTGCCGCCGAAAATGCTGCCGAGGCCGCCGAACAGTCCGGAGACAGCGCCGTTGATGGCTTCGCCGCGCTCCTTGGCTGCCGCCTCGGCTGCGGCCTGCCGCTCGGCCTCGGCGGCGATGCGGGCAGCCTTCTGGGCCTCGCTCTCGACGGCGCTGGCAAAGGCCATTTCATCGGCCTGCTGTTTTTCGGCCAAGGCGGCGATCTGCACCACGGCGGGACAGGGCCCCATGGGGTTGAGGGCGCCGCCGCTGCTGGCATTGAAGATATACTGGCGGTCGCACACGTCCCAGGCTGGCGGCGCCTTGGTCAGCTCGAACAGGTCGTGGCCTTCCTTGATGTCCTTCCAGAAGCTCAGATGCTGGCTCGAAGCCTGCTTGGCCAGATTGGCTGCCGTCATACGGAACGGAAAGATCTGCAGCTGGAAGCTGGGATTGCCGCCCCTGAAGGTTTCCCGGGCCAAACCATAGATTTCGGCAATACCCTCGTCGGTCATGGCGTAGCAGCCGCGCGAGGAGCAGTCGCCATGCACCATCAGATCGCTGCCAGTACGTCCGTGGACGCGGTCGAACTTGTTGGGAAAGCCGGTATTGAAGGCAAGATAATAGTTCGATCGGGGATTCATCAGGCCCGGCGTGATCGTATAGAAGCCCTCTGGGCTCTGCCGGTCGCCTTCCTTGACCTTGGGGCCGAGATCGCCCGAATAGGCGCAGATCTCGTAGCTCTTGAACATGCGGAACTGGCCCGCGCTCGTCCGCTTCCAGACTTCGAGGGTCTGTTCCTGCTTGAAGATGCGGATGACCATGGCCTCGCCGGGCGAGGAGCCCATATTGCGCAGGCCGGCCTGGGTCACGCTGGACAGCGGCTGGTTGTGGCGATTGTCGTTGCTCTTGGGCAGAAAGCCGCCACAGGCGACCAGGCCAAAAGCCACCCAGAGCAGGATCAGGGCCGAGGAGAGCTTGCGAAGGAAAGTGGCGGTCAAGATCGTCAGCCCGGTGCAGAACAATGGAGCGGTGACCCATAGGGCCAGGTGGTTACCGCAGCATGAGAATTGCTGGTGAACGAACCATTACCATGCGGCAAAATCGGCTGGAAGCGGGGTCATATCACGCGAGTGTGTTGGTTTATTACCTCTCCATGAGCGGAGGCGGATAGGAGCACCCCCTCCCGGCCTCCCCCTGAAGGGGGAGGGGCCGTTCGGTGAATTGGGGACAATTGGAGACGAGCACCAGCCAGGTTCCTCCCCCTTCAGGGGGAGGTTTAGGAGGGGGTGCCGCTCAGGCTCTAGAGCGCGCTGCCGATCGCCAGGAACTTTTCGCGACGGTGTTCGCGGGTTTCCAGGCGCCCGCGGCCGCCGAAGTCGGCGAGGAAGCTGGAAATGGCGCCGCTGGTGGCCTGCATCACCGCCTCGTGGTGGCGATGGGCGCCACCAGCGGGTTCGGGGATGATGCCGTCGATGACGCCGAAGCCGAGCAGGTCCTGCGCGGTGATCTTCTGGGCAGTGGCCATGTCCTGCGCCTTGGCGGCGTCACGGAACAGGATCGAGGCGCCCGCTTCAGGGGAAATCACAGAATAGATGGCGTTTTCCAGCATCAGCACGCGGTTGGCCACGGCAATGGCAATGGCGCCGCCCGAGCCGCCTTCACCGATGACGATGGCGATATTGGCGACGCCCAGTTCGAGGCATTTCTCGGTCGAGCGGGCAATCGCCTCGGCCTGGCCGCGCTCTTCGGCGCCGATGCCGGGATAGGCGCCTGCGGTATCGACGAACGAGATCAGGGGAATGTTGAAACGGTCGGCCATGTCCATGATGCGGACGGCCTTGCGGTAGCCCTCGGGGCTGGCCATGCCGAAATTATGCTTGAGCCGGGTCTCGGTCGAGCTGCCCTTTTCCTGGCCCAGAATGGCGACGGACTGGCCATTGAAGCGGCCAAAACCGGCCTGCAGGGCTGCGTCTTCGCGATACTTTCGATCACCGGCAAGGGGCGTCCATTCGGTAATCAGCTTGCCGACATAGTCGGAAAAATGCGGGCGCTGCGGGTGGCGCGCCACCTGCGTCTTCTGCCAGGGGGTCAGGCGCTTGTAGATCTCGATCAGCGCCTCGTCGGCGCGGCTGGAGAGCCGGTTGACTTCTTCGTCGATGCTCACGGCCTGATCGGTCGCGGCCATGGCCTTGAGCTCGGCGATCTTGCCCTCAAGATCGGCTACCGGCTTTTCAAAATCGAGATAAGACTGCATCCCACCCGCCCGTTAGGGGTCTGTTTTACGGACCCTATCATAAGGCCGCTGCTGTTGCGCCCCAAAGTGGCCGGAAAGTGGCGATGGCGCAACAGCGAGTCAAGCTTTCGGCGGCCGTATAACGCAGTGCACCGCGCAATGCTAACAGTCTGTTACTCGATTGGGAGGCGGTTAACCCTCGCTGAGCGGATGGTGGGTCTCCACCAAGGTGCGCAGCTTTTCATCCAGCACATGGGTATAGATCTGCGTGGTCGAGATGTCGGCGTGGCCGAGCAGCATCTGCACGACGCGCAGGTCGGCACCGCCGGCCAGCAGATGGCTGGCAAAGGCGTGGCGGAGGACATGCGGGGCCACCCGCGATGCGGTGATGCCGGCGCGGCCGGCGAGGCTCTTGAGGTCGCGCGCAAAGACCTGACGCGACAGATAACCTTCGGCGCCCGTTGCCGGGAACAGGAAGGGGCCGGCTTCGAGCGTCGCGACATAGGTCTTGATGGCGTCGCGGGCCCGATCGTTGAGCGGCACGACGCGCTCCTTGTTGCCCTTGCCAGTGACCGTCAGATAGCTGGTGTCGCGCATCACCGCCGAGCGGCGCAGGCTCACCAATTCGCTGACACGCAGGCCGGTGGCGTAAAGCAATTCCAGCAGCACATAGAGCCGCAATGCCGCCGCCTGCTTTTGCGGCGAGGCCTCGGCATTGGCTTCGGCCTCGGCGGTAGTGAGCAGCCTGTCCACCTCGGCGATGGACAGAACCTTGGGCAAAGCGCGGCGGCTTTTCGGGCTGGCGACGATGCGGGTGGGGTCATCGCCGCGCATGCCATCAGCGCAAAGGAAGCGGTGAAACTGGCGGATCGCCGAGAGGCGCCGCGCCGAGGACGAGGCCGAAAGACCATCGTGGCGCAGGCGGTCGAGATAGGCGTTGACCGTTTCGCGCCCCACCGTCAGCAGGGTCTGCTGCCGGCCGGCGACATAGCCGGCATAGTCGGAAAGATCGCGGCGATAGGCGTCGATGGTGTTTTTTGCTGCGCCGCGCTCGGCGCTCATCATCTCGAGAAAGGCCCCGATGAGATGGCCGCTCATGGGCTGGCTTGTGCCGCCGCCGGCGCTTCTGCGGGCGACGGGGCCGAGCCGGGTAAAGCGGGTTGACCGCCCGAAAGCAGGTCGCGCGCCGGGATGCGGATGGTCACTTCCTTGGGCGTCGGCTCGACAAAGGCAATCAGCGCGACCATGCCGGCATAGACCAGCCCGGCCAGGAAAAGCAGCGTGATGATGAGGCGGATCAGGGTGGGCATGGCGGTCCGACGGTCAAACTATGAGCAATTTGACAGCAAAAGGTTTCGTTTCCGTAGGCATAGTGCGTTGTGGGGCGTCGGGCCGCAAGTTCTTGACAGGAGAGGTCGGGACGGCTTGATAGCGGCAATGTAAGGGGAGCGCCTTTTGAACCGACCGGACGCGGCATTGCGGCAGGCCCGCGCCGAACAGCTTGCCGAGCGGCTCGCCGGTAAGCCGCTGGTGCTGATCGGCATGATGGGGGCGGGCAAGACTACGGTCGGCCGCCGGCTGGCCAATCGCCTGGGGCGCCATTTTCTCGACAGCGACGAGGAAATCGAGAAGGCGGCGCAGATGAGCATTCCCGAAATCTTCGAGCAGCGCGGCGAACCCGAGTTCCGCGCCGGAGAGACCAGGGTCATCGCCCGCGTGCTCAAGGACAGGGACGTCGTGCTGGCGACCGGCGGCGGGGCTTTCGTCAATGGCGAGACGCGGGCATTGGTGAAAGCCGAGGCGATTACCGTCTGGCTCAAGGCCGAGGTGGATATCCTGTTCGAGCGGGTATCGCGCCGCTCCAACCGGCCTCTGCTCAAGACCAGCAATCCGCGCGCGACCCTCGAAAAGCTGATCGAGGATCGCTATCCCATCTATGCCGAGGCCGATGTCACGGTCATTTCACGCGACGTGCCGCAGGACGTGGTCGCGGGCGACGTGATCGATGCCGTGCTCGCCTATCTCCAACGCCAGGACTAACCATGGCCGACATTGCCCACACAGTTCACGTCGCCTTGGGCGAACGCGCCTATGACATCCTGATCGGCGATAGCCTGCTCGATGATGCCGGCTCTATCCTGGCCGAGCGCTTTCCGGGGCGTCGCTATGGCATCATCACCGACGAGACGGTCGCGCGGGCGCAATTGCCGCGCCTGCTGGCTTCGCTCGATGCAGCGGGGCTCGGCCATACCGAGATCGTACTGCCGGCGGGCGAGAGCACCAAGTCCTGGAATTTGCTCGGCCAGGCGGTCGAGGGCATTCTGGCGGCGCGGCTGGAGCGGGGCGATCTGGTTATCGCGCTGGGCGGCGGGGTGATCGGCGATCTCGCCGGTTTCGCCGCCTCGATTGCCCGGCGGGGCATGGATTTTGTGCAGATGCCGACATCGCTTTTGGCGCAGGTGGATTCTTCGGTCGGGGGCAAGACCGGCATCAATTCGCCGCATGGCAAGAATTTGATCGGCGCCTTCCACCAGCCCAAACTGGTGCTGGCCGACCTGTCGACCCTCGATACGCTCAGCCCCCGCCAGTTTGCGGCCGGCTATGCCGAAGTGGTCAAATACGGCCTGATCGACGATGAAGAATTCTTCTTCTGGCTCGAAGAGCACCAGGCCGAAATTTTCGCCGGCGGGCCGGCACGGGGCGAGGCCATTGCCCGCTGCTGCGCGCACAAGGCGCGGGTGGTGATCGAGGACGAAAAAGAGCTGGGCGTGCGGGCGCTGCTCAATCTGGGCCACACTTTCGGGCATGCGCTGGAAAAGGATACCGGCTACTCCGACCGGCTGCTGCATGGCGAAGGGGTCGCGGTGGGCATGGTGCTGGCGCATGGCTTTTCGGCGCGGCTGGGTCTGGCGCCAAGCCAGGACACCGGCCGCATCGCCGCGCACTTGCAGAAAGCGGGCCTGCCCACCATTTTGGCCGATATCCCCGGCGCGCTGGGCACTACCGAGACGCTGATGGCGGCCATCGCCCAGGACAAGAAAGTCTCGCGCGGCGCGTTGACCTTCATCCTGACCCGCGGCATCGGCAAGGCGTTCATCGAGAAGAATGTCGATCCGAAGGCGGTTGCGGCATTCCTGGATGAGATGCGGGGCTGAATCCGCTTCCCTTCTCCCGCGAGGGGAGAAGGGAAGAGCTACCCCAAAGTCCGCTCAAAAAACCCCAGCAGCTTTTCATGCATGTCGTTTTCGCTGGCGCTGTCGAGGTTGTGATCCTTGCCCTCGAAATAGTGAACTTCGGGGCTGCGCCCGGCAGCAATGAGACGCTGTTCGAGGCGGCGGGTCATTTCGACCGACCAAATCGTGTCGGCCGTGCCGTGGGCCATGAAGATCGGGGCGATGATCTGTTCGACCGCAAGGGGCGTCGAGGGCAGGAGATTCTCCGACGAGCCCTTCCAGGTCCAAGCGCGCTGGGCCGGGTCCCAGGCTCGCCAGCCGGGGTCGCCACTATCGCGCCAATAGGCAGCGTCAAAAGCGCCGCAGACGACATCGGGCGGGGCAAGAACCGCTATCGCGTCAGCGCCCTTCAATCCATCGGCCGCCATCAGCGTCGAGACCAGCAGGGCATGCTCCGCCCCACGGGAGACCCCGTAAAGCCCCAGTCTGTGGGCCGCAAAGGGGAAAGCCCGCAATGCTTCAAGGGCTTGAACCGTGCGGTCGAGCGGCACATCTTTGATCGAGCCGGCATTCCAACCATTGCCGTCGCGTGAATAGGTATGGGGATAGGCGAGATAGCCATGCGCCGCGAGAATTACCGCCATGCGGTGGCTCCAGCCGGCCCAGCCGCCTTCCGAGCCGTGCAGAATCATAATCGCGGGAAACGGCCCGTCGCCCGGCGGTCCATAGGTCGTGCCCCACTCGGGCAGCAGGCGGCGGATGACTTTTAGAGACATGGCTAAACCCGGTTGGGCAGTTCAAACGGCCCTTCGGCGGGCAGCACTTCGATGGCGAGGGCGTGGACACGGCCCTTGAGTTCGGCGTCCAGAGCGTCCATGACGGCACGATGTTGCGCGACGCGGCTCATCCCGTCAAAATGACGGGTCGCGATTCTGACACGAAAATGGGTTTCACCACCCTCGCGCCACCCGGCGTGGCCATGGTGCTGCATCGATTCGTCGATCACATCGAGGAAAGCGGGGGCAAACTTCTCGGTGAGCTTGGCGGTAATAGTGTCACTGGCACTCATGACGTCGGGCCTCTATATGGTTCAGGCATTTAACTAGGCGCAATGAAACTGCAATCCAAGCTCTTCGACACCATTCGCATCAAGCCGCGCCGGGAAGAAAAACCGGCGCCGATCGAGCACGTCTGTGACTGGGAAGGCTGCGAGCTGGCGGGTGAGTACCGCGCGCCCAAGGGTGCCCGCAACGAGGGGCAGTATCACCACTTCTGCCTCGAGCATGTCCGGCACTACAATACGGCGTTCAATTTCTTCGCCGGTATGGAAAAGGACGAGCTGGAAGAGGCGCTGCATACGCCGCCCAAGGCGGAGAGTCGCTCCAGCTTTGCCACCGGCAATCCGGGCACGCGCACTTCGCGTTCGGCCCAGACAGCTGGTCTGCGTCCGGGTGACCGGTTTGGCGACCCGTTCGGCGTGTTTGCCAAATATCGTCATCGGCAGTCGCAGAAGCCGGCCACCGAGCGCGTCAAGCCGCTGCATGAGCAGGACCGGCGGGCGCTGGAGACGCTGGGCATTATCGGGCCGGCCAAGTCGGACGAGATCAAGCGCGCTTACAAGACGCTGGTCAAAATCCACCATCCGGACGCCAATGGCGGCGACAAGGCCTCCGAGGAGCGCCTGCGCACCATCATCGCCGCCTATTCCCATCTCAAGAAAACCGGGTTCGTTGCAAAGTAGCCTTGAGGTTGGGGTGGCTACCGCCACCGTCACAATGCTGCTATAGAGCCCGCGACTTTTCTGCCCTCCCCGCCTTGATCCTTTCCCGCCAAGAGCTTTGCCATGACTGAGTATTCCAATCTGCCCGACACCGAATTTTCGGCCCGGGAGCTGTTCGGCATCGACACGGACATGAAGGTGATGGGTTACAGGGAAGCCAGCAGCCACGTGCCGCCGATCGACCCGAACTACCTGTTTGATCGCAACACCACTCTGGCGATCCTGGCGGGCTTTCAGTTCAATCGCCGCGTCATGGTGCAGGGCTATCACGGCACGGGCAAATCCACGCATATTGAGCAGGTGGCCGCCAGGCTCAACTGGCCGCTGGTGCGCGTCAATCTGGACAGCCATGTGAGCCGTATCGATCTCGTCGGCAAGGACGCGATCGTGCTCAAGGATGGCAAGCAGATCACCGAATTCCGCGACGGCATCCTGCCCTGGGCGGTGCAGAACAATGTTGCGCTGGTGTTCGACGAATATGATGCCGGTCGTCCCGACGTGATGTTCGTGATCCAGCGCGTGCTGGAAGTAGAAGGTCGCCTGACCCTGCTCGACCAGAATCGCGTCATCGTGCCCCACCCGGCCTTCCGGCTGTTCTCGACCACCAATACCATTGGTCTGGGCGATACGTCGGGCCTCTATCACGGCACCCAGCAGATCAACCAGGGCCAGATGGACCGCTGGAGCCTCGTCACGACGCTCAATTACCTGCCGCATGACAAGGAAGTGGGCATCGTTCTGGCCAAGAACAAAGCCTATGGCGAGACGGAGAAGGGCAAGAAGCTCATCGGCAACATGGTGCGCCTGGCGGACCTGACCCGCTCGGCCTTCATCAATGGCGACCTCTCGACCGTGATGAGCCCGCGCACCGTGATCACCTGGGCCGAGAATGCCTCCATCTTCGGCGGCGACATCGGCTTTGCCTTCCGGCTGACCTTCCTCAATAAATGCGACGAACTCGAACGCCCCGTGGTTGCAGAGTTCTACCAGCGCGTGTTTGGCGAGGACCTGCCGGAGAGCTCGGCGAATCTGGCCGTCACGGCCTGACGTAAGGCCCCCTCACCCGCCGCTTCGCGGCGACCTCTCCCCCAGGGGGAGAGGTAAGAGGCACCGAGCGCGCCACAACTTCACCTCTCCCTTCGGGGGAGAGGTCGGCCCAACGGGCCGGGTGAGGGGGCCTTCCTTCCCGGTCACAGAGTGAACCGATAGACCATGGCACAACCGCCGCGCAGCAAAGCCAACAAGCCCGACCAGACCCAGGTGTTCAAATCCGCCATGGGTGCGACGGTGCGCGCGATCGGCGCCAAGGCAGACCTGGAAGTCACCTTCACCTCCGACCGGCCGCTGCTGACTTCGGACAAGGCGCGGCTGGCCAACCTGCCGCGCCTGCCGACCCGGCGCGACATCGCCATTGCCCGCGGGCAGGGCGACGCCATGGCAATGCGGCTGGCCAGCCACGATCCCGATACCCACCGCAAGCGCTCGCCTATCGACCCCACGGCAAGGGCGGCCTTCGATGCGCTGGAGCAGGCCCGCGTCGAGGCTTTGGGCTGCGTGCGCATGCCCGGCATGGTCGGCAATATCGGCGAAATGCTGGAAGACCGGCTATTCCGCGCCAATTTCGCCGAAGTCGACAGCAAGGGCGATGCCCCCATTGCCGAAGCCCTGGGGCTCTTGCTGCGCGAGAAGCTGGCCGGCGTACCGGTGCCGCCTTCGGGCCATGCGCTGGTCGATCTGTGGCGCAAGGAGATCGAGGACAAGGGCGGCAAGTCCCTCGATGAGCTGCTGACACGCTACGAAAACCAGGACGAGTTTTCCAAGGCGGCCAAGGCGCTGCTGCGTGACCTCAATCTCGTACCCGAAAGCGAGATGGATTCCGATTCCTCCGACGAGGAGGAGGGCGACGACCAGGAGCCCGAGAGCGGCGACAGCTCAGACAAGTCGCCCGAACAGGGCGAAGGCGAGAACGACAGCCAGGATAGCGAGCAGGACGAGCAGGCCGGCGACAGCGAAGAGACCGGCGATGTCGACGGCATGGAATCGGACATGGCCGATAGCGACGAGGACGCCGCCGCCGAGGCCGGCGAAGACGCGCCCATGCCGCCGCCCGCCAAGGACGGCGGCACGCAGCTCTCCAACCAGTTCAACTACAAGGTGTTTACCCAGAAATTCGACGAGATCGTCAAGGCGGCGGATCTGTGCCCGCCCGATGAGCTCGATCAGTTGCGGAGCCTCCTCGACAAGCAGCTTGAAAACCTGGCCGGCGCCGTGGCGCGGCTGGCCAACAAGCTGCAGCGTCGGCTGATGGCCAAGCAGAATCGCAGCTGGCAGTTCGATCTCGAGGAAGGCCTGCTCGATACGGCGCGGCTCACCCGCGTGGTGACCGATCCGATGCAGGCCTTGTCCTTCAAGGTCGAGAACGACACCGATTTCCGCGATACCATCGTGACGCTGCTGATCGACAATTCCGGCTCGATGCGCGGTAGGCCGATCACCATCGCGGCGATCTGCGGCGATATTCTCGCCCGCACGCTGGAGCGGTGCGGGGTCAAGGTCGAGATCCTGGGCTTCACCACCCGCGCCTGGAAGGGCGGCAAGTCGCGCGAGGCCTGGCTTGAGGCCGGGCGTCCCGCCAATCCGGGCCGCGTCAACGACGTGCGCCACATCATCTACAAGTCCGCCGACGAGCCGTGGCGCCATGCGCGGCGCAATCTCGGGCTGATGATGCGCGAGGGGCTGCTCAAGGAAAATATCGATGGCGAAGCGCTGGAATGGGCGCGCAAGCGCCTGATGGCCCGCCACGAGGCCCGCCGCATCCTGATGGTGATTTCCGACGGTGCGCCGGTTGATGACAGCACGCAGTCGGTCAATGCCGGCAATTATCTTGAGGCCCATCTGCGCCAGGTGATCGAAGACATCGAGACCCGCTCGCCGATCCAGCTGGTCGCCGTCGGCATCGGGCACGACGTGACCCGCTATTATCGTCGCGCCGTGACCCTGCTTGATGCCGAGGAACTGGCGGGGGCGCTGACCGACGAACTGGCGGCGCTGTTCGACGAGGAAATGCCGGCCCAGTCGCGCCGGCGCGGACGCGGATGACCCGGCTCGGCGCCATCGCTGCGGCGCTGCTGGTGGGGACAATGCCCGCCGCGGCGGTCGAGGCGACGGTGACGGCAACGCAGGTTACCCAGTTCAAGGACAGCGCGGTCGGCCAGGTGGTGGACGGACTGGTCTTTCGAGGCGGCATAGCGCTGACCAGTCCGGACGACACCTTTGGCGGCCTGTCCGGGCTCACCGTCACCGGGCCCGACCAGCAGGTGGTCTTCGTCACCGACCGCGGCAATTTCGTTACCGGACAGCTGGCCTATGACAATGCCGACAGGCTGTTCGGCTTTATCGGGGTGGCCATCGAACCGATGCTCAACTCCAGGGGAGAGGTGTTGCCGCGCCAATATGCGCGCGATGCCGAAAGCGTCGATACGGTGCTGCGCGATGGGGCGCCGGTGGCGGTGCGGGTGAGCTTCGAGCATCTGACGCGGGTGGCCGATTTTGCGCTCACCAACGGGGTTCCGGGCGGCCCGGCGCGCGAGGTCGCAATCCCGGACTGGCTCACCGATCGCCGGACCAATGAAACCCTCGAAGCCGTGTGCATCGCGCCGCCGGCCTCCCCCATTGCCGGCTCGACCCTGCTATTGACCGAGGACTATCTCGACGAAGACGGCCATCACCGCGGTTGGCTGTTGGGGCAGAACGACAAGGGGCCGATCGCCTATCAGAACAGCCCGGTGGTGAACCCCACCGAATGCGCCTTCCTGCCCAATGGGGACCTGCTGGTGCTGGAGCGGGGCGTCTCGATGCTGAGTTTTGTAATGGAGCTGCGCCGCGTGCCGGCCGCCGAAGTGCGGCCGGACAATCTGATGGCAGGCGAATTGCTACTGTCGGCCAGCGGCGGCTCGATCGACAATATGGAATCGCTGACCGTGCACACCGCGCCCGACGGCGAGCTGCGCATCCTCATCGGCTCGGACAATAACTTCAACGACTGGCAGCGCAGCCTGCTGCTGGAATTCGCCCTGGTGGAATAGGTCCCGAAGTCGGGGCCATCGCCCTTCTCCCTCTGAGGGAGAAGGTGCCCGAAGGGCGGATGAGGGGTCCTGCGCCATCCATCAGCATAGAAGCATGGGATGGCGCAGAACCCCTCACCCGCCGTCCCTCTCCCACGAGGGGAGAAGGGAAAGAGCCTAGGCCGCCTGTGCGGCAAGCGGCGGCAGCGGCTTTAGCTTGCCCATCAGGGCCCGGTAGGGCGCCAGCAGGAGCAAGGCGGCGAGGAACTTCACCAGGAAGTCGCCCGAGGCCAGCGAGAACCAGAGCGGCACGTCCGGACCAACGCCGAGCCATGGGGCGGGGAAGCCGAGCGAGCCGTCGGCCAGGCCGAACAGCGCATCCACGCCGGCCAGAGCCGGGGCGAAGGCGATCGAGAAGAAGATCGCCGTATCGATCATCGAACCGAACAGCGAACCGGCCAGCGGCGGCAGGAACCAGGCGCGGGCGGCGCGCAGGCGCGAAAAGATGGCGATATCGAGCAACTGCCCCACGAGAAAGGCGGTGGCCGAGGCCAGCGCGATGCGCTGCGTCGTGGCTGCGGCGCCCCCCGTATTCCAGGGCAAGGCATTGTAGCTCAGGTAGAGCGAGACAAGCAGGCCGACGACAAAGCCCACCAGCACGACGAGGCGCGCCTTGCGCGGCCCGTCATAGCGATTGGTCAGGTCCGTGATGAGGAAGGCGAAGGGGAAGGTGAAGGCGCCCCAGGTCAACAGGTCGGCGAGATTGACCGAACCGAGCTGGACCTGCAGGGGATAGAGAACGAGAACGTTGGACGCGGCGACGACCACGACCATGGCGGCCACGGCCGCCAGGAAACGAGCAAGCATCAGAATGCACCTCTATGTGACCGCCTACCGGCAAAAGACCGGGGCGGGATTGCGCCACCATGACGCAAAAACAAAACCGCGCGGAGACTTGTCCCCACGCGGCAAAAATTCGATGTGCCGGCCGTTCGCTCAGGCAGCGAGGGCGGCGCGGACTTCCTTCTTGATGCCCTGGGCGAGCGTCGACAGCGTGTCGTCGCTCTGCTTGAGCAGGAAGGCGTCGAGGCCGCCGCGGTGCTCGACGGTGCGCAGGGCCGCAGCCGAGATGCGCAGCTTGATCGGGCGGTTCAGCGCCTCGGACAGCAGGGTCACGTTCACCAGGTTCGGCAGGAACCGGCGACGGGTACGGTTGAGGGCGTGGGAGACGTTGTTGCCAACCATCACACCCTTGCCAGTCAATTCACAGCGACGTGCCATTTGGAAGATATCCTATTTGTGTAAAGGTCCTGCGTGGCGGAGAAGTCCGCGACGGGCCTCGATTGTTATGAAATCTGGCGGGTCTTTAGAGAAAACGGGCGCCGCCGTCAAGGCAAAGCGGCCTCAAACGCCTGCGAGCGCCTTGCATGGGCCACAAGCGGGAGGCAGTTTTGAGACAATTATTGATTCGCGCCATTCACCGCAGAGACCTCAGTCCCTTGATCCAGCTCCGACATGCCTGCCTGGCCACGCTGGCCGTGATCCTCAGCACTAGCGTCAATGCGGCCGAGGTCAATGCATCGGCCAGCTATGTGCTGACGCTGGGCGGGATCAATATTGCCGCCATGACGGTGGATCTCGAGGATGATGGCAGCCGCTATAGCCTCGATCTGTCGGCCAATGTCGCGGGCCTGGGCACCCTGGTGGCGAGCGGCACGGCCAGGGCGACCTCGGCGGGGCGGTCGTCGGGGCAGAACCTGATGGCGGACAAGTTCGACCTCGAAACCCGCGCCAATGGGGAGAGCTTCAATGTCGATGTCTCCTTTGCCGGGCGCGATGTCTCGGCATTCCAGGTAGAGCCGCCGATCATCGACAATTACGACCGGGTGCCGCTGGAGCGCCGGCACCTGACCGGGGTCAGCGATTTTCTCTCCACCTTCGTGCTCAAGGGCAACGGGCTCGACAAGAGCCTGTGCCAGCGGCAGGCGCGCATCTTTACCGGCGTCGAGCGCTTCGACATTGCCATGAGCTATGCCGGCGACGACGAGGCGACCTCGCCGCGCACCGGCTATCAGGGGCCGGTCGTGCTGTGCACCGTCAATTATGACCCGATCTCGGGGCATTTCACCAGTTCGGACATCACCACTTACCTGGCCGAAAGCAACCGCATCATCATCTGGTATGCGCCGCTGCTGGAGACCGGCTACTTCATCCCCTATCGCGTGCTGCTGGGCACCAATATGGGCGATCTGTCCATGGTACTGACCAAGCTGACCCAGTAGGTCGCGCGTCCCGCGATGGGACGGTCAACGGGTTTTTCCTCAATTTTGGCCGATAGAGTGCCCGCATGGCGGATGCGCGTCCGTTAACACGCTGGGTCCGCAGAGAAAATCTGCGGCAATGGGGCGTTCACAGTCGGGCCAAAACGGCCGATCTTCATCCTTTGGCAATGGAGATGAAGCGGTTTTCGCGCATGCCGGACGATCCGGTGGCGTCGCGTCGACGACTTGTGTCCAGGTGGCCGGCGACCACCACTGCTTGCGGTGAACAAAGGCGCATTTGCACGCTCCGCTCGATTCGCTCCCTGTTCGTTCCGGCTTTGGACCAGATGTGAACGGGAGCGGGACCACGGCGTCTGCGCCGTGCCGGAATGGGACAGTCTAGAGCGTGGCGAGGCTGGTGATCTTGCCCCCGGCGATGACGAATTGCTGGCGCAATGTGGCCGGGCTGCCGGGGAAGGTGCCCGAGACGACAAAGGTGACCACGGTCTGGTCGCCAGAGGTTTGGGCATCCTGGATAGCGTAGCGCGGCTGGTAGCGGGTTTCGACGCGGTCTAGCCAATTGGCGATGGCCACCGTGCCGACATGGTTCTCGCCCTCGTCGCGAACGCGGGCGTCGGGAGCGAAGGCGCCGATGATGGCGCGGCGGTCGCCGGCGGTGAAATAGTCGCCCAAGGGAGCGGGCAGGGCGGCGAGGTCAAACTGGGACATGGGTGGATCCGATTGCAGTCAGGGAGGTGGCGGTTCTGGACACTTGCCCTGTCGGAACCTGTCAGCAGCCTCTGTTCCAGTTCGGCACGGTCAACAGCCGACTTCCTCAATCTGATGCCCCGCGGGCCAGCAATGCCGCCCTGGCATTGATGAACGACGAAGAATCTTTCAGCCGCAGGAATTTACCTTTCAGCCACCAATGCTCGATTCGGCGCCAAATTAACCCCTTGGCAAGCAAGCTGAACGGATTTGGCGGTTTTGCCTGCGTCCTGGTGGTCCGGGTGCGGCGCTTGTGTCCCTGCCGACCCGTAGCCACCAGCCCTAGCCGTGAACGAAGCCAGATTCAGTGAGTCGCGCCGATTCGGTGCTGTTTCGTTCCCGTCCTGTTCGCATGGTTAACCATCATGACAAAAGGGTCGCATTGCTGTCCTTTCCCGGGACAATGTCTGGCAGGCCTCGCATCCGTCGATCCGAGCCCCTACATTGCCCGCAATGACCTTCGCGCCTCCTCAATCGGTCAAGGCGATTCTTGGCCCGACCAATACCGGCAAGACCTACTTTGCCATCGAGCGCATGCTGGCCCATCCCTCGGGGATGATCGGCCTGCCGCTGCGCTTGCTGGCGCGCGAGGTCTATCAGCGCTGCGTCGAGCGGGTGGGCGAAGGGGCGGTGGCGCTGGTGACGGGCGAGGAGCGCATCGTGCCGGTGCGGCCGCGCTACTGGGTCTGCACCGTCGAGGCCATGCCCACCGATATTCGCGTCGACTGCGTCGCCATCGACGAAATCCAGGTGGCCACCGATTTTGACCGCGGCCATGTCTTTACCGACCGCATTCTCAATGCGCGCGGCAGCAGCGAAACCCTGCTGCTGGGCTCGGCCACCATGGCGCCGGTGATCAAGCGGCTGTTGCCGCATTGCGAGATCGTGGACCGGCCGCGCTTCTCCCAGCTCACCTATGCCGGCTCCAAGAAGATTTCGCGCCAGCCGACCCGCTCGGCCATCGTCGCCTTCTCGGCGCGGCTGGTCTATGCCATTGCAGAACTGATCCGGCGCGAGCGCGGCGGCGCGGCGGTGGTAATGGGAGCACTCTCGCCCCGCACCCGCAACGCGCAGGTCGAGCTCTACCAGAATGGCGACGTGGATTTTCTCGTCGCCACCGATGCCATTGGCATGGGACTCAATCTCGATATCCATCACGTGGCCTTTGCCGATGACAGCAAGTTCGATGGCCATACCAGCCGCCCGCTGACCCCGGCCGAGCTCGGCCAGATCGCCGGACGGGCCGGTCGGCATGCGCGAAACGGCACGTTCGGGGTCACCGGTGGCACCGAGGGATTCGACGAGGAAATGGTCGTGGCGCTCGAAACGCACGACTTCGACCCCATTAAAGTGCTGCAATGGCGCAACAATCAGCTGGATTTTTCATCGATCAACGCCTTGCGCGACAGCCTCGAGATGACACCCGAGCACCGCAGCCTGACCCGGGTGCCCGTCGCCAAGGATCAGCATGCGCTGGAATTCGTTTCCCGCAACGAAGCCGGGCAGTTGGCCCGCGGGCTGGACGGCGCGCGGTTGCTGTGGGAATGCTGCCAGATTCCCGATTATCAGGGCATTTCACCGGCCAATCACGGCGAAATCGTCACGCGAATTTACTCGGACTTAGTCAAACGCGGTAAGGTCAACGAGGACTGGATTGCCGAGCAGGTGCGCTTTTGCGACAATGCGAGCGGCGATATCGATACTTTGAGCAACCGGATCAGGCAGGTCCGCACCTGGACCTTTGTCGCCAACCGCAAAAACTGGCTTGCAGACCCTTCACATTGGCGCGAAAAGACCCGAGACATTGAAGACCGGCTGAGTGATGCGCTGCATGAGCGGCTTACCCAGCGGTTCGTCGACCGGCGCACGAGCGTGCTGCTTCGTCACCTGAAAGACAAACGTATGGCATCTCCCGAGATCAATGAGCGTGGCGAAGTGCGGCTGGAAGGCCATCTCATCGGCACGCTTGAAGGCTTCCGCTTCGCCCTGGCGCGCAATGATGGCGACGCCGACATCAAAGGGTTGCGCGCTGCAGCCGACCAGGTGGTGGCGCCGGAAATCCACAATCGTGCCGACCGGCTTGCCGGCGCGCCGAACGAGGAATTCGTGCTGGCGACCGACGGGCGCATGCGCTGGAAGGGCGATATCGTCGCCGAGCTGATCGAGGGCGATGCGCTCTATCGGCCGCGCATCCTCATGCTGGCCGACGAGACCCTCACCGGCATCGATCTCGAACGCGTGCAGGAGCGGCTGAGCCTCTGGCTGCGTCACCACATCAATACGGTGCTGGAAAGCGTCATGTCGCTGGAAGCACCGGCCGATCTCGAAGGCGCGGCGCGCGGCATTGCATTCCAGCTGTTCGAGCATCTGGGGCTGATCCCGCGCAGCCAGGTGGCCGATGAGGTCAAGAATCTTGACCAGGACGTGCGCGGCAAGATGCGCAAGCTGGGCATCAAGTTCGGCGCCTACCACATCTATCTGCCGCTCTCGCTCAAGCCGGCGCCGCGCGAGCTGGCGCTGATTCTGTTTGCCCTCAAGCATGGCGGGGTGCGCCAGGCCGGCGTCACCGATATTCCCCATATCGTGCTGAGTGGCCGCACCAGCTTTGTGGTTGATCCTGAAGTCGATACGCGGCTCTATGAGATCGCCGGCTTCAAGGTGGCCGGCAAGCGCGCGGTGCGCGTTGATATCCTCGAACGCCTGGCCGACATCATCCGGCCGCTGATCGCGCTCGATCCGACCCGCCACCAGGGCGAACTGCCTCCCGGCGCTGCCGAGGGCAATGGCTTCCGCGTTACCGTGGAAATGACCTCGCTGCTGGGTTGCTCGGGCGAAGACTTTGCCTCGATCCTCAATTCGCTTGGCTATCGCGTCAAGCGTACGCCCAAGGTCGCGGCACCAGCCGTGGCGGCAGAGGCAACGGCCGAGGCGCCGGCGCTGGAAGAAGTGCTGGCCGAGAACCCGGCCAGTGTCGATGCCGTCGATGAAGCGCCGGTCGAAGCGGTGACGGCTGATGTCGCGCCGTCGGTCGAAGCCGATATTCCGGCCACGACGGTTGTCGAGTCGACGCCCGAAACGGCCGAGTCGGTGCCGGCCGCATCGGCCGAACCGGAATTTGACGAAGTGTGGTCGCCGGCCGGCAAGCGTGTCGATGCCAAGCGGCACGAGCATCGTCGCCGGCCGGAAGGCGAGGCGCAGGCCAAGCGTCCCGAGCGTAATCAGCGCCCCACGGCCCCGCGCCGCCCCGAGGGCGAGGTGCAGGATCTCTCCAAGGCCCAGCACCTCAATCCGAAGCCGAAATTCGAGGGCAAGGGTCGCAATGACAATCGCCGCCCGGCCGACCAGCAGGGCGACAAGGCCAAGTTCGAGCGGCCACGCGAAGAGAGAAAAGAGAAGGCGTTCGATCCGGACAGCCCCTTTGCCAAGCTTGCGGCGCTGCGCGACCGCAAGGCCGAGTAAAGATTGGCAGGGACAAGCGAACCGGTCCGCAAGGAGCGGCTCGACAGGTTCCTGTTTTTCTCGCGCGCCCTCAAATCGCGCACGCTGGCGCAGAAGGTCATCGAGACCGGCGCCATCCGCGTCAATTCGGAACGGACGGATCGCAGCGACCTCAAGGTGGGCGCGGGCGATGTGCTGACCATGGCTTTGCATGGCCGCATCGTTGTCTGGCGCATTGTCGATCCCGGCACACGGCGCGGTCCGGCCAGCGAGGCGCAAGGACTCTACGAGGACCTGTCGCCGCCTGTCCTGCCGAAAGCCGAGCAATCTCCCTTTGAAGCAGCGATCGCGCCGCGTGGCGACGGCGCCGGCCGCCCGACCAAGAAGCAGAGGCGGGAGACGGACAAGCTAAGGGGTGGGGAGGATGAGTAGGGCCTTTCTCACCTCTCCCCCAGGGGAGAGGTGAAGGACGCCCATGACCTCTATCCCCACTCTCACCACCCCCCGCCTGATCCTGCGTCCGCCGGTTTTTGCCGACTTCCCTGCCATGGAAGAACTGCTCACCTCGGAACGAGCGAAATATATGGGCGGGCCATACAGTTCTTTCGCGGCCTGGGGGCTGTTCTGCCACGACGTTGCCTGCTGGCAGCTGTTCGATCATGGCGCGCTGATGGTCGATCTGCGCCTGACGGGCGAATGCGTCGGACAGGTCGGCATCAATCATGGGCCGCTGTTTCCGGAAAAGGAATTGGGCTGGCTGCTGTTTGGAGGGCATGAAGGGCAGGGCTATGCGGGCGAGGCCGCGGGCGCCCTGCGCGATTGGGCCTTTGGCGAGCGTGGCCTGCCAACGCTGGTGAGTTATGTCGATCCGAACAATGTCCGCTCCATCGCCCTGGCCGAGCGACTCGGTGCGGTGGTCGATAAGCATGCACCGCGCTAGGATCTGGAGGATGTGGTGTTCCGCCATTCGCCTGCAGCGTAGCGGTTGGTAAATTATGCCCGTATGGCGGCTGACTGCGGCAATTGCTTGCCAGCCGCAGCCTTGCGGGGCAGGCGAAAACGGTTTAGCACCGGACGCGTTGAGACCCTGCCGGACTGTCGCCCGATATGACCTATATCGTCACCGATAATTGCATCGCCTGTAAGTACACCGATTGCGTGGAAGTGTGTCCGGTGGACTGTTTCTACGAAGGCGAGAACATGCTCGTGATCCATCCGGACGAGTGCATCGATTGCGGTGTGTGCGAGCCGGAATGCCCTGCCGAAGCCATCAAGCCGGACACCGAGAGCGGGCTGGACGACTGGCTGGTCCTCAATACCAAGTTTGCCTCGCTCTGGCCGAACCTGACCGAACGGCGCGATCCGCTGCCCGAGGCCAAGGACAAGGACGGCGAAGAGGGCAAGCTGGAGAAGTATTTCTCCGAAGCGCCCGGCGAAGGCGACTGAGTACAGAGCCGCCGGGCCTGTGCACATCCGGTGGACAAGCCGAAAATTGGCTCGCAGCCACATCATGGCCCAATTGCGTGCGTCGGCGCGCGACGCGAAATTGCGACCTGATTCGTAGTTTTTGATTTTGCTGAAATTTTGTGCTATGGTCTTGCCATATGCAGTTGAGCCCGTCACCAGCCCGTGCCTTAAGGCACGATTTTTTTGACAACATCGCCAGATGTATGGACCTCCGGGGAAAGCGGACCTGGATGGCTATGGGATTTTTGCTGCGCAGCGTTTCATCGGGGCGCTGGTAAAAAGAGTAGGAGTGGACGGACCTTCCCGCAAGGAATTGTCCACTTTGGGGCGTCAACAAGGAGTTCCATGACTATGGTAGCCAAGAAGTCACAGCAGCGGCTTGGGTTCAAGACTGGCGAGTATGTTGTCTATCCGGCGCATGGCGTCGGTGTGATCGTCTCGATCGAGGAACAAGAAGTCGCCGGCCTGACCCTTGAGCTGTTCGTGCTGAGTTTCGAACAGGACAAGCTGACCCTACGCGTGCCCGTCGCCAAGATCAAATCCGTCGGCATGCGCAAGCTGGCCGAGGAGGACATGGTCACCCAGGCACTGACCACCGTGACCGGCCGTGCCCGTGTCAAGCGCACCATGTGGTCGCGCCGCGCCCAGGAATATGAAGCCAAGATCAATTCGGGCGATCTGATCGCCATCTCCGAAGTCGTGCGCGACCTCTATCGCTCCGAAGAGCAGCCCGAGCAGTCCTATTCGGAACGCCAGCTGTTCGAGCAGGCGATGGACCGCATGAGCCGCGAAATCGGTGCCGTCAACAAGCTGACGCTGACCGAAGCGGTTCAACTCATCGAAAAGAACCTGGCCAAGTCCCCCAAGCGCGTCAAAAGCGACGCTGCCGAAAGCGACGAGGAAGCTGCCGCGTAAAGCGAACAGTTTCAAAAGTAATGCGAAGGGCTGGTGGAAACACCGGCCCTTTTTTCTGGGCTAAAGCCGGCTGGCGCTGTCGGGCAGCAGGACGACGCTTTCCTGCTCGTTGGGGTCGGTGCGGGCAATGAGTGCGCGGGCGATCTGGTCGGTGGGGTTGAACGGCTGGTGCGGCACGCCCGCCGGGATGTAGACGTAGTCGCCCTGGGCGACGGAATCGAGAAATTCGAGGTTTGGCCCATGATAAAATGAGGTCGATCCTTGGAGCTGGAAGATCGCCGTTTCATGGCTCTCGTGGTAGTGCGGCCTGGCCTTGCCGCCCGGCGGTAGAACCAGCATGTGCATGCAGATGCCGGCCGAACCAGCGCTTTCGGCCGAGATGCCGGCGAAATAGTCCATGCCCTGCTTGCCATGAAACGCGGCGCCGCCCCGGATCACCTTGCATTCGGCCATTATCATCTCCCTGGGCTCCCGTGCTGGCAGTGTGCCATTGGCGTGGTCACGGTCAAGGGCGCGCAGAAGTCCATGTTGCGGCTATGGCGGATGGAGGCTATGCCTTGCCCAGCACGTCGCCCAGGCGCGTTGTCGCGCTGCCCGGGCGCAGCGGCTGCTGCTGGCTCTCATGCGGCGCCCAGCCGGACAGCCAGATGACTTCCAGCGTCGCGCGAATGCGGCCGTCGGGATCGCCGTCCCGTGCCACATAGGCATTGGCGGCGGCCGTCAGCAGCGCTGGCGTGGCCAGCCGTTTGGGCCGATCCACCAGGGGGTTGGCGGCACCCAGGGCCTTGAGCTCGGCCATCAGGGCAAAGGGCGACGCATAGCGCACGACATGGGTTTCCACATCCGCCACGGGCAGGGCCAGACCCACACGCTGCAGCAGCGCCCCAGCATCGCGGACCTGGATCATGGGAGCGACGCGGGCCGAAGCGCCGCCATAAACCATTGAATCGGCAGCAAGAAAAGCCTCGCGCAATTCAGTCAGCGTCTCACCGCCAAGCGCCGCGACCATCAGCAGGCCATCGGGGGCGAGGCGGGCGCGCAACCGCGCCAGATAGCCGGGCACGTCGTTGACGACCTGCAGATGCAGCAGCGAAACGATGAGATTATAGTCGCTGCCAACGATCTCGGGCAGTTCGTCGCCCGCGGTAAAGGCCGGCAGCCGTTCGAATGGAAAGCTCGCGTTGGCCGTCTGGCCGAGGGCGGGCAGCTTGTCGACATCGGGGCCGATGATCAGGGCCTTGGGGAATTCGCGGATCAGCGTGCCGAGCCGGTCGGCGAGATCGGCCAGCACCAGATCGGTGACGAAATCACCATTGCCGGGCCGGCGGGCCAGGTTGCGCGCGATCAGGGCTGTATCGAAAATCGCTTGCGGCTGGCTCATGAGGGACTTGCGGCCGATTGGGGACGTGGCACTATCGTGCTTATGGAGAGCGCCGAGGGGGTTGTCAAAAGCCAAGGGTGGCACCGGCGCTTCGGTAGTGGCGTGCGGCGGCTTGGCGGCATGTTGCTCGATCTGGCCTATCCCCCGGTCTGCCTCAATTGCGATGCGCCGACGGCGACACCCGATACGCTCTGTCCGAAGTGCTTTGCTGCGCTGCGGCCGATCACCGCTCCGCTCTGCCCTCGGCTGGGCCTGCCCTTTGCGGTCTCGCTCGGACCTGAGGCTCTCTCAGCCGAGGCACTGGCCGATCCGCCGCCCTTCGGCCGGGCGCGGGCCGCGGTGATCTATGGTGAGGTGGCGCGGACGGTGGTCTCGCGGCTCAAATATGGTGACCGGCCAGAGCTGGCGCGGTTTTGCGCAGGGCTGATGGCGGGCGCCGGGCATGAGCTTTGGGCGGGTGAACCGCTGCTGGTGCCGGTGCCGCTGCATCCAGCCCGGCAGCGGGAGCGGCGCTATAACCAGTCGGCGGAACTCGCCAGGGCGCTGGGCCGGTCGACCGGGCTCCAGGTGGATACCGATCTGGTGAGGCGCACTCGCAAGACCCGGCAGCAGGTGGGGCTGAGTGGCGACGGACGGCAGCGCAATGTGGCGGGCGCCTTTGCTGTTCATCCCGATATCCTGGTGCGCGCCAGGGGCAGACGCGTGGTGCTGGTGGACGATGTCTATACGACAGGGGCCACGGTCAAGGCGGTGACGCGCACGCTGCTCAAGGCGGGCGTAGAGGCTGTCGATGTCGTGACCTTCGCCCGCGTTGTCATTGGCGCTGACTTGCCCATATAAAGAACAAACGCCCGTCTCCCCTTGGAGAAATGCCGATGGCCAGAATTGAAATCTACACCACGCCGACCTGCCCCTATTGCCACGCCGCCAAGTCGCTGCTGGCTGAGAAGGGGGCCGACTATACCGAGATCAACGTGCTTGATCCCGAGCGACGCGAGGCGATGACGCAGCGGGCGCATGGACGCCGCACCGTGCCGCAGATCTTCATCGACGACGCCCATGTCGGCGGCTATGACGACATGGCGGCGCTGGATCGCCGGGGCGGACTCGACCCGCTGCTGCAGGACTAATGCGAAAGCCATAATCCCATGAAGATCGCCGCCATCCAGATGCGCTCCGGGCTTGACCCGGATGCCAATCTTGCCGCGCTTGAGCCCATGCTTGCCGAGGCCGCCGCGGCGGGCGCGCAATATGCGCTGACGCCGGAAGTCACCATGATCTTCCCGGAAAATCGCGAGCAACTGGCCAGCGTGGCGGCGCCGTTCGAGGGCCATCCGCAATTGCGGCTGGTAGGGGAACTGGCGCGGCAGTATGGCATGCATATCCATATCGGCTCGCTGGCGGTGCCGCTGGAGGATGGCCGGTTTGCCAATCGTTCGGTGCTGTTCGGGCCGGACGGCGGAATCGCCGCGACCTATGACAAGATCCACCTGTTCGATGCGACCATTGCCGGGCTCAACGCCTATCGGGAAAGTGCCACCTATGCCGGTGGCGAAGCGGCGGTGACGGCGCCGCTCGGCGATTTCACGCTGGGCATGAGCATTTGCTACGACATGCGCTTTCCCAAGCTCTACAATAGCCTTGCCAATGCCGGGGCGAACCTGATCGCAGTGCCGGCGGCGTTTACCGTGCCGACGGGGCAGGCGCATTGGCACGTCCTGCTGCGCGCAAGGGCGATCGAGACCGGGTCCTATGTCATAGCGGCGGCGCAGGGCGGACAGCACGCCAATGGCAGGGCGACCTACGGTCATTCGCTGGTCATCGACCCCTGGGGGCGCATTATCGCCGAGCTCGACCACGACGAGCCGGGCATATTGGTGGCGGACATTGATGCCAGTCTGGTCGCCGATGCGCGCGAGCGCATCCCCGCTCTGGCCAATGCACGAAACTTTGCAGTGCCCGGCACGTTGCAGCCGTAAGCCCGTGTCCTATATGATCAATCAGCAGAGCCCTCCGGCTCATGAGACGTTGCCGTGATCCAGTATTCGCTCCATTGCTCCAAGGGCCACCAATACGACGCCTGGTTCAAGAATGCGGCCGCATTCGACGAGCAGCAGGCGCGTGGCATCGTGACCTGTGCAGTATGCGGGGATGCGGGAATCGAGAAGGCGCTGATGGCGCCAGCGGTGGCGCGTACCGACAATGAAAAGGTCTCGCTCAGCTCGGCACAACCGGACGCGGTCCAGCTGCGCGCGCTGCTGCGGGCCTATCGGCAGAAGGTGATCAGCGAGGCCGATTATGTCGGCGACAAATTTGCCGAGGAGGCCCGCAAGATCCACTTCGAGGAAGTTGAGGCCCGTGGCATCTATGGCGAGGCTACGCGGGACGATGTCATCGCGCTGGCGGAAGACGGCGTGGATTTCATGCCGCTGCCGGACCTGCCCGAGGAACACAATTGAGCCTGTTCGATCGCGCGGGATTCGGCACTCAGCTGGGTGCCCTGCCGGGCGTGACCTTCGTCGATCAATGGGAGGCGCGCGTCGCCAAGGTGGGTGGCAAGGTCTTCTGCCTGCTCTCTGATCAAGCGCCGCTCCGACTGGTCTTCAAGTGCGGCGAAGCCAGTTTCGATATCCTTACCGCGCTCGATGGCGTGGCGCAGGCCGCCTATTTCGCCAAGCGGCAATGGGTCTCGGTGCAGCAGTCCTCGCCATTGGGCGAGGGCGACCTCGTGGCCTATATCGGCCGCTCGCACGCGCTGGTGGCCGCCGGACTCACCAAGAAGCTGCGCGCCGAGCTGGGCATCGCCTGAAGAAGCAACAATTTCGGGGATTAGGGTCGGTTCGATGGGGAGGGTGGAATCCCCGCCATCGAACCTGACCAGACCAGCAGTCTTGGCAGACCGCCGGACGGCTGAGCGGCGTTTAGCACCGGATGAGGTGCTTGTCACGTGTTTGTCGTGAATGGTTCGGGGAGATTGTGGCCCCGACCTGCCGCGGAGTGGAGCGGCACCTCCCCCTCGACGGGGGAGGCTGGGAGGGGGTGTCGAGAGCCCGGATATTGGGGCCAAACGCCCCCCACCCTTGATCCTTCTTGCCTCAAATCGCTCCACTGGAGCGATTTGCCCGTTGGGACGGCACGAAGCCCGCGAGGGGGAGGGTGTCGACTGCACCTTCAGCGAGCGGAATTCCAGTTAGGCCCGCTTCAGTTCCAGAGCTTATCAATAGCCTGCGTATCGCGCACCGCGCCCCGTGCTGCCGAAGTGGCAAAAGCCGCATAGGCCTTGAGCGAGGTGGTGACGTTGCGCTTGCGCGGGTGGGCCGGCTTCCAGCCGAGTTGGTCCTGCTCATGCCGGCGCTGCACCAGTTCGTCATCGGAGACGAGCAGGGTTATGCTGCGGTTGGGGATGTCGATCTCGATGGTGTCGCCTTCGCGCACCAGGCCGATGGTGCCGCCTTCGGCGGCCTCGGGCGAGACGTGGCCGATGGAGAGGCCTGAGGTGCCGCCGGAGAAGCGGCCGTCGGTCAGCAGGGCACAGGCTTTGCCGAGTCCCTTGGATTTCAGATAGCTCGTCGGATAGAGCATTTCCTGCATGCCGGGGCCGCCGCGCGGGCCTTCATAGCGGATGACGAGCACGTCGCCTTCCTTGATTTCATTGGAGAGAATGGCCTTGACGGTATCGTCCTGGCTCTCAAAGACGCGGGCCTTGCCGGTGAATTTGAGGATGGATTCATCGACGCCCGCCGTCTTCACGATGCAGCCGTCGATGGCAATATTGCCCTTGAGCACGGCGAGGCCGCCATCCTTGGAGAAGGCATTCTCGGGCGACCTTATGGCGCCGTTCTGGCGGTCGAGATCGAGTTCGGCCCAGCGGTTGGACTGGGAGAAGGCCTGGGTGGTGCGCACGCCGCCGGGGGCGGCCATGAAGAAGTTGCGCACGCTTTCCGAATTGGTGCGGGAGATGTCCCACTTGTCCAAAGCATCGCCCATGGTGGGCGCATGGATGGTCGGTTCCTTGCGGTTGATCAGGCCGGCGCGGTCGAGTTGCCCCAAAATGGCCATGATACCTCCAGCACGATGAACGTCTTCCATGTGCACATCGGCCTTTGCCGGCGCGACCTTGGCGAGCACGGGAACCTTGCGGCTGAGTTGGTCGATGTCGTCCATGGTGAAATCGACGCCACCCTCGTGGGCCGCGGCCAGGATGTGCAGCACGGTGTTGGTCGAACCGCCCATGGCGATATCGAGCGTCATGGCATTCTCGAACGCGGCCTTGGTGGCGATGGTGCGGGGGAGAGCGGAGGCGTCGTCCTGCTCGTACCAGCGCTTGGCCAGATCGACGATCAGGTGGCCGGCTTCCTGGAACAGGCGCTTGCGGTCGGAGTGTGTCGCCAGGGTCGAGCCGTTGCCGGGCAGGGAGAGACCCAGGGCCTCGGTCAGGCAGTTCATCGAATTGGCGGTGAACATGCCCGAGCAGGAGCCACAGGTGGGGCAGGCGGCTTCTTCGACGGCTTGAACTTCCTCGTCGGTATAGTGATCGTCGGCGGCCATCACCATGGCGTCGACCAGGTCGAGTGCCTGCAGCTTGCCCTTGAGCATGGCCTTGCCGGCTTCCATCGGTCCGCCGGAAACGAAGACGACCGGGATGTTGATGCGCATGGCGGCATTGAGCATGCCGGGGGTGATCTTGTCGCAGTTGGAAATGCAGACCATGGCGTCGGCGCAATGGGCGTTGACCATGTATTCGACGCTGTCGGCGATAAGGTCGCGGCTGGGCAGCGAATAGAGCATGCCGTCGTGACCCATGGCGATGCCGTCATCGACCGCGATGGTGTTGAATTCCTTGGCCACGCCACCAGCAGCCTCGATTTCGCGGGCGACGAGCTGGCCCAGATCCTTGAGATGGACGTGGCCCGGCACGAACTGGGTGAAGCTGTTGACCACGGCGATGATCGGCTTGCCGAAATCGCCGTCCTTCATGCCCGTGGCGCGCCAGAGGCCGCGCGCGCCGGCCATGTTGCGGCCGTGGGTGGTGGTGCGTGAACGGTATGCAGGCATGACAAATGTCCTTGGAATTCAGTGCGCCGGTCGAGATGGCGCGGCCGTTCTTTACTAGACCCATTCCAGAATGGGATCAATCGAAAACCGTACCGTACCGTACGGTACAGACTATCTGGGTGGCGTGGGTGAGGGGTGGAGCGGATTGGAAGGTGGGGATAGGCTGTGCTTGCTGAACTGAGCGCGGGACGGGCCGCAATGGCGGTTCTGCGCAGGCGGTGCATCGCTCTGCATTGCCGGGCGTTGGTAGGCGAGTGGAGGAGGACGCAATGAATGCTGCAAACCTGCAGATCGAGGGGCTGCTGATGGCCGTAGCCGCAGTCAACCGGTGCCTGGTGAACAAGGAAATCCTCTCGCGTGAGGAAATCGAGCAGGCTCTGGCCCTGGCCGAGGCGGCCATTACCGGAGATGACCGGGCGATTGAGGATCTCACGCCGGCGAACAGGGACGCCGTGGCCTTTCCCATCCGACTGTTGCGCGCCGCCAATGCGCGGGAGGAGGCGGCCGAATTCGCCGCCCTGACCCGCAGTGTGGGCCGGAACAAGGGGCGATACAATGACCAGCAATAAGCCGCCGCGGCGGGGCAAGGTCGCCGAAGACAAGTCGAAGCGCAAAGGCGATAACGGCGCGCCTGATGGTACGGATCGCAGTCATGAACCACTGGGCGACCTGAGCGAGACGGACCTGTCCGACGAGGAGGCTGGCGAGTTGGCGCGTGACATAGAAGCCGAGCGCGACGCCTAGTGTTGATGCGAATCTCTGGGCCCTCGACATGACCACGCCGACTGCCGTTGCTTTCATCGCTGCCCTGTGGGCCAACCAGTCCGACGCGGAACTGGCCAAGATCGGCCGCTATTTCAAGACCGGTGCGGGCGACTATGGCGCGGGCGACCGGTTCATCGGCGTGCGCATGGGGACGGTCTTTGCGCTGGCCAAGGACTTCGTCGGCATGGAGCCGGATGAGATCGAGGCCCTGCTCGAGAGCGATATCCACGAGGCCCGGGCCGGGGCCGTCTCGATCATGGCCAAGCAGTTTGCATTGAAAAAGACCACGGCGGAGCGGCGCGAGGCGCTGGCGCAGCTCTATCTGCGACGGCATGACCGGATCAACAACTGGGACCTGGTCGACCTAGGCGCGCATCAGGTGCTCGGCGCCTGGCTGCGGGACAGGGACCGCTCGGTGCTCTATGACCTGGCCCGGTCGGACAATCTATGGGAAAGGCGCACGGCCATGTTCGCGACCATGGCCTTCATCAAGCCGCGCCAGTTCGATGACGTGATGGCGATCGCCGAAATGCTGGTGAGTGACGCACACGATCTCATCCACAAAGTGGTGGGCGGCATGCTGCGGACAGTGGCGATGCATGACAGGCCGCGGGTAGAGGCATTCCTCGAGCGGCACGCGACAAGCATGCCGCGGGTCATGCTGCGCTATGCCATAGAGCATTTCTCACCCGAGGAACGCGCAGATTGGCTCGGGCGCAAGGCCTAGTTGTTGATGCGGATTATGCCCCAATAGCTGTCGCTGCAGCTATCATCGACACAGACCAAACTCATCCACAGCACGCCATCGCCGAAGCCGACGCCATCGCTGTTGACGATGAGATCGGCAAAATCCTGGCTGGAAAGGGCGTCAATGGTGTCCTGGGTCAGCAGGACATCGAAATTGTCGACCAGGTCTTCCGGCCCGAAGATGTCGTAGAGTTCGCCATTGGCGGCCACTTCGAACGGATAGGCGCCGAGATCGGCGATGGTTGTGGGGTCGCCGAACAGGAAGGCGTCCTGCAGCAGGCCGAAGGCCTCGCCGAACTCGACCGATTTGCCGTGCAGGGTCTCGATCTGGCTCATGACGTCTTCTTCGCTCTGCGCGAAGGCGGGGCTTGCCAGCACGATGGCGGCAAACAGGGCGACGGCGAACGGCTTGAAAGACATGGACGCTCCGCTGGTTGTGCGCCAGCTATAGCGCGGCGGCAGGGCGCTCTGCCATCACCATGTAGTTGATCGCCATGTCGCGCGATTGGCGCCATTCATCGGCCAGGGGATGGAAGACCACGCCAGTCTCGCCGGTCACGCGCAGGCCATTCCGGGTCAGCAGCGTCTTGATCTCGTCGGGGGTCAGGAACTTGTTCCAGTCATGCGTGCCCTTGGGCAGCCAGCGCAGTATGCGTTCGGCGCCGACGATGGCGAAGGCATAGGCGCGCGCCGTGCGATTGAGCGTGGCGGTCAGGGCAAGCCCACCCGGCTTTACCAGGTCGGCACAGCTCTTCATGTAGAGCGGGACATTGTCGACATGCTCGACCACTTCCATGTTGAGTACCATGTCGAAGAGGCGGCCCTCGGCGGCGAGAGCCTCGCTGGTGGTGGCGCGGTAATCGATGCTCAGCCCCGACTGTTCGGCATGGAGCCGGGCGATGGTGATGTTGCGCTCGGCCGCATCAATGCCGGTGACGGTCGCGCCGAGCCGAGCCAAAGGTTCGCACAGTAATCCGCCGCCGCAGCCGACATCGAGGATGGTGAGCCCCTCAAACGGGCGCATGGCGGTGCCGTCGCGATCAAAATGGGCGAGCAGGTGCTCGCGGATATAGCCGAGGCGCACGGGATTGAACTTGTGCAGCGGCTTGAACTTGCCCTTGGGATCCCACCATTCCTCGGCCATCGCGGTGAATTTGGCGATTTCAGCATCATTGATGGTGGTGGCAGTCATGGGGCGGCTCCGTTTGGCGCCATATGATCCCGCGGTCGTGGCATAGGCAAGGCGCGGGTGGTCGCAGGGAGCGAGACTGCAACTGCTGTAACCCGCGAGCTGCTCTCCGCAAGGCTACCGTCCCAAGCCTTTTCCACCCTTGCATATCGCTGGTCATCCATTATACT
>NZ_JAKFDJ010000159.1:0-2011 GCF_036676215.1 Devosia sp. | reverse complement strand
GGCCTCGGTCTGGCACTTCGGCTTCGGCTGGCAGGGCTTCGGCGCCATCGTCCTGACCTGTTTCCTGATTGCGCTGTCCGGCATCGACCTGCGCACCCAACTGCTGCCCGACCAGCTGACCCTGCCGCTGATGTGGCTGGGGCTGATCGCCAGCCTGGACAACCTGTACATGCCGGCCAAGCCGGCGGTGCTGGGCGCCATCGCCGGTTACGTTTCCCTATGGACAGTGTGGTGGCTGTTCAAGCAACTGACCGGCAAGGAAGGCATGGGTCATGGCGATTTCAAGCTGCTGGCGGCGCTGGGCGCCTGGGTGGGCCTGAGCGGCATCCTTCCCATCATCCTGCTGTCGTCTGTCGTGGGGGCCATCATCGGCTCGGTGTGGCTGGCGATGAAAGGTCGCGACCGGGCCACTCCCATTCCCTTCGGCCCGTATCTGGCCATCGCCGGCTGGATCGTGTTCTTCTGGGGCAACCAGATGGTCGACGCCTACATGAAATTCTCCGGCCTCAAATAGCCCGTAGGAGCGCCCCATGGGCGCGAGCTTTTTGTTTGACACACACCATCCAGCGTAGGGAAGAGCTCGCGCCCATGGGGCGCCCCTACCCATAATGGGCACATGAGCGATTACTTCATCGGACTCACCGGCGGCATCGCCTCGGGCAAAAGCGCGCTGGAGCGGGAATTCGCCGCGCGTGGGATCTTCGTCGCCGATGCCGACCTGATCGCGCGCCAGATCGTGGAGCCGGGCCAACCTGCGCTGGATGCGGTAGTGGCGAATTTCGGCGCATCGGTGCTGACGGCGGACGGACGGCTGGACCGCGCAGGTTTGCGCGCGTTGGTGTTCGACAACGAACCGGCACGGCGTGCGCTGGAAGTGATCCTGCACCCGATCATCCGCGCGCAGTTGCAGCAGCAATGCCGCGCCGCCGCCAGTGCGTACGCGATCGCTGCGATCCCGCTGCTGACCGAAGGCGGCGGCCGCGACGCCTATCCGTGGCTGGACCGCATCCTGGTGGTGGACGCCCTGCCCGCCACGCAGAAAACGCGGCTGCGGCAGCGCGACGGCATCGACGACGCCCTGGCCGAAAAGATGATCGCCGCCCAGGCGGCACGCCCCCAGAGGCTGGCCATCGCCGACGACATCGTGGTCAACGATGGCGACCTCTCGCATCTGCGCGCAGCCGTCGAAGAACTCGACGCCCGCTATCGCGCATTAGCTAAGCAGCCGTAGGAGCGCCCCATGGGCGCGAGCTTTTCCCTACGTCCTATGGATTTGCGTGATGACCTCAAAAGCTCGCGCCCATGGGGCGCTCATACAGCCAGGTTGCGTTCCAGAAGGGATAGTCGCCCAGTCGGGTGACCAGGCCTGCACGCAGTGGGTTGGCTACTAGATAACGGGCAACGACCAGAAGTTGTTCTTCGTCGCGCAATACATGCTCGTGGTAGGCCCTACCCCATACGGCTCCTCTCTTCTGGAGGACCCGGTTGGCGTTGCGGGCGCTGGCGCATTTCAGTCGCGTCACCACGGAGGGTAGCGAATCATGCTCGCCAAGTTGCAAAAGCCAATGCGCATGATCCGGCATCAATACCCAGGCCAGCATTTTCGAGTCTTTCAAGCAGTCTTTATCGTGATGGCAGCGGGCTGCGGCGCAGGCTGCTTCGAAATGCCGGAATAGGGGATTTCTATTCTTCGTCGCTACGGTGACGAGATAAATCTGCTGTGGAGCCGAGCAACGTGAACGCCGCAAAGCGGCATGTCCGTTGCCATAGGGAGTCTTCGCAGTCATTCACTATCGTGTCCCCGGCCTTGAGTGATTCGCTATCAGCGATAACAGGCATGGAAAGTAGGAATTCACCCCGTCCGCAGCGGCCTCCCGCGGAGCCAATTTCCACGTAGGAGCGCCCCATGGGCGCGAGCCCTTTCCTGCCGACAAGCGAACAAGCGAAAGCTCGCGCCCATGGGGCGCTCCTACCTATCTTTTGGCCAGAGGGAGCGGATGGCGGCGATGCC
>NZ_JAKFDJ010000158.1:0-3662 GCF_036676215.1 Devosia sp. | reverse complement strand
GTCATTGGCGGCTCGGGGATTGGATGTGCCCGGTTGGCCCGGTAGGCGTCGAGCATGAGGTAGAGGTTCCGTCGCCAGGCGTTTGGTGCCGCGGCGCTGGTGGCGCTGGTGATCCGGCCGTTTGACCAGATGAGGTTGACGATGTCGGCCTGCGTGATGTCCGGGCGAGCCTCGCCGGCTTCTTGCGCTCGCGTGAGAACCATCTCGATATCTCGGCACATCTGGTCGTGGATGTCCTCGGTTTCAGCATTGTCGGTGAAGCGGCGGGAGAGAAAGTCGTTGAAACCTCGGTCTCCTGCCTGCACGCTGAACAGGTTCTCCAGGTAGTAGACGAACGCCTCCCACGGATGGTCCATCTCCAGGGCCTTCTTCGCTCCAGCGAGGAACTCCTCGACCCGCGGCTTGAAGGCGGCCATGAGCAGGTCCAGGCGTGTGGGGAAGTGGCGGTAGAGGGTGCCGATGGACACCCCGGCTTCGCGGGCGATCTTCTCCAGGGAGGCGTCCACCCCGTGTGCGGCAAATTCGCGCTGCGCGGCGGCGATCAGTTTCTCGCGGCGCTCTTGGGCGTCGCGACGCCGAGGCCTCCGCATCTGCTCAACGTCGCTCGCGCTCACTTCTCCCACTCTACCAATGATGTCGAGGGCAGCCTCCGCTTATCACTGCGCATCGGCCGTCCCGCCACCTCTGCGTGGTGCGGGATTTTCATGACCGCAAATCTTTCTGCTGAGTTGAGGCATCCCTCCGGAATAGAATGAGGCACCCCTCCGGTTATAGATATCAAACAACCGGAGGGGTGCCTCATCTTTGGCGCTCCGACTACACCTCACCAGGAGTGAAGAAGATGAGCACCAACACCATCGAGCCCCCCGTGCCCGGCGGAGCGCAATTGGCCGCTCCGCCCAATCCCCACCATGAGCGGCGTTGGCTGGCTCTGGGCGTCATTCTCATCGCCCAGATGATGCTGCTGCTGGATGCGACCATCGTGAACGTTGCCCTGCCCTCGGTGCAGGCAGACCTCGGCTTCTCCGACGACACCCGCGGGTGGGTCGTCACTGCCTACTTGCTGGCCTTCGGTAGCTTGCTGCTGCTCGGGGGCCGGCTGGCCGACGCGTTCGGGCGCAAGAACGTGTTCATCGTGGGTCTGGTGGGGTTCGCGATCGCCTCCGCTGTGGGCGGCGCGGCCCCCAACATCGAGACGCTCATCGCGGCCCGCGCGGTCCAGGGCGGTTTCGCCGCGGTCATGGCGCCTGCGGCGTTGTCGCTGATCATGGTGATCTTCACCGACCTGAAGGAGCTGAACAAGGCGTTCGCGATCTTCGGTGCCGTCGCCGGGAGTTCATCGGCAATCGGCCTGCTGCTGGGTGGGGTGCTGACCGACTATGCCAACTGGCGCTGGACCATGTACGTCAACGTCGTCTTCGCGGTCGTCGGGATCGTCGGTGCCCTCGCCCTGCTGCACAACTCCACCGAGCCCAACAAGCCCAAGCTTTCAGTGCCGAGCACGATCCTCGGAACGGCGGGGGTATTCGGGTTGGTCTTCGGAGCATCGAAAGCCGAGACCGATGGTTGGGACGCGGCAATCACCCTGGCCTCTCTCATCGGCGGCGGCCTCCTGCTCATCGCCTTCGTGATGTTCCAGAAGATTGACCGCCACCCGCTCGTCCCGCTGCGCGTGGTCGCCGACCGTAACCGCGGTGCCGGCCTCCTGACGCTCTTGCTGGGTCAGGCAGGTGTATTCGCGCTGTTCCTGTTCCTGACCTACTACTTCCAGGGCGTACTGGGCTACTCGCCGATCAAGACCGGACTCGCGTTCCTGCCGATGATGGTGACGGTAGCCGTGGTCGCCACGCTGACCCAAAGCGTGCTGGTTCAGCGCCTGACCATGCGCGCCATCGTCGCCGGCGGTTTGATCATCGGCGGAACCGGGGCAGCGCTGCTGACCCAGGCCGACGCGAGCAGTCACTACGCGGCCTGGGTACTTCCCGGGTTGATCCTGGCTGGCGCCGGCATCGGGTCGGCCATTGTCTCAGCGGTCGCGCTCGCGCAGATGGGTGTCGAACCGCGTGACGCCGGTGCTGCGGGCGCCCTCAACAACGTCTCGCAGCAGCTCGGCGCGGCGCTCGGCATCGCCGTGATCAGCACCTTCGTCGCAACAGCCAACAGCAACTACCTGGCCGACCACGGCAGCGCTGCTGTCGTTGACGCCACCGTGCACGGGTTCACGGTCGGCTACTGGTGGGCCGCGGGCGCCTTCTGGGCGGGCGCCGTCCTCACCGGTGCCCTGATCAGGGGTGGCACTCGGTTCCACCAAGAATCCGGCCAGCCCGACCCACTCGACGAGATCGTCGGCGGACTGATCTGACCACAGCGCGTGGCGGGCACCAACGTGCCGCGCCTCAACAGCACCGCCAACTCACACACAACACAAAGGAACGATCATCATGACCACCATCAGCATCATCGGATCAGGCAACATGGCCACCGCCATCGGTACCAGGGCGGCGAAGCGCGGCCACACCATCGAGCTCATGAGCCGCAACACCGCCAAGGCTCAGGCGGTCGCCGACCAAATCGGCAACGGAGCCACCATCGGCACATACGGGGAAAAGCCGGCGGGCGACATCGTCATCGTCGCCGTTCTGTACGCCGGCGCGGTCGACGTGGTCGCGCACTACGGCGATTCGCTGGCCGGCAAGATCCTCGTGGACATCACCAACCCGTTCAACGCCGATGCCAACGGCATTGTCACCACTCCAGGCCGCTCGGTGGCCCAGCAGATCGCCGCAGTCGCCCCCGAGGGCACACACGTGGTGAAAGCGTTCAACACGATCTTTGGCCATGTCCTTGCCCAGGACAGGCCCTTGGACGCGTTCCTCGCAGGCGACAACGACGAGGCGAGGGTACGCGTCGCGGCGTTCCTGGAGAGCTTGGACATGCGGCCCCTCGACGCAGGAGGGCTCGAGATGACCCATGCCCTTGAATGGGCCGGCATCCTCTTGATGGGGCTGGCACGCAACGGTGCCGGCTTCGACGTGGCCCTGAGCGCCGAAGTCCACTGACCGGGGCTTCTAGGTCTGGGCCGGCCGTGTCGCCACGCCTGCCCAGACCTAGACGTCGCGTGACGGATCTGGTCGGCGCAATGGCTGCATCCGCTAGTTCGATATCTCTGCGACTCCCGAGGGGCGTCGCGCGCCGACACAGGCGCGCACGCGGCGGAAAGTCGCGGGTCGCCGCCGAAGCCGCGCACTGCGGGCGCGGTCGCCAATATCGATCCGCGCACAAGCACTGCTCGGGAGGTACCGCAATCGTGGGTGTGTCAGCACCCGGCGTCAGAAGACATGCGCCTCCCGGTCGAGCCGTGCGTCATCCGAGGCCCCGCGGCGCCGGACGCCTGCCTCTGTCTGGGACGATGTGGCGATGCGCGCACTGGTGGTCGCCGCTGCCGGGTCTCGACCGGAGGTCCGAGAAGTGCCGCGACCCTCGGCTCCAGCTGGTGGCGTCGTTGTCCGTGTTGTTGCCACTGGCATGTGTCGCAGCGACTGGCACGCCTGGGCAGGACACGAAGAGATCTCGTTCCCGCATGTGCCCGGCCACGAGCTTGCCGGTGAGCTCGTGGAGGTCGGCGCGGGCGTAACGCGGTGGAGGGTCGGGGACAGGGTCAC
>NZ_JAKFDJ010000157.1:0-11612 GCF_036676215.1 Devosia sp. | reverse complement strand
TCCACCGGCGCATCGAGAATGTCGGCCAGGAACTGCATGGTCCAGTCCGAGGCCACCATGCCGCCATCCACCCGCAGCACCGTGTCGCCGCCGCCTTTCCAGTCCTTGCGCATGGCGTCGAGCAGGTCGCGCGTCTGGTAGCAGACCGCCTCCAGTGCCGCCCGCGCGATCTCGGCCGGCCCAGAATTGCGGGTGAGCCCATAGATGGCGCCGCGCGCTTCGGCATCCCACCACGGTGCCCCAAGACCTACGAAAGCCGGCACCATATAGACGTGTTGGCTCGGATCCGCCGTGCGTGCCAGGGGCCCGGTTTCGCTGGCGTGCTTGACCAGTTTGAGCCCGTCGCGGATCCACTGCACCGCCGCGCCGGCGATAAAGATTGAGCCTTCAAGGGCATAGCTCGTCTTGCCGTCCAGGCGATAGGCGATGGTGGTCAATAGCCGGTTCTTGGATCGCACCATGTCGGCCCCGGTATTCAGCAGCGCAAAACAACCCGTGCCATAGGTGGATTTGAGCATGCCAGGCTTGAAGCATGCTTGCCCTATGCTTGCAGCATGCTGGTCTCCTGCCACCCCCAGGATTGGAATTGGCGCGCCGAATAAAGCAGGATCGGTCACCCCGAAATCATCGGCGCAATCCTTGACCACCGGCAACAGCGCCGCTGGCACATCGAACAGCTCAAGCAGTCCCTTGTCCCAGCGGTTCTTCTCGATATCGAACAGCAGCGTCCGGCCCGCATTGGTCGCGTCCGTGGCATGCACCTTGCCCCCGGTCAGCCGCCAGATCAGGAAGCTGTCCACGGTGCCAAAGGCCAGTTCGCCCTTGTCGGCCCGCTTGCGCGCGCCCTTCACATTGTCCAGCAGCCACTTGACCTTGGTGCCGGAAAAATAGGGGTCGAGCAGCAGTCCGGTCTTCCGCGTGACCGTCCTTTCGTGCCCCGCCTTCTTGAGCTTTGCGCAATAGGCTGACGTGCGCCGGTCCTGCCAGACGATGGCGTTGTGGATGGCTTTTCCCGTGGCGCGGTCCCAGATCAGCGTGGTCTCGCGCTGGTTGGTAATGCCGATCGCGGCGATATCCTTGGCCTCGACCTTCGCATCCTTGAGCGCCGTCTTCACTGCCCAGACCACCGAGTCCCAGATGTCCTCCGGGTCATGTTCGACCCAGCCATCCTGCGGGAAGATCTGGGTGAATTCCTTCTGCCCGAGACCGGCGATCGTTCGGTCCTTGCCGAACACGATAGCCCGGCTCGACGTCGTGCCCTGGTCAATCGCCAGAATGTAACCGCTCATGTGTCCCCTCCGGTTCAGCCGCGTTGGGCCAGATAGTCCTCGAGCCTTGCGGCCTCTTGCCCGCTCACCCGCAGCCCCAGCTTGGTGCGTCGCCACAGTATATCTTGTGCCGTCCGCGCCCATTCATTGGCAACCAGGTAATCGACCTCGGCCGCATAGAGATCGGCCCCAAAATGCTGTCCCAGGTCATCGACGGATTTGGCGTCGCCCAGCACCGCCCGCGCCCTGGTGCCGTAAAGCCGCATCAATCGCCGCACCAGCCCCTGAGGCAGACCGGCATAGTCCATGGCCAGTCGGCGCACTTCGGCGTCGAAGGCCAGCGGCTCGAATTCGCCGCCGGGCAGCCGCGACCTCTTGGTCCAGGCTGCACCCTTCTTGCCGAGCACGCCCTCGATCTTTTCCAGCACCGATTCCGCCAGCCGCCGGGAAGTCGTGAGCTTGCCGCCGAAAATGTTGATCGCCGCTCCCGTCGCTGCGTCGCCATCCACCCTCAGCACATAGTCGCGCGTCGCCTCCTGCGCTGCGCTGGCCCCGTCGTCGAAAAGTGGCCTCACGCCCGAATAGGTCCAGTGAATCTGGTCGGCCGTCACCGGCTTGGCAAAATATTCGCTCGCCGCATTCAGCAGATACGCGGTCTCCCCATCGGATATCTTCACGTCCTTGGGGTCGCCTTCATAGTCCTGGTCGGTCGTCCCGATCAGGGTGAAATCGTCCTCATAGGGAATGGCGAAGATGATGCGACCGTCCCCGTTCTGGAAGATGTAGCAGCGGTCATGGTCATAGAGCTTGCGCACCACGATATGGCTGCCTTTGACCAGCCGCACATTATGCGCGCCGTTCTTGCCCATCGCCCCGGTGATGACGTCATCCACCCAGGGCCCCGCCGCATTCACCACGAGCCTTGCCCGCACGGTGCTCCGGCCGGCCTCGCCGTCGAGGTCCACGAGCCAGCCGCCCTTGTCCCGGCGTACGCTCGTTACCTTGGTCCGCACATGGATCGCTGCGCCCTTGTCCGCCGCATCGCGCGCATTGAGCACCACGAAGCGCGCGTCATCCACCCAGCAGTCCGAATATTCGAAGCCCAGCCGATAGCCCGGCTTCAGCGGCTTGCCGGTCTCATGCCGGGTCAGGTCCAGCGTCTTGGTGGGCGGCAACAGACGGCGCCCGCCCATATAGTCGTACATGGCCAATCCCGCCCGCAGCACCATGGCGGGGCGCAGCCCCTTGTGATGCGGCAGGACGAAGCGTAGCGCCCGGATGATATGCGGCGCTTCCGCCCACAGCACTTCGCGTTCCGACAGCGCTTCCTGCACCAGGCGGAATTCATAGTGCTCGAGATAGCGCAGGCCCCCATGCACCAGCTTGGTGGCGGCCGACGAGGTGCCGGAGGCGAGATCGTTCATCTCGGCGAGCGCCACGCTATAGCCACGCCCCACCGCGTCGCGCGCAATGCTGGCGCCATTGATCCCGCCGCCAATGACGAAAATGTCGACGCTGTCGTTGCCGGCCATGCTTGGGTCCTTATCTTGCTGCTTTCGTTTGTATGCGGTTTGATTTCGTTTTGGAAGAGATTGTGTTTCGTTTGTGAGCGTCGGTGATGTGATTAATCTGCCATACAAGATGCGCATTGACCCCGCCGCATCCGGCGGTTAGGCAGGGTGTCTCTCCGGCCACGGAAGCCCCGGCCATGCTCGCCATCCTCACTGTTATCGCACCGGTCTTTGCGCTGATGGCGCTCGGCTACGGCGCCGTGCGGTTCCGTCTCTATCCGGCCGAAGGCATCAAGAGCCTGATCGCTTTCGTGAACAATTTCGCGACGCCGTGCCTGCTGTTCTATTCGCTGGTCACCAGTGATTTCAGCGCCGCCTTCAATCCGGCGATCCTCGGCCCCTTCTATCTGGGTGCCCTCATCTGCTTCGCCATCGGCATCGTCATCGCGCTCAAGCTGTTCCGCAACACGCCCGGCGAGGCGGTTTCGGTTGGTTTTTCCGGCACTTTCACCAATACCGTGTTGATCGGCCTGCCCATCATGAGCCGGGCCTATGGCGCCGAAGCCCTGCCGGTCACGCTGTCCATCATTGGCGTGCATGGCGCTATCCTGCTGACCGTGGGCATGGTCACCATGGAGCTCATGCGCCGCGACGGCGCCCCGTTGGGCAAGACCTTGGTCACCGCTGTCCGGCGTGTCGCTTCCAATCCGCTGATCTGGGGTATTGCCGCCGGCATGATCGGCTATTTCTCCGGGCTGAAGCTGATCGAGCCCGCCGAAGCATTCCTGGTGATGATGAGTTCTGCCGTCGTTCCCGCCGCGCTGTTCGGCATTGGCGGCGCCCTCAACGAATTCAAGCTTTCCGACAACTGGAAGCAGGCGCTTGTCGCCTCGGGCATCAAGCTCATCGTCCACCCCGCCATCGCCTATGTACTGATGATCTGGGTGTTGCGCGTGCCCATGGACATCGCCCGCTACGGCATCCTGCTCGCCGCCATGCCAGCCGGCGTCAATGTCTATGTCTTTGCCACCTACTACAATCGCAGCGTCAGCGTCGCGGCCAATACCATCCTGATCGCCACGATCGCCTCGGCCGTCACCATATCGGGATGGCTCTATATTCTCACCCTATAGGTCGGCGGTGCCTTTGCGGGTTATAGAGTGCCCATGGACGCATTGCTTGGACTGCTGCTGCTCGCCCTGCTGGTCTCGATCGGCATCCTGATCGCTCTGGCCGAAATCGCCTTTGCGGCGGCGCGGGAAATCCGCATTCGCGCCTTGGCAGAACAGGGTGATCAGCGTGCGCTGCGCTTTATCAAGCTGCGCGCCAATGCCGGCAGCGTCATCACCGCGCTGCAGATCAGCACCAATGCCGTCTCCATCCTGGCCGGCATCGTCGGCTCCGAATTCCTCACGCCTTATTTTGCCGTGGTGCTGCGGCGGATTATGCCCATCGAATCCGCCGAGGCCGCCGGCGGCATTTTATCCTTCCTGGTGGTGACTGCGCTCTTCATCCTCTTCGCCGACCTCACCCCCAAGCGTATCGCCATGATGATGCCGGAGCGTGCCGCTTTGTTTGTCGGCGGCTTTCTTGAGATCCAGGTCCGGATGCTCAAACCGTTGGTCTGGATCTTCAGCACCCTGTCCGATTGGCTGATTGCGCTGCTGCGCCTCAAGCCCGACCGCAATGACGAAGTGACCAGCGAGGATTTCCGCATGATCCTTGCCGGTGGCGAAGCCTCGGGCGCGCTCATGAAAAGCGAGCACCAACTGATCAGGAACGTGCTGGCACTCGAATTGCGCAGTGTCACCTCGGTGATGACGGTGCGCGATGACATCGTCTATCTCGACATCAAGGACCCCGCCGAGATCCAGCGCGAAAAGGTGCAGCAGTTTCCGTTCTCGCGCTACCCGCTCTGCGATGGCGGGCTCGACAATGTCATCGGCTGCGTTCGCGCCGAGGATGCCTTGGCCGCAGCCTTCAAGCATTCAAGCTCGGTGGATTTTGGCGAGACGCGCCGCGATGTGCTCTCCGTCCCCGATTCCCTCAATGTGTGGGAAGTCATGGCCGAGTTTCAGGCCCAGAATACCGGCTTCGCCCTGGTAGTCAGCGAATACGCTTATGTGGTGGGTATCGTCACCTTCAAGGACCTGATGGCCGCCCTGGTGCAGGGCCTGGTCAATCCCTTTGAGGAAAAACCCATCCTGCGCCGCGAGGACAATAGCTACCTCATTGATGGCGTCACCCCGCTGGTCGAAGTTGCCCAGGCCCTGGGCATCAAGCATCTGCAGACCGAAGGCCCCTATGAGACCATCGGCGGCTTCATCGTTCACCGCCTGCGCCGCGCCGCCCGCAAGGGCGACCGGGTCGAAGCTGGCGGCTATACGTTCGAAGTGGTCGACGCCGACCGCATGCGCCTCAATCAACTGCTCGTCACCAAGCAGACCAGCAAGCCAACGCCCACGAAGACGGTGAAATAGCCCTCTGCGGCAGTTCCGGCTGGCCGGCCGCTAGTTCTCCACCAGCGCCGCCAATTGCGCCGCCACCGTGCCCCAGCCGTCATAGAAGCCCATATCCCTGTGCATGATCTGGTCGGCACTGTTCTTGTGCATCACCACGGCGCGGTAGGCCGTGCCCAGGTCATGGTCGTCCAGCGTGATGATCGCCGTCATCATCGGCTGCTCGGCCGGCCGCCAGCCGCTGACCAGCGCATTGGTGAAGACGAGGCGCCGGCCCGGATCGATCTCGAGATAGCAGGCGTCCAGATGCGGTCCAAAGGCGCCACCATTCTCGCTCATCAACGTGGTCAATGCCCCACCGGGCCGCACGTCCATGGCCTCCACGCGACACAGCGCCGGCGCCGGTATCCACCACTTGGCAAAACTCGTCGGGTTGGTCCAGGCCGCCCACACCGCAGCACGCGGCGCCTTGATGAGGCGGCTGATTTCAAGATCGCGTTCCGGGTCGATGGTCATGACTTTTGTTCCTTGTCCTGTTCTGCCAGGACGAACTGTTCCAGCCGGTCGGTCCGGCCCTCCCAGATCGACCTTTGCTGGTTGAGCCAATTGTCGATCGCCATCAGTCGCTCCTGCGCAATCTCACAGGTGCGCACCCGACCCGCCTTGCTGGTGCGGATCAGTCCCGCCTCTTCCAGCATGTGGATATGTTTCATAAACGAGGGCAGGGCCATCTCGAACGGCGACGCCAGATCGCCCACGCTGGCCGGGCCGCGCCCCAACCGCCCGATCACCGCCCTTCGGGTCGGATCCGCGAGGGCCTGGAAAATGCCGTTGAGTGCGTCTGAATACTGTTCCATAAGGCTAAGTAACATGGCCTAACACTTAGTGCAACAGCTAAGTGTTAGGTCGTCCTGGCCCAACTAGCGTTCGGGAGCAGCGGATGGTTCCTGGCGGCGTCGCGCTGGCTGGCTGCTATGGAGATAGACGGCGAACGTGTCCCAGGGCGGCGTGATGCTATGCTGCGACAAGAGTCGTTCGACCTCGCCCCGATGAATGGCTGTATGCAGCACGACATGCATGAGTATTTCGGACCGGCTCATATAGCCCTTGTCGCCGTCCGTAAAAACGAAAGGCACGAATTCGGCAAGGTCGCCGCTGGACAAGTGGTGAACATAGTTCAAGTACCACCGGTCCAAAGCCGTAACGCCTTGTCTCAAGCTCTCCAACGACGGCGTTTCGTTAGTGTTATCGACCTTGTGGCTGTGCCCCGTACTCTGCAAATGAGCGGAGAAAATTTCAGCAACCACGAAGGCGTGGTTCAGGATGCGTCGCGCGGTGCTGGCCGCTGGGTCTGGAAGGGGCTCCAATGCCTCCAGTAAATCGCGATTGGCCCAGGCGTGATAGCCATAAAGGTCCAAAAGTGCTGCGCCCATGATCTGTCCTTTCGTCCGCCCGAAATGCGAGTAGAATGCTCACATTCTGCGTCAGGAGGCTGCGTTGTCTACTCGCATTGGCAAGTCAGCCCGGACGATGCGCAAGCAGCCGCGGCAAGCCCGGTCGCGCGTCATGGTTGAGGCTGTCGTAGAGGCCGGCGCTCGCGTTTTGAGTGATCAGGGCTGGGTTGGTTTCACCACCAACAGGGTTGCCGACGTTGCCGGCGTGGCGATCGGATCGCTGTATCAGTATTTCCCCGACAAGCTGTCGTTGGTAGAGGCAGTTCGCAACCGCCATCTGGCCGATTGTCTGGCAGTTTTGCAGCGCTGTGCGTCCTCACGGGCACCGGTGAGACAGTTCGTGGACGTTTTGGTCCAGGAGATGGCTGCCGCTCACAGTACGCATCCCGGACTGCACCGTGTCCTGCTCGACGAGGCACCCGCCAAGCAGGATTACCTCGATCCGGGCAGTGCATACGAGATCGAGTATCTGCAACATTATGCCATGGCTATCGCCGCTTGCCGTCCCGACTGGGACCCGGCCGTTATCCAAAATGCCGCGCTGCTGATCTCCGACGCGGTCGATGGCGTCATCCACAACGCGGCGCGCCGAGCTATGTTGAATGATCCTGCGCTGATGCGCGCGCTGGCCACAATGATCGAGCTCTATCTGTCCCGCGAAGGTTAGCCGTTCGCCGCTATTCCGCCGCTTCCACGCTCACCAGCACATCCTTGACGCCATCGCCTGCCGGCACAATCCGCACCGGCTGCGCGCCTAGCGCGTCCAGCCCTGCCGCCAGCCGCACATGCCGGTCGGTGGGGCACAATTGCAGCAATGGGTCAAAGCCGATCCAGCCCAGCGCCTCATCATAGGCTTCCGCCCAGGCATGGAAGGCGGTCTGGCCGACTTCGGCATCCACCAGATAGCCGGTCACATAGCGCGCCGGGATGTCCAGCGCGCGTGCCGCGCCGATAAAGGCGTGGGCATAGTCGCTGGCCGGGGGCAGGGCTTTGGTCGTGCCGCCCTGGCCCTGGCTCTGCGATTGCACGCCGTCCGCCGCCATCTGCGTCTGGGTTTCCGCCGTTTCGGCCACGCCCAGCATCTCGCCCACCCGCGCCATCAGCGCGTGCAGCACGTCGATCCGGCTGTCCTTGCTGCCGCGGAACTTGCCATAGAGCGTCACCGGCGCCTTGGTCAGCGCCGTCATGCGTTTATAGAGCGCGGGCACCGGCTCGCCGCCGACCCGCCCCAGCACGCCGTGCCGGTCCGTGGTTTCCACCATGCCTTTCACGGTCACCAGCAATTCGCCTTCTGGTCTGCTCTGATTGACCAGATGCGCACCATTGCCGAAGGCGTCGATGAAGCGGCCGGCATTGCCGATCCCCGCCACGTCCAGGCTCCAGCTTTCGATTTTCTGCGTCGGTCCGCTCTGCGGCGTCAACAGCAGTTGCAGCACGGCATGAGCCGAGCCCGCCGACGGCGTGACGCTCATTTGGTGGTAGATGGCAATGCGCATGGACCGTTACTTTTCCGGGGGCTCAATAGAAGTTATAGCTCTCCGACAGGCTGTCGGAGACGCGGTTGTTCCGCGCCATGAACTCGGTCAGGAATTCGTGCAGGCCATGCGCGAAGATCGTGTCCATCGTTGTGCCCTCGACCATCGCCCGCAATTGCTGCGCTGCGTCGTCGCAGACCTGCTTCTTGCCGTAGAATTGGGCCAGCGTCTCCACCTGGCTCTCGATGAACCGAGCGCAGTAGATCAGCGAGCGCGGCATTTCCGGTCGCAGGATCAGGAAATCGGCGATGTTATGAGCCTTGTAGCGGTCGTGATAGACATGCCGGTAGCTGCGATGCGCCGAAGCCGCCCGCAGGATCAGTGTCCATTGCTGGATGTCGAGGTCCCCGCCCACCATCTTGGCACGCGGCAGTAGCACGTAGTATTTCATGTCGAGAATACGCGCCGTATTGTCAGCCCGCTCGACGAAATTGCCCGCCTGCAGAAAGGCGAAGCCGTCGTCCCGCAATATGGTGCCCAGTAGCGCCCCGCGGAATTCGTGGCTGAGATGCCTGACCCATTCCAGCAGTTCCAGTAGCTTCGCCCCGCGCACGTCGCGCGGCCTGATCTGGCTGAATTCCAGCCAGGCGCCGTTGAGCGTTTCCCACATGTCGCTGGTAATGGCGGTGCGCACCGTGCGCGCATTGGTGCGCGCGGCCTGCAGGCAGGTAAACACCGAACTGGGATTGGTCGGGTCGAACATCATGAAGTGGGCGACCGTGTCGACATCGGCCGGCCTGTCCTTCTTGGCGAAGTCCTCGTCCACTTCGGCGGCCTGCATCATCGAGATCAGGTGTTCCGACGAGCCGCCCTCGCGGCGGCTGGTCAGGCTCATGCGGTAGCCCACTTCGAGCAGGCGGGCCATGTTCTCGGCCCGCTCGACGTAACGGCTGAGCCAATAGAGATTCTGTGCAGTGCGTCCGAGCATACTCAATCTTCCAGCACCCACGTATCCTTCGTGCCGCCGCCCTGGCTTGAATTGACCACCAGCGAGCCTTTCTTGAGCGCCACCCGTGTCAACCCGCCGGGCGTGATGCGCACTTCATCGCCCACCAGCACATAGGGCCGCAAATCCACGTGCCGCGGCGCGATGCCGGCATTGACGTAAGTGGGGCAGGTGGACAGCGCCAGCGTCGGCTGCACAATGTAATTGTCCGGTCGTGCCTCGATCTTCTTGCGGAATTCGTTGTGCATGGCCTTGTTCGAAGTCGGCCCCACCATCATGCCGTAGCCGCCCGAGCCGTGCACTTCCTTGACCACCAGGTCGGCGATATTGGCCAGCACCCAGTTGCGCTGCTCCTCGTTGGTGCAGTTATAGGTCGGCACGTTCTGCAGCAGCGCCTTTTCGCCGAGATAGAATTCGACGATTTCCGGCACATAGGTATAGACCGCCTTGTCGTCGGCAATGCCGGTGCCCGGCGCGTTGACCAGAGTGACATTCCCGGCCCGATAGGCGTTGAACAGGCCCGGCACGCCCAGCATCGAATCGGGCCGGAAGGTCAGTGGATCGAGATAGTCATCGTCGATCCTTCGGTAGATCACATCCACCCGCTTGGGCCCGGTCGTGGTCCGCATATAGACCTTGCCGCCATCGACGAAGAGATCGGGTCCTTCGCACAGGGTCGCACCCATCTGGTCGGCCAGGAACGAGTGCTCGAAATAGGCCGAATTATAGATACCTGGCGTCAGCACCACGATATTGGGCGAACTGCCGGCCCCTGCGGGTGAAACGCTTTCCAGCGTCCGCCGGAGGTTTTCCGGATAATTCTCGACTGGCGCGACCCTGCTGCGCTGGAACAGGTCCGGCGCCAGCAGCATCATCGCCTCGCGGTCTTCCAGCATGTAGCTGACACCTGACGGCGTGCGCAGATTGTCTTCCAGCACGTAGAATTCGTCCGCTCCCACCCGCACGATGTCCACGCCGATGATGTGGGCATAGACGCCCTTGGCCGGCTCCAGCCCCATCATCTCGGGACAGAAGGCCGAATTCTGCAGGATCAGCTTTTCCGGAATCCGCCCGGCCTTCAGGATCTCCTGGCGGTGGTAGATGTCGTAGAGGAAGGCGTTGAGCGCCTTGACCCTTTGCTCGATGCCTTTGGCAAGCTTGCGCCACTCCTGCGCCGCGATGATGCGGGGGATGACGTCGAAGGGAATGACCTTCTCGGTGCCTTCCTCGGAGCCATAGACGGCGAAAGTGATGCCGAGCTTGCGGAAGATGGCTTCGGCATCCGACTGCATCAGCGTCAGCGCCTTGTCCGGCTGTTCCTCGAGCCACTGGGCCAGAGCCCGATAAGGTTCACGGACGCTGCCGTCCGCATTGTACATTTCGTCAAACGGCGTTGTGTCGCCCATTATGCTCCGAGTGGTAATACGGCTCGTCCCATCGCCTTCACATTGCTACACATTTGTAGCGTGGCGTCCAGCTTCGAGCCGGCCCGAAGGGCAAAATCGCTCCGAGGAGCGATTTTAGGCGAGAAGGCCATGAGAGCCTTGCTCGAATGGCGGATGCGGGTCGACTTGAATGGTAGAGGGCGTTATCTGTGACCAACCCCGTCCCTGCTGCGAGTTCCCCATGGCCATCGAGATTCTTCAAACCGGCAAGCTCCTCGCCAGTTGCGAAGCCGCTCTGGCCGAGCGCTATAGTGTCCATAAGCTGCATGAACAGGCCGATCCCAAGGGCTGGCTGGCAGTCAACGGTGCCCGCATCCGCGCCCACGCCGGCAGCGGTGTGCAGGCTGACCTGATGGATGCCTTGCCCAATCTCGAAATCATCGCCAGCTTCGGCGTCGGCTACGACAATATCGACACCAAAGCCGCCAAATCCCGCAATATCCGCGTCACCAACACGCCCAACGTGCTCAACGACGCGGTGGCCGAGCTCACCATCGGCCTGATGATCGCGCTGGCTCGCCGCATTCCGCAGGCTGATCAATATGTCCGCCAGGGCAAATGGCCCGCCGGCAGCATGCCGCTCTTTTCAGAACTCACCGGCAAGACCGTGGGCATTCTCGGCCTCGGCCGCATCGGCAAGGAAATCGCCACCCGCGCCCAGGCCATGAAGATGCGCGTGGTCTATTACGGTCGCAAGCGCCAGCCGGCCGAACCGCACATCTACTACGACAGCCTGGTCGAGATGGCCCGCGACAGCGACTGGCTGGTCATCATCGCCCCTGGCGGCAAGGGCACCGAACGGATTGTGTCCCGCCAGGTGCTCGAGGCGCTCGGCCCCAGGGGCATGCTCGTCAACGTCGCCCGCGGCACCCTGGTCGACGAACCGGCCATGCTGGAACTGCTGCAGAATGGTGGCTTGGGGGGGGCCGCACTCGATGTGTTCGAAAAGGAGCCGCAGGTCCCCGCTGGCTTCCTCGCCCTCGACAACGTGGTG
>NZ_JAKFDJ010000156.1:0-8285 GCF_036676215.1 Devosia sp. | reverse complement strand
GATCCGGTAAGTCCGGTAATCGACACAAGTGCCGTCAAGGTCAGCAGATTTTCTCCCTGCAGCGAATCGGCCAGTCGATCCAGCGTCGCCCTGGGCTGGTCCTGGTGGATGACACCGACGGTCGGCCGGAAGCTGACGCCGAAATGCCGGGCGATGCTGACCAGCGCCTTGTCCCATGCCAGTTCCTGCTCGCAGACCAGTTCCTGCGGGCTCTCGGCGCGGTAGAGCATCAGATCGCCAGCGGCGAACTTGACCACCTCTTCCCGGAATGCCGGAACCATCGCCCCGCCACTCTCGATGCCCGAATTGATGAGACGCACCATGGGCATGGTGGCCGGATTGATGAACTCGCCCTGCCCGGCCCATTCCGCGGCCATTGCCGTGGCAATGGATGCGGCGGGAACCACCGCTGGAAACTTCTTGCCGGGCGTGCGCACCTGACGGCCATCGAGCGTCACCACAAAACCGCCATCGACCGAAGCCACGCCGACATCCTTGTAGAACCGCTTGGGCAGTTCGACCTTGTTGAGATGCTGCGCGCGGCCATAGCCGTCGTCGCGGTGCTGGTGGGCATCTTCGAGCTGGTCACGCATCTGCTTTTTCTTCCAGAAGCCGCTCGATGGTCTCATAGAGCGCATCGAAGCGGTCGACAGAGGTCGTCGCACCGGCGGCGCGCAGGGCGTCGACGGGCTGCAAACCCCAGGAAACGGCAATGGAGCGGACGCCGGCGGCGCCGGCCATTTCGATGTCGAACACCGCGTCGCCGATCATCACGGTTTCGTCCGGCCCGACCCCGACCGCGTCCATCGCGGAATTGAGCATGCCGGGATGGGGCTTGGAGGGGTTGGTGTCGGGCGTTTGCAGGCTGGCAAAGTAATGGCCCATCACGTTCTGCGCCAGTGTCTTGTCGAGCCCAGCCCTGCCCTTGCCGGTCGCCACGGCCAGGTGTGTCCCCGGCCGCCGGTGCAACCGGTCCAGCAGTTCCCGAGCGCCGTTGAATAGCGGCATCTGCCCTGGAGGGGCGGCGGCGCTCGCGGCGCGGTAGGCGTCGAAAAGCGCGGCGAGCAGGTCCGGATCATCGCTATCGGCAACGTTGGCAAGATAGAGGGGCAGCGAGAGACCGACATTGGCGCGGATAGTCTCCAGCGACGGTGCCGGCAGGTTTACCGCCGCAAAGGCCGCCAGCACACGCGCCGTGATGGCGGCGCCACTATCGACCAGCGTGCCATCCATGTCGAAGACGACGAGGCTCATGCCCCGTCCTCCGGATCGCCGCTCACGTCATAGCGGTCTGGATCAAAACCCAGCGTCTCGAAGCTCTGCCGCATATGGGGCGGCAGCGGCGCCGAAATGTCGAGCCGCTTGCCGTTGCGCAGCGGAATGGCGATGCGGCGGGCATGCAGATGCAGACCCTCGCTGAGCCCTGGGGCGCCCTGCCAGTTCTCGATATTGAAATAGCGCGGATCGCCGATGATCGGCGTGCCCAGCTGCGCCATATGTACACGCAACTGATGCGTGCGGCCGGTCACCGGCTTCAGCGTGACCCAGGCAAAGCGCTTGCTGGCCGTATCGGTGGTCGAATAATAGCTCAGCGAGTGCTGGGAGTTCGGTGCGCCATTCCTGACGACGACCATCTGCTCGCCGTCGTCCGTGCTCTGGCGGGCCAGGAAGCAGGAGATTTCGCCCTGCTGCGGATGCGGATTGCCGGCGACGATGGCCCAGTAGATCTTGCGGGCCGAGCGCGAGCGGAACACGTTGCCGAAATGGCTGGCGGCCTGCTTGGTCTTGGCGACGACAAGGCAACCGGATGTATCGCGGTCGAGACGATGCACCAGACGCGGCGCCTCGCCCTTCTTGTTGGGCAGGCTCTTGAGCATGCCGTCGAGGTGCCGCTTCGTGCCGCTGCCGCCTTGCACAGCCAGGCCATGCGGCTTGTTGAAGACATAGATGTCCTCGTCCTCGTACAGGATCAAGTCGCGCAGGAAATCTGCATCGGCATCGTTGAGCTTGACCGGCTTGACGGTATCGGGATCGTCGATCGGCGGAATACGCACGGTCTGCCCGGGGACGAGGCGCGTGCTGGTCGTCACCTTGGCCTTGTCGACCTTGACCTCGCCGTTGCGGATCAGCTTTTGCAGGCGCCCGAAGCCGAGCTGGGGGAAATGGGTGGCGAACCAGCGATCAAGACGCATCCCGTCTTCATCGTCATTCACCTGCCGCTGTTGAACGCCACTCATGCCACGCCTCGGATCGCCAAAAGCCCGAGATAAAGCCCAATGAGGCAGAGCACAACCGACAACAGCACATAGGCGCCTGCCTGGAGCCAGTCACCACGCTCGATCAGCACGATTGCGTCAAGCGAGAAGGTAGAAAAAGTCGTGAAACCACCCAGTACGCCGACAGCAAAAAACAAGCGTGCTTCGCTCTGCCAGGCAGGGAGCCAGCGGGCCATGAGGCCGATGAATATCCCCATGGCGGCCGAGCCGATGATGTTGATGAGCAGCGTGGCCAAGGGAAATCCCATAGGCCACAACCGCCCGAACAGGCTGGCAAAGCCGAACCGCGCCATAGCGCCGATGGCGCCGCCGGCGCCGACGAGAAGGAAGGGGTACATTTCAGACCTTTTGAGCCGCAGAATTCTCAGTCGACACCCTCCCCCTTGTGGGGAGGGATCAAGTTGGGGGTATCACACGCATGGGGCGCCCCGGTTATTCTTTCTCCTCACGCCGCTTCACCGCGCGCAGGCGCTCGAAATAGTCCACCCGCTTCTTGAGGTCCCGTTCGAAACCGCGTTCGACCGGCTCATAGAATTTCTGCCGGCCGATCTTTTCGGGAAAATACTCCTGCCCGGAGAAAGCCTCGGGCGTGTCGTGGTCGTAGATATAACCATCGCCATAGCCAGAGCCCTTCATCAGCTTGGTGGGGGCGTTGAGGATGACCATGGGCGGCATGGGTGAGCCAGTCGCCTTGGCGACGCCCATGGCCTCCTTGAACGCCGTGTAGACAGCATTCGACTTGGGGGCGAGCGCCAGATAGACCACTACCTGCGCCAGCGCCAGTTCACCCTCGGGCGAACCCAGCATCTGGAACGCATCGCGGGCAGCCACGGCCAATGGCAGCGCCTGCGGATCGGCAAGGCCGATATCCTCGGATGCCATGCGGATCAGCCGGCGGGCCAGGAATAGCGGATCCTCGCCCGCATCGAGCATGCGCGCGAAATAATACAGCGCCGCATCCGGGTCCGAACCACGGATGGTCTTGTGCAGGGCGGAAATCAGATTGTAGTGGCCGTCCTGCGCCTTGTCGTAGATGGGCGCGCGGCGCTGGATGACCGTGAGCATGGTCGCAGCGTCAAGCGTCTCGCCGGGCTTGGCCGAGGCCAGCACCTCCTCCACCAGCCCCAGCAGCGCCCGCCCGTCGCCGTCCGCCAGGGTCAGCAGCGTATGGCGCGCCTCCGCATCGAGCGGCAGCGCCGCCCCGCTCAGGTCCTCGGCCCGCTGCACCAGCTTCTCGAGGTCATCGAGACCAAGCGACTCGAAGCGCAGCACCTGGCTGCGCGACAGCAGCGCCGCGTTGAGTTCGAAGGACGGGTTCTCCGTCGTGGCGCCGACCAGCACCACGGTGCCGTCTTCCATCACCGGTAGGAAGCCATCCTGCTGCGCGCGATTGAAACGGTGGATCTCGTCGACAAAGAGCAGTGTCCGATGCCCGGAGAGGCGCTGGAACCGCGCTTTCTCGAATACCTTCTTGAGATCGGCGACGCCAGAAAACACCGCCGAAATCTGCTCGAATGTGTAGCCGATCTGGTCGGCCAGCAGCCGCGCCACGGTGGTCTTGCCGGTGCCCGGCGGCCCCCACAGGATGAGCGACCCCAGCCGACCGCTGGCGATCATGCGGCGCAGCGTGCCGTCAGGTCCCAGCAGGTGGGTCTGGCCAATAACCTCGTCGAGCGAGCGCGGACGCAGTTGATCGGCAAGCGGCCGGGCACTGTCGGTTTCGGAAGGGTCGGCGGCAAAGAGATCGGACATGGCTGTGTTCTAGCGGATTGCCGGCCCCTCTTACACCCCGCCAGCGGCAAGGAACAGGTTCGGCGCCACGCCCCCAATCGACAGCGCAACAGAACTGCGCTCTAGTTGCCCTTGGCCCTGCTCCTGGAAGACCTTGCCAATGCCGCTGCACCGCCTGCTTGTCATCGCCATCGCATCCGCTGCGCTCCTCGTCCCCACTGTGGCACAGGAGGACGCAATCGGCGCGCCCGGACCCATCGTCTTCGAGCAAACCCGCTTCGAGCTGGCCTGGACCAGCCATCCCACTCCCACTTACTACAAGCAGGAATACCTTCCGCAGGGGCAGGCGCTGGAAAGCTACGGCGAAATGTTCATGGTGGACATGCTGACCGAGGGGGCCACGCCGGAAAGCGCAGCCGCAGACATGATAGCCGGGTTGGAGCAACGCAAGGCCAGCGACCCGGTGGTCAATTACGACATGATCGCCAATGAGGCGACCGGCGAAATCATCTTCGATTTCCTGCTCAGCGACGCCAGCAGCGACACCGTCATCGTGGAATGGAACGCATATCGCTACGTGCCCCTTGGCGATAGCCTGGCGCTGTTCGCCATCAGCCGCCGTGGCTATGGCGACGACGCATCGGCATTCATCGGCAGCCTCAAGGACTGGCGCAGCGCCACGATCCAGTCTCTGGCCGTGATGGACCTGCCCGACATAGCGCTCGACTAGCCGAAAAACCCCGGAATCCGGCGCAGTTTCCACGTCATGCGACGGTCGCATTTTATGGGCAAATAATCATTTGCGCCGGGGGTCTGTGAGCCCTATATGCAGCGCTCGTTTTCCTGAATTCCCCAGCCCCGAAAGGCCAGTCGTCGATGACCACCGAGCCGAAGCACGTTTATCCGAACACCTCCGCCCTGATCGCGGCCGAACAGCCGGACTTTCCGGCTTTCCTGTTCTCCGAACGCGAGCTTCACAAGGCCACGAAGGTCTTCAAGAAGGGCTTTGACGGGCTGCTGACCTATGCGGTCAAGTGCAACCCCTCCCCGCACGTCATCGCGCAGTTGCACCGGGAAGGGCTCAAGGCATTCGACGTCGCCTCCAATACCGAGATGGAACTGGTGCGCGACCATGCGCCGGGCGCGGCGATGCACTACAACAACCCGATCAAGAACAAGCGCGAGATTGCGCGCGCTTATGAGGAGTTCGGCGTCCGCTCCTTCACCATCGATCACCCCCAGCAGCTCGACCAGCTCGCCGCCGTGGTGTCGCCGTCGCGTGATGTGGAAGTGACCACCCGCTTCAAGGCCGGCAAGGCGCTCAAGTCCTATGACTTCGGCATCAAGTTCGGCGTCATGGAACAGGGCGCAGCCGAAATCGTCACCATGGTCAATCAGATGGGTTATACGCCCAGCCTCTGCTTCCATGTCGGCAGCCAGTGCGAAGACGCCTATGCCTATGAGCGCCATATCGCCGCCGCTTCGCGCATCGTCGAAGAGAGCAATATCGAGCTCAAGCGCCTCAATATCGGTGGTGGCTATCCGGCCCCCTACCCGACCAGCGAAGCGCCGCCGATGGACTATTATTTCGAGACCATCGCCACGGCCGTGAACGACCACTTTGGCGAGAAGCGCAAGCCGGAGCTCATCATCGAGCCCGGTCGCGCGCTGGTGACCAGCTCGACCTCGCTGCTGCTGCGCGTCAAGCATCAGCGCGGCGGCCAATCGGTCTATGTCAATGACGGCGCCTATGGCAGTCTGATGGAAGTGAAATTCATGCACTTCACCCCGCCGGTCCGGGTGTGGCGCGGCGCCCGCGTGCATGACAATGACGCCAATTTTTCCGAATTCACCATCTGGGGCCCGACCTGCGACAGCTATGACGTGCTGCCCCAGGTGTTCACCCTGCCCTCCGATATCGATGAGGACGACTGGATCGAGTTCGGCCTGATGGGCGCCTATACCCAGGCCTCGCTGACTCCATTCAATGGCTTCGACCGCCGCGACCAGTTCTGGGTCGAGGAAGTCTATACCGGCAAGGACCAGCAGCCGGAGTAAACTCAGCATCCGACCAAATGGAAATCCCCGCTCCGGCGGGGATTTTCGTCTCAGCCTTTTCCACCCCGATCCACACTATATCGGAACTGAAAATGCTTCACATTCCGCCGCTTTCTGCCCTCGGCTGCCGCATCGTCATTTTCGGCCCGTCAAATTCGGGCAAGTCGACGCTTGCCGCCGCATTGTCCGACAAGCTTTCCATCCCTGCCGTGCACCTCGATCAGCTGCACCATCAACCCCATAGCAATTGGGTGCCCCGCCCACGGGAGGAGTTTCGTGCGCTCCAGCGGGCCGCCATTGCCGAGCCCGCCTGGATCATGGATGGCAATTATAGCGCCCTCACCCAAGAGCGTTTGGCGCGCGCCACAGGCGCCATCGTCCTCGATGAAAACCACTGGCTTCGGCTATGGCGCTATTTCCGCCGAACCCTGTTTGAGCGGAACCGGCACGGCGCGCTGCAGGGAAGCCAGGACAGCGTCAAATGGTCGATGATCCACTGGGTGGCCGTCGCCTCGCGGCATAACGGGGCGCGCTATCGCGCCATGGTCGACGACACCAACCTGTCGCGGGTCTATTGCCGGTCAATGGCTGAGGTCCGGCAGCTCTACCGGCACTGGAACCTGAAGCACCCGCGACCGCCGACGTGATCGCCGCCCACAAATGGAAAGGGCGGCCGCATCGCTGCGACCGCCCTTCAATATTCATACGATCCGACGCTTACGCGGCTTCGTATTCGTCCTCGTCGCGGACCTGCACCGGGCCGCTGTCGAGGCCCTTGGCATTAACGTCGCGATCGACGAACTCGATCACCGCCATCGGGGCATTGTCGCCATAGCGGAAACCAGCCTTCATGATGCGGATATAGCCGCCCTGACGTTCCTTGTAGCGCGGGCCAAGCACTGCGAAGAGCTTGGCAACCTGGCCTTCGTCGCGGATCTGCGCAATCGCCTGGCGGCGGGCATGCAGGTCGCCGCGCTTGCCCAGCGTGATCAGCTTCTCGACGATCGGACGCAGGTCCTTCGCCTTGGGCAGGGTGGTTACGATCTGCTCGTGCTTGATCAGCGCGGCGGACATATTGGCGAACATTGCCTTGCGGTGGCTGGCAGTCCGGTTGAGTTTGCGGCCTGAATTACCGTGGCGCATGGTTGTCTCCTAAAGTGCTTGGCAGCGCGCGATCAATAATGATCTTCGTAGCGCTTGGCGAGGTCATCGATATTCTCGGGTGGCCAGTTGGCAACGTCCATTCCGAGATGAAGCCCCATCTGTGCCAGGACTTCCTTGATTTCGTTGAGCGACTTGCGGCCGAAATTCGGCGTCCGCAGCATCTCGGCTTCCGTCTTCTGGATCAGGTCGCCGATGTAAACGATGTTGTCGTTCTTGAGGCAGTTGGCCGAGCGAACCGACAGTTCGAGTTCGTCGACCTTCTTGAGCAGTGCCGGGTTGAAGGCCAGTTCAGGAACCGAATCCTGGGCCTTTTCCTTGCTGGGCTCTTCGAAGTTCACGAATACCGACAGCTGGTCCTGGAGAATGCGCGCGGCATAGGCCACGGCATCATCCGGCGACACGGCGCCATTGGTCTCGATCTGCAGGGTCAGCTTGTCCTTGTCGAGGCTTTCACCCGCACGGGTGGCATCGACCTTGTAGCTGACGCGACGAACCGGCGAAAACAGCGCATCGACCGGGATATAGCCGATCGGTGCGTCTTCCGGACGGTTCTTGTCGGCAGCGACATAGCCCTTGCCGGTATCGACGGTGAACTCGATATTGATCTCGGCGCCGTCATCGAGATGGCAGATCACCAGCTCGGGGTTCAGCACTTCGATATCGCCGGTGACCTTGATGTCGCCAGCGGTGACCGCACCTGGGCCCTGCTTGGAGAGTGCGAGACGCTTTGGGCCCTCGCCGCCCATCTTCAACGCGATTTCCTTCACGTTGAGGACGAGATCGGTGATGTCTTCCCGCACGCCCGGAAGCGAGGAGAATTCATGCAGGATGCCGTCAATCTGGATTGCGGTAACTGCCGCGCCCTGAAGCGACGACAGCAGCACGCGACGAAGAGCATTACCCAGGGTAAGCCCGTAACCGCGCTCAAGCGGCTCGGCAACTACCGAGGCCACGCGCGCGTTGTCGCTGCCCGAAACAATCTCCAGCTTGGTCGGCTTGATCAGTTCTTGCCAGTTCCTCTGGATCGTCACGGTTATGTCCTTTCAAAATCGCGGC
>NZ_JAKFDJ010000155.1:0-2123 GCF_036676215.1 Devosia sp. | reverse complement strand
GATGATGCGGGTGCGCAGGTCGCTGTCGCTGATGCGGCCCTTCTCGTCCGTGCCCACATAGTCCTTGGCCAGCTTCGGCAGCGGCTTGGCCGCCATGCCGAACCCGCCGCTGCCGCCCGCGCCGGAGAGGCCCGAGCGCTCATGCTGCAAGAGCCGCTTGGCGATGGTCCAGCCGCCGTTCAGCGGGCCGACCAGGTTCTTCTTGTCGGCGGTGGCGTCGGTGAAGAAGGTCTCGCAGAAAGGAGAGTTGCCGGCGATCAGGGGAATCGGGCGGACTTCGACGCCCGGCTGGTGCATCGTGAACAGGACGAACGAGATACCTTCGTGTTTCTTCGAAGTATCCGTCCGCACGAGACAGAAACACCAGTCGGCGAATTGTGCGCCTGATGTCCAGATTTTTTGTCCGTTGATGACGAAGTGGTCGCCCTTGTCTTCGGCCTTGCACTGAAGACTGGCCAGGTCGGACCCGGCGCCCGGCTCGCTGAAGCCCTGGCACCATTGCAGGTCGCCCCGGACGATCGGCGGGATGTGCTCCTTCTTCTGGTCCTCGGTGCCGTACTCCAGCAGCGTCGGGCCGAACATCATCACGCCCATGCCGCCGATGGGGTTATAGGCCCCGGCCCGGCCCAGCTCCTGCTGGATGACCCGGCCCTCGGCCGGGGAAAGTCCGCCGCCGCCATAGGCCGCCGGCCAGGTGGGCACGCCCCACCCCTTCGACCCCATCGCCTTGCGCCAGGCTTCCTGGTCCTCGCTGGGCTTGGAGCGCTCCTCGCGCATCATCGGGTTCGGCCGCCCCTTGAGGGACGCCGGGAAGTTCGCCTCGATCCACTCGCGGGCTTCCGCCCGGAAGGTGTCGAGATCGCCGCCAAAATCAGCCATCTAAAAAGTCTCCTTGAAAATCTGCCGTTCGAAACTCTGGTGTCTGGGTGACGGTCCTTCTCCCCTTGCGGGAGAAGGTGTCGGGCGAGAGCCCGACGGATGAGGGGTCGAAAGCCCTCTCCGCGAGTCCCGCGCCGGCCCAGCCGGATAGTTCTGAGAGACCCCTCATCCGACCCCGCTCTCGCGGGGCCACCTTCTCCCACAGGGGGAGAAGGACGCAGAAGGCTCACTCGATACGCGCATCACCCTAGTGGCTCTGGGTCAGGTCCGGGAGTCCCAGGATCCGCTTGGAGATGATGTTGTTCTGCACTTCGTTGGAGCCGCCATAGATCGAGCCGGCCTTGCCGGAGAGCCAGGCGCGCACCGCGGTCCGCTCCTCGTCGCTGAAGCCCTCGCCGTCCCAGCCGAGCCCTTGGTGGCCCATGAACTCCAGGGTCAGCTCGGCCCGGTCCTGGGCGATCTTCATATTGGCGTTCTTCATGATCGAGGTGGCCGCCGAGGGCCCGGAATTGCCCTTGGCCTCCAGCGCCGCGCGGCGAACCGTCTGCTGCAGGGCCTTCTGGTCGATCTCGTTCATGACGATGCGGGTGCGCAGGTCGGAGTCCGCCAGCCGGCCCTGCTCGTCCTCGCCGACATACTTCTTGGCGATCACGCCCAGCGCGTCGGGCTTCACGCTGGCGCCGCGCGAGCCGTTCATGCCCGAGCGCTCGTGCTGCAGCAGCCGCTTGGCCACGCTCCAGCCGCCGTTCAGCGGGCCGATCAGGTTTTCCTTGGGCACCTTCACATCGGTGATGAAGGTTTCGCAGAACGGCGAGTTCCCTGCTATAAGCAGAATGGGTCTAACCTCAACGCCCGGCTGGTGCATCTCGAAGACCACGAAAGAAATGCCTTCGTGCTTCTTGGTCGTATCGGTGCGGACCAGGCAGAAGATCATATCGGCGTACTGGGCGCCGCTCGTCCAAATCTTGGATCCATTGACTAAGAAGTGGTCGCCCTTGTCTTCGGCGCGGGTCTGAAGACTGGCCAGGTCCGATCCGGCGCCCGGCTCGCTGAAGCCCTGGCACCAGCGGACCTTGGCGGTGACGATGTCCGGGATCCACTTCTTCTTCTGCTCTTCGGTGCCGTATTCCAGCAGGGTCGGGCCGAACATGCCCACGCCCATGCCGCCGATCGGGTTGACCGCCCCGATGGCGGCCATCTCCTGCTGCAATACCCGAGCCTCGGCAGGCGAAAGTCCGCCGCCG
>NZ_JAKFDJ010000154.1:0-37413 GCF_036676215.1 Devosia sp. | reverse complement strand
GGCCGCATTCTGGATCGCCATGGGCCTGGGCCATACCGTACCGACCGGACCGCAGAAGAAGGCTTCGGCCGCCGCCGGCCGCCGGGGCGTCGCCGCGCCGGTCGAGGAGGATGAGCCCGAGACCAACCCGATCGTCGATATCGCGCTCGGCGCCATGGTCCATATGGGCTATTCGTTGCGCACAGCCTTCCGCCGCGCCCGCGCCAGCCACGCCGAACGGCGTGCCGCCGACGCTGCCTCCTGGCGAGATGATGATGTCGAGCCCAGCCTTGATGGCCATTCGGCCGAACGCCGCGAGCCATCCGTGGCGCCCTCGGCGCGCCGCATCCATGCTCCTACCGAGCCCGCCTTCGATGATGCGCCTTCCATCTCGCCCCGCGTCAATGCGCGCCCCAGCTACGACGATACCGAGCTCGACTATCCCGACGAGGCCGACGACATTGCCTTCGTGCCCGATCTGCCCGTCGCTCCGGTCAGCCATCGCCAGCAGGGCGATTCGCGTTTCCATCCCGTCGATCCGGCCAAGCCGCGCGTCGCCGCGCCCGCGCCGCGCCCGGCTCCGGGCCAGCGCATGCTGCGCGAGGCCCAGAGCTCCTTCCTCGACGAGCCAGGCGGGTTCGAGCTGCCGGCGCTGAGCCTTCTGGCCGAGCCGCGCCACAAGGGCCCCTCGCCCGAGCATGCGCCCGAGCGGCTGGAAGAAATGGCCCGCCAGCTTGAGGGCGTGCTGGAAGATTTCGGCGTCAAGGGCGACATCATCAATGTCCGCCCCGGCCCGGTCGTGACCCTGTTCGAACTCGAACCGGCGCCCGGGATCAAATCGTCCAGGGTCATCTCGTTGGCCGACGACATTGCCCGCTCGATGAGCGCCATCTCCGCCCGCGTCGCCGTGGTGCCGGGCCGCAATGCCATCGGTATCGAACTGCCCAACCAGAATCGCGAAACCGTCTATTTCCGCGAAATGCTGGCCAGCTCCGATTTCGAGAAGATGAAGGGCAAGCTCCCCATTTGCCTCGGCAAGACCATCGGCGGCGAGCCGGTGATCGCCGATCTGGCGCGCATGCCGCATCTGCTCATCGCCGGCACCACCGGCTCGGGCAAGTCGGTGGGCATCAACACCTTCATCCTCAGCCTGCTCTATCAGATGACGCCAGAGCAGTGCCGCATGATCATGATCGATCCCAAGATGCTCGAACTCAGCATCTATGACGGCATTCCCCATCTGCTGACCCCGGTCGTCACCGACCCGCAAAAGGCGGTGGTGGCGCTCAAATGGGCCGTGCGCGAGATGGAAGATCGCTATCGCAAGATGAGCAAGATCGGCGTCCGCAATATCGACGGCTTCAACCAGCGCGTCACCGAATCCAGGGCCAAGGGCGAAGTCATCACCCGCACGGTGCAGACCGGCTTTGACCGCGAAACCGGCGAAGCCATCTTCGAGAGCGAGCAGTTCGATCTCGAGCCCTTGCCCTATATCGTCGTCATCGTCGACGAAATGGCCGACCTGATGATGGTTGCCGGCAAGGACATCGAAGGCGCCATCCAGCGCCTGGCCCAGATGGCCCGTGCCGCCGGCATCCACATCATCACCGCCACCCAGCGCCCATCGGTCGACGTCATCACCGGCACCATCAAGGCCAACTTCCCAACCCGCATCTCCTTCATGGTCACCTCCAAGATCGATTCGCGCACCATCCTGGGCGAGCAGGGCGCCGAGCAGCTGCTGGGCAATGGCGATATGCTCTACATGGCCTCGGGCGGCCGCACCAAGCGCCTGCATGGCCCCTTCGTGTCCGATGCCGAAGTCGAGGCCGTGGTGGCCCATCTCAAGAGCCAGGGTCAGCCGGACTATCTCGATTCGATCACCGAGGAAGACGACGAGGGCGGCGAGTTCGGCGGCGACGGCGCTGCTGGCGACGACTATGCCGGCTCGGGCGACGAGCTCTATGACAAGGCCGTCCATATCGTGCTGAGCGACAAGAAGGCCTCCACCTCCTATGTGCAGCGGCGCCTCGCCATCGGCTACAACAAGGCCGCGACCCTCATCGAGCGCATGGAACGCGAGGGGGTCATCTCCCAGGCCAACCATGCCGGCAAGCGCGAGATCCTGGTGGGCTCAGACCCCTATTGATCGGCGCCAACCGCTATTGATGCCCGCTCCAGACCATCCCCGCGAAAGCGGGGATTGTTCTTTCTGCAGCAGCGGTTGCCGGCCCGTGACGGAACCACCTGTTGCCGCAATTGCTTTCTAGGTTAGCTTCAACAACGACCACCACCCGGGATCGATATTCCATGATTCGTCGCGATGCCCTGCTGCTCGGCCTTTCCGCCGCCTTTGCCCTCAGCGTTCCCGCCTGGGCGCTGGATCGGGCGCTGACGCCCGAGGAACAGCAGCTGATCACCGATATCGGCGCCCACAATTCGGCGATCCGCAGCATGGTCGGCCGGTTCCTGCAGATCGACACCAATGGCGGGCGCACCGAAGGCACCTTCTTCCTCGAGCGCCCCGACAAGATCGCCTTCCGCTATGCCCCGCCCAGCCGCGAGGAAATCGTCTCGATCGGCCGCGGTTTCTACGTGCTCAACCGGCGCGACGAGACCTATTACGCCTATCCGCAGGACTCGATCCCGCTGCGCCAGTTTCTCGGCGACGAGGTCGATCTGCTCAATGCCAATGTCGTCGAGGTCACCAATTCGGATGGCTATATGGCCATCACCGTGATCGACGAGACCATTGCCGGCACCGTGCAGGTCTCGCTGATCTTCGATACCGACAGCAAGGAACTGGCGCAGTGGAGCCTGGTCGAACCCAGCGGTGCCGAGCTGACCTTCTCGCTCTATGATGTGGAAAAGGACGTGGAGATCCCACGGGCCTTCTTCTCGATCCCGGCCAATTACAAGCCGCTCGAGCAGTAGCTATCCCACGAAATAAAGGGCGATGAGCCCCGCCGCGCCCACCACGATCCGCCACCAGGCGAAGGGCGCAAAGCCGTATCTGCTGACGAAGCCCAAGAGATACCGCACCACCAGGGCGCCGACAACGAAGGCGGCAGCAAAGCCAATGGCGACGTTGAGCGCAATGGAGGTGTCGATCAGGTCACGGCTCTTGTAGAGGTCGTAGCCGAAGGCGCCGACCATGATCGGCAGGGCGATGAAGAAGGTGAATTCCGCCGCGGCGCGCTTGGTGGCGCCAAACAGCATGCCGGCCACCACGGTCGAGCCCGAGCGGGACACGCCGGGGACGAGGCTCAGCATCTGGAACAGCCCGATGATCAGCGCGAGATGCCAGGGAAACTGGTAGATATCGTCATATTTTGGCTGCAGCGGCAGCCGGTCGACGATGAGCAGGATCACGCCACCGATCAGCAGGGTCCAGCAGATCACCGCCGCCGATTCCCAGAGATCGCCCTGGATAAAGTCGCGCAGCAGCACGCCCGCCACCACGGCCGGCAGACAGGCCAGCACCACCGCCAGCGCGAATTGCCAAGCATAGGTTTTGCCGGTCAGGGCGTCGCGGATCAGCATGCCCAATTTGGCGAAATAAACGGTGACGATGGCCAGTATGGCCCCCAGCTGGATCAGCACGATGAAGGTCGCGGGCTGGGTCAGCCCGAAGAAATGTCCCGCCAGCAACAGGTGCCCGGTGGAGCTGACTGGAAGGAATTCGGTAAGCCCTTCGAGAATTCCCAGGATCAGCGGCACAAAAAGACCTTGATCGGCGTTCATTTGATCCCCTAATTCAGTCCAGCGGGCCTACAGTGTCGGCAAGCTCTAGCGCGGTTCGCAGCGAGCGCCAAGCACAGCCCCCGCAGCGCCCTCAAAAAGAGACGAGCGTCCAAATGCCGAGCCTGATCCATCATCCACTCGACCCGTCCTCGCGCCTTATCCGCCTGATGTGCGCCGAATATGGCGTGCCGCTGGATATGGAGGAGATCAAGCCCTGGCTGCGCGATGCGCAATTGCTGGAAATCAACCCCGCCGCCACCCTGCCCATCCTGATCGGTGACAGCGACCAGCCGATCGTCGGTATCCTGGCGACCATTCAAACGGTCGAGGATCTCTATACGCCCAGCGCGGTGGCCGGCCTCATCCCGGCCGAGCCGGGACAGCGCGCCGAGATGTGGCGGCTGCTCGAATGGGTGATCTTCAAGCTCAATGACGAAGTCACCCGCTACGTGCTCGAGGAAAAGATCGTCAAGCGCGACCAGCGGGGCGCCACGCCCGATCCGGCCGTGCTGCGGGTGGCCAAGGCGAACCTGAACGAGCACATGCTCTACTTCAACTGGCTGTTCGCTACCCGGTCCTGGCTCGGCGGCGATGCGCTGACGCTGGCCGATTTCGCGCTGGCGGCGCATCTGTCGACGCTCGATTATCTGGGCGATATCGACTGGGGCAAGGCCGGCGAAACCCGCGACTGGTATTCCCGCATCAAGTCGCGGCCGGCCTTTCGCACCCTGCTCAACGACCGCGTCGTCGGCATGCCACCGCAAAAGGGCTATGCGGACCTCGATTTCTGAGCTGCCGCTTGGCGCGATAATGAGGGCTCATTGAACGCAGTACCGACATTGCCAGCCGAAAAACTCGTCGCCGAGCTGCGCGCCCGCGCGACGGCTTTGGGCTTTGACAGCTTCGGCATTGCCCCGGCCGACGCGCGGCCCGACCTGCCTGCCAAGCTCAATGCAGCATTGGCCGCCGGCTGGCATGGCGACATGGACTGGATGACCGAAACTGCAGAGCGGCGCGCCAGTCCCAATGGCATGTGGCCCGAAGCGAAATCGGTGATCCTGCTGGGCATCAATTACGGACCCGAGACCGATCCGCTGGCCATTCTGGGCGAGAAATCGCTCGGCTCCATTTCGGTCTATGCCCGCAATCGCGATTATCACGAGATAATCAAAGGCAAGCTGAAAGAAATAGCCGGGTTGCTTGCAAGAAAAACCGCAGCGGAAGTCAAGGTTTTCGTCGATACCGCGCCCCTGATGGAAAAACCCCTGGCCGAGGCGGCGGGGCTCGGCTGGCAGGGCAAGCATACCGTGCTGGTCAGCCGGGAATTCGGCTCCTGGCTGTTCCTGGGCGCCATCCTCACCTCTGCGGAATTACCGGGGGATAAGCCGCATGAGGAAAGCTGCGGCTCTTGCACAAAATGCCTCGATATCTGCCCCACCAATGCCTTTCCTGCGCCCTTCCAGCTCGATGCCCGCAGGTGCCTGGCCTACCTCACGGTCGAGCATAAGGGCCCGATTCCATTGGAGTTTCGGGCGCCGATGGGCAATCGCATCTATGGCTGCGACGATTGCCTGGCCGTCTGCCCCTGGAACAAGTTCGCCTCAATCAGCCGCGAGGCCCGGCTGCGGGCGCGACCCGAGCTGGAGCGGCCGGCTCTGGCCGAGCTGGTGCAGCTCGATGACGAGCGCTTCCGCGCGTTCTTCGCCGGCTCGCCCATCAAACGCATCGGGCTTGCGCGCTTCCTGCGTAACGTCTTGATCGCCATCGGCAATTCGGACGATGCAACGCTGCTCCCGCTGGTCGAGGCACGGCTCGAGGCCGAGGATGCGCTGGTGCGTGGCGCGGCGGTCTGGGCGCTGCGGCGGCTGGCGCCGGTGCGGGCCGCTGAACTCAGCCTTGCCTATCGGGCCAGGGAAAGCGATAGCTCGGTCATGGGTGAATGGACCGGGGATATCGCATGAACGCCTTCTTTTTCGGCCTCGGATTTTCATCCACCGCAGCTGCGATGCGCATGCGCGAGTCGGGACACTATGCTGACATCGGCGGCACCGTTCGCTCCGCCGAAAAGGCACAGCTGTTGCGCGTCAAAGGCCTCTCCGCCCATGTCTTCGACGGCACGGCGCCCGGCCCGACCCTGGGCCCCGACCTGCGGAAATCCAGCCATGTGATCTTTTCCATCGCCCCCGGCGAGGAGGGCGATCCGGCATTGCTCCATCACCGCGCCGATCTCGATGCGGCCGAGCACCTGCAGTGGCTCTGCTACTATTCCACAGTCGGGGTCTATGGGGATTTCGGCGGCGCCTGGATCGATGAGTCGGCGCCCCTCGTGCCGCGCAACGAGCGGAGCGACCGGCGCGTGCTGGCCGAGCAGGCATGGCGCGACTATGCCGCCGAGCGCGGGGTGAAGCTGACGATCCTGCGGCTGGCCGGCATCTACGGCCCCGGCCGTTCCACTTTCGACAAGCTGGCCGAGGGAACGTCGCGGCGCGTGGTCAAGCCCGGCCAGGTTTTCAACCGTATCCATGTCGACGATATCGGGCGGGTGACGGCGCTGGCCGCGGCGGCGCGGCTCGACGGCACGTTCAACCTCGGCGACGACGAACCGGCGCCGCCCCAGGAGGTGATCGCCCATGCTGCCGGCATGATGGGCGTCGAACCGCCACCCGAGATCGCCTTCGAGACGGCCGAGATGACGCCGATGCAGCGCAGTTTCTATACCGACAACAAGCGCGTTTCCAACGCCGCCATCAAGACGGCGCTGGGGATACAATTGCTCTATCCCACCTATCGGGAGGGGCTTGCCGCCATTTACGAGGAAACCCATCCGTGAGCGCACCCCAGCCAGCCAAGTCCGCACCGCAGCGCATCGTGCTCGAGGGCCGCTATGCGCGGCTCGAGCCGCTGGACAGCAAGCATGCGGCGGATTTGCACGCGGTCTCCACCATGCCTGGTGGCGCCGAGCGCTATCGCTGGCTGTTCACCGGTGCGCCAGAAAGCGTTGAGGAGATGGAAACGCGGATCGAGCAGGGCAAGGCCGTGTCGGACCCGAGCTATGTGGCTGTTATCGACAGAGCTAGCGGCAGGGCCGTGGGCCAGCAGGGCTGGATGCGCATCCGTCCCGAGCATGGTTCGATCGAGATTGGCGGCATCTATTGGGGCCTGCCCATGGCGCGGACGCCGCTAGCCACCGAGGCGCTCTTCCTTTTCGCCCGGCATGCCTTCGACGAGCTCGGCTATCGGCGCTTCGAATGGAAATGCAACAATCGCAACGAGCCGAGCAAGGCGGCGGCGACACGCTTCGGGTTTCAATTCGAAGGCGTGTTCCGGCAGGACATGATCATCAAGGGCGAGGGCCGCGACACAGCCTGGTTCTCGATCATCGACGGCGAATGGCCAGCCATGCGGGCGGAATATGAGCGGTGGCTGAGCCCGGACAATTTTGACGCGGATGGGGTGCAGAAGAGCAAGCTGAGGACGCGGTAGGGTTTCCTACCTCTCCCCCGAAGGGAGAGGTGACGACGGCCTAACCCTCAACCAGCCGCATGACCGCATCCTTCAGCCGCGCCAGGTCCTCGTCCCGGCTCAGCCGGTGATCGCCATCCGGAATCAGCGTCAGCGTCACCGGGTCATGCAGGATATGGGTCACCAGCTTGATGGCATGGGCCTGTGGCACGTCTTCGTCCTTGCCGCCCTGCAGGATGGTGACGGGGCAGCCGGTTTCGATGACCCCGCCGAACAGCAGATGCTGCTCGCCGTCTTCGATCAGCGCCCTGGTGATGCGATAGGGCGTGTCGGAATACGCGCTGGGCTGGTCGATATAGCCCTTGTTCTGCAGCGATTCATGCTCCAGCGGGGTGAAGCCGGGCAGCATGAGGTCATGGGTCATATCGGCCGCCGGCGCGATGAGCACCATGCCATAAGCGGGCGTGCCGCGGCGCAGCAGGGCGCGCGCCAGCAGCAGCGCCAGCCAGCCGCCCATCGAGGAACCCACGATGATCTGCGGCCCCTGCGTGCGGGCAAGGACCGCTTCGGCCTCCTCGAGCCAGCGGCTGATCGTCCCCAGATCGAAGTCCCCGCCGGATATTCCGTGGCCGGAATAATCGAAGCGAGTCACCGCCAGGCCCATCTCGGCGCCCAAAGCGTCCAGCGCCATGGCCTTGCTGCCCGCCATGTCCGAACGGAAGCCGCCCAGCCAGAAAATGCCGGGCGTCTTGCCGGCGCGTTGCGCAACGGCAATGTCACGCGTCGCGGCGCCCTCGCCAACAGGGATGCGGAAACTCTCGAGAGGTGATATGGACATGGCTGTCTTCCAAAGGCGGAAACGAGTCGTTAGCCACGCCACCGGGGATTGGCGATCGCGGCGTTTCAAAGGCGCAACTGGCCGGAATTTCTGGCAGTTTGCCAGTTGACTTATGGTCCGCGTAACACGATTTTATGCCCGCTTTCACCACCCGGCTCAATAACACAAGGATCCTTTGCCATTCGCCGTCCAATGAGACCAGTCGCGCCCCAGAAAGATGGGCCGCTCTCGAACGAAGATATCACCAGTGCCGATGTTCAACTCATCGATGCTGAAGGCGAAAACCGCGGGATCGTTAACACCCGCGAAGCGCTTACCGAAGCACAGGAACAGGGTCTCGACCTCGTCCTGATCTCTCCCAATGCTGTCCCGCCGGTCGCCAAGATGCTTGACCTCGGGCGCTTCAAGTATGCTGCCCAGAAGAAGGCGGCCGAGGCGCGCAAGAAGCAGAAGGTGATCGAGGTCAAGGAAGTTCAGCTTCGTCCCAACATCGACACGCACGACTATGAGACCAAGATGAAGGCCGTCGAGCGCTTCCTCGACGACGGCGACCGCGTCAAGGTAACCATGCGCTTCCGGGGCCGCGAAATGGCCCACCAGGAACTCGGCATGCAGCTGCTGATCAAGGTTCGCGAGCAGATGGACACCATTGCCAAGGTGGAAAGCCAGCCGCGCTCCGAAGGCCGTCAGATGGTCATGGTCCTGGCGCCCAAGTAAGGGCTGCTGGAATGAATTGAGAAAAGGCAGGTCCGTGGACCTGCCTTTTTGTTTTGCTGCGCTTGAAGAAGAATACCCCCACCTAGCCTCCCCCTGACAAGGGGGAGGGACAGATCGCGTTTGGGTGGGACGGACAGCATTCAGGCCGCCAGCTTGATCCAGCTTGGTGCAATGGCCGGGCCGTGGCCGAGGCCGTAGCCGAGGCGGATGTTGAGCATGCCGAGTGGTTCGATCAGTCGGGCGGCGTCGATGCCGCCGGTCTTTTCGACGGCGAAGCCGGACAGCTTGACCAGCGATTCGACGGCCGCGACGGCGGCCTCGTCATTGCCGGCGATGAAGACGGGGATGCCGGCTGTTTCACTGGCCGGGCGATCGAACAGGGCGGCGAAGATGGTGTTGTAGCCCTTGACCACGCGCGACGTAGGGGCGGCCTGCTGCAACTGTTCGGCGGCGGAAGTGGTGTGCCCAATGGTCAGGCCGGAGAAATCGGGCGTGATCGGGTTGGAGATGTCGAGGACCACCTTGCCGGCCAAAGCCGGGTTGGCGGCGGCCTCAAGGGCCAGGGCGAAGGGCAGCGCCAGGACGACGATGTCGGCCTTGGCGATAGCAGCGTCGCGATCGAGCACGGTGACGCCGGCCGGCAGGGTGGCGGCAAAGGCGGTGGCGGCGGCGCTGTCGCGGGCGGACAGGATAAGATCGGTCTTGCCGGCGAGGCGCTTGGCGAGGCCCTTGCCCATGTGGCCCAGGCCGATGATTGCGATTGTGGTCATTTGGAAATCTCCCGTTGGCTTGATGACCCTCATATGCACCGCCGCTATTGCAAAGAAAATTGCGTGGATAAGCGGTTCTGAATTGCATAATAGTATCGAATGGCCGATCTCGATGAACTCAGAACCCTCATCGCCGCGGCGCGCACCGGCAGCTTTGCCCGTGCGGCGCGGCAGCTCGACGTTTCGCCCGCCCTGGTGGGGCGGCGTATTGCGACGCTGGAGCAGCGCTACCGCATCAAGCTGATCGAGCGCACCACGCGGGCGCAGCGGTTGACCGAGCCGGGGCGGCAATTCCTGGAGCGGGCCGAGGCGGTGATCGCGGCGTCCGAAGCATTGGACGAGAGCATTGCGACCGAAGCCTTGAGCGGCCGCATCCGGCTGAGCGCGCCGACGACGCTCGGCATCAGGCGGCTGCCGGCCGTCATCGCGCGCTTTACCGCCGCCAATCCGGGCATCGTCTTCGAGATGAGCCTCAGCGACCGGCGGGTGGACCTCGTCGCCGAGGGTTTCGACCTGGCGGTGCGGGTCGGCAATCTGCCGTCATCCAGCATGATGGCGCGGCGCATCGGCACCTATCACTTCGTCTGCTGCGCCGCCCCGGCCTTTCTCGCGCGCCACGGCACGCCGCGCCACCCCGAGGAGCTGGAGCGCGCGCGCTGCATCCTCAATCTCAATATTGTGCCCCGCAACCGCTGGACCTTCCTCGATCCGGCGGGGCAGCCCCTGACCGTGGAAGTGGGCGGGGGCATCGAGATCGACAATGGCGAGGCGCAGCGGGCCATGGCCATCGGCGCGGCCGGTGTCGTCTATCTGCCGCGCGACCTGGTGGATGACGATCTGGCCGCGGGACGCCTCGTTCGCTTGCTGCCGGAATGGGACCTGCCGACGCTGCCGATCCACACCGTTCATCCCTCGCGGCATCTGGTGCCCCGGCGGGTCACGGCCTTCATCGATGCCGTGACGGATGCGTTCAAGACCATCACCGATGCGGGGGCGTGTCCTGCTGCGGACTTTGAGGGCGGGGCTTAGCGGCGGGACGGTTGGAGAGCGACTCGCATTTCACCTCTCCCTTTGGGGGAGAGGTGAAGAGGCTATTTCATAGCCGCGTCGACTTCGGCCGCCAGTGGAATGGCCGGCTGCGCGCCGGGCTTGAGACAGGCCAGGCTAGCCGCGACGGCGGCGCGCGTCATCGCCGCTTCGAGGTCAAGGCCCGCGTCGAGGCCCGCCGCGAGATAGCCGCAGAAGGTGTCGCCGGCGCCGACCGTATCGACCGGCTTGACCGGCATGGCGGGGACATGGATCAGCTTGCCATCGACCGCCGCCTTGGCGCCATCGGGTCCCAGCGTCACGATAACGGTCTGGTTGTGCTCCCGTGCCCAGTCCGTCATGGCGGCGTCGAGCTCTTCGATGCCGTGGCCGGTCAGTAGTTCGAACTCGGTCTCGTTGGCGACCAGGATCGAGGCCTTGGGGGCGAGGTCCGGCGTGGTGTCGAGATAGGGCGCGGTATTGAGGATCGAGACAAGGCCCCGGGCCCTGGCGATATCGAGCGCGCGCTCGGTGGCCGGCTGCGCGATTTCCTGCTGCAACATGACGATGCTGCCCTTGGGCAGGCTTGCCAGTGCCGCGTCAGCATCGGCCGGGGTGATGGTGGCATTGGCGCCGGGCAGCACGGCGATGCAGTTTTCGCCATGGGCATCGACGAAGATCATGGCCACGGCGGTGGCGCCCGGCGAGACCTTGAGCGCGGTTAGATCGACGCCGCCGGCGCGCAAGAGGGCCGTGGCCTCGGTGGCGAAGAGATCGTCGCCCACGGCGCCGACATGCTTGACCTGCGAGCCCGCGCGGCGGGCGGCCAGTGCCTGGTTGGAACCCTTGCCGCCCGGCGCGGTGGCAAAGACGCCGCCCAGCACGGTTTCGCCCGGTCCGGGCAGGCGCGGCACGGTGCCGATCTGGTCGAGTCCGGTGGAGCCAAAGACGGTGATCATGCGAGCATCTTTTCTATCGTGTTCCAGTTTCGCATCGTGTCGAGCGTGCCCTTGCCCAATTTGGCATAGAGCGGCTTCAGCACGTCTTCGACGCCCTCGGTATAGCGGCCATTGGGCTGGCGGTAGCCGGCGATATAGATGTCGCGGCGATCGATGCGCAGAATCTCGGTATGACCGGGACGGTCGTCCAGGCTCAACCCGGCCGGCAGGTTCTGGTCGAACATCAGCACGTGGCGGGTGACATCTGCCTTGGGGTCGAGCCTGGCAAAGGGGTGCCCCGCCAGCATGGCCTCGATCTCCTCGCCTGAGCGCAGCACCACGCCGACGGCAAAGCCGAAGCGGTCGGCCATGAGCTTTTCCAGGCGCGCCTTGAGTGCCGTAGCGCTGCCATCCGCGAGAAACCGCACATTGCCGCTGGCCAGCAGCGTCTTGACCGCCTCAAAGCCATCGGCTTCGAGGCATTCCCGCAGCTCGGCCATCTTCATCTGCCGCTTGCCCAGATTGATGCCGCGGAGAAAGGCCAGCCAGACGCCCATCATGCCTTCCCCTTGCCCTGAGGATAGATGGTCTCGCCCTTTTCCAGCATTTCGACGAAGGCGGCGATCTTCCGGGCGCGGGCGGCGGGTGTCTTGAGATTGATGGTGCGAAAGGTCAGGGAAAAGCGGTTCTGGGCGCTGAGCGTACGGTAGAATTCAGTCGCGGCGGGGCTGGCCTCGATGGCGGCCAGCAGGTCCTCGGGCGCGTCCATCGTGGTGCCATAGGCGGCGTCCCAGCGGCCGTCGGCTTTGGCAAGATCGACATGGCGGAGGCCATGTTCGGTCATCCGGCCCTCCGCGATCAGCCGCGCGACATTGTCCTTGTTGACCTGGCTCCAGAGGCTCTTCCGGCCTCGATGGGTATAGCGCTGCACGAAGGACACATCGTCCCAGCTCTTGCGGATGGCGTCGATCCAGCCCCAACACAGCACCACGTTGATCGCCTCGACCGGCGTGATGGTCGGCCTGCCGCTGGCTTTCTTGAAGATGCGGATCCACACCTCGTCTTCGCTGTCGTGATGGGCGGCGAGCCAGTCATAGAAGGCTTGCTTGTCGGCAAATTCCCGGACCTTGTCGGTATCGACGACGACCGGCGCCATCTAGACCTCCACAACGCCGGCGTCGGCCAGAATGACCTCGAGCTGCGGATCGAGCTGTTCGGCTGACGGCAACTGGATGCCGAAGGAGTCCGACAGCACTTCGCGCATCTCCGCAACGCTGGTGAGCAACCGGCTCTCCGCTGGCTGGCCTTCGGCGTGGATGGTCAGGCGATTGTTGCGCAGCGCCAGCCGCCTGCCGCTGGGCGAAAGTGCCACGCGCAGCTCCCGGCGGAAGGCCGATGCCGGGTCGGTGGAAAGAAAGAGATTGGACGGGGCATAGTCCGCTTCGGTCCTTTCGGTCGTGTCGAAGGCGTAGAGGACCTTCCAGTCCTCGCCGATCCTGGCTTCCAGCCGCCATTCGGGTTCGCCCCCGGTAAGGCGGAACGTTTCGTGCGGGGTCGCCTGCTCCGCATCGGCCTTGAGCCGGAGCGGCGCCGTCAGCGTCATGCCGCCGAAGCCGACATCGGCAATATAGGTGACGCCGCTGATATCGACGGCCAGCAGCATGTGGTGGGGAGGCACGTCCGTGGCCTCGGGATTGTTCCACAACACCCTTGCGGCCAGCCCGCGCACGGTAAAATCCAGCTCGCGCAGCACCGCCATCAGCAGCAGGTTATGCTCATAGCAATAGCCGCCGCGCCGCTCGGTCAGCAGCTTCTTTTCGATGCTCGGCAGGTCGAGATCGACAGGCAGGCCGAGCAGCGGATTGAGATTTTCGAAGGCAATCGCCGCTGGATGCAGCGCGTGGATCGTTTCGAGTGTCGCCAAGGTCGGGGCGATTGATCCAGCAAAGCCGATTCGCTCGAAATAGGCTTTGAGATTGACCTTTTGGCTCATTGGCCGCCCTTGCCGTAGTTTCCGTTCGGCCGGCAATATGGGCGATCAGCGTGCCGCTGTCACCGGCACGCTTGGCGATTTTCCTGTATCGAAGGGGGTGGACAACGGCGGGTTTGACGGGATGGCCGGCCTGCCAGGGCCACGAATCCGCCCGCTATCCCTGCGCCTTGCGCACGCGGATGACCACGTCGACATGGCTGACCATCATGCCCTTGGGGGCCTCAGGCAGGGCGGCGAACTCCACCGACGAGGCGGGAATGTCGATCATCCGCTGTTCGTCTTCCACATAGAAGTGGTGGTGGTCCGAGGTGTCGGTATCAAAATAGGATCGCGAGGCATCCACGGCCACTTCGCGCAAGAGTCCGGCTTCATGGAACTGGTGCAGCGTATTGTAGATGGTGGCGAGCGATACATTGACGCGGGCGTCACTGGCCTCGCCATGCAACTGCTCGGCGCTGACATGGCGATGCGGGCCACCGAACAGCAATTCGGCCAGCGCAACCCGCTGACGGGTCGGGCGAAGACCGGCCATGCGCAGGACAGCGGTGAGGCAGGGCTTGCGCGATGGGTGCGACCGGACGGTCTGGGAGCGATCTGTCATTGGGTCCTTGAGCAGCAAAGGGCCGGAAATTGCTGACTTCCTTATAACTATCGCGGAAAATTCACACAAGCGGCACGGGCGCCGCAGGAACGGCTTTGCGCCTATTGGTCAATAGGGGCTGACTTGACCCTCTCGACGCGCGCCTATACGAGACCAAACCACAAGGTTAACCGGGGTATCAGGCATGGCCGAACGGCAAAACGCATTTGGGTATGAAGAGCTGCTGGCCCATGGTCGCGGCGAACTGCCCGGCCAGGGCGATGCCCGCCTGCCCGCACCGCCGATGCTGATGTTCGATCGCATCACCCAGATCGACGAGACCGGCGGCGCCTATGGCAAGGGCCAGGTGCGCGCCGAACTCGACGTCAATCCGGACCTGTGGTTCTTCAAATGCCATTTCATCGGCGATCCGGTCATGCCCGGCTGCCTGGGGCTCGACGCGATCTGGCAGATGACCGGCTTCTTCCTCAGCTGGATCGGCCAGCCCGGCCGCGGCCGCGCCTTGGGTGGGGAAATCAAGTTCACCGGCCAGGTCACGGACGACGTCAAGCTGGTCGAATACGGCATCGACCTCAAGCGCGTGATGAAGGGCCGTTTGACGCTCGGGATCGCCGATGGCTGGGTCAAGGCTGACGGCAAAGTGATCTATGAGGCCAAGGACCTGCGCGTTGGTCTGTTTACCGACAGCCAGATGATGGCGCAGAAAAGCGCCTGACCGCCTTATCTTGGGCCCATCGAATCCATAAATGAGGCGTCAGCCGCAATGGCGCCCGAGCAAGATTAAAGCGAGGACACGATGAGACGAGTTGTCGTAACCGGCATGGGTATCATTTCCTCGATCGGCAATTCGCTGGACGAGGTCACCGAAAGCCTGCGCAACGCCAGGCCGGGCATTGTCGCCGCGCCCGACTATGCCGAGCTGGGCTTCCGCAGCCAGGTCAAGGGCGATCCGGGCCTCGACCCCTTCGAAATCCTCGACCGCCGCGTCACCCGCTTCATGGGCAAGGGTGCGGCCTGGAACTACCTCGCCATGCAGCAGGCCATCGCCGATGCGGGGCTGGAACAGAGCGACATTTCCAACCCCATGACCGGCATCGTCATGGGCAGTGGGGGAGCCTCGACCCGCACCATTGTCGAGGCCGCCGACATCACCCGCAAGAATACCAGCCCCAAGCGCATCGGGCCGCTGGCCGTGCCCAAGGCCATGGGCTCCACCGCCTCGGCCACGCTGGCCACGCCCTTCGGCATCAAGGGCATCAACTATACCATCACCGCCGCCTGTGCGACCTCCAAGCATTGCATCGGCAATGCCATGGAACAGATCATCATGGGCAAGCAGGACATCGTCTTTGCCGGCGGCCATGAGGATCTCGACTGGACGCTGAGCGATCTGTTCGACGCCATGGGCGCCATGAGCTCAGACTTCAACGACACGCCCGCCAAGGCCAGCCGGGCCTATGACGCGGCACGCGACGGCTTCGTCATTTCCGGGGGCGCCGGTGTGCTGGTGCTGGAAGAATACGAACACGCCAAGGCGCGCGGCGCGAAAATCTGGGCCGAACTGATCGGCTATGGCGCCACCTCGGACGGCCTCGACATGGTCGCGCCCTCGGGCGAAGGCGCCGAGCGCTGCATGCGCATGGCACTCAAGAATGTCGGCCCCAAAATCGACTATATCAACCCGCATGCCACCTCGACCCCGGTGGGCGACCTGCGTGAAATCGAGGCGATCCGTGCCCTGTTCGGCAACGAGGACAAGTGCCCGCCCATCGCGGCCACCAAGTCGCTGACCGGCCACAGCCAGGGCGCCACGGGTGTCCATGAATCGATCTATTCGATCCTGATGATGAAGCATCGCTTCATCGCCGAGAGCGCCAATATCGAGGTGCTCGATCCGGCCTTCGAGGACATGCCGATCATCCGCCAGCGGCGCGACAATGTCGATCTGGGCGTGGTGCTGAGCAATTCCTTCGGCTTCGGCGGCACCAATGCCGCCCTGGTGTTCAAGCACCCGGACGCTTGAGGGGTGGCGTCCGCCCCGCGGACGCCAGTATCGATCGCGCTGACGGTTCAGCCATCGGTCCCGCGCTGCTGCGCCAGGGCCATGGCGAAAACGCCGTTGCCGACACTCCAGTCCGAATAGTCGTTCTCATGCATGAAGATGAAGACGTCCCTGGGTGACACGGCCGCCCGTGCTTCGAGATTTTCCACTATGCCGGCATAGAGCGCCCGCTTCATGGCGTCGCTTCTGCCGCGTCGCATGGTGATCTCGACCACGATCAGCGCGTCGGACCGGGCAATGCCGTTGAAGCCGCGATCGAAGAAGAATTCGTCATCCCGATACTCGCTGACGAGGTTGAACAATTCGTCCTTCGGCATGCCGATGCTGTCGACCAGGGCATCGTGAATACCCTCGACGACACTGCGCTTGCGCGCCGGCTCAATTCCGAAGGGTACGGCGGTTCTGACGAAGGGCATGGCTTTGACCTGTGGTTTGAAGGTCTGCCGAATTATCACAATGAATTTGGCGTATATATTGATATTGTGGCCGTTCGTTCGTGATGTGAGCTCACATGAAACGCCGAAGAAACCTGCCGGTCGCAGCTCTGCGCGCCTTTGAGGCCGCGGCGCGCCACGGCCAACTCACGGCTGCAGCCGAGGAACTTGCCGTAACGCATGGCGCGGTCAGCCGCCATGTCAGCTATCTCGAGGCGGACATCGGAACGCCGCTGTTCGAAGGCCCGCGGAATCGCCCGAGGCTCACCGCGGAGGGTCGGGTGCTGGGTTTCGCCCTCACCGCGGCGTTCGACCAGATCGAGGATGCACTTCGCATCATTGCCAAGGGCGACGATACGATTCTGGACGTGGCATGCCTCAGCACCTTCGCCATGCGCTGGCTCATTCCCCGCCTGCATGACTTCGCCGCGCAATATCCACGCTACGACGTCCGCCTCGCCACTGACGACCGTCCTCCGCGGACGCAGATTGACGTGCAGATCCTGGTGGTGCCGCCGGACGCGCCAGCCCAGGAAAACGACACACTGCTGTTTCACGAAAAGATCGGGCTGGTCTTTGCGCCCACGGTCATCGAAGCGGACAATCTACCGCGACTGGAAACGCGGACACGCAGCCAAATCTGGCAGGATTGGTCGCGCCTCACCGGTGTGCAACGGCAGAACCAAGGCGTCGCAATCAGGACTTTTGACCACTATCATCTGACCATCGAGGCGGCACTGAACGGCCTCGGCGCGGCCATCGTGCCCTGGCATCTCATTGCCGAGGAAGTGATGCGCGGTCGATTGCTGGCGCCGCATGGTTTCCTCGACAGCAGCTACCGGTATGTTGTCAGGGTCGATAGGCCTGGGCGGCGGAAGGCAGAGCATTTTGTGGCATGGCTGAGACAGGCGGTGGCCGCTTTTCCACCCCCGCCATAGGTGACCCTAATACGAAAACTCTGAAAACCGCCCGCCCTTGCCGTCATAGGTGAGGACGCGGCCGATCAGCGGGTCGCCTATGCCGGTGATGAGCTTGATGGCTTCCATGGCCATCAGCGTGCCGATGACGCCGGTCAGCGGGCCCAATATGCCGGTGGCTTCGCAGCTGGGCAGGTCCGTATCGTCGGCTTCTTCGGGATAGAGGTCGGCAAAGGCCGGCCCGCCCGGCGCGAAGACCGTGACCTGCCCGTCGAACATCGAGACGGCGCCCGAAACCAGCACCTTGCCCAATGCCGCGGCGGCTCCCGCGACGACGCGCCTGGTGGCGAGGTTGTCCGTGCCATCCAGCACCAGATCATAGTCCCCGATGAGGGCAGCGGCATTGCCGGCGTCGAGCCGCTCGGCATGGATGGTGACGGCGACATGCGGATTGAGCGCACTGGCAAAGCGTCCGGCGCTTTGCGCCTTGTTGTCGCCAATCGCGGCACTGGTATGGATCACCTGCCGGTGCAGATTGGAGAGCGACACCGCGTCATGATCGACGATGCCCAGCGTGCCGATGCCGGCGCCAGCCAGATAGGCAATGGCCGGGCTTCCCAGCCCGCCCGCGCCGACCACCAGTACGCGCGCCTGCTTCAGCGCCTGCTGCCCCGCCCCGCCCATGCCCTTGAGCACCAGATGGCGGGCGTAACGCCGCGTTTCCGCGGGGGAGAGCGGGTCAGAGGCCAAGCGGCACCGCGATGAAGCGCCGGTCGGGGCCTTCAAAGCCCCCGGGATAGACCGAAATCAGTGCCACCGCATCATCGACCGAATCGGCCTGGAACGGCAGCACCACGCCATAGAGCCGATAGGTGACCGGACAGCCGCGCGAGCGGGGCAGCGCGCCATCGCGGTGGATCTGGCGCGATCCCTCGCTATCGGCAAGGGTCAACTGGTAGCCCAGCGGATCGACCCCGAACCACTCCTTGCAAGGGGCGGCCGCGGTGACCGGGAAGCTCGCAAGACGCAGTTCGTGGTCGCCCAGGACTGCGCCGGGCTCGTAGCCCGGCATGCCGAAACGGAGGCTGTTGGCATCCAAACCGGGGGCGCCATCGCCAATGAGCGCGACGACCTCGGCGGGCCTGTCTATGCCCAGGGTCGCGATATCCTCGGCGGCCGTCGCCTGCGCTTCGGCCCGCACGGCGCTCAGCGTCATGTCTTCGCTCTCGGCCCGCACGCGTACCGGCGTGCCGACCACCCATTCGTCCTCGGCCAGGTCGACCACATAGATGCTGGAATAGGCAAAGCCCGAGCCGTCCTGGATGCCGTATTCCTCGAAGGCGAGATAGCGGGCATCCGCCGAATAGCCGATGAGGTCGATCAGCGCCCGGTCGCCAGCCATGGCCGGTGCCGCCAGCGCCGCAAGGCCAAGAAGGCTAACGCCCAGTCGAGCCATGCCCGCCCTCGCCGCGTTCGGTTTCATCCAGCGTCTCCAACTCTTTAAAAAATGCCTGGCTCACCGGCGCCACCACCATCTGGGCAATGCGCTCGCCCCGGCGCACCGCAAAAACTGCCTGGCCGTGATTGATCAACATGACTTTGACTTCGCCGCGATAATCCGCATCGACCGTCCCCGGGGCGTTGAGCACCGTCACCCCGAATTTGGCCGCCAGCCCGGAGCGTGGCCGGATCTGCGCCTCGTAGCCCTGGGGCAGGGCCATGGCAAAGCCGGAGGGGATCATGGCCGTCCGGCCCGGGGCGATTTCGATCACCTCGTCGGGCGCCAGCGCCGCGGCGATATCCATGCCCGCAGCGCCCGCGCTCTGTTGGCGGGGCAGGGGTAATCCCTGGCCATGAGCCAGCCAGACCAGGCCGATGGATACCGCACCGGCCATCAGGGGGCGCGCACGACGGCATAGAGCTCGTCGGGCAACTCGATCGTGCCGTTGATCAGATCGAGAAAGGGGATGACCTGCTCGGCCGATCTCTTGTCGCCGGAGAGTGTCATATTGGTTTCGGTGATCTCGGCGCCTGAAAAGCGCACGGTGACGGCGTGGCCGGTAAAGAATGCCTCGACCATCTGCCTTGTCTCGGCGTCCATTTCCTCGTCGGCGCCGAGCTCGGCCTTCATCTCGGCGGTGGGCAGCGAAATGCGCACCAGACCGGGTCCCGCCGCGGCAAAGACGATGGCCTGTTCGTCATTGCCCATGGTGAGATCGGCGAAGCGTCCTTCTTCGACAATGACGCAGGTGGCGCTGCCGTCGGCGCCCTCGGTGAGCTCGCCCTCGGCACAGAATTCGTCCTCGGCCGAAGCATCTTCCCCGGCCTGCTGGGCGCCCATCACGACCATGGAATAGAACTCGGCGCCCATGACCTGGGTCATCGTCGCCCTTGCCGTGGTCTCGCTGGTGAGCGCGACGTCGACGTCGGCGTCGATGCAGCCGGTCAGCGCCGCGCCCAGCAGCAAAGCTGCGGTGAATTTGCCGAATTTCTCGATGGACATGACGCGTGTCTCCCCAAGGTTCCTGCGGCGCAATCTATGGCTAAGTCATTGAACCGGCAAGACACCTACCAGGGGGCGAGGGTAAGCAGGCGCCACAGCAGCGCCAGCAGCACCAGCCCGGCGAGCCCCAGCACGCCCAGCATGGCCCCGCGCAGCAGCCGGTCGCGCGGCCGCGCCTTGCCGGCATGATAGTCGGCCAGTGCCAGTTCGGCCTGCGCCGCGATTACCGGCAGGCGCTGCGCTGCTTCGGTAAACACCTTGAACTGATCCCTCAGCTCCTCGATGCGACCCAGCGGCCCCGCCTCCCTGCGCAACCAGTCGCCGACGACGGGCTCGGCCACCGTCCAGATGTCGAGGTCCGCGTCGAGCGCCCGGGCCACGCCCTCCACCAGCACCATGGACTTCTGCAGCAGCACCAGTTCGGGCCGCGCCTGCATGGAGAATAGATCGGTGATGGCAAAGAGCTGGCCCAGCACCCGCGCCATCGAAATGTCCGAGGCGGTGCGGCCATGCAGCGGCTCGCCGATGGAGCGGATCGCCAGCGTGAAATCGTCGACCGACTGGTCCTTGGGCACATAGCCGATGTCGAAATGCCGCTCGGCGACGAGGCGGTAATTGCGGGTGATGAAGCCGTAGAGGATGTCGGCGAGGAAGCGCCGTTCCTTGCGGTTGATCCGGCCCATAATGCCGAAGTCCACCGCGATGACGTCGCCGGTCTTCGGATCGGCAAAGAGATTGCCCGGATGCATGTCGGCGTGAAAGAAGCCGTCGCGTATGGCATGCCTGAGAAAGCTCTGCAGCAGCTTGGCCGCGAGCGCCTTGCGGTCGATCCCGGCCGCATCAAGTGCGGCATGCTTGCGGATCGGGATGCCATCGACCCAGCTGGTCGTCAGCACATTCTGCGCCACATGGTCCCACGAGACGGTGGGGATGACAAAGCCCGTATCGTCCTTGATGTTCTCGGCCATTTCGGAAATGGCCGCGGCTTCGAGCCGCAGGTCGAGCTCCAGCCGCGCCGAGCGATCGAGCGTTTCCACCACTTCGGTGGGCCGCAGCCGTCGGGTGGAGGGCACCATACCTTCGGCCATGCACGCCGCCGCATAGAAGCTCTCGATATCGGCCATGAAGCGCGCCTCGACGCCGGGGCGGAGAACCTTGACGGCGACCGTTTTCGGCAGGCCATTGGCCGGCCGCAGCCGCGCCTTGTGCACCTGGGCGATGGAGGCGGCGGCGACGGGCGGGGAGAGCTCGGTCAGCTCGGCCGCCTTGTCGCCGAGTGCGGCCGCCAGGATGGCCGGCACCAGCGCTGGATCGAACGGCTCCATCTTGTCCTGCAGGGCGGACAGGTCATCGGCGATGCGGACGCCGACCACATCCGGCCGGGTCGCCAGCGTCTGGCCGAATTTCACATAGGTCGGCCCCAGCCGGTTCAGCGCCTTGTTGAGGCGTTCGACATGGCCGGTCCTGCGCACGCTGGGCCGCTCGATCAGCCGGCCGAACCAGATGCCGAAGCGCAGCGGCGCGAGGGCCGGCGGCAGGTCACCCGGTATGGAGAGCGCACCTTCGCGCGCCAGCACATAGCCGGCCCGGATCAGGCGGATATAGGCACTGATCAGCATGCGCTAAATCTTCCATCCCGAGAACAGGGTCGCGATATTGCCTGAGAACGGCGTGTGCTTGACCCGCTTGAACCCGGCCTGGGTCAGCATGGCCGAGAATGCCGGTGGCGGCGGGAATTTGCGGATCGATTCAACCAGATACTGGTAGGGCTGCGCATCGCCGGTCACGAGCTTGCCCATGGGCGGGATCAGCCGATCGGAAAAGGCATTGTAGATGGCGTCGAAGCCGGGCACGTCGACCTGGGAGAATTCGAGCACCAGGATGCGCCCGCCGCGCTTGAGCACGCGATGCGCCTCACCCAGCGCCTTCTGGATACGCGGCACATTGCGGATGCCGAAAGCGATCGTATAGGCGTCAAAGCTCTTGTCCTCGAACGGCAGTTCCTCGGCATTGGCTTCGACGAAACTGGCTTGCGCCGGATAGCGCCAGGCCTTGGCCCGCTCGGCACCAACCCGCAGCATGTCGGCATTGATGTCGCTGACGACCACTTCGGCATAGCCCACCGAGGCATTGATGATGCGCTCGGCGATGTCGCCGGTGCCGCCGGCCATGTCGAGCACCCTATAGGGCCGTGTGCCGGATTTGGGCGGGGCCAGGTCGGCCACCATGGCGGCCTTCCACACCCGGTGGATGCCCGCGCTCATCAGGTCGTTCATCAGGTCGTAGCGGTCGGCGACATTGTGGAATACGGCATTGACCATGCCCTGCTTGTCGTCCATCGCCACAGTCTGTTCGCCGAAATGAGTGGTCTCGCGCGGCTCGGTCATGGCTATCGCCCTGTGCATTTTGTATTGAGGCAATACGTGTGTGTATCGGCGCGCACCATATTCAACCCAATCCGGCTTTGCCATGGCACAAAGCCGCACAGGTAAAAGAGACGAGAATGCCCGAACTGCCCGAGGTCGAAACGGTCCGCCGCGGGCTCGAGCCCTGGCTGATCGATGCGCGCATCGATCAGGTGACGCTTAATCGCAAGGATCTGCGCTTTCCTTTTCCCGAGGGTCTCAAGACCGCGCTCGAGGGCCAGACCATCGCCTCGGTCGGTCGGCGGGCGAAATATCTGCTGATCCAGCTCTCCAATGGCAAGACCGTGCTCAGCCATTTGGGCATGACCGGCTCCTGGCGCTTTGCCGAACACGGTATCGACAAGCCGCCGCGCTATTATGAGCCCGGCGCCGAGCCCAAGCACGACCATATGGTCTGGGATATTTCCCACCCCACCCATGGCAAGAGCCATCTCATCTATGCCGATCCGCGTCGCTTCGGCTTCATCGATCTCTATGATGACCTTGCCGACAGTTCCTATCTTCAGGGTCTCGGCCCCGAGCCCCTGGGCAATGACTTCAACGCCGAGGAGATGGCGACGGCCTTCGCCGGCAAGAAGGCGCCGATCAAGGCGGCCCTGCTCGACCAGCGCGTGGTGGCGGGGCTGGGCAATATCTATGTGGCCGAGGCGCTGCATCGCAGCCATATCCTGCCCACTGTGCTGGCCGGCACGCTGGTGACGCCCAAGGGCAAGCCCAAGGCGGCACTGGAAGACCTGGCCCATGCCGTGCGCCAGGTTCTGGTTGAGGCGATTGAGGTGGGCGGCTCGACGCTGCGCGATTTCCGCAATGCCGAAGGTGGCTCGGGCTATTTCCAGCACCGTTTTGCCGTTTATGATCGCGAAGGCGAACCCTGCCCCACGCCGCTTTGTACGGGGACGGTGCAACGCATCGTGCAGTCGGGGCGGTCGACCTTCTTTTGTCCGGTGTGCCAGCGCCGGCCGTGAGGCGGCACCGGCCTGCATCATCCGGCGTCACATGGCGGGGATCAGCAGGAGCACCAGGCCGATCGTCGCGATCAGAACACCGGGCCAGTTGGCCTTCGCGCCAAGAAAGCCCAGCCCGGCACGGCGCGGCTCCAGGGTCGGGGCGCCGCGGTTGCCCGGGGAAGAATGGGGGTCGGTCATCCTGCCGCGAAAGATGGCGGCTATTGCCATGTACACAACGCCGCATGTAACCAGCAGGGCGCCGATCAGCGTGGTTGTTGTCATCGTCACCTCCTCAACAAAGAACGGATTGCATGCGCTTTCGTTCCGGTTTGATCCGCTGGCCCGTCATCCCTGAATCCAGTTGACGCTTGCGCCCTTCTCCCCTATAGACCGCCCAACTTGGCGGCTGTCGATTGCCGCCGATTTCATTTCATCCCGGACGCCTGCAGCGCTTGTAGCGTGTGATCGGCCGGTTGGACGCCAAGAGGACCGTTATGGCCAATACGCCGTCAGCCAAAAAGGCTACCCGCAAGATCGAAGCCCGCACCGCGGTCAACAAGTCGCGCCGTTCGCGCGTCCGCACCTTCATCCGCAAGGTAGAAGAAGCCATCGTTGCCGGTGACCACAAGGTCGCCATGGCAGCGCTGCAGGCAGCTGCTCCCGAGATCAACCGCGCGGCCACCAAGGGCATCGTCCACGCCAATCTGGCCGCCCGCAAGATTTCCCGCCTCAACAGCCGCGTCAAGGCACTCAGCGCCTGATCGGCTTCGCCGCGGCGCCGCTTGATGGCAGCCGGCGACATTTGAAACTGGGCTCCGCAAGGGGCCCATTTTCTTTGTATGGTAGCGGCGCAAGGTTTTTCCGATTGGACGGTTTTGTGTCACGCATGTGACACTAGAGACCTTGGTCTTACGGGAGCGACCAGGCAGGACTTTTCCAAGCTCCGCCAGAGTCTTGCAATAATGTCAGACATCTACCGAATGTGGACGCTGCAGCTCTCGCGGACGAAAGTCGGCCCGAATGGGAATAATTTTTTTGCCGCCCGGAATGGCTTAGCGAATGGATTCTGTGTTGAGTCACAGACCCTTGCTTTGACGGACTTTGGCGGGGTCGCGGGGCCAAAAAAGACAACGTCGGAGTCAAGCCCTCATTTTGCTGATTCCACGGTTGCGGCCCTAAAATCGTCCCTCTAAAGTAGTCTGGTCAGCGGCGGAAAGGACACCGGATACGAGTGTCCTGCCAAGCTGGTGGGGTCATTTTCGGGGCGTTGTTTTTTAGCATCTCGGCAGCAGTGCCGTAGCGGTTTGTACCGGTGAAGGTTGTGTTGGCAGCAAATATGGCGGCCGGTCCGATCAGGGCCGGCGGGATTTAGTAAAGTTTTCGGCCAGGTCTGGCCGGGTTCACGACAGGACTAGAAAAGTGGCTGGCGGGCAACCGCCGGGCAGCAGCACTGTGCCCCCGTGTTGGCGGGTGCCATGGCGAAGCTGTGGCCAGGGACCGGAACGGTTCATGGTTCCGGATATGGGGCAGAAATACCGTACGGGCTTTGCGGGCCGGGCGGCACAGAAGAACAAAATGGGGCAAACCAAGATGATGAGACAGGCAACCGCCGGGGGAAGTGATTGGGCTCAGGCCAATCCCTCTTCCACCCTTCCGACCATTCAAGGCGAAAAACCTGTCATGAGCACATTGGACAATCCCGACGGTCAGCGCGAACTCTGGAACCGGGTACGCGCCCGCCTCAAGGCCGGTGTCGGTGAAGATGTCTTTGCCTCATGGTTTGCGCGCCTCGAGCTTGAGGAAATGGTCGAGGATGTGGTGCATCTGTCCGCCCCCACCCGCTTTCTCTGCTCCTGGGTCCAGTCCAATTATGCCGAGCGCATCCTGGAGGCCTTCCGTCTCGACGACGAACAGGTCGGCCGAATCCAGGTAACCCTGCGCGTCAACGGCCAGGCCCGCCCGCGCCTCGCCCAGGCCGCCGCCGAACCGACCAACCACGAGACCGTGGCGCCCACCATTGCAGCGGCGCCGATGCAAACCAGCCATCCGCGCCTGGTGCGCGACAATTCCGCCGCCAAGGGCGATGCCCTGGCCGGTAGCGCCATCGATGCGCGCATGACCTTCGATACCTTCGTGCCGGGCTCTGCCAATGAAATGGCGCTCGGCGTGGCCAAGCAGATCGCCGCGGCCGCCGCCAACAACACCGTGACCTTCAATCCGGTCTATATCCATTCCACGGTCGGCCTCGGCAAAAGCCATTTGCTCAATGCCATCGCCCATGCGGTGCAGTCGGCCGATGCGACCAAGAACATCGTCTATCTCACCGCCGACCACTTCATGTATCATTTCATCACCGCCGTGCAGCGCCAGTCCGCGCTCGGCTTCAAGGAATGGCTGCGCCGGGTCGACCTGCTGCTGATCGACGACATGCAGTTCCTGCAGGGTAAGTCGGCTACCGAATTCGGCCACACGCTTGGCACGCTCCTCACCGGCGCCAAGCAGGTGGTGGTGGCCGGCGATGCGCCGCCGCGCGACCTCGAAATGCTCGACGAACGCGTCCGCTCGCGCCTCTCGGGCGGGCTCGTAGTGCCGATTTCCGGCTTTGATCTCGATCTGCGCCGCGCCATCGTGCAGCGCCGCGCCGACCAGTCGACCGCCCGCTACGGCATGCACTTTCCCGCGCCCGTGCTCGACTATATCGCCCGTGCGGTCATCAGCCATGGCCGCGACCTCGACGGCGCCGTCAACCGCCTCGTGGCAGCCAACCAGCTCACCGGCGAACTGATTACCGTGCCGCTGGCTGAAAAGACCCTGGGCGATCTGATCCGCTCGCGCGAAGCCCGCCGCGTCCGTATCGAGGACATCCTCAAGATCGTCTCGCGCCACTATAAGGTGCCGCGCAACGAACTGCTCTCGGCCCGCCGCTCGCGCGACGTGGTCCGCCCGCGCCAGATCGCCATGTTTCTCGCCAAGGCACTGACCAGCCGGTCGCTACCCGAAATCGGCCGCCGCTTCGGCGGAAGGGATCACACGACAGTTTTGCACTCGGTGCGCAAGGTCGAACAGATGATCAAGGATGATATCGAGCTGGCGCAGGAAATCGAACTGCTCAAGCGCATGCTCGAAGAATAGGGATAACGGAGCGGCAGATTGCCGCCCGCCCTTGCCTTTGCGTTCACAAATTGTAAATGTCCAACCCCCGGCTTGCCGGGGGTTTTGCTGCAGACGTGCAGCCGCGTAGTGCCAGGGAAGTTGCCGCATGAAAGTCACGCTCGAACGCAATCATCTGCTCAAGTCGCTGAGCCATGTGCATCGGGTGGTGGAGCGCCGCAATACCTACCCGATCCTCGCCAACGTGCTGTTCAAGGCCGGCGACGACAAGGTCGAGCTGCGCGCCACCGACCTTGATATCGAGGTGACCGAGAGCGTGCCGGCCATGGTCTCGACCGCCGGCACCACCACGGTCCCGGCCCACACGCTCTACGAAATCGTGCGCAAGCTCAGCGATGGCGCCGAAGTGCGGCTTGAGACCGATGGCGGCGAGAACATGGTTCTCACCTCCGGCCGCTCGCGCTTTAACCTCGCCTGCCTCAGCCCCGACAGCTTCCCCGATCTCAAGTCCGGCGCCTTCGGGCATGAGTTCACCCTGCCGGTCACTGCCCTGCGCGAGCTGATCGAGCGCACCCAGTTCGCCATCTCGAACGAAGAGACGCGCTACTACCTCAACGGCATCTATTTCCACACCGTCGATATCACCGGCACGGGCACCGTGCTGCGCGCTGTCGCCACCGACGGCCACCGCATGGCGCGCGCCGAGATCGACGCTCCCACCGGCGCCAAGGGCATGCCGGGCATCATCGTGCCCAAGAAGACCGTGGGCGAGGTGCAGAAGCTGCTCGACGGCGCCGAAGGCGACGTCACGGTGGAGGTCAGCGACACCAAGATCCGCTTCACCGTCGGCTCGGTCGTGCTGCTCAGCAAGCTCATCGAGGGCACGTTCCCGGATTATGACCGGGTGACCCCCAAGAACAACGACAAGCAGATGAATGTCGACCGGGCGAGCTTTGCCACCGCCGTCGACCGCGTCTCCACGATCGCTTCCGAGCGTGGCGGCAAGGCCGTCAAGCTTCAGGCCAAGGATGGCCTGCTCGAGCTTTCGGTGACCAATCCCGACCACGGTACGGCGAGCGAAGAGCTTGCCGTGGATTTCGATACCGACGGCTTCGAGATCGGCTTCAACGCCCGCTACCTGCTCGACATCATCGGCCAGATCCGCAGCGAGAGCGCGGTGTTCATGTTCAACGACGCGGGTTCCCCGACGCTGGTCAAGGACGACGGCGAGACACGGGCGCTCTATGTCCTGATGCCGATGCGCGTGTAAGTGGCGTCCCGAAGGGAAAATCGCTCCAGTGGAGCGATTTTAGCCACTTACGCCCGAGGAGCTGCGCTCACAGGGCCCGGATGTACCGCATACTCGATCCCCCCTTCTCCCCTTGTGGGAGAAGGTGCCCGAAGGGCGGATGAGGGGGCTTGCCAGGCATCGCACCCCCTCACCCGTCTCGCGCTTCGCGCGATCCACCCTCTCCCCCTGGGGGAGAGGGGTGACCCGGTGGAAGCCTGAACCATGCGCCACCTCTCCCGCATCCGCCTCACCGCCTTCCGCAACTATGCCGCGGCGGCGCTTGACCTCGATTCCCGGCACGTGGTTCTCACCGGCCCAAACGGCGCCGGCAAGACCAACCTGCTCGAGGCCATCTCGGTGCTCTCCCCCGGTCGAGGGTTGCGCGGCGCGAGTTTCGAGACCCTGCAGGCGCATGGCAGCGATATCGGCTGGGCGGTGGCTGCCACGGTCGAAACCGCTGACGGCCCCGCCGATATCGGCACCGGCGCTTCGCCCGATGGCGGCCGGCGCGTGCGCATCAACGGTGCCAATGCGCGCTCCATCGAGGCGATGAGCGATTATCTGCGCGTGCTCTGGCTGACCCCGGCCATGGATGGCCTGTTCTCCGGCCCTGCGGGCGACCGGCGCCGGTTCCTCGACCGGCTGGTGACGACACTGATCCCCAGCCATTCCGCCTCGGTTTCCGACTATGAAAAGGCCATGCGCCAGCGCAATCGGCTCTTGGAAGACAATGGCGATGCGGCCTGGCTCAATGCCATCGAGGCGCAGATGGCCGAGCTGGGCGCCTCCATCCACCTGGCGCGCATGGATAGCCTCACCCATCTCCAGGCATTGATCGAACAAAGCCTCGACGACCAGAGCTTTCCCGCCGCCCATCTGGCGCTGACGCCGCTGTTCGAGACCGGCGCCGACTATCCCTCCTCTGCGGCCCTCGAAACCGCGCTGGGTGCCGCCTGGCGGGCCTCGCGCGGGGTTGATCGGACGGCCGGACGCACCATATCAGGACCACACCGCGTCGATCTCGAAGTGACCTATGCCCAAAAGGCCATGCCGGCCGCTTTGGGCTCGACGGGGGAGCAGAAGGCCCTGCTTATCGGCCTCATCCTGGCCCATGCCAGGCTGGTCAAATTGCGTACCGCCATCACGCCCTTCCTGTTGCTCGACGAGATTGCCGCCCACCTCGATCCCGACCGCCGCCGGGCGCTGTTTTCGGCCCTCGACGGGCTGGGAACGCAGTGCTTCCTGACCGGCACCGACCGCCTGCTGTTCGGCGCCCTCGGCGAGCGGGCCCAGACCATCACTGTCCGCGACGGACGGCTCTACAAGGACTAGCTGTTCATCCCCGGCAATCGCCCCGAAAACGGCCATTTTGCTTGGGTATGGACCCCCGTTCCGCTAGAACAAAACCCTATAGAAAACGACTGATTCGGACCCCATGACCGATAGCGAAATTCCCGATCCCAACGAATACGGCGCCGACAGCATCAAGGTGCTCAAGGGGCTCGACGCGGTGCGCAAGCGCCCCGGCATGTATATCGGCGACACGGATGACGGCTCGGGCCTGCATCACATGGTCTACGAGGTGGTCGACAACGCCATCGACGAGGCGCTGGCCGGCCATGCGGACCTGGTGACGGTGACGCTCAATTCCGATGGATCGGTGACCGTGATCGACAATGGTCGCGGCATTCCCACCGATATCCACAAGGAAGAGGGTGTCTCGGCGGCCGAGGTCATCATGACCCAGCTGCATGCCGGCGGTAAGTTCGACCAGAATAGCTACAAGGTCTCGGGTGGCCTGCATGGCGTGGGCGTGTCCGTGGTCAATGCCCTTTCGGCCTGGCTCAAGCTCAAGATCCGCCGCGACGGCAAGATATTCGAGATGGGCTTCACCCATGGCAATGCCGACAGTCCGCTGATCCAGACCGGCACCTACGAGCCCAACAAGACCCCGGGCACCTATGAAGGCCGCAGCGGCAGCGCCATCACCTTCTTTCCCTCGGACCAGACCTTCACCATGGTCGAGTTCGATTTCAAGACGCTCGAGCATCGCCTGCGCGAACTCGCCTTCCTCAATTCGGGCGTGCGCATTCTGCTCAACGACCTGCGCCATCCCGAGCCGGTGATGACCGAGCTATTCTACGAGGGTGGGCTGGAAGCCTTCGTGCAGTATCTGGACAAGTCCAAGGCTGCGGTGATCGACAAGCCGATCACCATGATCAGCGAAAAGGACGGCATCACCGTCGAAGTCGCGCTGCAGTGGAACGACAGCTACCACGAAAACGTGCTGTGCTTCACCAACAACATCCCCCAGCGCGATGGCGGCACCCATCTGGCCGGCCTGCGTGGCGCGCTGACGCGGCAGGTGACGAGCTATGCCGAAAGCTCCGGGATCGCCAAGCGCGAAAAGGTCTCGGTGACCGGTGACGACACCCGCGAGGGCCTCACCTGCGTGCTCTCGGTCAAGGTGCCGGACCCCAAGTTCAGCTCCCAGACCAAGGACAAGCTGGTCTCTTCCGAAGTGCGCCCCGTGGTCGAGAACATCGTCAACGACAAACTGGGCCAGTGGTTCGAAGAGCATCCCAACGAGGCCAAGGTCATCGTCGGCAAGGTGGCCGAGGCCGCCGCCGCCCGTGAAGCTGCCCGCAAGGCGCGCGAACTGACCCGCCGCAAGGGGGCTCTGGAAATCTCCTCGCTCCCCGGCAAGCTCGCCGATTGCCAGGAACGCGATCCCGCCAAGTCCGAAATCTTCATCGTCGAGGGCGACTCGGCCGGTGGCTCGGCCAAGCAGGGCCGCGACCGCTCCAACCAGGCCGTGCTGCCTTTGCGCGGCAAGATCCTCAATGTCGAGCGCGCGCGTTTCGACCGCATGATCTCATCCGAACAGGTCGGCACGCTGATCACCGCGCTCGGCACCGGCATCGGCCGCGAGGAGTTCAACGCCGACAAGCTGCGCTACCACAAGATCATCATCATGACCGACGCCGACGTGGACGGCGCCCATATCCGCACCCTGCTGCTGACCTTCTTTTACCGGCAGACGCCCGAACTGCTGGCGCGCGGCCATATCTACATTGCCCAACCGCCGCTCTACAAAGCCATGCGCGGCAAGTCCGAGCAATATCTCAAGGACGAAGACGCGCTCGACAAATATCTGATGGAAGCCGGGCTTGAAGACGCCGTGCTCAAGACGCGCGACGGGGTCGAACATGCCGGCCCCGACCTGCTCGGCATCACCCAGCAGGCGCGCGACATCGTCCACGCCATCGACAATCTCAACACGCGCTACAACCGGAGCCTCGTCGAACAGGCCGCCATCGTTGGCGGGCTCGATCCCGAGGGTCTCAACGACCCCACCCGCATATCGGGCACCATGGACCGCATCGCCAACCGGCTCGACCGCATTTCGGACGAGCTGGAACGCGGCTGGTCCGGCGTCATCACCGACGAAGAGGGCCTCGCCTTCTCGCGCACCGTGCGCGGCGTCACCGAGACCCACCAGCTCGACAAGGCCCTGCTGCAGAGCGCCGATGCGCGCAAGCTGCGCCAGCTGGCCGAGCGGCTCGACGAGATCTATGGCGGCGTACCGACGCTGACGCGCAAGGGCGACACGATTCCCGTCTTCGGGCCGTCCTCGCTGTTCAAGGCGGTGACCGATTCCGGTCGCAAGGGCGTGTCGCTGCAGCGCTATAAGGGTCTGGGCGAAATGAACGCCTCCCAGCTCTGGGAAACCACGCTCGACCCCAATGCCCGCACCCTGCTCAAGGTCGAAATCGACCAGATCGACGAAGCCGACCAGATCTTCACGGCGCTGATGGGCGATCTGGTGGAGCCAAGGCGCGATTTCATCCAGGATAATGCGCTGAGCGTGAGCAATCTGGACGTCTAGGACACGGCCCCGCGGACTGAGCTCTTGCTAGGTCCGTAATCGAGCAGTGGGCGGGTTGATCTTTCCCTCATTCTGTAATACCGTGTATTACAGAATAGGAGGCAAGATGAGCAAACCTGTTTTGTCGGATCCGGTTCCCGTGCGCCTCCCCGTAGAGATGCTTGGCGAACTTGAGCGGATTGCCATGGCATCGGATCGCACCCGCAGTTGGGTGATTGTGCGAGCGCTCAAATTGTACTTGGCGGGCGAGGGCGGCGAGGTGCTGGCGGTGCTCAATGCGCGTGAACAGGTCGCCGCCGGCGACGTACATGATTTCGACGCCGTGCTTGATGAAGTCGATGCCATCATTCGCGGCAAGGTTGCCTGATGAAGGTAACCCTGTCGGGCAACGCCAGGGTCTATATCAAGCAAGAAACCCGATATTTGCGCGAACGCAGCGCTTCGGGCGCTGCTGCCTTTCGTCAAATCGTGCTTGATGCTCGCGCCATCATCGCGCGGCATCCCGAGAGTGGGCTGACGCAATCTGCCATAGCACTGGTTGGCGCCCGGCGCCTCGTGTTGCGCGGCTATCACTTTGACTACGATGTTACCGACGATACGGTGATCATCCTGGCAGTCAAAAGCTCGATCAACACGCCTCCCCTCGTCACCGATGACGACGATGATTACGCCTGACGCTGGCGGTGATGCCACCGAGCCGCTGAGTAGGCGCGTTCACCCACCCGAACAATGCGTTGCGCAGAACTGGCTTGGTTGCGGGCCGCCGCCGGCATAGCTAAAGCTCAGTCACGACGCACTCGTTTCAGGTCCTCCCATGAAAAAGATCGGTTTCCTCTCCTTCGGCCATTGGTCGCCCTCGCCGCAGTCGGGCACTCGTACGGCCGGCGATGCGCTGTTGCAGTCTATCGACCTGGCCGTCGCTGCCGAGGAACTGGGGGCTGATGGCGCCTATTTCCGCGTGCATCACTTTGCCCGGCAATTGGGTTCGCCCTTCCCGCTGCTGGCCGCCGCTGGCGCGAAGACCAAGACGATCGAGCTCGGCACGGCCGTGATCGACATGCGCTACGAAAACCCGCTCTACATGGCCGAGGATTCGGGCGCTGCCGACCTTATTTCCGGCGGCCGCCTGCAGCTCGGTATCAGCCGCGGCTCGCCCGAGCAGGTCGTCGATGGCTGGCGCTATTTCGGCCACGCACCGGCCGAAGGGCAGACCGATGCCGATATGGCGCGCACAAATGCCGAGATCTATCTCGAGGCGCTCAAGGGCCAGGGCTTCGCCCAGCCCAATCCGCGTCCCATGTTCCCCAATCCGCCCGGCCTGCTACGGCTCGAACCCTATTCGGAAGGCCTGCGCGACCGCATCTGGTGGGGCGCGGCGACCGACGCGACGGCCGTCTGGGCGGCCAAGCTGGGCATGAACCTGCAGAGCTCGACGCTCAAATTCGACGAGAGCGGCAAGCCGTTCCACATCCAGCAGGCCGAGCAGATCCGCGCTTACCGCGCCGCCTGGAAGGAAGCGGGACATGCGCGGGAACCGCGCGTCTCGGTCAGCCGCTCCATCTTTGCGCTGGTCAATGACATGGACCGGGCCTATTTCGGCACCGGCCGGCCGGAGGAAGACCAGTTCGGCTATATCGAGCCGGAAAAGCGCGCCGTCTTCGGCCGCGGCTATACGGGCGAGCCGGATGTGTTGATCAAGGAACTGGCCAGGGACGAGGCCATCGCCGAAGCCGATACGCTGCTGCTCACCGTGCCCAACCAGCTCGGCGTCGAGTACAATGCGCATGTGATCGAGAGCATTCTCAAACACGTCGCGCCGGGCCTGGGCTGGCGCTGACCGGCGTGGTCACGCCGGCACGCGCTGCCTTTGCGCATAGCCCAGCCACAGGATCGCCGCTGCGGCCAGGGCGAGCCAGGGCAGCAGCACCAGGTTGAGGTTCTGCCAGCCCATGGTCTGGTGCAGGATTCCGGCGCTCAGCGAAGCGGCCAGACCGACCATGAAGATGGTGAAGTCGTTGGTTGCCTGGGCCTTCCCCTTTTCGGCCTGACTATAGGTCCGGGTGAGCAGCGTCGTGCCACCCACATAGAGAAAGTTCCAGCCCACCCCGAGCAGGAGCAGCGCCGAGGCGAATGAGGCAAAGCCGGTCCCGCTCAGGCTCAGGAGGATATGGCCAGTCAGCAGCATGATGCCGGTGAACATGATCTTCAGTACGCCGAAGCGGGCAATCAGCGAGCCGGTGAAAAAGGACGGCAGGAACATGCCCAGCACGTGCAGCTGGATCACCGTCGCCGTCATCCCCAGATCGTGCTGGTGATGCGTCATAGCCAGCGGTGTCGCGGTCATGGCGAGGATCATCACCCCATAGCCAGTCGCCGCCCCGAACAGCGCCACCAGATACATGGGCTGGGTGACTATTTTGGCGAAGGGCCGTGCCGCCTCGATTGCCGCGGCGGTCTCGACCTGCCGCGGGATGCGCAGGCCCAGCAACAGGCCCGCCGCCACCAGCGACAGCGCCGCCAGGATCAGGAAGGATGCGAGATATTGCGGTTCCAGCAGCGGTCCGCCGATGCGCCCCAGCTGTGGGCCCAGCAAGGCGGCGATGACGCCGCCGGCAAGAACGAATGAAATGGCGCGAGGCCGAAAGGCCTCCGACGCCACTTCGGCCGCCGCAAAACGGTAGAACTGCGCAAAGGCCTGGTAGCCGCCCACGAAGAAGGTGCCAAGGCTGAGCAGCGGCAGAGACCCCGATGCCACGCCCGCGGCAGCCAGCAGGCCGCCCAGCGTGCCCAGCAGGGCCCCGGCGATGAACCCACCCCGCCGCCCGATCCGCGCCATCCACATAGATGCGGGGACAGTCAACAGCGCGGTGCCAAGAAACATGGCCGCGATCGGCGCTGTCGCCCATTCGGGCGATGACGCCAACTGCGCGCCGGCAAGCGCACCTATGGTCATGATGAGAACCGAGACCGTCTGGAACAGGGCCTGGGCCGACGACAGCAGCAGGACCTGCCGATACATCGGCGCGGCGGAGTGAGGGGCTGTCGTCATCTGTCTGAAACCTCCGTTGGCAGTCCTGCGGCAATCCATTCGGGCATGCCGCCCTCGAGCCGGTGGGCCGCGATACCCTTTTTCCGCAGTTCGGCGACCGCCTCGAAGGACAGGACGCAATAGGGCCCGCGACAATAGGCGACCACCTGCTGGCCCGGCCTGATCGATGCCAGCCGTGCCTCCAGCTCGCCCAGCGGCACATTGATGGCGCCCGGCACGTGGCCCAAGGCATATTCGTCGGCCGGCCGCACATCGAGAACGGTGACCAGCCCATCCTTCATGCGGGCCTGCAACTCCTCGCGCGACACCGGCTCCAGGCTGTCCCGCTCGCCGAAATAGCCCCGCAGCACCTTGTCCACCTCGGCAAGATTGGCCTCGGCAACCTTCTGCAGGGCAGAAACCGCCTCCAGCACCGAGGCGCCGGCCATTCGGTAGATGACGAACTTGCCCTGCCGCTCGGCGGCAACGAGCCCGGCCCGGCGCATGTTCTGCAGATGCTGGGAGACATTGGCGATCGGCAGCCCCAGCTTGTCGGCCAGCCGGTCGACGCTGCGCGGTCCTTGTCCCAACTGCTCGAGGATTTCGAGGCGCTGCGGATGCCCGAGCGTCCTGGCCACCAGGGCAAACTGCTCGAACAGCGCGAGTTTCGGTGAAACTGCCGACACCACAGGTCCAATCAATCATTCAACGTTATTATTGAATAACGCAAGGTAGGCACTGATTCAAGCGCCTTCTCCTCCACCGTCGCGGGTCAGGGCAGAGTATACGCCGACCGTCCACAGCCGCTGGCCTGCCAATAGGCGTCGACCGGAGTGAATGCACCCCTTGCCGCCTGCTCCACCCGTGCCGCAAACGCCATGGCCTGACATTCATCGGTACCGGCCACCACATGCACCAGCTCATGCAGGATCGTCAGTTCGCGCAGCACATCGGCGCCGGGCGTAAAGAATTGCGGGCACAGCACCAGCCTGACGCTGCCATTCTCGGGCGGCACGCGCACAAAGGCGGCAAAGCGCCCGCAGGAGCCCTCGGCCCGGTCGCGGATGCTGATATCGAGCGCCATATCCTTGCCCCAGGCCCCCGAGCTGAAGTGCTGCAGCGTCAGCGCATCGCGATAGGCAGCAACATCGACGCCGGCCTCCGTGGCATCGAGCCCGGGCAGGGCCTGCTCGAAGGTGGCAATAGCCGCGTCGAGCGCCCGGTCGAGCAAGACACTGTCCTGCGCGGTTGCTGGACTGGCGCAGAGGGCGAAGGCGATGGCGATGATCCGGCGCAGCATGGGCAGTCCCCGTTTGGCCGGCACCTAAACCGTTTCGGGCGGCGCGAACAAGGCAAGGGGCGGCGCCATATCGCCTGTGACAGCCCCGCAACACCTGTCGGCAACCCGCAAAACCCCACATAAACCGGCCACAATTGCCCCGGAGAAGGGTTGTGTGATCGCGTGGGGAGCGCCCCGGCACCCAAGCCGAGCCCGCGAGTCGGTCATGATTGCCTTAACCCTTCGCTAACCTCTTGTTTCCCGACGCAGCGGAACAGGGTAGAAGCGGGCAAAAGGCACCAGTTTTTCTAAGGTCTGCTTGATGGATTTTCGCATTTCCGCCGATGACCGCGTGGGCAGCCAGCCGGCCAAGGGCCGCAAGCCCCAAGCCAAGGCTCACGGCGGCAAGGGTCGCACCAGCCGGGTCGAACCTACCATGGGCCATTCGGTCGGCGTTTTCGTCGACGACGAACGCTCTGGCGGCGGCTCGCCCAATGGTCCCGGCGGCAAGCCACCCCGTGCGCCGAGGCGCGGCAAGGCTCAGCCCAAGAAACCACGCCGGTCGCGCGCCGGTGGCTTTCTCATGGGTCTGCTCTGGTGGGGTTTCGTCGCCTGCCTCTGGGGCGGCATCGCGGTCATCGGCGTCATCGTCTATTTCGGCGCGCAGCTGCCCTCGTCCAATACCTGGGCCATTCCCGACCGTCCGCCCAATATTCGCATCCTGGCGGCCGACGGCAGCCTGATCTCCAATCGCGGCCAGACCGGCGGCGAAGCCGTGACCTATCGCGAACTGCCCTATTATGTGCCAGCGGCGATCATCGCCTCGGAAGACCGGCGCTACATGAACCATTTCGGCGTCGATCCGATTGGCCTCATCTCGGTGGCGCTGGAATCGGTGCAGGCCGGCGACGTCACGCGCGGCGCCTCGACCATCACCCAGCAGGTGGCCAAGAACCTCTTCCTCACCCCCGACCAGACCCTGGGCCGCAAGGTGCAGGAAGCCATCCTGGCGGTGTGGCTGGAGCAGAACTACACCAAGGAAGAAATCCTCGAACTCTATATGAACCGCGTGCATTTCGGCTCCGGCACCACCGGCATCGAGGCGGCCGCGCAAACCTATTTCGGCATTTCGGCGCGCAATCTGTCGCTGGGCCAGGCAGCCATGCTGGCCGGCATCCTGCCCGCGCCCTCCGCCTATAATCCAAAGTCCCATCCCGATCGCGCCATCGAGCGGCAACGGCTGGCACTCGCCGCCATGGCACGCGAGGGCTATATCACCACCGAAGAGGCACAGGCCGCCCAGATCGACCCCAGCCAGTCGGTCCGCACCCGGGTGGCAGGATCGGAAGACTACGTGGCCGATTGGGTCGAAAGCCTGATGACCGCCTATATCGGCGAGATCGAATCCGACGTGGTGGTCCAGACCACCATCGACTTCAAGATGCAGAAGGACGCCGA
>NZ_JAKFDJ010000153.1:0-11983 GCF_036676215.1 Devosia sp. | reverse complement strand
CGACGAACAGCAGGATCAGGGCAACCAGGAACGAGAAGATGCCCAGAGCTTCGGTCACGGCGAAGCCGAAGATCAGGTTCGAGAACTGGCTCGGAGCAGCCGACGGGTTGCGCAGGGCGCCCGACAGGAAGTTGCCGAAGATGTTGGCCACGCCAATGGCGGCGCCGGCCATACCGAAACAAGCAATACCGGCACCGATGAACTTTGCGGCTTCAGCTTCCATTTTTTAGTCCTTTCAAGCGACTTTTTAAGCGGGGGTTCTGGCGGAACAGCCCGCCGTGACTGGTAGTTAGTGAGACGGGTGGATCGCGTCGTTGAGATACATGCAGGTCAGGACGGCGAAGACGTAAGCCTGAACGGCACCGACGAGAAACTCGAGGCCAGTGAGCGCAATGGCCATGATCAGCGGCAGCGCCGAACCAAGAATGCCGAGGAAACCCAGGCTGGACATGGTGACGATGAAGCCGGTGAAGACTTTGAGCGTGATGTGGCCGGCCAGGATATTGCCGAACAGACGCACGGAGAGCGAAATCGGGCGGCTCATGAAGGAGATGAACTCGATCGGCGCCACGATGGGAAGGATATAGCCGGGCACGCCCGAGGGCACGAACAGCTTGAGGAATTTCGGGCCGTTCTTGACGAAGCCGTAGATCACCACGGTCAGGAAGACCAGCATCGACAGCGCGAAGGTGACGATGATGTGGCTGGTGACGGTGAAGAAGTAGGGCACCATACCGAGCATGTTGGCCACGAGGATAAAGGTGAAGAGGCAGAATACCAGCGGGAAGAACTTCATCCCCGCCGTGCCGGCGGCACTTCGCACCATATTGGCCACGAACTCGTACATGAGTTCGGCCACCAGCTGTGCCCGACCCGGAACCACGCGCTTCGCGCCGGTCGACAGGATCATATAGAGCGACACGATCGCTACCGTGGCGACCATGAACAGCGACGAATTGGTAAAGGCAAAGGTCGTGCCCGAACCCTCGGTGCCGTCACCGCCAAGAGTGAACAGCGTGAAAATGTCTTCGATGACGAATTGGTGGATCGGATCAGTACCGGCCAAGATAGAGCCCTCTAAGCGTCATCATTGTCTGTCTCGTCTTCCACGTCGGGTCCGAGATCGGACCCCGGCGGGGGAGGCGAAGCGGCATTCATCTGCGCCACCACGCGGGTGACATTGAGTATTCCAGCGGCGAAGCCCACCAACAACATGATGAGCAAGCCCCAGGGGCTGGTCCCCAGGCCAAGATCGATGAGATAGCCAATGAAGGCCCCCACCAGGATCGCGGCGATGAACTCGGTACCGATGCGCATGCCGCGCGCCATACCGCTCATCTCCGGGGAGGCGTCCCTCGAGGCTCTGTTGTCCTCGATATCGCGTTCCCGCTTGGCCGAGGCGATGCGTGATGCAAGATCGCGCGTCACCCCTTTGGCGCTGTCCGGCTGACCTTTGGTATCTTGCGGTTTTGCCATCCGCGCGCTCCCCCCGGCCGGCTTTCTCCCGGAGTTTCCGGGACGCCCTTTAAGTCGCGCGCAACATAGTGGTGGGGTATGAGAGTGTCAAGACAACCACCTCGGCCGTAAGCTATTGTTTTACCACATGAAATCAGCTTGTCGCAGGGGTGCGGCATGCTGTCCACAGGCGATCGTGGCGAAGTCTGGGCGGGCCTGCAGGGATTCTGCCCTCTGCGGGCGTGCGGAAGCGCCGCGAACCCGGCCGCCGCTTGCCCTCGTGCCGGTCCTGTAATTCAATGCCGCTATCCGTGCGGGGAGGGTGGCATGGCCGGTCCTGAGACAGTCGACAGGTTTGGCGGCAAGCTGGTGCTGGTGCTGCTGGACAACAAGGTTGCTCCCTCCATCAAGGAGGGCAGGAGCCTTTGGGGCATGCATGACCCGCTGACCTACCGCCCCGGAGATCGGCAGCACACCATCACCGTTCCGGCGGGCTTCGTGACGGATCTGGCATCGGTGCCGCGCTGGGCCTGGATTCTGGTGCCGCCGGACGGGCCATGGGTCAAGGCCGCCATTGTGCACGACTATCTCTATTCGACCGGCGGCACCGGCAAGTGGAAGCGGCACAAGCCCTCCATTACCCGGCCCCAACCATATTCGAGGCTCGAGGCCGACCAGATCATGGCTGAAGCGATGGAAAATCGCGGCGTCGGCTGGTTCGCGCGAAGCCTGATCTATGCCGCCGTCCGCATCGGTGGGGCAGGCGGCTGGCGCGAGAACCGGGCGGCCATGGTCGATGAAAAGACCGAACGCTATGTGACCGGCGGCTAGCTCGCCTCGCGGAAGCTCTCGGCCGTCGTCAGGTCCACCGACACCAGCTGGCTCACGCCGCGCTCGGCCATGGTGACGCCGAACAGGCGATCCACCCGGCTCATGGTGATCGGATTGTGGGTGATGACCATGAAGCGCGTATTGGTGCGCTGCCGCATGGAATCGAGCAAGTTGCAGAAGCGCTCGACATTGGCGTCGTCGAGCGGGGCGTCGACTTCGTCGAGCACGCAGATCGGCGCCGGATTGGTGAGGAACACCGCAAAGATCAGGCTCATGGCGGTAAGCGCCTGTTCGCCACCGGAGAGCAGCGTCATGGTCTGCGGCTTCTTGCCCGGCGGGCGGGCGATGATTTCAAGGCCCGCTTCGAGCGGATCGTCGCTCTCGACAAAGCTGAGTTCGGCCGTGCCGCCACCGAAGAGGGTGGTGAACAGCTCTTGGAAATGCGCGTTGACCTTGACGAAGGCCTCGTTGAGCCGGGCGCGGCCCTCGCGATTGAGCGACTGGATGCCGGTGCGCAGCTTGGCGATGGCCTCCACCAGATCATTCTTGTCCTTGACCATCACATCGAGCTTCTCCTGAACCTCGATGGCTTCCTTTTCGGCCGAGAGATTGACCCCGCCCAGTCGCTCGCGCTCGGCCTTGAGGCGATCCACTTTCTGCTCAATGGCGGCTTCTGAGGGCAGCGCCTCCTCGGGGCGAATGCCCGAGGCTTCCAGCGTCTTGCTCGCCGGAATGTCGAGCACTTCCTCGATCTGCCGCTCGATCTGCTGGCGCTGGGCGATGAAGCCCTTGGCGCGCTCTTCGATGCGGGTCAGCTCGATCCGGGCATTGGCGAGAATTTCGCTGGCGGCCTTGAGCGCCTTGTCGGCCTCGCGATAGCCGGACTGCGCCACGTTGAGGCTGTCGCCGGCTGCCTGGTGCTCGATTTTCGCCTGCTCGATCTGGTCTTCGAGCTGGGCGCGCCGCGCCACGAAACCATCGGGCGTTTCATTGACACCGGCAAGCTGCGCGCTGACTTCGGCGCTGCGCTGGTCGAGCGTCGATAGCTGCGCCATTGCGCCATCGCGGCGGCGCTGCCAGCTCTGGGTGTCGCGCTCGAGCTGCGCCAGACGACCCTCGCGCATGCGGGCGGCGGTTTCGAAACTGCCGAGCTTGAGCCGGGCCTGATCGGCGCGCTCGCGGGCCGTGGTGAGAATGGCCTGGCCGGCCTCGGCGCGCTCGGCGGCATCGTCCTCGGTGCCGGCATCGGCGAGCGCCTCTTCGGCCTCGGCGCGAATGGCTTCGGCTTCGCTAACGCTGGAGGCGAGGCGGATACGGGCTTCTTCCAGCGCCGACTGGCGCGTCGTCAGATCGCCAATGGCGCGCTGCGCCTTGTCGACTTCTGATTGGGCAGCGCCGATGGCATGCTGGGCCGCGCGCCAGGCCTCGCGGCACCCGCGTTCATGCTGCCGCGCAGTTTCGAGTGCGGACGTCAGCGTCTCCACATCGCGCTTGTGGGCGTTGCGTTCGCCCTTGGCGCGGGCGATTTCCTCGTCCAGATCGGTGAGGCGATTGCGCTGCGCCAGGCGCTGGGCCGCGGCGCTCGGCGCATCGGCGGCGGAAATAAAACCGTCCCAGCGCCACAGCGCGCCATCGAGCGTCACCAGCCGCTGGCCGGGCTTGAGCGCATGCATCAGGCCCGGGCCATCCGCCGCATCGATCAGGCCGATCTGGTCGAGACGGCGCTTGAGTAGCGCGCTGCCGGTGACATAGCGCGATAGCGGCTCGGCGGCCTGGGGCAGGGCAGCGTCATCCGTGTGATCGACCGGCACCGACCAGTGCAGCGGCGCGCCGGCGTCCGAACTGGCTTCGAGGTCATCTCCCAAAGCCGCGCCGAGGGCGGTTTCATAACCGGGCGTTACCTTGAGCTGGTCGACAATGGCCGGCCACAGGCCCGAGCCGACATTGAGCATTTTCGCCAGCGTCGCGGCCTCGGCTTCGAGCCGGTTGAGCGCGGCTTCGATTTCAGCCAGGCGCGGGCGGGCGGCGTCGAGCTTGCTTTGCGCGGCGGCGGTGGCCTCGTCGGCCAGCAGCGCCAGATGCTCGGCTTCGGCGGTGGCGGCCTGGGCGGCGGCAAGGGCGGCGCGCTTGCTGGCTAGGGTTTCGTCGGCATCGAGGCTGGCGGCGACGCTCTGCGCTTCCTGCTCGACTTCGGCCGACTGCTGCGTCAGGCGTTGGATGCGCGTGGCCGCGTCCTGCGCGGAGCGGATCGCCTGCGCCCGGCGCGCCCGCACCTGCGCCAGCGTATCGGCAGCGCTGCGCGCTTCGATTTCGGCGCTGGCGACGGCAGCGCGGGCGGCGTCGGCTTCAGCGCGGGCGCGGTCGAAATCGGCCTGCGCCGCTTCGCCCTCGGCGGCGAGGCGCTCCTGTTCCTCGTCATAGGCGGCCAGGGTCATCTCCGCCTCAGCCACCAGTTCGCGCTCGCGTATGCCGTCGGCGGCGAGCTGGCGGATGCGGTCTTCCAGTTCGGCGCGGCGCTGGCTGGCGCGGCGGGATTCCTCGGCCAACTGTTCGGCCAGGATCGTATAGCGCTGCAAGACGGCGCCGGTCACCGCCTCGCGGTCGCGCAGCGGCTGCAAAGCGGCGTCGGCAGCTTCGAGCTTTTTCTGCGCCTGCAATTCGAGATGGTTGGCATCGGCCAGCTCGCGCACCAGCACCGCCTGCTGCGCCTCGGTTTCCTTCTCGGCGAAGCGGGCGGCCACCCAGCGGATATGATAGAGCGTCGCCTCGGCACGGCGGATGTCCCCCGACAGCGAACGATAGCGGGTGGCCAGGCGCGCCTGGCGCTTGAGGGTTTCAAGCTGGGTCTCGACCTGGGCGATGATGTCGTCGACGCGTTCCAGATTGGTCTCGGCAGCGCGCAGCCGCAGCTCGGCCTCGTGCCGGCGCGAATGCAGCCCGGAAATGCCGGCGGCTTCCTCAAGCAGCGCCCGGCGGGCGGTGGGCTTGGCGGCGATCAGTTCGCCGATCTGGCCCTGCCGCACCATGGCGGGCGAATGAGCGCCGGTCGAGGCATCGGCAAACAGCAATTGCACGTCGCGGGCGCGCACTTCCTTGCCATTGACGCGATAGACGGAGCCCGCCTCGCGCTCGATGCGGCGGGTGACTTCGAGAATATCGGCATGGTTGAGCGCGGCGGGCGCCGTGCGATCGGAATTGTCGAGGACGAGGGTGACTTCGGCGGAATTGCGCGCCGGGCGATTGCCCGAACCCGAAAAGATCACATCATCCATGCCCGAGGCGCGCATGGCCTTGTAGGAGCTTTCGCCCATCACCCAGCGCATGGCTTCAACGAGATTGGACTTGCCGCAGCCATTGGGCCCGACAATGCCGGTCAGCCCCGGTTCCATCACCAGGGTCATCTCGTCGCTGAACGACTTGAAGCCATGCAGCTTGAGGCGGGAGAATTTCATCGGATTCCCACCCACCGGACGACACCCTCCCCCTTGCGGGGAGGGCTGGGGAGGGGGGCGGTTGGCCACGGTGAGATTGGGGCTCTCAACACCCCCTCCCAACCTCCCCCGTCGAGGGGGAGGTGCAGATCGTGTTTGCGGACGCTACTGCGCAGGCGTTGCGGCCGGATCGGCGGGCGCCATGGCATCGACGGCCGGAGCCATGGCGTCGGTTGCCGGGACTTCAGCGGCGCCCGTGGTGGCCACGAAATCGGCAGGGACGAGCGGATCGATTTCAGCGGCGAGCTGTTCGAGCGTCTTGTCACCTGTGAGCGTCTTGCCATTGACATAGAATGTCGGGGTGCCTGCCAGACCGAATTCATCCAGCGCCTGTTCGCGCAAGGCTTCCATCCCGGTGAACAGCGCCTGATTCGTCAATGCGGCGTCGAAAGTTTCCTGGGTAAAGCCCAACTGCTTGGCGATTTCGAGGATCGCATCGCGCGGCGTCGGCGAACTGGCCCAGGTGGTCTGGGTCTTGAAATAGGTCGAGAGCACATTGTGGTAATTGGTCGGGCCGGCGGCCTCGGCCAGCATGAACACGGCAGCGTCGAGCACGTTGCGCACGAAGGGCCGCACGATGAGCTTGACCTTGCCGGTATCGACATAGGCCTCAACAAAGCTGGGCAGCACATCATTGGAGAAGGTCGCGCAATGCGGGCAGGTGGGCGAAGCATATTCGATGACGGTGACGGGCGCAGTTTCGCTGCCCTGGACGTGGTCAACATGGTCGCCAGCGGGCGCCATCAGCTTGGCAACGTCGACCATGTCGCCTTCGGCAGCGTTAGCGGTGGCGACCCCGCAAAGGCTCAAGGCCGACGCGGCCGCAGCCAGGATGAGGGTGTCACGGCGGTTAAAGTTCACGACTAACGCTCCTGTTTTTGTTGCGCGCGACACTACACGCGGCAAATGTGTGGGCAAGTGGGCACCTTCATCAACCCGCCGTGAACGGTCTGGTTGCAAATCCTAGGGCTCGTCCCGCCCCGATCTGCTGGATAGCGCGTGACCAAGAGTCCGCAACGCTTCCCTCAGATCGTCATCTGCCACATCGGCCACCTGGGCCCCGACCTTTGCGATCACGCTCTGGTTCGGTTGCAGCGGTTTTTGCTCCTTGCGGCCTGAACCGGGGGTGAACGGCTCCGCCGACAGGCGCACGGCCCCCACCAGCACGAAGCCGAAATAGCGGTTGATTGACGCGGCGATCTTTGGACCCTCATGGGCGATGGCCATGGCGTGGCCCGGTACGCAGCGCAGCACCAGCGTTGCGCCCTCTGCACTGCGCTCGCCGCGCGGCCAGCTCAGCTTGTCGGGAATGGCCACCTCATCATAGGGCTTGGGCGCCATCACCGACCAATGCGCGATGATATCGCGGCTGGCAAAGCCGCGCTTTTTCAATACCGGATCGAGCGCGCCGCTCAGCACATCGGCGACGCTCATCGTCCGATTGCGGCGTTTCGGTTCGGGTAGCTCATCCTTGGACATGGATGATGGAGTAAACCCGTCCCCGCGCCCTCACAAGGGGGAGGGAGCCAGATCGCGCCTGTGCTGCGCCTTCCACAAGGTGAACGTCCGCCCCCTTGTGGACAGGGCCGGCGTGGCTGTATCCGATTTCCATGTATCTTCCGGACCCCGCCCCCATCGATGCTCCCTCCGTGCTCGCCTGGTATGACCGGCACGCGCGCGACCTGCCCTGGCGCATTGCCCCGGCTGATCGGGCCCGCGGGATAAAGCCTGACCCCTATCGCGTCTGGCTCAGCGAGGTCATGCTGCAGCAGACCACGGTTGCAGCGGTGAAGGCCTACTTCCTGCGCTTCACCAGCCTCTGGCCAACCGTCCATGATCTCGCTGCCGCGCCGCTCGACAGCGTGCTCAAGGAATGGGCCGGCCTGGGCTACTATGCCCGCGCGCGGAACCTGCATGCCTGCGCCCAAGCCGTGGTGAGCGACCATGGCGGTGTGTTTCCCGATACGTCGGCCGGGCTACAGACCCTTCCCGGCATAGGCGCCTATACCAGCGCCGCCATCGCCGCGATCTGCTTTGACGAACCGATCGCCGTGCTCGATGGCAATCTCGACCGCGTACTGGCGCGCTATTATGCGCTGCCTGTCCCGGTGCGCGAAGCCAAGGACGCGTTGCGGGCGGCCCTGCAGGCCTCGGTGCCCGAGCGGGCTGGGGACTTCGCCCAGGCCATGATGGACCTGGGCGCCACCACCTGCGCCCCGCGCGCTGCCGCCTGCATGCTCTGTCCCATCCAGCCGGGATGTATCGCCACCAAAGCGGGCGATCCGACCATCTATCCCGTCAAGCCGGAGAAGGCCGTGCGCCCCGTGCGCAAGGGCCATGCCTATGTGATGCTCGACGCCGATGGTGACGTCTACCTGCAAAGTCGGCCCGAAAGGGGCCTGCTGGGCGGCATGACCGAAGTGCCGGGCTCCGACTGGGCCGCCGTGCTGCCGGTGACGGATTATCCGGCGACGGGTGCCTGGGCGCACCGGGGGCAAGTGGTGCATGTGTTCACCCATTTCCGGCTGGAGCTGGAAATATGGTCAGCCCAGGTGCCGGCCGAAGGGCTCCATGGAGGCTGGTGGGCCGCACCCCGCGCGTTCAAGGGCGAGGCGCTGCCCACGCTGTTCAGAAAGGTGCTGTCGGCGGCAGGCCTGGACTAGCTATCTGCGTTTTGCGTGACCTGGATCAATTACTGGGTAGGCTTTGGGGGCCATGCTGGGGCTTCAGCACCAGGAGTATCCGATGCCAGCGTTTCACATTGTCACTCTCAAGCCCGAACCCTTCGCCTATATCACCATGACCACGCCCATGGCTGAGATCGCCCAGGCAATGGGGCAGGGTTTCGACCGGTTGGGCGCTGCCTTCGGCCAGTCTGGCGCCAGAATGGCCGGCATGCCGATGTGCCATTATACCGCCTATGACGAGAAGACGACGACCTTCCAGCTCGGCTTCCCGGCGCGCCCCGATGAACTCGACAAGCTCAGGGCCGCCGGACTTCAGACCGGCGAGACGCAGTCCGGGCGCAACATGAAGGCGGTGCATATGGGGCCATATGATACGGTCGCAAAAACCTACACTGCCATGACCGAGGCGATGAAGGCGCGCGGACTGACCGGGGCGCAGGACATGTGGGAAGTCTATTGCAGCCCGCCAGACACTCCCCCCGAAAAGATCAAGACGGAAATCCTCTGGCCGGTGCAACAGGCGGAGCGCGACGCCAACGGCCGGCTGCAAGGCTAGAGCCGGCAGTCAGTATCAGGCGGAACGCAAATTGCGCACGGCATAGGTGTCGGTGCCCTCAATATCGGCCCATACGCGGTTCCGTCCCCCATGCTTGGCCCGGTAGAGGGCGACATCGGCACGGTCGACTGCCGCGGCCGGCGCTGTGCCCGGCGCGACGAAACCCGCAGGCTCAGAGGAGCGGCTTTGTAGAGACATTGCTCCACAAGGTGCAGACCACGGCAAGATTGGAGTGCGCCAGGCCACATTGACAATGCGCCGACTATGCCCGACTCTCATTGCATGATCTGCCGCCGCGCTACGTTCAAGACCTCGAAAAAAGCCCCCGCATAGGGGCTGATGGTCGTCGCGCGCAGAGATTAGCAAGCACACGGATCAGATTGACCCTGCCGGTTTCGACGGGGCTTTTTTGTGCGCGCTCCGTCTCCGGCTCAGAGGAGATGGACTATGGAAACCAGCCGATCGGCATTGCAGGGCATCTGGCTGCCGCTGATAACCCCGTTCCGCGACGGTGCGCTCGATGAGCCATCCCTGCGCCGGCTCGTCGCGCACTATGCGGCCCAGCCGCTCGATGGCTTCATCCTCGGCGCGACGACGGGCGAGGGCATGTCGCTGGATGACGACGAAACCGAGCTTCTGGTGTCGATCACCCGGGCTGTGCTCGAAGCTGCGGGCCGGCATATCCCCATCTATCTGGGGCTCTCCGGCAGCGACACGCGCAAGCTCGTCAAGGCGCTGGACCGCACCACCGCCTGGGGCGTGGATGGCTACCTCATCGCCTGTCCCTATTACACGCGGCCGTCGCAGCTGGGCCTGTTCGCGCACTTCTCGGCACTTGCCGACAATACGGCCAGGCCCATCATCATCTACAACATCCCCTACCGAACCGGGGTCAATCTCGGCAACGAGACCATGCTGCGGCTCGCCGAGCGGCCCAACATTGTCGGCGTCAAGGATTGCTGCGCCGACCCCGCGCAGTCCTTCGACCTCGTGCGCCACAAGCCGGCCGATTTCGCCGTGCTGACCGGAGAGGACCCGTTCTACCATTCGGCCCTGACCCAGGGTGCGGACGGCGCCATATTGGCCTCGGCCCACATTCGCACCGCCGACTTCGTCGCCATTCGCGACAAGCTGCTTGCCGGTGACCAGCCCGGCGCACTGGCTGACTGGCAGCGCCTCGCCGATCTGCCGCGCCTGCTATTCGCCGAGCCCAGCCCCGGCGCGATCAAGCACTGGCTGTGGCGGGCCGGCCTGATCGACAGCCCGGAAATGCGGCTGCCAATGGTGCCGGTGAGTGAGGTTCTGGCGGGCAGGATTGAGGCGGCGCTTGGCGAGACGTGAAATCGGTTCGCCGCAGACGTTGCGTCGGAACTCCCGGCGGCGTGAGCGCATTGACGTTCATGTACCGCCAACCCAGCTGCAGGCGCCAAAGGACAAGCAATGGCAATCCCCCGGAACACAATCTGCCTATGGTACGACAAGGACGCGGAGGCCGCCGCGCGCTTCTACGCTGCGACCTTTCCAGATAGCTCGGTCGACGCTGTCCGGACTGCGCCAAGTGACAATCCTTCGGGCAAGCAAGGCGACGTGTTGACTGTCGAGTTCACCGTCGCCGGCATTCCCTGTCTTGGCCTCAATGGTGGGCCAGACTTCAAACAGAGCGAGGCGTTCTCGTTCCAGATCGCTACGGACGATCAGGCGGAAACCGACCGCTACTGGAACGCCATTGTCGGCAATGGCGGCCAGGAGAGCGCCTGCGGCTGGTGCAAGGACAAGTGGGGCGTCTCCTGGCAGATTACGCCGCGTGCACTGACCGAAGCCATGGCCGCTGGTGGGGCGGAAGCCAAGCGCGCCTTCGACGCGATGATGACCATGAAGAAAATCGACGTCGCGGCAATCGAAGCGGCACGGCGGGGCTAAGCGGATGAACAAACAAAAAGGCCGCCGGGGCAAACCGGCGGCCAGTAATAGAGCCAGAGACGTGACAGGATACAACGCGGCTGGCGAGCTGAACCCGCGCGGAGGCCTTGCCGAGACCGTTGGCAATGTCCGCCTCAATTCCCATCAAACTTGGCGTCATCGCCGACCAGCAGATGCCGCGCGTCTTTGGCAATAGGGAACCCGTATCCATTGCCGGGCCTATCAAAGACGAGGGTGCCCGCTTTGTGATAGGCACTCGCATAGAGTTCAACGCCAATATTTTGCAGGGCAATGGTCAGCGCTTGCACCGCATCAATGCCAAAGCCAGCGCCAGCCCTTGGCCGTTCGGGCCAGTCGATTTCATATCGGCATATCCAACCACGATCCTCCTGTTGTGGCTGGAAAAGCCGCACTGGAACGTCGCGGCGGTGACCCTTGTCCACTACCGCAAGTAGTCGAGTTGCGAATGGCATTGGAACCTCAATAACTCAAAGGACGAATTGTGAAACCGTTTAGGCAGTCGCTGTATCTGAGCGCCGCCTGGGCGTGACAACTCCGAAGTCCCACCATCTTGCAGTGAAACGTGTCTTTGTCATAGAGCGCCCAGCACTCGTCCTCGGTGAGCCGGCTACCATGGCGACTTTCGAGCGTCCCCCAACATCAACCCATTGTCCGCCGTCCGATCGACCGCGCGGCGCTCTTGGTTGATCCGGGTTGAAGCGTTTGATCTCGGCCTCGGCACGCCGGATAGCTATCGCCGCTCGCACCTCGAGAATTGCCTGCTTAAGTTCAAGTAGTGGTCTCATTTACCCTCCTGTCGCGCTACCAGAAGGATACGGGCAGGTGAAAGCAGGGGGATAAGTTCACAAACAAAAAGGCCGCCGGGGCAAACCAGCGGCCTAGTCAAGAGCCTGAGATATGATTGGAGGTCAGGATCAGGCAGAAAGCAAATCAAGTTTTGCACGGATGCCCGTGCGGAGTTCGTCTATCGGGCTGGTCTGCCCGTTTTGTTCGTGGTGCCAGAAGGTCCACCCGTTGCATGC
>NZ_JAKFDJ010000152.1:0-5452 GCF_036676215.1 Devosia sp. | reverse complement strand
TCACGGGCAGGTGGTTATCTGGCTCGCACAGGTATCATCCGACCAGCCGCGTTCCATGTTGCCGGCATAGACCCCTTCCACCTCGACCCATCGACCGCGACAGGCGTGAAGTCCGTCGACGATGAAGCCATCGACGCCGCCGCCATTATCGAAATTCATGGCGACTGGCGCATCGCGTGCCGGATGCGCGTAGAGGACGGGGCTTTCCACATCGAGCCGCAGCACGTGGCCGGGTACCCAGCCCTCTCCCTCGAATGCCACCTCCGGCTCGATGTCATCGCCGTAGAGATGGGTGACGGCCTGGTCGATGCGGAACCAGCCATCCCTGGCGCCGGTGATCCTGACGGCGGTAAAGAATGTCTCGCCATAGGCCTGATAGGGCTCCGGTAGGTGACCGATCACCCCGTTTTCGCTGGCCGGTCCATCGCGGATGACCAGTGCCTTGGGCTTGTCGCCCTGCACCCATGCGTCGACCTCACAGATGTCGATCGCCGCCGTTGCTGCACCCGGCCCGCAGGTTTCGATCAGCGCGGCTGCCGCCTCTCTGGCTCCGTCCAGCGGATATTCCTCCGCGCCGTCCTCGACGAATACGAGGAGGGTGCCACGCGACGTGAGCAGGTCGGCAAGGCGTGCGTCGAGAACGGTCTGTCCCTCGAGCACGAACTGATCGTCCATCAGCATGCGCGCGCCGGTCGTGCGGATCGGCACTTCGATGTCGCCGGCCTGCAGAAGGACCACGACCTCGACACCGTCATTGGCCATCACCGGCTCGAAGAAAAAGGCGAAGGTGACGGTGTCGCTGCCGGCTTGGCATGAGAAGGAAAGCTGGCCATAGCCCGATTGCGGGATGCCATAGAACAGCGTCGCCCCGTCTTCGGTGGTGTCGCCGTGCCAGCCCAGATTTTCCTCGGCCGTCGCGCCCAGTGGAACCATCAGGCCGGCGACCAGCAAGGCTCGAAAAACCGCGGCCACGGGCCTTGAAAGTGTCATCTGGACCTCCATTGCTGTCACCCCAAAGAGCAGGCTTGCTGACTCCCCGGGCATTGCAGGCCCATTTCACCCCATAGAGCGGGGCGCTGTCACCCCTTGATGATCTCGAACCGCATCGCCTCGCCCTCGGTGGCGAGCCTATGGGCGTGTCCGTGCTGCTGGCAGTGCAGCGGGATGTCGATTTTCGCCATCGGGTCGGTGGCCAGCACGATCAGTGTCGCGCCGGGCGGCATTGCCGCCAGGCGCTTTTCCATTTTTAGCACCGGCAGCGGGCATTTGAGCCCGCGGGCGTCGATGATGTCAGGCTCAGTTGCCAAGGACGAGAACCCAGTGCACGCCATAGCTCGAGGTGGGGTTGAAGGCGACGGCGACGCCCGCCTTGGCGGCACTGGCGCGGAGGCCCGCGGCGTCGGCGGGGTTGTTGCGCCAGCCCGAAAAGGTCTCGGCAAAGGTGGCGTAGCCTGCACTGAGCTTCATCACCGTCAGGCCCTGCGGGGTCTTGGGCGGCGTGCCGGTCTGGGCATATTGGTTGGCCAGGGCCTGGGCGGTGCCGTCGAGCGCCGCGTCGGGGGTCAGCGCCGGCAGGCCATTGGTGGCGCGATAGGCATTGACTATTGAGATGGCCTGGGCGCGGTCGAGACCGGCGCCCGGCTGGTCCATGCGTGCCGACAGGCCTGGCGCCAAAGCGATGGCGGTGCCGCTGCCGCCACCGCCACCCATGCTGCAGGCGGCGAGGGTGAGGCCGGCCAAAACGGCGGCGAGGGGCAGGATGGCCGGCTTGAAGGGGCGCAAAACGGTCATGGAAAATCCTCGGAAAAACAGCGGTGGGGCCGCATAGGGGGCCAGCAAGGCCAAAAGATGGTTGGCCCATGTTAGTGCCATAGGCCTGCCATGGCCTTAACGCGGCGCGATTTCGCCTTGCGCTGCGCCCCGGCGGGCGATTACAAGACGGAACAGTTAATTTTGCATCCCGATTTAAATCGGACCTCCCCAGCGAGCCTCGCATCCTTCATGAAGACTGCCGACCCCGAATTGATGCGGGCCATCAACCGCTTCCATGTGCTTGACACGATAAGGCGCCACGGCGCCATCGCTCGCGTGGAGATCGGCGAACGCACCGACCTCTCGGCCACCACGGTCTCGGCCATTACCGCCGCGCTGCTCGATGACGGGCTGATCACGGTGCGCCACGAGGGCGATATCCGCAGCCAGACCCTGAGGGGGCGGCCGCGCGTCATGCTGGCGCTCAATCCGCAGGCGGCCTGGGTGGTGGGGGCAAAGCTGGCGGCCAATCGCATCGTCTTTGTCGCCACCAATTTCCAGGGCGACGTGCTAGCCAGCCTGACGCTGCCGGTGCGCGTTGATCGGCTTCCCGCCGAGGTCATTGCCGATCTCGTCGAAGATGGCGTGCGCCGCTGCGTGCTCGATGCGGGGCTGGGGCTGAGCCAGATCAAGACCATCGCGCTGTCGCTGCCGGGCATTGTCGAGCATGGCACCGGCAAGGTGCTGGCCAGCGGCGTGTTGCGCGATCCCGATGTGTCGCTCAAGCACGCCATCGCCACCCGCATGGGGATCGATACCATCATCGAGAGCGATGCCAATGCCATCACCATGGCGCAGCACTGGTTCGGCCGGGCGCGCGATCTCGACGATTTCGTGCTGGTGGCGGTCGAGGAAACTTTGGGTCTGGGCGTCATGCATGGCGGGCAATTGTTCCGCGGCGCGCATGGGCTGAGCCTGACGCTGGGCGACATGATCATGGGGGCCGGCGACGACAATGCGGTCAAGCTGGCCGATCTGGCCAGCCAGCAGGTGATCCTGCAGTCGAGCCAGGCCGACCAGCGCATCAGCGAGGCGGTGCGGCTGGGCCAGGGCATGGCGCAAGTGCGCCAGTTGGTCGATGCCGGCGACGAGGGCCTGCGCGTGGCGGCCGCCCGCGCCGGCGCCGCACTGGGCATTGCCATTGCCAATCTGGTGGCTTTGTTCGCGCCGCCGCGCGTCATTCTTGTCGGATCCACCCTGGCCCTGGGCGAGCATCTGCTGGCGCCGCTGCGGCGCGCCTTTGCCAATGCCATTCCGGCGCCGTTGACCACTCTGGCCGAAATCGTCATCGACGATTCGGGCGACGAGCTGTGGGCGCGCGGCGCCGCGGCTGTGGCTTTGGGCGAACTTTATGGCTCACCCTGGGGCACCACCGGCCCGGTGCGGCGGGCGCCACAATAATCTGTCGGCCGGATGCCGAATGGCGCCGGTCCTATCGCGTGAGGAGAAGCAAATGCGGGAAGCACTCATCGTCTGGGGCGGCTGGAGCGGCCACGAGCCCGAGCAATGCGCCAAAATCTACAAGAGCTGGCTCGAGGAAGATGGCTTCAAGGTCTATGTCGAGGACACGACCGAAGCCTTTGCCGACCCGTCGATCCACGATCTCAGCCTGATCATCCCGATCTTCACCATGAGCAAGATCGAAAAGGAAGAGGTCAGCAACCTCACCAAGGCGGTTGAAAACGGGGTGGGCCTCGCTGGTCACCACGGCGGCATGGCCGACGCCTTCCGCGATGCGGTGGATTACCAGTTCATGGTGGGCGGCCAGTGGGTAGCCCACCCGGGCGATATCATCGACTACCGCGTCGATGTCACCAGGCCGGACGATCCGATCATGGCTGGGGTCAGCAGCTTCCCCTACCGCTCCGAGCAATATTACATGCATGTCGACCCCTCCAACGAGGTGCTGGCGACCACGACCTTTACCGGCGAGCACGCCAGCTGGATCGACGGCGTCACCATGCCCGTGGTGTGGAAGCGCAAGCATGGCAAGGGAAGGGTGTTCTATTCGGCGCTCGGGCATGTCTCGGCGGAGTTTGCCGTGCCGGAAATGGCGACGATTTTGCGCAGAGGGGTGAACTGGGCGGCGCGGTGAGGGGGCTTATGGCGTTGGGCCTAAGCGATGGTCGCCAAGGAGGATCCACGGAGTCACCGCTTGATCTAGGTGGTGTTCCGCCTCATCCTAGTTTCTTAGTGGGGGTGCCATGGCTGACAAGGACGATAATGAGCTCAGTATCGGAGTTGAGCTTACATCGAGTGGTGTGAAGCTGAACGCCAAGAGCCGATTTCTGTCTGCTTTCGATCGATGGGGAGGGTCGTTTTTCGGTCGATCAATAGCGCAGAACGAGCGCGACGCTGCGCGTATTGAGGCTGAGAGCGTAGGCGAGCAGCAAATCATAGCTGCGGCGGCGCGGAAAGTGATCGAGCAGATGGATGTCGACCCTGGCACTGCTCAGGGCTTAATTGAGCATCATTTCGGAAAGGCAGCCCAGAAGCAGGAAAACTTGCAGGGTGTTCTAAGGGAGGCCGCAGAGGATCTGCGAAATGAGCCGCCGACTGATGCGCAGAATTCGTCAGGACAAGAGACCGTCGCTCCAGAGGTTCTTGACCGAATGGAGTCCTACGCAAGAGACGCTTCGACTGAAACGCTGCGCCACAAATGGGGCAGGGTATTGGCGGCCGAGATCAGGAAGCCGGGAACAGTCAGCAACAAGGTAATGAGGATCGTCGACGAACTGAGTCCAGAAACTGCTGCTCTGTTTGAACGAATTAATGGCGCTCGTATTGGCTTGAACATCATGGAGGCGTTGGCCGGCGAGCTGACTTTTTCAGAAAGCTCACAACTCGTGGGCGCTGGGCTGCTTACTGACTCAAGTTTGGGCCTGTCGCGCCAAATGCGTGAGATTTCACTTCCCGACGGTTCAAAACGAATGTTTGCGACCGCCGGGGCGTTTGCGATAGCGATACCGCTCTCTGAGAGTGAGATAGTATCTAGGAAAAGCGCTGCACTGGGGTCTGCTTTAACTGGTCGCAGCAAAGCAACCCTTTCAGTGGAAGTTCTCACCAATGAAGGCTTTGCGTTGGCCTCAATACTGAAGGATCGACAGGAGGAGGCCTTCGGGGCGCTCTTAAGCAAGCTACGAGAGAGCATACCCGAGGCTGAAGGTTGGAGGCACCGGGGCGAGGATACGTGGGTTCAAGACAAATCGCTCTGAATCGCGCGGCGTGTTCGCCAGCGCCGCGGCGAAGCTGAAGCCGTTAGGTCCGGAACTGGTTCCCGCTGTGAAGCAGGTGGGGCTGATGGCGGAAAGCTACGTTGAACGGAGGGCCGTCGTGATCGAGGTCACGCTGCTCCAGACAATTGGACAAATATGACAGACTGACCTGCGTAAGTGGTGATCTCGGCGGGATTCGAACCCACGACCCCCGGATTAGGAATCCGGTGCTCTATCCTGCTGAGCTACGAGACCACGGGTCCCGAAATACCAGTTCGGTTCGGTGCTTACAAGGTTGGGAAATGACGTTGCCTGATTGGTCGTTGTGACCCGATCGTGCCGCAAGAGTGGAGCGGCACCTCCCCCATGATGGGGGAGGCTGGGAGGGGGTGGCGAGCCCGGATATTTGGGCTAAACACCCCCAC
>NZ_JAKFDJ010000151.1:0-10461 GCF_036676215.1 Devosia sp. | reverse complement strand
AAAAGAGATCGACCGCGCCAGCGCGACGCGTAAGCTGCGTCTGCCCGGCAAGCTCGCCGACTGCACGCAGACCGCTGCCCAGGGCGCGGAACTGTTCATCGTCGAAGGTGACTCGGCCGGCGGCAGCGCCAAGCAGGCGCGCAATCGTGCCAGCCAGGCGGTGCTGCCATTGCGCGGCAAGATACTCAACGTAGCCGGGGCCAGCCGCGAGAAAATGGCCGCCAGCCAGTTGATCTCGGACCTGATCCAGGCGCTGGGCTGCGGCACGCGGGATCGCTATCGCGAGGAAGACCTGCGTTACGACAAGATCATCGTGATGACCGATGCCGACGTGGATGGAGCCCATATCGCGGCGCTGCTGATCACCTTCTTCTTCCAGGAAATGCCCAAGCTGATCGATGGCGGGCACCTGTTCCTGGCCATGCCGCCGCTCTATCGCATCAGCCAGGGCGGCAAGACGCTCTACGCCCGCGACGACGCGCACAAGACTGAACTGATGGAGACCGAGTTCACCGGCAAGGGCAAGGTGGACATGACCCGCTTCAAGGGCCTGGGCGAAATGCCGTTCGCACATCTGCGCGAGACGACCATGTCGCCCAAATCGCGCACGCTGCTGCAGGTCAAGATCCGCGACGACCTCGAGGCCACCCGGATCAGCGTCGACCGGCTGATGGGAACCAAGCCGGAAGCGCGCTTCGACTTCATCCAGGAGAATGCGGCCTTCGTGACCGATCTGGACATCTAGCGTCATCCTCTCCCTTCCGGGGAGAGGTGAAGCGCCAATTAAGACTAACGGCCTCAAAGCCGTTGACAGACAAGGCCTTTGCGCTATGGTCCGCGCCGCTAGAGCATTTCTGGCTGGACGGCTTGTTTGTTTGGACACAGTCCGCCTTTGCTGAATGTGCCTCAGGGCCACTCCGTCGTTTCTTGCAGTTTCTCTGCAACCGTCCGGTGGCCGCCCCAGTTGTGGATGCGTTCGCGTACCGACCTACCGGTCCACTGCTGAAGACCCCGGCGCACCGTCCGAATGTCTCGGACCGGACCTGGCCCCGGGCCACATTTCTGAGCGGAATTACCCAACTTGACTGATGATTTTTCCGGGCTTGGCCTGTCCACCAAAGTAACAGACGCCGTGACGTCCGCGGGCTACACCACGCCAACCGAAATCCAGGCGCAGGCTATCCCGCATATCCTTGAGAAAAAGGACGTCATCGGCATTGCCCAGACCGGCACGGGCAAGACGGCGAGCTTCGTGCTGCCAATGCTGCACCTGCTGGAAAACGGCCGCGCCCGCGCCCGCATGCCCCGCACGCTCATTCTCGAACCGACGCGCGAACTCGCGGCGCAGGTCAGCGAGAACTTTGAAAAATACGGCAAGAACCACCGCCTGACGATGGCCCTGATCATCGGCGGGGTATCGTTCGAAGACCAGAACAAGAAGCTCGACCGCGGCGTCGACGTGCTGATCGCTACGCCCGGCCGCCTGCTCGACCAGATCGAGCGCGGCAAAATCATGCTGAATGGCGTTGAAATCCTCGTCATCGACGAGGCCGACCGCATGCTCGACATGGGCTTCATCGATGACATCGAAAAGATCGTCAATCGCCTGCCGCCGCGCCGGCAGACCATGCTGTTTTCAGCGACGATGGATGCCCAGATTGAGAAGCTGACCAAGAAGTTCCTCAAGGATCCGGTGCATGTCCAGGTCTCCCGCGCGGCGTCGACCGCCGACACCATCGACCAGAAGCTGGTCAAGGTCGGCTCCAAACCTGAGGAAAAGCGCGCCGCTTTGCGTGAGCGCATCCGGGCCGCGGACGGGCTGACCAACGCCATCATCTTCTGCAACCGCAAGCGCGACGTGGCGACCCTTGCCCGTTCGCTGGAGCGGCACGGCTTCAGTGCCGGGGGCCTGCATGGCGACATGGACCAGAAGAGCCGCACCGAGACGCTCGATGCCTTCAAGAACAACCGGCTGACCCTTTTGGTCGCCAGTGACGTGGCAGCGCGCGGCCTCGATATTCCGGCGGTCAGCCACGTGTTTAATTTCGACGTGCCCGTGCACGCCGAAGACTATGTGCACCGTATCGGCCGTACCGGTCGTGCCGGCCGCCTGGGCGTCGCCTATACGCTGGTTGCCCCGGCGGATGGCAAGCATCTCGATGCCATTCTCAAGTTGATTCAGAAGCCGATCGAATGGCTGGAAGTGAGTGGCAGGGCCGCCACTGCTCCTGTCGCCGAGACGGAAGAGGGTGCCGAGCGCCCCGCTCGCCCGGCCCGTTCGCGTCGTGGCGGACCGCGTAACCGCTCCGAAGCCGAACCAAGTGCCGAAGCGGCTCAGGCTCGTGCACCCCGGACCCGGCCCGAGGTGGCGCCAAGCGCAGAAGCGGCGCCGGCTCGCACCCCCAGGACCCGGCCCGAAGCCGAAAAGGGCGAAGGCGCCAAGCCTCGTGCCCCCAAGGCAACCGCCGTCGAGTCCACAGTTGCTGGGGAGCCCGTGGCGGCCGGGCCGGAACCGGTCAAGGCCGAACGCGGCGGCCAGCGGGCGCAGCGCGGCCGCGGCCGGACGCGCCCATCGGCGGACGAGGGCGACCTGAATTCCAGCAACAGCAACTCGCCCTTCGGCAACGATGGTCCAGTTCCGGCATTTTTGCTTCGACCAACGCGGGTCGGCAACTAGTTCCGCGTCTATTTTACTGTGTATGACAACGGTTTATTGAAATGGCGCGGTTGTATTCATTAGTACGGCCGCGGTAACTATCAACGAGAGATTCGGTGCATCCGGTTGGGGCGCCGAAACAGGCAGCGGCGCGCGAGGGAAGCAGTGTCGGAACACGAGTTCAAACGCGCGCTTGGCTATGCCAATTCGGCATTTGACCTGCTGAAGCGCAGCGCAATTCCGCCTTACCCCCAGTTCTACGAGCTGCTCTACACCTATGCGACGGGCGTGAACCCGACGCTGAATAACCGGATCAATGCCATCTTCCGCAACGGCAATACGCCGTCGGAAAATCTGGCCGAGGCGCTCTACAACGAATTTCTCAAATCCGATGTGAATGACCGCATGACCAACGTCTCGGAGCGCATGCATGCGCGCATCGAGGCGGTCCATGAAGCCATCGACAGTGCCATGACTACGGCGAACGCCTATTCCGGCTCGCTGCAGACGGCCAGCGGCGATCTGGAACGGGATATCTCGCCTGTGGCGATGAAGGCCCTGGCCGACCGGCTGCTGTCCGAAACGCGGCGCATGCAGGAGACCAACATTGCCCTTGAGAAGAAGCTGGAGGCGTCGCGGGATGACCTGGCTTCGCTACAACGTGACCTGGACGATGTGCGGCGCGAGTCCATGCTGGACCCGCTGACCAAGATCTCCAACCGCAAGGGTTTCGACGACGGCCTGGATGCCGCGATCGCCGAGGCGAGCGTTTCAAACGATCCGCTGTGCCTGATGATCGTGGACATCGACAATTTCAAGAGTTTCAACGACACCTATGGGCACCAGACCGGCGACCAGGTGTTGCGGCTGGTGGCGATGACGCTCAAGTCCAACATCAAGGGCAAGGATCTGGCCGCCCGTTATGGCGGGGAGGAATTCGTCGCCATCCTGCCATCGACCGATATCGAAGGCGCGGTCATCGTGGCGGAGAATATCCGCCGGGCGCTCCAGGCCAAGCAATTGCTGAAGCGCTCGACCAACGAGAAGCTCGGCCGGATCACTGCATCGTTCGGTGTGGCCACCTATTGCGCCGGCGACACGCCTGCTTCGCTCATCGAGCGCGCCGACCGCTGCCTCTATGCGGCCAAGCATGCCGGCCGCAACCGGGTGATCAGCGAGACCGAGCTCGCCGATATCCTGGCGAAGGCGGCCCTGGTGGCCGGGGCCAGCGCGGCCTAACCCTCAAGATCAACAGCACATGCGAGCTTGTCGAAGGACAAGGTCTAGTCTTCTCCGGCGGGCGCTACGGTGGCCGGCGCGAGTTCCACGCCGAGGCTTTCCAGCATGTCCCAGTATTCCGGATAGGTCTTGCCGGTGCAGGCTGGATCTAGAATGATGATCCCCGGAATCCTGAGGCCGGCCAGGGCGAAGCTCATGGCGATGCGGTGATCGTGATAGGTCTCGATCCGCGTGCGAGCGTTGCGGTCGGCCAGCTTGCTTGCCAGGCTCGGATCCGACGCGACGAGCAGATCGTCGCCCTCCTCCGTGCCCAGGCCTGGCAGGATGCGATTGAGTTCATTGGCCACGGCCCGGATGCGGTCGGTTTCCTTGACGCGCAGGTTGGCGATGCCGACAAAGCGCACCGGACGATTGTTGAAAGCGGCCAGCACGGCAAGCGTGGGTACGGCGTCCTGCATCTGCGAGCCATCGATGATGGCGGGCATGTCGGGGAATTGGGCAATCACCGCCTGCGCTGCCGCGTCGGGCTGCGTAAACGCATCTGCGGCTACGCCGAGGTCGATCCGGCCGCCGGTAAGCACCTCCGCGCCCCACAGGTAGGTCGCAGCGGAGGCATCGGGCTCAATCAACAGGTCGGTGGCGACATAGCCGGTGGGCTGCACCCGCCAGGTGCCCGCATCGACCTGTTCCACCGTGGCGCCAAAGCTGCGCATGGCGGCCAGCGTGAGATCGACATAGCCCCGGGCGCCAATATCGCTGCCGGTCAGCGCGATCTCGATTGGACCGTCGCCGAGAGGCGCCGCCATCAGCAGGGCCGACACATACTGGCTGGAGAGGCCACCATCGATCTCGACGCGCCCCCGGCCGAAGCTGCCGCGCCCGCGAATGGTAACCGGCGGGCAACCGGTCGGACTGGTGGCGTCGATGCCCAGGGACTGAAGCGCGGTGACCAGCGGTCCGATCGGCCGAACGCGCATCTCCTCATCACCATCGACGATGACTTCACCGTCGACCGTCGCCACGGCGGCGGTGAGGAAGCGCGTCGCGGTGCCGGCATTGCCGAGGAATAGCGGGCCCTCCGGCGCCTGCAGCCGGCCCGCGCTGGTGACCACGAAGCTGGTCGCGTCGGGTTCCTCCACGCTCACGCCCATCTGCCGCAGGGCGGCGGCCATGAGCGTCGTATCCTTGCTCTTGAGCGCACCGGTCAGCCGGCTCGTCCCGGCTGCCAGCGCGGCCAGCAGCAGCGCACGATTGGTGATGGATTTCGATCCCGGCGGCGATACGCGACCGATGAGCGGACGGTTTGGCGGGATGATGGTGAGAGCGGGCGGAAGCGGGCTTGGCATGATGGCGGATCAATGCCTCATGGCTGCGCGTCGCGCAACTGCTTCCGGGCAGGACTTAGGCCCCTGCCCGTGCCTCGGCAATCGCCTTGAGGTCGGCCGGCTTGAGCTGGACGCTTTCCCCGCACCCGCATTCGCCGGTCTGGTTGGGATTCTTGAAGGTGAAGCCGGAGCTCATCTTGGATTCTTCGAAATCCATCACCGTGCCCAAAAGGAACATGGTCGCCTTGGGCTCGATATAAACTTCGACGCCCTTGTCGTTGACATGATCGTCGCCTGCGACCGGTTCGGTGACATAGTCGAGCGTATAGGCCATGCCCGCACAGCCGGCATTCTTGACACCGACGCGCACGCCGATCACCGGCTTGCCGGAATCTTCCATGATCTCGTTGATGCGCTCGGCGGCTGCGTCGGTCAGCGACATGATCTTGAAGGCCATGGCTCGGTATCCTCTAGTAGTTCTGCCAGACGCCCGGCGTGATCAATTCGACCAGCAGGCGATCCGGATCGCGGAAGTACAGACTCATGCCGCCCTGCGGCCAGCTGACTTCGCTTTCAATGTCTATATCTAGGCTCTTGAGGAAGGATTTCCAATCCTCATAGCTTGCGGCGGGAACGCCGAAGGCGAAATGCTGTTCGCCGCCGCCGTCATGGGGCGGAATAAAACCGTCGCCGACCGGAACCGGGTTTGGCGTGCCGCCCTGCTTGAACAGTAGCAGCACCTGCCCCGGGCCGACATTGAGCGGCTGGATGCGCTCGTTGCCGCCCATCGGCTCGAAGCCGAAGATGCGAATGTAGAAATCGCGGCTGCGCCGGACATCGGTCACATAGAGCGCGGTTTCGACCAGACCTTCGAGCGCCGGGCGGTTCAAACTACCACCAGTTCAGCGCGACCTGCGCTTCCTCGCTCATGCGTGAAGCGTCCCACGGAGGATCGAACACCATGTTGACCGTCACGTCCTGCACGCCTTCAACGGCGCGGGCGGCGTTTTCCACCCAGCCGGGCATTTCGCCAGCGACCGGGCACCCCGGCGCGGTGAGCGTCATGTCGATGGTCAGGTTGCGGTCATCGTCGAGATCGACCTTGTAGATCAGGCCGAGCTCATAGATGTCGACCGGGATTTCCGGGTCATAGACGGTCTTGAGCGCACCGATCAGGTCGCTGGTGATGCGCTCGACCTCGGCCTCGGGCAGCCCACCGCCAACATTGGGGGTGATGCGATTTTCCGGAATGGTCGGGGCCGGGGCGATTACAGGTTCATCTGTCATGGTCGTCCTCGCTTACGCGAAAAATTTCTGGGCGCGTTCGATGCCGTCCACCAGCGCGTCCACGTCGTCCTTGCCGTTATATAGGGCGAAGGAGGCGCGGCAGGTAGAGGTGACACCAAAGCGTTTGAGCAGCGGCAAGGCGCAATGGGTGCCAGCACGGACGGCGATGCCGTAGCGGTCGAGAATGGTCGAGACGTCGTGGGCGTGGGCGCCTTTGATCTCGAACGAGAAAATGCCGCCCTTGCCTTGTGCCGTGCCGATCAGGCGCAGCGAATTGATGCGGCTGAGGCGCTCATGGGCATAGGCAGCGACTTCGGCCTCATGGGCGGCGATAGCCTCGCGGCCGAGGCTTTCCATATAGGTCAGCGCGGCTCCAAGGCCGATGGCCTGCACGATGGGCGGCGTGCCGGCCTCGAAACGGTGCGGCGGTTCGTTATAGGTCACCGTTTCCATGGTGACCGTGTCGATCATCTCGCCACCACCCTGATAGGGCTGCATCTCGGCGAGCAGATCATATTTGCCATAGAGCACGCCGATGCCGGTGGGCCCGTAGAGCTTGTGGCCGGTCATGACATAGAAATCAGCGTCGATGTCTTGCACGTCCACGCTGGTGTGCACGGCGCCCTGGCTGCCGTCAATCAGCACCGGAATGCCCCTTGCATGGGCGATCTCGATCACCTGCTTGATCGGCATCACGGTGCCCAGAACGTTGGACATATGCGTAACCGCAACCATACGGGTCCGGTCGGTCAGCGCCGCAGCAAATGCGTCGAGGTCAAAGCTGCCGTCGTCGCGCACGTCGACCCATTTGATCACCGCGCCCTTGCGCTCGCGGTGGAAATGCCAAGGCACGATGTTGGAGTGGTGCTCCATGATCGTGGTGACGATCTCGTCGCCCTCGCTGATGCGCGGACCGGCGAAGGATGATGCGACGAGGTTGATCGCCTCGGTCGCCGAGCGGGTGAAGATGATTTCTTCGACCCGGCCGGCATTGAGGAATTTGCGGACGGCCTCGCGGCCACCCTCGTAAGCCTCGGTCGCCCGGTTGGCGAGCGTATGCAGGCCACGGTGGACATTGGCGTATTCGTGCCGGAAGGCATGATCCATGCGGTCGAGCACCTGCACCGGCTTCTGGGCCGAGGCACCGCTATCGAGATAGACCAGCCGATGCCCGTGGATGACCTCGGAGAGGATCGGGAAATCGGCGCGGACTTTGGCAAGGTCGAAGGTCATTACTTCCCCACCAGCCACCCATCGATGATGCCATGTAGCGCCTCTGCCAGGGCTTCGTCTTCGATGGGGTCAATGAGTTCTTCGAGGAAGCCGCGCACCAGCATGGTCTCGGCCTCTTCCTGGGGGATGCCGCGGCTCATCAGGTAGAACAGGCTATCCTCGTCAAGCTTGCCGCAGGTCGAGCCGTGGCCGCAGACGACATCGTCGGCATAGATTTCGAGCTCGGGCTTGCTGAGGATTTCTGCCTCGTCCGACAGCATCAGACCCTGATGCATGAACTTGGCATCGGTCTTCTGGGCATCCCGGGCGACGACAAGGCGCCCCTGAACGACAGACTTGCCACGGCCCCGCGCGATCGACTTGAACAGCGGCTGCGATGATGTCCCCGGCACGGCGTGGGTCGCATCCATGGTGATGTCGGCATGCTGCCCATCCGACACCAGGTTGAGCCCGGTGATGTCGCCATGGGCGCCCGCGCCTTCATAGCGCGGAAAGAGCTGCGTGCGGCTCAGGCCTGCTCCGGCATGAATCACCAGCGTACGCAGCCTGGCGCCATCGGCAAGGTGGTACTCATTGGTGGCGAAATGCGAGGTGGCCCTGGCAGAGAGGTCGACCGTGATGTGGGTGACCACGGCATTCTTGCCGAGCGCGATATAGGTGGCGTGATTGCCGACATGGGCTGCATCGGAGCCCGAGAAGGTCTCAAGAATCGTGGCCGAAGCGCCATCGGCCACGAAGATCTTGAGCGAATCCGCGGCATGGGCGGCTTCGCCTTCGATACGACGGTCGATCTGGATCACCGGATCGACGCTGCTTTCCAGTGTCAGGGTCAGGCTTTCATGGGCCAGGGCGCCGTTGAGATGCACCAGGATATCGTCGCGCGTGCTCAGCACGCCGCCCTCGGCCTTGCCGACGATGATGCCAGCCGGAGCAGTGGAGGCCGACTGGATGACCCCATTGGCGATCATCAGCTGATAGGCGCCGGGAACGCGCAGGGCGGGCGCGGATGCTTCATTGGCAGCCTGTGCCAGCGGTGGCACGGCCTTCAGCAGGGTCTTGAGGTCGGTATAGTGATAGCTCTCGACGCGGCGCGTCGGCAGGCCGGCGACGGTGATCCGCTCGGCCGTCGCGTCGGCACCCACGCTCTTGAGCTGGGCGATCAATGTATCCTCGGCTGCTCCGAGCCGGACGGGCATGGTCTGGCGCATGATCAGGCCACCGCGTCGTCGAAGTCGGCATAGCCCTTGGCTTCGAGCTGCAGCGCCAGGTCCTTGTCGCCGCTCTCGACGATCTTGCCGTCGGAGAACACATGCACCACGTCGGGAACGATGTGGTTGAGCAGGCGCTGGTAGTGGGTAATGACCAGCATCGAGCGGCCAGCCGAGCGCAGGGCGTTGACGCCCTTCGAGACCACCTGCAAAGCGTCGATGTCGAGACCGGAATCGGTCTCGTCGAGAATGCACATCTTGGGCTGCAGCAGCGCCATCTGCAGCACTTCTGCGCGCTTCTTCTCGCCGCCGGAGAAGCCGACATTGAGCGGGCGCTTGAGCATGTCGGGGTCGATATTGAGATCGGCGCCGGCGGTCTTGACCGCGCGCATGAAGTCGGGGGTCGAGAGTTCCCCCTCCCCGCGCCCCTTGCGCTGGGCATTCATCGCCGCCTTGAGGAAGGTCATGGTGGCAACGCCGGGGATTTCGATCGGGTACTGGAATGCCAGGAACAGGCCGGCAACGGCACGTTCCGACGGGTCCATCTCGAGCAGATTTTCGCCGTCGAGCAGCACTTCGCCCTCGGTGATCTCATAGTCTTCCTTGCCGGCCAGCACGTAGCTCAGCGTCGACTTGCCCGAGCCGTTGCGACCCATCACGGCATGTACTTCGCCGGGCGGGATGACGAGGTTCACGCCCTTGAGGATTTCGCGGTCTTCGATGCGCGCGTGCAGGTTGCGGATTTCAAGGATCGGGGTGGTCATCAGAAAGTCTCCAGAAAGTCGGTGGCGCGAAGCGCCGAGTGAGTTGCGGCGCTCAGGCGCCAGGTTCGCCGTCCCAGTAATCGACGGCCCGGCCGTCGCGGATCAGGTGGCGGAGGGTAGATTTGTCGGTCGGATCGCCACTGGTGCGGCTGAAGACGCCGAACTTGTTCGAATCCGGATATTCGCAAACCTCAGTCGCGGCCTTGTTCGACACGCCGAGATAGCGCAGCGTGCCGCTGCCGGTGTTGATGATCTGGTGCGCCGTGCTGCGGTCGCCTGCCGGTGCGCCGAGGACGTCGCCGGCCTTGAAGGCATGGCTCGCCTCACCGAAGCGGTACGTCCCCTCGCCCTCCAGGATGACGAATAGCTCGTCTTCCTGATGGTGGTTGTGGAACGGGCAGCTCGACTTGCCGGCCGGCACTTCGTTGTAGCTGATGCCCAGATTGCGCAGGCCCAGCAGGCGGCCGAACGAAACGTCGGCCGACTTGTAGAGGCCACCCCGCTCCCACGCATCGAGCGTGAGATCGGCAAGCGAAACCACCGGGCTACGCGTTTCGTCGCTCATCTTAGCCGACGCTGCCTTCGAGGCTGATCGAGATCAGCTTCTGCGTTTCGACCATGAATTCCATCGGCAGATGCTGCAGCACGTCGCGGACAAAGCCGTTGACGATCAGCGCCACGGCTTCCTCTTCCGAGAGGCCGCGCTGCTGGCAATAGAACATCTGGTCGTCCGAGATCTTGGACGTGGT
>NZ_JAKFDJ010000150.1:0-5169 GCF_036676215.1 Devosia sp. | reverse complement strand
GTGTCGTCGAGGAACACCAGCGACTGGTCGCCATCGGCGAGCAACCGCGTGAAGCGCGGCAGGATTTGCGGGTGTGTCGCCACCTGCGAAAAATCCCAGAGAAATAAGCCGTGAAAGAAATCCGCCTCTGCTGGGCCGCATACGTTGTTCACCATGAAGACCAAGTGAAGGATGGCGGCCTGTGGGCCCCTGCCACCGAAGAGACGCGACGCGACTATCAAATCATCGCCAACGCTGGCAATGAAACCTATGGCGCCGGCTCGCACTGGATGGAAGAGCGCGAGGCGTAGGATGTGCCTCGAGATCAGATCAACTTTTTTAAGATTTGGCTCCAGCCTGTTTCAGGCCAAGGTCTTAGAACGGGGAAAAAACTTCCTTAAGATCCACGTTCATTGCGATAACGACTTAGAACTTCTGGACATGTACAGAAGACTCACACCTGCAAAGTGCATTGATGTGCAATTCTATGAATGCGGAAAGCCGACGTCCGGCCTAGTTATTCTAAAGTGCGTCGGAGTGCCAAGTCTGTGGGATGAATACTCGTTTGTCTTCGGAGCCGACATCATTTAACCGGCGGGCCTTTATGCGCCGGCGGACCCTGTATCTTCGAGCAAGATATGCATTTGATGATTCAGCGCTACCAGTCTGTCGGCCAGCTCGTCGGCTTTACCTGGAACCTCCTCAACTGCATATGTTCCGGTGGACATGCCGTTGTAGGTGAACTCCAGGAAATGGGCAAAGCCCGGTGGGATGGCTAGGGCCTCTTGTCGGATTGCAGTCGAGATGCTGTCATAGAGCTCCGGCTCCGTCGCCAACACACCACCTTGATGTACTCTGGCAACGTAGTTGCCTCGGGCTTCTTTGTCTATATCGACGGTCAGGATCAGTGAGTGTGTCATTGGTCAAGGAAAGGTAATGAGCTGGCTATACATTATGGCAATCGAAAGGGAGCGTGCATATGAATCAGAACGATGCGGAAAACTTCAACGGCCAAATGCGAGATTTCGGAGAAACCGCCAGCCAACTGGTTAATTACATACTGCTAGTCAGCGCCGGCATCTTGAGCGTGACTATCGGGGCATTCCTCGCCAAGCCGCCACCGCTCAGCCCAAATGGGCCGCGACCAATCCGCAGCGCCGCGCCCGCGTGTTCTTCAACTTCGTGGCGCTGATCAATCGCGACATGCAGGAACTGGCCGAGTTGCTGAGCGCCGAGCATGGCAAGACGGTTGAAGATTCCAAGGGCGATATCCTGCGCGGGCTGGAGGTTGCCGAGTTCGTCGCCGGCGCTCCGCATCTGCTCAAGGGCGAATTCACCGATGGGGCAGGGCCGGGGATCGACATGTATTCGATGCGCCAGGCGGTCGGCATCGGCGCTGGCATTACCCCATTCAATTTCCCCGCGATGATCCCGCTCTGGATGCTGTCGCCGGCCATCGCCGCCGGCAATGCCTTTATCCTCAAGCCCTCCGAACGCGATCCGTCCGTTCCGGTGCGGCTGGCGCAACTGGCCATCGAAGCTGGCCTGCCCAAGGGCATTCTCAATGTCGTCCATGGCGGCAAGTCGGTGGTTGACGGCATCCTGCATCACGACCAGATCGGCGCCGTGAGCTTTGTCGGCTCCACTCCGATCGCCCGCTACGTCTACGCAACGGCTGCGGCCGAGGGTAAGCGCGTGCAGGCCTTTGGCGGCGCCAAAAACCACATGATCATCATGCCCGACGCGGACATGGACAAGGCCGCCGACGCGCTGATGGGGGCCGGCTTCGGCTCGGCCGGCGAGCGCTGCATGGCGGTGTCGGTCGCGGTGCCGGTGGGCGACGAGACGGCCGACCGGATCGTCGCCGCTCTCAAGCCGCGCATCGACAAGCTCAAGGTCGGTCCGGCGACCGACAAGGCATCTGAAATGGGCCCGGTCATCACCAAGGCCTCCAAGGACCGCATCGCGGCTTTGGTCGAATCCGGCATCGCCCAGGGCGCGACGCTGGCGGTCGATGGCCGCGGGTTCAGCCTGCAGGGTTACGAGAATGGCTACTTCGTCGGGCCGTCGCTGTTCGACAATGTCACCCCCGAGATGGACATCTACAAGGAAGAGATCTTCGGGCCGGTGCTGAGCGTCGTGCGCTCCAAGACCTATGAGGAGGCGCTCAAGCTGACCATGGACAACCCCTATGGCAATGGCACGGCGATCTTCACCCGCGACGGCGACGCGGCGCGCGATTTTGCGGCCCGGGTCAATGTCGGCATGGTGGGCATCAACGTCCCGGTACCGGTGCCGCTGGCCTATCACAGCTTCGGCGGCTGGAAGGCGAGTGCGTTTGGTGACCTCAACCAGCATGGCACCGACGCCATGAAGTTCTGGACCAAGACCAAGACGGTCACCGCCCGCTGGCCGAGCGGCATCAAGGACGGGGCAGAGTTCCAGATGCCCACGATGAAGTAAGCCCTGGCCGCGCAGTCGTCCCCTTCTCCCCTCTTGGGAGAAGGTGCCCGAAGGGCGGATGAGGGGGCTTCTTTGGCATCCAAGCATGGGATGGCGCAGAACCCCTCACCCCATAATTTCTTCTGAACGAAGAAATTATGGCCCTCTCCCACAAGGGGAGAGGGGGGACGACTGGGCATGCTGTGCGCAAGACAGAAAAACAACAAAGGCCCGGTGATCGCTTACCGGGCCTTCGTCATTCCACGCGGGGAGGAGCGTGGGAAACCTAGACGATGCCGCCCGAGCCGCCCTCGACGGCAGGACGGATGTCGGCGACCTTGGCGCGATAGCCGGCCGCCCGATAGGTGGCGAGGGGGTCGATGGCGCCCCCTTGTTCCAGGCGGGCCATGGCCAGGATCGGCTCGACATCGGTGCGATAGGCAAGGCGCAGCGCCTGGGTGGCGGCGAGGGCATCATTGCCCTCCTGCGCGGCTTTGAGGCCGGCGCGGTCGACCAGCAGCGCCTGCGCATAGGCGCGCTGCACATCCGACGCCGACAGCATCAGCGACTCGATCGGGTCGGTGACATTGTGCGACTGATCGAGCATATGCGCCGGACGGAAGCCGGCATCGCGGGTCTCGATATCGACCAGTTCGTTGAACACCAGGAACAGGCGGTAGGGATCGATGGCGCCTGCATCGAGATCGTCGTCGCCGTATTTGCTGTCGTTGAAATGAAAGCCCCCAAGCTTGCCGAACTGGGCGAGGCGGGAGACGATCATCTCGATATTGACGTTGGGAGCATGGTGGCCGAGATCGACCAGGCACATGGCCTTGTCGCCCAGTTCCTTGGCGATGAGGTAGTTGGTGCCCCAATCCTGCACGACCGTGGAATAGAAGGCCGGCTCATACATCTTGTGTTCGGTATAGACGCGCCAGTCGTCGGGCAGGGCGGCGTAAACCGCCTTCATCGAGTCGAGGTAATGCTCGAACTGGCTGGCGAAATTGACCTGGCCCGGGAAGTTGGAGCCGTCGCCGATCCACACGGTCAGGGCCTTGGAACCGAGCGTCTTGCCGATCTCGATGCATTCCAGATTGTGCTCGATGGCCTGTTGGCGCGTCGCCGCGTCGGCCGCCGAGAGCGAGCCGAACTTGTAGCTCTGCAGCTGCCCCCTGGCGTCGGAGAATGTGTTGGAATTCATCGCGTCAAAGCCGAGATTGAAGCGGCTGGCCGCCTGCTTCAGCCGGTTCGGATCGGCCTTGTCCCACGGGATATGGAGGGAAACGGTCTTCGTCGCCTGCGTCAGTTGGGCGATGACGGCGCAATCCTCGATCTTGTCGAAAATGTCGCGCGGTTCACCCAGACCCGGGAAGCGGGCAAAGCGGGTGCCGCCGGTGCCCACGCCCCAGGATGGAACGGCGACCGAGAAATCGGCAACCTTGGCCTTGATGGCATTAATATCGATGCCGCGGCGATCAAGACGCTCGCCCAGCGTGTCGTAATCGACATTGAGATCCGCCGCGCGCTTGGCATTCTCGGCTTCGACGACGGATGCGTCGATGATGTGTTCAGTCATCGCTCAATCCTTATCGCGTAAACGACTGGGCGTTGCCCGCGTCGACATTGATGATGTTGCCGGTGGACTTGGCCGAGGCGTCCGAGGCGAAGAAGTAGATGGCTTCGGCGATATCCTCTGGGAACACCGAGCGCTTGAGCAGCGAACGCTCGCGATACATTTCCTCTAGGCCATCCTTGTCGGTCTTGTAGGTCGATGCTCGCTGCTCGAGCCATTCGCCGGCCCAGATCTTGGAGCCGCGCAGCACGGCATCCGGATTGACCACGTTGACGCGGATCTGCTCACCAGCGCCTTCCAGCGCGAGGCAACGGGCCAGGTGAATTTCGGCGGCCTTGGCGGTGCAATAAGCCGAAGCATTGGGCGAAGCGGCAAGGCCGTTCTTGGAGGCGACGAAGACGACATTGCCGCCGATCTTCTGGGCGCGGAACAGGCGGAAGGCTTCGCGGGAGACCAGGAAATAGCCCGTGGACAGGATGTCCATGTTCTTGTTCCACAGCTCCAGCGTCGTCTCCTCGATCGGCGCCGAGGAGGCGAGACCGGCATTGGAGACGAGGATGTCGAGCCCGCCGAATTCCACCACGGCATGGGCGAAGCCGGCGATGACGGCCTCTTCCTTGGTGACGTTGACGATGACCGGGCGGACGAAGTCCTTCCCGAAGGCACCAGCGAGCTCGTCATTGGCGGCGGCCAATGCCGTCTCGTCGATATCGGCCAGCACGACGCAGGCGCCTTCGCGCAGCAGGCGAACCGCCGTTGCCTTGCCTATGCCACCAGCGCCGCCGGTGACCAGCGCAATCTGCCCGGCAAGCGATTTCGGCTTGGGCATGCGGGCGAGCTTCGCTTCCTCAAGCAGCCAGTATTCGATGTCGAAGGCTTCCTGCTCGGGCAGGCCGACATAGGTCGAAACCGTCGAGGCGCCGCGCATCACGTTGATGGCGTTGACATAGAACTCGCCGGAAATGCGGGCAGTGGCCTTGTCCTTGGCAAAGGTGAACATGCCGACGCCCGGCATCAGATAGACCACTGCATTGGGGTCGCGCACGGCGGGCGAATTGTCGTGTTTGCAGCGGTCGTAATAGGCCTGGTAATCGACGCGATAGGCGGCGATGTCCTCGGGGATATTGGCGACGACGGCGTCGATATCCGGATTGGCCGGATCGAATTCGATCACC
>NZ_JAKFDJ010000149.1:0-24258 GCF_036676215.1 Devosia sp. | reverse complement strand
GAATTGTCGTGTTTGCAGCGGTCGTAATAGGCCTGGTAATCGACGCGATAGGCGGCGATGTCCTCGGGGATATTGGCGACGACGGCGTCGATATCCGGATTGGCCGGATCGAATTCGATCACCAGCGGACGGATCTTGGTGCGCAGGAAATGGTCGGGGCAGGAGGTGCCCAGAGCCGCAAGCGGACGCAGATTGTTGGAATTGACGAATTCCAGCACGGCGGCCGAGTCATCGAAATGACCCAGCTTGTGGCTGTCTTCGGAGATCAGGCCACGGATTTTCGGCATCAGCTTGGCGGCAATGGCGCGGCGCTGTTCGGCCGGCAGAGACGGGACGGCGGCGCCACCGAAAATGGTCTTGCCTTCGGTCTGCTGCTCGAACCACGCGATGGCCTGGTTGATGATCGCAATCGTGGTTTCGTAACATTCCTTGGGCGTGTCGCCCCAGGTGAACAGGCCATGCGACTCGAGGATCAGGCCCTTTGAGTTTGGGTTCTCTTCGCAATATTTGCCCAGCCACAGGCCGAGCTCGAAGCCCGGCTTCTTCCACGGCAGCCAGCCGATGCTGTCGCCGAAGATCTGCTTGGTCAGTTCCTTGGAATTGACCGAAGCAGCGATAGCGATGATCGCGTCGGGATGCATGTGGTCCACATAAGGGTGGTTCACATAGGCATGGAGCGGCGTATCGATCGAGGCTGCGCGCGGGTTGAGGTTGAACGTGGCGTGGGGCAGGTAGCCCACCATCTCGTCTTCGAATTCGACGCCGCGATAGAGGCCCTTGAGGGCCCGGAGCTTGTCCATATAGAGCGTCGAGAAGCCATCGAGCTTGATCGAAGCGCTGTCGCCGCCCGAACCTTTGACCCACAGGACTTCGACGTCCTGGCCGGTGAGCGGATCCTTCTGGAAGATCTTGGAGGAGGTGTTGCCGCCACCGTAATTGGTGACGCGCTTGTCGCTGCCGAGCAGGTTGCTCCGATAGACGAGGCGTTCCGGCTCGCTCATCGCGGCGGCCTTGGCATCGTCCCAAAGGTTCGCGAGGCGCTTGGGCGCTGATGTGGACATGAGACTCCTCCCAGAGGGTATTGGTGGTCAGATTGATTGGCCGGACATGGCCACGATCGATCATGCCTGTCAATCACAAACAATCATGAACGCGCATATCGCGCCAAAGTGGTTCGAAGTTGATTGTTTGATGATTGACACTGATTGAAATCGGTGTGAAGGAATGCGCCAGGGAGATACCAGCCTTGCATGAAACCGAGCGCCAGAGAGTGATCATAGCGGCCGTTCAGACGCGGCCCGTGGCGACTGTTGCCGAGCTTTGCGAGGTGACCGGCTCCTCCGAAGCCACCATTCGTCGCGACATTGCCGCGCTGCATGTGCGGGGCGAACTGCGCCGGGTGCGCGGCGGCGCCGAAGCGCTCACGCCGCCTGAGCAGGGCGGACTGATGGGCCGGCCGTTTTCCGTGAACGAAACGATCAACATCGCGCAGAAGCGGGCTATCGCCCGCGCCGCCGCCGAGCTGTGCAAGGATGGTGAGCCAATCATCATCAATGGCGGCACCACCACCTATCAGATGGTGCATTACCTGACGGGCCGCCGGCTCTCGGTCTTCACCAACAGCTTCGGCATCGCCGAATTCCTCATCCACAATTCGCGCAACTCGGTCGTCATTCCCGGCGGCACGGTCTATCGCGAGCAGAATGTCATTCTTTCGCCCTTCGGCGGCGTGGTGGCATCGCATTTCTATGCCAAGCGCATGTTCATCGGCTGCCAGGGCATCGGCGCGCACGGACTGATGGAGGCCGATCCGATGGTCGTCCAGTCCGAGCTCGGCCTGATCGGGCAGGCGGAGGAGCTGATTGTGCTGGCTGACTCATCCAAGTTTTCGGGGAGATCGAGCCTCATCCTGTGTGGGCTCGACCGAATAACCGCCGTCATCACCGACAGCGGCATCCGCGACGAAGATCGTCAAATGCTGGAAACGGCAGGTGTGCGACTCATCGTGGCGGAGACGACTGCTCATGCCGATCGTCAGGCGACGTTCGCGTGAGACCTAAAGACCAAGACCAGAACGTCCCAGGGAGGGATTACCTATGAAACTCTTGAAGATTTTGGCCGCTACCACTGCCGTAGCAGTGCTGCTCGCCGCCCCGGCCTATGCCCAGACCCGCATCGCCCTCGTGGTGAAGTCGCTCGGCAACGGTTTCTTCGATGCCGCCAACAAGGGCGCCCAGGAGGCTGCCGCCGAACTGGGTGATGTCGAAGTCATCTATACCGGCCCGACCGCCGCCACCGCCGAAGCCCAGATCGAAGTCATCAACTCGCTGATCGCCCAGCAGGTCGATGCCATCGCCATCTCCGCCAACGATCCGGACGCTCTCGTTCCCGCCCTGCAGAAGGCCATGGAACGCGGCATCAAGGTGATCAGCTGGGATTCGGGCGTCGCTCCCGAAGGCCGTCAGCTTCACCTCAACCCGTCCGATATCGACCTGATCGGCGAAACCATCATCAAGCTGGCTGCCGATTACCTGCCGGAAGGCGGCGACGTCGCCATCCTTTCGGCCGCCTCGACCGCGACCAACCAGAATGCCTGGATCGAGGCCGCCAAGGCTGCGCTGCCCGAGAAGTTCGCCAACATCAACCTCGTCGCCGTGGTTTATGGCGATGACGACTCGGTCAAGTCGACCGACGAAGCCAAGGGCCTGATCGCCTCCTATCCCGACCTCAAGGCCATCATTGCTCCGACCACCGTCGGTGTCGTGGCTGCCGCCCAGGTCGTGACCGACCAGAACCTCATCGGCAAGGTCAACGTGACCGGCCTGGCGCTGCCGTCCGAGTTCAAGCAGTTCATCGACAACGGCGCTTCGCAGGCGGTTGCCCTGTGGAACCCGATCGACCTGGGTTACTCGGCCGTTATGCTGGCCAATGCCCTCGTTGAAGGCGGCGAGGCTGCTCCCGGCGCAACCCTCTCGATGGGCCGCATGGGCGACCTGACCCTCGACGACACCAACTCGGGCGCCATGGCTGCTCCCTTCACCTTCGATGCTTCGAACATCGAAGAATTCTCCAAGATCTATTGATGCTACCGGCTCCGGCGCTTTGGCGCCGGGGCCGTACGAATGAGCTGCGATTCAACCCGATCACCGGGCGGCACCTCCCCCTCGACGGGGGAGGCTGGGAGGGGGTGCTGGGAGCCCCGATATCCGGGCCAACCACCCCCCACCCTTGATCCCTCCCCGCAAGGGGGAGGGTGTCGACTGAAACCTCGCGGCCAGAACGAGACAATTTATGACCGACCCCATCCTCACTCTTTCCGGCATATCCAAGACCTTCCCCGGCGTGCGGGCCCTCCATGATGTGTCGCTGGAACTCTATGCCGGCGAAGTCACGGCGCTGATCGGCGAGAACGGGGCGGGAAAGTCGACACTGGTGAAGACGCTGACCGGCATCTATCAGCCCGACGCCGGCGAAATCCGCATTGACGGGCAGGTCGTGACGCTGCCGACGGCGCATTCGGCTTCTGCCGTGGGGATCACCGCGATCCATCAGGAGACCGTGCTGTTCGACGAGATGACGGTCGCTGAAAATATCTATCTGGGCCACGCGCCGCGCAATCGCTTCGGGATGATCGATTGGCGCACGATGCGGGCCGAAGCCAGGGAGACGCTGGATTCCATGGCCGCCGGGATCGATCCGGATATCAAGCTCAAGGAACTCGGCATCGCCAAGAAGCACCTGGTGGCCGTGGCCCGTGCGCTCTCCATCGATGCGCGCGTCGTCATCATGGACGAGCCGACGGCGGCGCTGAGCCAGAAGGAAATCGAGGAGCTCTATGTTCTCATCGAGCTGCTCAAGCAGGACGGCAAGGCTATCCTTTTCATCAGCCACAAGTTCGACGAGATCTATCGCATCGCCGACCGCTTCACTGTATTCCGCGATGGTGAGCAGGTGGGCAAGGGCTTCATCAAGGACACGACGCAAAACCAGGTCGTGCAGATGATGGTGGGCCGACCGGTGGACCATATCTTCCCCGAACGGGTCGCCGTGATCGGCGAGGTTGTGCTCGAGGCCAAGGGACTTAGCCATCCCACCGAGTTCGAGAACATCTCTTTTGCGGTGCGCAAGGGCGAAATCCTGGGCTTCTACGGCCTGGTGGGCGCAGGGCGTTCCGAAGTGATGCAGGCCGTGTTCGGGCTGACGCGGCCTTCGGGCGGCACGATGGTGCTGGACGGGCAGGCCATTGCGCCGAAGTCTCCCGCCGACGCGGTCGAGGCGGGCATCGTCTATGTGCCCGAGGAGCGCGGCAAGCAGGGCGTGATCACGGGCGAGCCGATCTTCAAGAACGTGTCGCTGCCCTCGCTGGGCAAGACATCCAAGTCCGGCTTCCTGCGCATGGCCGAGGAATTCGCGTTGGCGCGCACCTATACCGAGCGGCTCGACCTGCGTGCCTCTTCGTTGAGCCAGGACGTCTCGACCCTGTCGGGCGGTAACCAGCAGAAAGTGGTGATCGCCAAGTGGCTGGCCACCCTCCCCAAGGTGATCATCCTCGATGAGCCGACCAAGGGCATCGATATCGGCTCCAAGGCCGCCGTGCATGAGTTCATGGGTGAACTGGTGGCGCAGGGGCTGAGCGTGATCATGGTCTCGTCCGAATTGCCCGAAGTGCTCGGCATGAGCGACCGTATCGTCGTGATGCGCGAGGGGAGGATCATCGACACGCTCGAAAACAAGGGCCTCAAGCCCGAGACACTGGTGCGGCTGGCTGCCGGCATTGCCGAGGAGCAGGCAGCATGAAAACCCTGAGCAAACACCGGGAAATCTGGCTGGGTCTGGCAATCCTGCTGGTCCTCGTGCTGGTGACGGCGCGCTTCCCGCGCTTCGCCCAGCCGGGCAACCTGCTGACCATCTTCAACGACACCTCCATCCTGATGATGCTGGCGCTGGGGCAGATGGCGGTCATCCTGACACGCTCCATCGACCTGTCCATGGCCTCGAACCTGGCACTGACCGGTATGATCGTCGCCATGACCAACGCGGCTTTCCCCGGCGTGCCGATCCCGCTGCTGATAGCAATGTGCGTGGTTATCGGCGCCGGCCTGGGCGCCTTCAACGGCATCCTGGTGTGGAAGCTCAATATACCGCCCATCGTGGTGACGCTGGGCACGCTGACGATCTTCCGTGGCCTGGTCTTTGTGATTTCCGGCGGCGCCTGGGTCAACGCGGCGCAGATGAGCCCGGACTTCATCGCGTTGCAGCGCATGGTGTTTCTCGGTCTGCCCCTGCTGAGCTGGTTCGCCATCGCGACCGCAGTCCTGTTCTTCGTGGTGATGACGCGGACGCCGCTCGGCCGGGCCTTTTACGCCATCGGCGTCAATCCCACGGCCTCGGTCTATACCGGCATCAATGTCGGGCGAACCAAGTTCTATGCCTTCGTCATTGCCGGGGCCGTCGCTGGCTTGTGCGGCTATCTCTGGATTTCGCGCTACGTGATTGCCTCGGTGGAAGTGGCCGGCGGCTATGAGCTGACCATTATCGCAGCCTGCGTCATCGGCGGCGTGTCGATTGCCGGCGGCATTGGCACCGTGCCGGGCGTGCTGCTCGGGGCGATCTTCCTCGGCGTCATCAACAATGCTTTGCCGGTGATCAATATCTCGCCCTTCTGGCAGATGGCGATCTCGGGCTCTGCGATCCTGCTGGCCGTGGTGCTGAACGCGCGCGGCGAACGCCGCAAGGGCCGGATCATTCTCAAGAAGGCTGAAGCCGCATGACCGATACCACAGCAACCGGCCGCAGCCTGCCTGACCGCCTCGACAATCCGCTCCGCTCGGCCGTGCTGAGCTGGGAGAGCCTGCTCGTTCTGGTGGCCTTGGGGATCTTCATCCTCAATTCCCTGGCGTCGCCCTATTTCCTCAACGCCTGGAGCCTCTCCGACCTCACCTTCAACTTCACCGAAAAGGCGCTGATCGCGCTGGCGATGGCGCTGCTGATCATTTCGGGCGAAATCGACCTGTCGGTGGCAGCAATCATCGCGCTGGCCTCGACCATGATGGGGCTGGCGCTGCAATATGGCGCTGATACGCCCGCGCTGGTGGCTGTTGGCGTGGGCGTGGGTATCGCTTGCGGCGCGTTCAACGGGTTCCTCGTGACCGGGCTCAAGCTGCCCTCCATCGTCGTCACCATCGGCACGATGAGCCTGTTCCGCGGCATCGCCTTCATCATTCTGGGCGACCAGAGCTTCAAGGGCTATCCGCCTAGCTTTTCCTGGTTCGGCCAGGGCTATGTCTGGTGGGTGATCTCGTTCGAGCTGGTGCTGTTCTTGGGTTTCGCCCTCATCTACTGGGTCCTGCTGCACCGCACCAATTTCGGCCGCCGCATCTTTGCCATCGGCAATAACAGCGTCGCCGCGCAGTTCTCCGGCGTGCGCGTCGACCGCATCAAGTTTATCCTGTTCTGCCTGACCGGGCTGATGAGCGGCTTGGCGGCCGTGCTGCTGACGGCGCGACTGGGTTCGACACGTCCATCGATCGCCGAGGGCTTTGAACTCGAAGCCATCACCATGGTGGTACTCGGTGGAGTCTCGATCCTGGGTGGTGCCGGCTCTATCCTTGGCGTGGTGCTGGCAGCGCTGATCGTGGGTCTGGTGACCTTCGGGTTGGGCCTGCTCAACGTGCCAGGCATCGTGATGACCATCTTCACCGGCTCGCTGCTGATCGTGGTCATCGCACTGCCCATCCTGTTCCGCATGTGGAGGCAGCGCGCATGATCGAGGATGCCGGCTACGAAAAGCACGCCTTCAAGATGCAGCTCAATCCCGGCATGGCGGCCGAGTATCGCAAGCGCCATGACGAGATCTTTCCCGAGCTGGTGGACCTGCTGCATCAGGCCGGGGTGAAGGACTATTCGATCCATCTCGATGAAGAGACCAACACCCTCTTCGGCGTGCTGTGGCGGCGCAAGGATCACACCATGGCCGACCTGCCGAACACCGCGGTGATGCGGCGCTGGTGGGCGCATATGGCCGATGTCATGGCGACCAATGACCAGAACGAACCGATCACCATCGATCTCGTGCCGATGTTCTGGATGAAGTGACGCTCAGCCCGCGAGTACTCTTGCCAGGCGATCCAGCCGCGCGATCCACTCGCGCTTGCGCTTCTCGATCATCGCCGAAAGCAGGTATGCCATGGTTCTGGTCCTGTTAATTAAGGTATGCCTTAACTAAAGGAGACGCGCCCAACTTTCAACGCTAAAGCGATCACTTTAGCGTTTCAGGCGTATGCGACCGGCGGACGGCGCGGGCCATGAGCCACACCACCAGCACCACGAATGGCGCCGCGATCGACAGCGTCATGGTCTTGTCCCAGTGCAACCAGCCCAACGGACCCGCCATCGCGTAGCTGATGATGCCGAGCAGATAATAGCTGATGGCAATGGTCGATAGGCCCTCAACCGTGCGCTGCAGCAGGAACTGGCTGCGCGCAGTGGCCGCGATCCGGTCGAGCACGGCGGCATTCTGCACCTGCATGTCCACGCCGATGCGTACGTCCAGCATGGCAATAGCGCGTTCAATCTTGCCGGAAACCACATTCAGCCGCTTCTCCATGGCGCGGCAGGTGGCCAGCCCCGGATCGACCCGGTTGCCGATATAATGCGTCAGCGTCGAGCCGCGCGTTGTGCCGCTCTCGCGCAGGCCGGCCAGCCGCATGCGCAGCACATCGCCATAGGCATGGCTGGCCGCAAAGCGATAGTCGAGCCGCTCGGCCAGCTGGCCCGAACGGACCAGCAAGGCATGCAGTTGCGAAAGCGCGGCCTGCACCGCGGGCAGGGTAACGGCCTCGGACAGGCCTTCCATCAGCGCCGTCAGCTCGTTCTCGATGACGCGCAGTTCGGGCGACGCAGACCGCGCCAGCGGCAGGCCGAGCAGGGCCATGGTGCGGTAGGTTTCCACCTCCAGCAGGCGCCGGCAGATGATCGACCGGCGTAGCTCTGTCAGATTTCCCGCGGCCAGCTCGAAGCGGGTGAACTGGTCGGCGTCGGGCACGAAGTCGGTCGCCACCTGTCCATTGCCAGTTTCGATATCGGCGAGGCACAGGCTGGCCAGGTTGAAGCCAGGCAGCAGGCGGTCCGGAATGGTGCGATCGCTAATGACGTCGATGCGCATCGCGCCAATCAGCAGACCGTCCGACAGCGCTTCCAGGCCCAGGTCGTCGGGCAAGTTGATCTGGTCATCGAGACCGGTTCGCCAGGAGACGGTGACGAACTCGGTGTGAAATTCCCAGGTCACATGCCGCGTCGCCGTATCGAAGCTGTGCTGCCGCGTCGACGCCGCTGGCACGCCAACGCCGCGTTCCGCACAGAACGCCTCGAAGCGCCTGAACACATCCATCATCGCGCCCGGCCGGGCGGGCATCACCACGACCAGCCGCCGCAGCCGGCAGGTTTGCGGAACGATCTCCACCGGGCGCGCATGAACCTCGTCCATGATAGCCGAGCGATACGGGTGTTCGGCAGGCAGAATAGGGAACAAGTCTGGCCTCGATGCATAGGTGATCGCCAACGAGGCGCTCGGCGCAGAGATTTGGCAATGAGGCGTTAAGGCGCGCGACTTTAGTCGAGTCCATTTGCCTGCGGGCCGCAGGGCCGCTAGCTTGGCCCCATGAATGAATTGGCGATGACAGTGCACGGCGCTCCCATCACGCTCAGCGGCAAGCCGCTGAGCTTTTCCGATATGGCCCGGATTGGTGCGCGCAAGGCGCGGCTGCTGGCCGATGCGGAAGCTCTGGAGCGCGTGGCGCGGGCGCGTGTCGTGGTCGAAGACACCATAGAGAGCGGCCAACCGGTCTATGGCTCGACCACAGGCGTTGGCGCCATGAAGGACGTTGAGTGGTCCGCCGACCAGCTCGACACGTTCAATATGGGGCTGGTGCGAGCGCATCACTTTGGCACCGGCGAAGCCTTTCCCGACGAGATTGTTCGCACGGCCATGGCAATTCGCGTCAATATGGCGCTGACCGGACGGGTGGGTTGCACCACCGATCTGGTGCATGCCTATCTGGCGCTGCTTGCGGCCGATGTGGTGCCCGTCGTGCGGCGGACGGGCTCGATCGGCTGCGCCGATATCGGCCTGATGGGCCAGATCGGCGCGGTACTGACCGGCGCGGGCGAGGCGGTTTTCGAGGGGCGCCGGCAGTCGGCGGCGGACGCCCTGGCGGCGGCCGGGCTCAAGGCCTTCCGCCTGGCGCCGCGCGACAGTCTCGCTTCGATCTCGACCAATGCCGTTGGCTATGCCGCTGCGGCCAGTGCCATTCGCGATGCCGCCGGCACGGTGCGCGTCATGCTGGCGACGGGCCTGACCACGGCGGGCGCACTGGGCGCGTCGCGCGATCCGTGGAAGGCTGTGGCCCATGTCGGCACCGAGCGCGAAGCCGGTATCGGCGCCTGGCTCTACTTCAACGCCATGGGCTGGGACTGGCCCGACGCGACCCACATTCAGGACCCGCTCTCGCTGCGCATGATGAGCCAGGTCTTTGCCACCGGCTTCGAGACGCTGGTGGCGGCCGGCAAGATCCTGCTGGCCGCCACCGGGCGGACCGACGACAATCCTGTGGTCGCGGGTGGACAGGTGCTGACGTCAGGCGGCTCGCTGCCGCTCGACGTCACCGTGTTCCTGCAGACCGCGCAACTGGGCTTGGCCCACATCGCCCGCAACGCCTTCAATCGCTGTGTGCTGCTCGGCAATGGTCAGCGCCGCGGCCTGCCGGTGAACCTGGTGCAGCCTGGTGCCATCGCCACCGGCTTCGGGCCGATCATCAAGCTGGCGGGCGAATTGTTCGCCCGCGTGCTGACCATGACCAACCCCATCTCCGCCAACTCCATGGTGGTGGCCGGCGGCATCGAGGACGAAGCGACATTTCTGCCCTTGATCGTCGAGCGGTTCGAGCGGCAGGTGCTGGCTCTTAAGCGTCTTGCCGCGCTCGAAGCCATGCTGGCAGCACAGGCGATGGACATCACGGGCGATCGCCCCGGCAATGTTCCGGGCATCATCTATGCCCTCGTGCGCCAGCATGCTGACACATACTGGCAGGATCGGCCGTTATCGGCCGAGGTCGAAGCGGTCGAACATGCCCTGGCATCGGACGCGCTTATGAACGAACTAATTTCTCACTCGACGATTATGGAGTTGGACGAGTTTTTCGCCCTGGGTCCGATCGCCTAGAATCTACGGCCTCGCCCAATTCCACCAAGACGTTACGTTAGGGACAGCCGGGTTCGGACCCGGAGAAAACGGAGAAACCAATGCGCCTCACATCCAAGCTTCTGAGTGCCGTCGCTGCGCTCGCTATCTCGGTGACCGCCGCCAATGCCCAGGTCGTCGTCTCGTCCAAGATCGACACCGAGGGCGGTGTGCTGGGCAACATCATCAAGCAGGTGCTCGAAGCCAACGACATTCCCGTCGAAGACCGTATCCAGCTTGGCGGCACGCCGATCGTGCGCGAAGCGATCACCGCGGGCGAAATCGACATCTACCCGGAATATACCGGCAACGCCGCCTTCTTCTTCGAAAAGGCCGACGACCCGCTGTGGAACGACGCCGCCTCGGCCTATGCCGAAGCCGCCAAGCTCGACTTCGAAGCCAACAAGATCGTCTGGCTGACCCCGTCGCCGGCCAATAACACCTGGGCCGTGGCGGTCCGCAACGATGTCGCCGAAGCCAACAGCCTCAACACCTTCACCGAATTCGGCGCGTGGGTTGCCGGTGGCGGCGAGGTCAAGCTTGCAGCATCGGCCGAGTTCGTGAACTCGCCGGCCGCTTTGCCCAAGTTCCAGGAGGTCTACGGCTTTACCCTGAGCCCCGATCAGTTGATCACCCTGTCGGGTGGTGACACTGCGGCGACCATCGCGGCTGCGGCTCAGCAAACCAACGGCGCCAACGCCGCCATGGTCTATGGCACGGACGGCGGCATTGCCCCCTCGGGCCTCAAGGTGCTGGAAGACGACAAGGGCGTGCAGCCGGTCTATCAGCCCTCCCCGATCATCCGCGAGGAAGTGCTGGCCGAATACCCGCAGATCGAAGAACTGCTGAAACCGGTGTTTGAAGGCCTGACTCTCGAAGTGCTGCAGGACCTCAATGGCCGGGTGCAGGTTGGCGGCGAGGCGGCTGCGGCCGTGGCCACCGACTACCTGACCCAGGGCGGCTTCCTGAGCTAACTGACGGCTGGGTGAGGGCAGGCCCCTCACCCCACCCCTCTCCCCGAAGGGGCGAGGGAGCCTGCGCGGCGGTCGTGGCGAGATATTGCCACTCGCGCAGTTCTGAAACCCTCGCCCCTTCGGGGAGAGGGTAGGGCGAGGGGCGATCCGCCCCAGCGAAGCCAGCGACTGACCAGCCGGAGCCACATGAGCATCGCCGACACGACCATCAGCGCCGCTCGACCCACCTGGCTTGCGCTCGACAAGCTGGGCGTGCTGATCGCGTTCATCGCCGCCGCCGGCGCCGCGCTGCCTTTCGCGCTGTTTCGCGCCAATCGCATCGTGCCCGGTGAGGCGCGTTCCTTGCTCACTGCCTTGCCCGAACTGCCCGCCATCCTCCTCGCCGCGGTGCTGCTGATCGGATTCGGGACCGCGCTGCTGCGCTTCCCCATCATCGCCAAGCTGGCTGTCGGCTTCGTCGTGCTGGCCGTGCTCCTTGCATTCATCGGTTGGTCCGGCAGCTACCTGACGCCTGAAGGCGACACCTTTGCCCGCGTATCTCCCGGCGCCGGTTTCTGGCTCCTCGTTTTCGCCTTTGCCCTGCTGGTCACCGATGCCCTGACGCGGCTGCGCTTCGCGCCGCTGGTACGGATCGGCATCTTGGTCGTGGTGGCCGCGGCCATGGCCCTGCTGCTGTGGAGCGGCAGCTGGAACGACCTCTCCATGCTCAAGGAATATGCCACGCGGGCGACCGCCTTCTGGGCCGAGGCGCGGACGCATATGGCGCTGGCCTTTGGCTCGGTGGCCATAGCGAGTGTGGCCGGCCTGCCGGTCGGCATCCTCTGCTACAAGGTCAGGCCGGTGCGGGCTGCGGTGCTGAACGTACTCAACATCGTCCAGACCATTCCCTCCATCGCGCTCTTTGGCCTCCTGATCGCGCCGCTGGCATGGGTGGCAGCCAATGTGCCGGGCGCTTCGGAGATCGGAATTTCCGGCATCGGCGTGGCGCCGGCCATGGTGGCATTGTTCGCCTATTCGCTGCTGCCCATCGTCTCCAACACCGTGGTCGGGCTCCTCAGCGTATCGCCTGCCGCCGTGGATGCGGCCAAGGGCATGGGCATGACCGGCGCGCAGCGGCTGATGGGGGTCGAACTGCCGCTGGCCTTTCCGGTCATCCTCACCGGCATCCGCATCGTGCTGGTGCAAAATATCGGGCTGGCCACTATCGCCGCGCTGATCGGCGGTGGCGGCTTTGGCGTCTTCGTCTTCCAGGGCATTGGCCAGACAGCCATGGACCTGGTGCTGCTGGGCGCCGTGCCGACAGTGGCGCTGGCCTTCGCCGCCGCCGTGGTGCTCGATGCCTTGGTTGAGATGACCAGCCGGGGAGGACGGCGATGAGCCCGGCAACCCCATCATCCGCCCTTCGGGCACCTTCTCCCACAAGGGGAGAAGGGGGACTCCCAGCTTTGGGAGGCACCGGGCTCCCCCTCTCCCCTCGTGGGAGAGGGTGGATCGGCCGCAGGCCGAGACGGGTGAGGGGGCTCTTTCCACTCCCACGGGGACCCGTTGCATGATCGAAATCGACGACATCACCAAGACCTACGATGCGACCACTGTCGTCGACCATGTGACGCTGACCATCGAGCCGCATACTATCTGCGTCATCGTCGGCACCTCCGGCTCGGGCAAGACCACGCTGATGCGGATGATCAACAAGCTGGTCGAGCCGACCTCCGGCCATATCCGTATCGACGGTCAGGATATCGCGGGCATTCCCGCCTACGAACTGCGCCGCCGCATCGGCTATGCCATCCAGGGCCATGGCCTGTTTCCCCACCGCACTGTGGCGCAAAACGTGGCGACCGTGCCCAAGCTGCTGGGCTGGGACAAGGCCAAAACCGCCAACCGCGTCGATGAACTGCTCAGCCTCTTCCAGCTCGATCCGGCCGAGTTCCGCGATCGCCTGCCGCATGAACTGTCGGGCGGCCAGCAGCAGCGCGTCGGCGTGGCGCGAGCGCTGGCCGCCGAGCCCAATATCCTGTTGATGGACGAACCCTATGGCGCGCTTGACCCGGTGATCCGCGCCAAGGCGCAGGAGGATCTGCTCGCCATCCAGCGCAAGTTCGGCACCACCGTGGTTCTGGTGACCCATGACATGGAAGAGGCGATCCATCTGGGCGATACCATTGCGGTGATGGACAAGGGCAAGCTGCTGCAATCCGCCAAACCGGCCGAGATCATCGCCAACCCGGCGTCGCCCTTCGTGGCCGAACTGATCGGCACCAGTGAGCGCCCGTTCCGCCTGTTGTCGCTGGCCAAGGTTGCCGACCATATTGAAGACGGCGAAGTCGAGGGCCAGCCCATCGAGGTCACGGCGTCGCTGCGCGATGCCTATGCGGAACTATTGTGGTCGGGCCGGCCCGCTTTGCCGGTGCAGCGCGATGGGCAGATTGTGGGGCAGGTGACTCTGGCCCAGCTGTCGCGACTGGCGGCGCGTCCGCAATGACGCTCGGCAACCTTATCCGCGCTCTGGTTCTGGCCACTCTGGTGCTGCTGCTGGTGAGCCCGGACCTGTTCAGCGGGTTCTTCAACCTCTTCACCAAGAACAACCAGCCGGCGATCTACAATCAGGGCAGCCTGCTCGATATTACCGTCGAGCACCTCAAGCTGGTTCTGCTTGCCACGCTCGCCTCAACCATTCTGGCCGTCGGCCTGGCCATCATCGTCACCCGTCCCTTTGGCGCCGAGTTCCTGCCGCTCTCGCGCAGCCTCGCCAATATTGGCCAGACCTTTCCGCCCGTTGCGGTCCTGGCCCTCGCCGTACCCATGCTGGGTTTTGGCTGGCAACCGACGCTACTGGCCCTGTTCCTCTATGGGCTGCTGCCGATCTTCGAGAACACGCTGACCGGCCTGACCAATCTGCCGCCAACCGTGACCGACGCCGCCAAGGGCATGGGCATGACCGGCTGGCAACGGCTGGTGAAGGTGGAACTACCGCTGGCCCTGCCGGTGATCCTGGCGGGCGTACGACTGTCCGTGGTGATCTCGCTGGCCACGGCAACCATCGGTTCCACCGTCGCCGCGCGCACGCTGGGCGAAGTGATCATTGCGGGGCTATTGTCGAGCAATACCGCCTTCGTGCTGCAGGGCGGGCTGATCGTGGGCGTTCTGGCCGTGCTAATCTATGATGCACTCGCGGCGCTGGAGCGGTTCCTGATGGCGCGCACGGGGCAATTGGGGAGGGCGACGGCGTGAGCGCTCTTCTTTTCCCTTCTCCCCTTGCGGGAGAAGGTGCCCCGAAGGGGCGGATGAGGGGTCCTTTCTGCTCTCGCGATTGCAACCCCTCACCCGTCTCGGCTTCGCCGATCCACCCTCTCCCGCAAGGGCAGAGAGGAGGGTCGGTGGGTATGGAGAAATAGTATGTCCGATTTCGACCTCGTCCTGTCCGGCACGGTCGTCCTGCCCGGCCTCATCATTGAAGACGGCTATGTCGCCGTGCGCGGCGGCAAGGTGATCCATGTCGGCGAGGGCAAGGCGCCCTCGGCGCATGAGCGGCACGAACTGGGCACGGCGCTGATCCTGCCCGGCGCCATCGACGCCCAGGTGCATTCGCTGAGCCAGAAGAACCAGGAAGATTTCATCTGGTCGACCCGCTCAGCCGCCGCGGGTGGCGTCACCACCATTGTCGACATGCCCTATGACGAGGGCAATCTGGTCTGCTCGGCCGAGGCCGTGCGCGCCAAGGTCGCCCATGCCGAGCCTCAGGCCCGGGTCGATTTTGCCCTCTACGGCACGATCAATCCGGAGGAAGGCGCCAGCCGCATCGCCGAACAGGCCGAGGCCGGGGTGGCCGCCTTCAAATTTTCGACCTTCGGCACCGATCCGGTGCGCTTCCCGCGCATTCCGCCGGCTTTGCTCGAAGAGTGCTTCGCGGCCGTGGCCAAGACCGGCCTGACGGCCGGCGTGCACAATGAAGACGATGAAATGGTCCGCGCCGCCATGGCCAAGGTAGAGGCATTGGGGATCACCGACTATCGTGCCCATGGCATGAGCCGGCCGCCACTGGCCGAACTTTTAGCCAGCCTGCAGATTTACGAGACCGGAGCCGCCACCGGTTGCCCGGCCCATGTGGTTCACTGCTCACTCAGCCGTGGCTACGACATCGCCCGCCTCTATCGCGACCAGGGCTATGCCGCGACCATCGAATGCTGCATCCACTATCTGACGCTCGACGAAGAAAACGACGTCGCCCGGCTTGGCGGCAAGGCCAAGATCAACCCGCCGATCCGGTCGCGCGCCGAAGTGGAGAAGCTTTGGGAGCATGTGCGGGCGGGCAATGTCACGCTGGTCTCGACCGACCACGTCAGCTGGTCAGCAAACCGCAAGAATAGTGCCAGCATGCTGGCCAATGCTTCCGGCGTGCCTGGTCTCGAAGTCATGGTGCCACTCTTCGTCATGGGCGCGCTACAGCGCGATATCCCGCTGACCTGGGCCGCCAGACTGATGGCCGAAAACCCGGCCAGGCACTTCCGGCTGGCGCAGAAAGGCGCGCTAACGGCCGGAAAAGATGCTGATATAACAGTGCTCTTCCCTCGTCCCAAGCGCTACGACGCAGCCGCCAGCGGCCACAATGTCGTTGGCTGGTCCCCCTATAACGGCATCGAACTGCCCTGGACGGTGGGCCTGACCTATCTGCGCGGGCAGCAGGTGTTCGACGGCACCGCGGTGGCCGAACCGGGCATCGGGCGCTTCGTTCGACCGGAGGTAAAGGCTTGATTCCAAACACTTCCATCCGCGCCGAGCGCATCGCTGCCGATATCGACGCGTTGGCGGCGATCACCGAGCCGGGGCGACCCTGGACCCGTCGCGCCTTCACCCCGATGTTCCTCGAAGGGCGCAAATGGCTGGAAAAGGCGATGCGGGAGGCCGGCGCGGTGACTCAGATCGATGCGGCGGGCAATCTGGTGGGGACCATCCCCGGCAAGCACCCGCAACTGGGCACGATCATGCTGGGATCGCATTCCGACACGGTCCCGGATGGCGGACGATTTGACGGCATTGCCGGTGTCGTCGCAGCGCTGGAGGTGGCGCGGGCCCTGCGGGACCGGGGCGTGGTGCTCGAGCATACGCTGGAAGTGGTGGACTTCCTCGCCGAGGAGGTGTCGATTTTCGGCGTTTCCTGCATCGGCAGCCGCGGCATGAGCGGCACCCGACCGGCTGAATGGCTGGCGCGCGAAAGCGACGGGCTGACGCTGGAAAAAGCGATAGCCTCGGTCGGCGGCGCCACTCACCGCCTGGCCCAGCGCGACGACATCAAGGCCTTTCTCGAGCTGCATATCGAGCAGGGGCCAGTGCTGCAGGATGACAAGCTCGACGTTGGCGTTGTAGCGGCCATTGCCGGCATTACCCGCATCGAGGTCATAGTCGAAGGCCGGGCCGATCATGCAGGGACGACGCCCATGGGATCGCGCAAGGATGCGCTGACCACGGCGGCCTGGATCGCGCTGGGCGTCGAGGAACTGGGCAAGGCGCTGGCCAGCGGCGACCAGCACTTTGCCGCGACAGTGGGGGAATTCGAGATGACCCCCAACGCTGCCAATGTGGTGCCGGCACGGGTTCGCATGCTGATCGATGCACGGGCCGAATTGCGCCAGGACATGGAGCGGTTCATCGAGGAACTGGCCAAGGGCGTCGCGGCGATTGCCGAAAAGACCGGCGTCACGGTGCAGGCGCCGCGCATTGTCTCGGACAATCAGCCGACGGCGTGCGACCCGGATGTGCTCGCCGTGCTCGATGCCGCCTGCGACAGCGCCGGAGCCCGACATCGCCGCATGGCGTCGGGCGCCGGGCACGACACGGCCTGGATGGCGCGCATCACCAAGGCCGCGATGATCTTCGTGCCCTGCCTCGATGGCCGCAGCCATTCAGCGGATGAATTCGCCACCGCCGAGGATATCGCGCTGGGCGCCGCCGTCCTGCTGGACGCCGTGCGGGCGCTCGACACCAAACTGCAAGGGAAGACCTGAATGGGGCGCATCCTGACCGAAAAAGACGTCGAGGCGGCGGTCCGGGGCGGCTCCGTCTATGCGGCGGGCGGTGGCGGCTGGGCCGATCATGGCCGCATGCTGGGTCATGCGGCTGTGAGCATCGGCAAGCCCGAGCTGGTCAGCATCGAAGAACTCGATGCCGACGATTGGGTGGCCACTGCCGCTGCCATCGGCGCGCCCGCGTCGACCACGCCGTGGGAAATGCGGGGCGTCGATTACATCAAGGCTGTGCAATTGCTGCAGGATGCATTGGGCGAAAAGCTCAGCGGGCTGATGGTGGGGCAAAACGGCAAGTCATCGACGCTCAATGGCTGGTTGCCCTCTGCGGCGCTGGGGCTAAAAGTCGTGGACGCGGTGGGCGATATTCGCGCCCATCCCACCGGCGACATGGGCTCGATCGGCATGGCCGGATCGCCCGAACAGATGATCCAGACGGCGGTAGGCGGCAATCGCGCGGAAAACCGCTATATCGAGCTGGTGACGCGCGGGGCGACAGCCAAGGTCTCGCCCATCCTGCGCACGGCGGCCGACATGTCGGGCGGCTTCATCGCCTCCTGCCGCAATCCGCTGCGGGCGAGCTATGTGCAGAAACACGCCGCCTTGGGCGGTATCTCGCTGGCGCTGAAGCTCGGCGAAGCGATGATCGCGGCCGAGGGCAAAGGGCCGGGCAAGATGATCGATGCCATTGTCGCGACGACGGGTGGCACCATTCTCACCAAGGGCTACATCACTGATCTGGACGTGACCTATACCAGGGAAGCCTTCGATATCGGCCGCATCACCCTGGGCGAGGGCGACAAGGCGACCACGCTGCATGTGATGAACGAATATATGGCGGTGGAAGACGCCGGCGGCACGCGGCTCGCCACCTTCCCCGACGTTATCACCACGCTCGACGCCGCCGGGCAGGCGCTTTCGGTGGGGCAGCTTGGCCTGGGCCTCTATGTCTTCGTGCTGCACGTGCCCAAGACGATCATTCCGCTGAGCTCGTCCGTGCTTGACCCGGCAGTGTACCCCTTCGTGGAAGAACGCATGGGGATCGAACTGGCGAAGTATGCGCTGGGCTAGGAATGGCGATCTGACCTGTCTTACCTCTCCCCCAAAGGGAGAGGTGAAGAAAGAGCGAGAAAAATGCCCACACCCAATCCCCGTCACCCCAACTTCCCCATACCCGGCGGCCCGGAACTGCGCGCCAAGGGCTGGCGGCAGGAGGCTTTACTGCGCCTGCTGGAAAACGTTCTTGCGGTTGGTGAGAACCCCGATGAGCTGATCGTCTATGCGGCTTTGGGTAAGGCCGCCCGCAACTGGGCGAGCCACAAGGCCATCGTCGAAACGCTGCTGCGCATGGATGAGGACCAGACGCTCATCATTCAGTCCGGCAAGCCCATCGGTCTGCTCAAGACCCATGCCAAGGCGCCGCTGGTGATCATGGCCAATTGCAACATCGTCGGGCAGTGGGCCAAGGCGGAAGTGTTCTACGAGCTCGAGAAGAAGGGGCTGATCTGCTGGGGCGGGCTGACGGCCGGCGCCTGGCAATATATCGGCAGCCAGGGCGTCATCCAGGGTACGTACGAGATTTTCATGCACATCGCCGAGAACCGATTCGGCGGGTCGCTGGCAGGCCGGTTCATCCTCACCGCTGGCCTCGGCGGCATGGGCGGCGCGCAGCCGCTGGCCGGGCGCATGGCGGGTGCGGCCATCCTCTGCGTCGACATCGACCCCGAGCGGGCGCGCAAGCGCAAGGAGATCGGCTATCTCGAAGAAATCGCCCCTGACCTCGATACGGCTTTGGCCATGATCGACAAGGCGGTTGCGGAAAGGCGCGCGACCTCCATCGGCCTCGTCGGCAACGCCGCCGAAATCTACCCCGAGATCGCACGGCGCGGCATCGTGCCCGATATCGTCACCGACCAGACCTCGGCACACGACCTGGTCTATGGCTATGTCCCCAAGGGCATGTCGCTCGACGAGGTCAAGCGCCTGCGCGTCGAGGGACCGGGACAGTTGATGGCGGCGAGTCGGGCTTCAATCGTCGATCATGTCCGCGCCATGCTCGCCTTCCAGCAGGCCGGCAGCGAAGTGTTCGACAATGGCAACCTGATCCGCACCCACGCCAAGGCGGGCGGGGTGGAGAATGCCTTCGACATCAAGATTTTCACCGAAGCCTATCTGCGCCCGCTCTTTGCCCGCGCCATCGGGCCGTTCCGCTGGATGGCGCTGTCCGGCGATGCCGAGGACATTCGCAAGATCGATGACAAACTGCTCGAAATGTTCCCGGAAAACAGGATCGTCACCAACTGGATATCGCTTGCCCGCCAGTATGTGCCGTTCGAAGGCCTGCCGGCCCGTATCGCCTGGCTCGGCCACGGCGAACGCACGGCGCTGGCGCGGGCGGTGAACGCCATGGTGGCGGATGGCACGCTGGCGGGACCGGTGGCCTTCAGCCGCGACCACCTAGATGCCGGGGCGATGGCGCACCCCAATATCATGACCGAGTCGATGAAGGATGGATCGGACGCCATCGCCGATTGGCCGATCCTCGATGCAATGCTGTTGTGCTCATCCATGGCCGATCTGGTGGTGGTCCACTCAGGCGGCGGCGGCTATGCGGGGTATATGACCTCTGCAGGGGTGACCGTTATTGCCGACGGGACGCCGGGCGGCGACGAGCGGCTTGAGCATGCGCTGACCAACGACACGGCGCTGGGCGTTATGCGCTACGCTGATGCGGGATATGACGAGAGCCTGGACGAGATTGCCAGCAAGGGGATCGGGCACATCGCGGTGGGCTGAAGCTTCAGCCCACGCGTTGCCTGGGTCAGGCGCTCACCGCCAGCGCGACACCGGCAACCGCACGCTGCTTCAGCGCGTCGCCCACCGCAAAGATCGTTGGTGCTGACAGCGGGAAGGCCTCTACCGCCTGGACCGCTTCCCCAACTGTTCCGCGCCAGACCTGCTCGTCGGCCCGGCCGACATTGCCGGCAATGATCGCTGGCGTCTCAAGGCTCATGCCCTGCGCCCGGAGCTGGCTGACGATCTGGGGCAAGGTCCGCCGGCTCATGTAATAGACGCTGGTGGTGGCGGAGTCGGCGAGTGCCACCCAGTTGAGGGTTTCCGGCAGCACGCCCTTGCGTGAATGGCCGGTGACGAAACGCACCGACTGGGCATGGTCGCGATGGGTCAGCGAAACGCCGAGCCGGCTGGCCAGCGCGAGGGCGGCGGTAACGCCGGGCACCACGGTGACGGCGATGCCGTGCTGTTCGAGCATCTCGATCTCCTCGCCAGCACGGCCGAAGATCATCGGGTCGCCGGACTTGAGACGGACCACATGCTTGCCCTGCCGGGCTAGCGTCAGCATCATGTCGTTGATGTCTTCCTGGCGGCAGCTTTCGCGGGCAGCGCGCTTGCCCACCAGCATGCGCTTGGCCTCGCGGCGGGCCAGTTCGAGCACTTCCGTAGAGACGAGGTCGTCGAACAGGATGACGTCGGCGGATTGTAGCGCGCGGACCGCCTTGATGGTGAGCAGGTCGGCATCGCCCGGACCGGCGCCGACCAGCGTGACGCGACCCGTGGGGGGTGCGGCTCTGACCACGTCGATATCGGCATCCATCGCCGTGGGTGCACTATCGCCGAAGGCCCGGTCGACCAGACGCTCCCAGAAAGCGCGGCGCTGCGGGCCGGCTTCCAGGCGCTCCATGACACTGGATCGCACCTGTTGGGCGAGCTGTGCCCAGGCGCTGAGCGTGCTTGGGAGCAGCGTCTCGATACGACGGCGCACCGCCTGACCGAGAATGGGGGCCGCGCCCGCTGTAGAAATGCCAACGACCACCGGCGAGCGATTGACGATGCTGCCGAACTGGAACTGGCAGAATTCGGGCCGGTCGATCACATTGTAGGGCACGCTGGCATCGCGGGCCGCTTCGATGAAAGCCAGGGCTTCCGCATCGTCCTCGATGTCGGCGACGGCGAGTGCCGCGCCGGACAGATCGCACGGCGCCCAGTGGCAATCGACCAGGCTGATCGTGCCTGCGGCCGCGCCTGTTTCAGCCAGGGCAATGAGGTCGTCGCACCATTCGCCGATGGGCGCCAGCACCTGCACATGCGCCCCGGCGGCGGCGAGCAGTTCGATCTTCCAGGTGGCGGGTTCCGAGCCGCCGATGGCGACCACTCGCTTGCCCGCCAGGTCAAAAAAGACCGGCAGGACAGCCAGTGGGGCGACGCGGTCAGGGCGGTTGTTATTCGGCTGCCTGGAGACGACTCGCATCGATGATCCCCCTGATTTCGGCGCGGCAGGAGCCGCAATTGGTGCCGGCCCTGGTGCAGGCACCGACCGCTTCGACAGTGCTGCAGCCCTGCAGGGTTACCGCAGCGGTAATGGTGTTGATGCCTACCGAAAAGCACGAGCAGATGATGGCGCCGCTATCGGGCATGTCGGCGCCGGGCCTGCCGGCGAGAACCGATGAGGCGCTGAGATTGCCTTCGGCGAGCAGGCCGGTCGCCCACTGGCGCGACACCAGCACCGGATCGGGCGCCGTGTAGAGCGCGACGACAAGGTGGCCATTGTCGATGACAGCAAAGCTGCGGCGACCGGACCGGGCGTCGAGTACGGATTCGATGTTGGCCTCATGGGGCAGGTCGAACGCGCTCCTGAGCCAGTCCGTCCAATCAGCCGGTTCCTCGAACCAGCCGAGCTCGCCGCGCGTGCCGCCGATAGCCTCGGCAATCGCCCAATAGCCCGCATCGAGCACGGGGCGGCGGGCCGAGGCGAAGAAGCCGTAAATTCGGGTGTGAACCGGATCGGCGTGCACTTCGGCCATCTTGAGGGCCGGCTGGGCGGAAAACGGGTCGACCTTGGCGGTGACCAGCGCATCGATGCGGCCATTGGAGGCAAACTGGTCGGTCCAGTGCATCGGCACGAAGAGGTGACCGCGCCGCTGACGATCGGTGACCAGCGCCCGCACGATGGCGCTGCCATGCCGGTTACTGAGACGCACCAGACTGGCGCGGCGGATATTGAGCGCTTCGGCGTCGGCCGGATGGATTTCCACGAAAGGCTCGGCGTAATGCGCCGAAAGGCGCGCGGTTTTGCCGGTGCGCGTCATGGTGTGCCAATGATCACGCACGCGGCCAGTATTAAGGATGAAGCTGCCCGGTGCCGGCGCGAAGGGCGGGGGCGGCAGGACAGGCACGAAACGCGCCTTGCCATCGCCGGTGAAGAATGCGCCATCGCCGAACATGCGGGCGGCGGGTTTGCGGCGTACCGGCCATTGTGTGGGCGCCAGGTTGGCATAGTCGGCACCGGCGAGGCCGGAGAGATCGAAGTCGCGTCCGCCGTCATTCTCAAAGGCCGAGAGGGCCACGTGTTCAGCAAAGATCTGCGCGGGGCTGAAATAGCTGAAGGCGTGGGCAAAGCCCATGCGCTTGCCGACTTCCTTGATGATCCACCAGTCAGGGCGGACCTCGCCGGGCAAGGCCAGGAAGGGACGCTGGCGCGAAATGCGGCGCTCTGAATTGGTGACGGTGCCGTCTTTCTCGCCCCAGCCGGCAGCGGGTAGGCGGACGTGAGCGGTGACGCCGGTGTCCGTCTGGGCGGACATGTCGGAGACCACGACAAAGGGGCAGGCCGCGAGGGCAGCGCGAACGGCGTCCGCTTCGGGCATGGAGTCGACGGGGTTGGTCGCCATGATCCAGACGGCCTTGATCTCACCGCGCGCCATGGCCGCGAACAGGTCGACGGCCTTTAGCCCCGGCTTGGTGGCGACTCTCTCGCTGCCCCAAAATCGACCCACGCGGTCGATGGCCTCAGGGGTGAAGTCCATATGGGCAGCCAGCATATTGGCCAGCCCGCCCACCTCGCGGCCGCCCATCGCATTGGGCTGGCCGGTGACCGAGAAGGGACCCATGCCGGGCCGGCCAATGCGGCCGGTCAGCAAGTGGCAGTTGATGATGGCATTGACCTTGTCGGTACCCGATGCCGACTGGTTGACGCCCTGCGAATAGACCGTGACCGTCTTCTCAGTGCGGGCAAACCAGTCGTAAAACAGCTCGACCGATTTTTCGGACAGGCCGGTGGTGCTGGCGACACGGGCAGCGGACCAGTCTTCGGCGACGAGCAGGGTCGCATCGAGCCCACTGGTATGCGCCTCGACGAAATCGGGCGCGGTGATGCCGTTGCGAGCAAGATGGGCGAGCAGCCCGACGAACAGGGCGCTGTCGCCGTCGGATTGCACAGCGAGGTGCAGATCGGCGATATCGGCGGTGACGGTGCGGCGCGGATCGATGAGCACGATGCGCATGTCCGGGCGCTCGGCCTTGGCCTTGACGATGCGCTGGTAGAGCACCGGATGACACCAGCCAAGATTGGAGCCGACCAGGACGATGAGGTCGGCGAGCTCCAGGTCTTCGTAATTGCCCGGCACCGTATCGGAACCGAAGGCGCGCTTGTGGCCGGCGACGGACGAGGCCATGCAGAGCCGCGAATTGGTGTCCATGTTGCCCGAGCCGATGAAGCCCTTCATCAGCTTGTTGGCGACGTAGTAATCCTCGGTGAGCAACTGGCCCGAGCCATAAATGGCCACCGAATCCGGTCCGAATTCAGCGATGGTCTGCTTGAACGTGTTGGCAACCCGCCCGAGCGCCTGGTCCCAAGTCACCCTGGCGCCATCGCTTTCGGGGTAGAGCAAGCGACCATCAAGCGACAGGGTCTCCCCCAGGGCCGACCCTTTCGAGCAGAGACGCCCGAAATTGGCGGGATGGTCGGGGTCGCCCGCGATGGCCACCGAACCGTCAACTTGTGGCGTCGCCAGCACGCCACAACCGACCCCGCAATAGGGGCAGGTGGTGCGGATGGTCGTGCTGGCAAGCGGCTGGTTCATTCGGCAGCCGCCATGCTGGCCATTTCGTAGGCCATGAAGATGCGGCCGTCGACGACCTCGGTCGGGAAGGTCTTGACCTGGCCCTCATCGGCGCCGAGCGCCTGACCCGTCGCCAGGTCGAACACCCAGTTGTGCAGCGGGCAGGT
>NZ_JAKFDJ010000148.1:0-3712 GCF_036676215.1 Devosia sp. | reverse complement strand
GCAAGCCGCTTTGACGGCGGGCAAGCCGGCGTAGGGTGCGGTTTACCGCACCAATGCTGATGCGTCGAGGATCGCTGGTGCGATAAATCGCACCCTACTCGAGACTCGTAACCCCGATGATTCCTTTAGCTCGTAGGGTGCGCTCTGCGCACCAAATGCCCGCTGCAAGTGGTGCGCATAGCGCACCCTACGCATGCCACCGGCATCGGCCCGAGAAATCGGCTATTACGAGGCGCCACACTAGCGCAGCGAGATGATCGGCCAGCCGCGCTGCTCGGCCTCGGCGCGCAGGGTCGGGTCGGGGTCGACCGCCACCGGGTGGCTGACCCGCTCCAGCAGCGACAGGTCGTTGCGCGAGTCACTGTAGAAATAGCTGTCTTCCAGCGAGTAGCCGGTCTCGGCCAGCCAGCGGTCGAGGCGGGTGACCTTGCCTTCCTTATAGCAGGGGACATCGGTGGTCAGCCCGGTGTAGCGGCCGCCGCGCATCTCGCATTCGGTGGCGAGCAGGGTGTCGACGCCCAGGCGCGCGGCGATAGGTGCGGTGACGAACCTGTTGGTGGCGGTGATGATCAGCAGCTTGTCGCCGGCGGCGCGGTGTTGCTCCACCAGCGCCTGGCCCTTGGCCAGGATGATCGGCTCGATGCAGTCGCGCATGAATTCGCGGTGCCACTGCTCCAGCTGGGCCATCTCGCTGCGGCCGAGGATCTCCAGGCTGAAGTTCAGGTATTCCTGGATGTTCAGGCGACCGGCCAGGTAGTCCTGGTAGAAGGCATCGTTGCGCGCCTTGTAGGCCACGCCGTCGAGGATGCCGCGGGCGCACAGGTAGTCGCCCCAGGCGTGGTCGCTGTCGCCGGCCAGCAGGGTGTTGTCGAGATCGAACAGAGCCAAACGCACGATGAAGTCTCTTGCAGGATGCCTAAAAAAGGCCGCTAGAGTAGCGGCTTTTGCCGGGCCTGCCCATAAGGCGGGGAGCCCGCGTTGCCGCTGTCACGGCCTTTATGGAACAATGCTGAAACATGCGTTTGCGAGGTTGTTTGCCGTGATCGATCCCGATGGTTTTCGCCCGAATGTCGGCATCATTCTCACCAATGAGGTGGGCCAGGTGCTCTGGGCGCGGCGCATCAACCAGGATGCCTGGCAGTTTCCGCAGGGTGGAATCAACGCTCGGGAGACGCCGGAAGAAGCGCTGTTTCGTGAACTGAATGAAGAAGTCGGCCTGGAGCAGCAGGATGTGAAAATTCTTGCCTGCACCCGGGGCTGGTTGCGCTATCGTCTGCCCCAACGTTTGGTCCGCACCCATAGCCAGCCGCTGTGCATCGGCCAGAAGCAGAAGTGGTTTCTCCTGCGCCTGCTCTCCGACGAACAGCGGGTGCGGATGGATCTGACCGGCAAGCCGGAGTTCGACGGCTGGCGCTGGGTCAGTTATTGGTATCCGCTGGGCCAGGTAGTGACATTCAAGCGCGAGGTTTACCGTCGCGCGCTCAAGGAACTTGCCCCGCGCCTGCTGGCGCGCGACTGACGACGTAGGCCCCGAGCATGCTCAACACGCTGCGCAAGATCGTCCAGGAAGTGAACGCCGCCAAGGATCTCAAGGCGGCGTTGGCGATCATCGTGCAGCGGGTCAAGGAGGCCATGGGCACCCAGGTCTGCTCGGTCTACCTGCTCGACCCTGAGGCCAACCGTTTCGTCCTGATGGCCACCGAGGGCCTCAACAAGCGCTCCATCGGTCGGGTCAGCATGGCGCCCAACGAGGGCCTGGTCGGCCTGGTCGGCACTCGCGAGGAGCCGCTCAACCTCGAGCACGCCGCCGATCACCCGCGCTATCGCTACTTCGCCGAGACCGGCGAGGAACGTTATGCCTCCTTCCTCGGCGCACCCATCATCCACCACCGGCGGGTGATGGGCGTGCTGGTGGTGCAACAAAAGGAGCGCCGCCAGTTCGACGAGGGCGAGGAAGCCTTCCTGGTCACCATGAGCGCGCAGCTGGCCGGGGTGATCGCCCATGCCGAGGCCACCGGCTCGATCCGCGGCCTGGGCAAGCAGGGCAAGGGCATCCAGGAAGCCAAGTTCATCGGCGTGCCGGGCGCGCCGGGGGCCGCCGTCGGCACCGCGCTGGTGATGCTGCCGCCGGCCGATCTGGACGTGGTGCCGGACAAGACGGTGGAGGATATCGCCGCCGAGCTGGTGCTGTTCAATAACGCCCTGGAAGCGGTGCGCGCCGATATGCGCACGCTCTCGGCCAAGCTCGCCAGCCAGCTGCGCCCGGAAGAGCGGGCGCTGTTCGACGTCTACCTGATGATGCTGGAAGACGCCGCCCTGGGTAATGAAGTGGTGAATGTCATCCAGACCGGCCAATGGGCCCAGGGTGCGTTGCGCCAGGTGGTCAACGAGCACGTCAATCGTTTCGAGTTGATGGACGACGCCTATCTGCGCGAGCGCGCCTCGGACGTCAAGGACCTCGGCCGCCGCCTGCTGGCCCATCTGCAGGAGGCCCGCCATCAGACCCTGACCTACCCGGACAACTGCATCCTGGTCAGCGAGGAGCTGTCCCCGGCGATGCTTGGCGAAGTGCCGGAAGGCAAGCTGGCGGGCCTGATCTCGGTGCTCGGCTCGGGCAACTCGCATGTGGCGATCCTCGCCCGCGCCATGGGCATTCCCACGGTGATGGGGGCGGTCGACCTGCCCTATTCCAAAGTCGACGGCATCGAGCTGATCGTCGACGGCTACCATGGCGAAGTCTTCACCAACCCCTCGCCCGAGCTGCGCCGCCAGTACAGCGAGGTGGTCGAGGAGGAGCGCCAGCTGGTCAAGGGCCTCGAGGCGCTGCGCTCGCTGCCCTGCGAGACCCTGGATGGCCACCGCATGCCGCTGTGGGTCAACACCGGCCTGCTCGCCGATGTGGTGCGCGCCCAGGAACGCGGTGCCGAGGGCGTCGGCCTGTACCGCACCGAAGTGCCGTTCATGATCAAGGAGCGCTTCCCCAGCGAGAAGGAACAGTTGGCGATCTACCGCGAGCAGCTCGCCGCCTTCCACCCGCTGCCCGTGACCATGCGCACCCTGGATATCGGCGGCGACAAGGCGCTGTCCTACTTCCCGATCAAGGAAGAGAACCCCTTCCTCGGCTGGCGCGGCATCCGCGTCACCCTCGACCACCCGGAAATCTTCCTGGTCCAGGTGCGCGCCATGCTCAAGGCCAGCGAGGGCCTGGACAACCTGCGCATCCTGCTGCCGATGATCTCCGGCGTCCAGGAGCTGGAAGAGTCGCTGCACCTGATCCACCGCGCCTGGGGCGAGGTGCGCGACGAGGGCGTGGACATCCCGATGCCGCCGGTGGGGGTGATGATCGAGATTCCCGCGGCTGTCTATCAGACCCGCGAGCTGGCGCGCCAGGTCGACTTCCTCTCGGTCGGCTCGAATGACCTGACCCAATACCTGCTTGCGGTGGACCGCAACAATCCGCGGGTCGCCGACCTCTACGACTACCTGCACCCTGCGGTGCTGCAGGCGCTGCAGTTGGTGGTGCAGCATGCCCACACCGAAGGCAAGCCGGTGAGCATCTGCGGCGAGATGGCCGGCGACCCCTCGGCCGCGGTGCTTCTGATGGCCATGGGCTTCGACAGCCTGTCGATGAACGCCACCAACCTGCCCAAGGTGAAATGGCTGCTGCGCCAGATCAGCCTGAGCAAGGCGCGCGAACTGCTCTCCCAGTTGA
>NZ_JAKFDJ010000147.1:0-45868 GCF_036676215.1 Devosia sp. | reverse complement strand
GGCGAATAAACCGGCTGGCCGTGGGAAAACGGCTGGACGCGGGGCATTTAGCGGAACCTTAACCCTAACAGAGGATAAATTCTCCGGGACGACACGGCATCACCCCGGAGGATTAGATGAAGCGCACCATACCAGCGGCCGCCGCAATTCTGGCGACCTGCGCTTGCATCCCGGCTCTGGCCGCCGACTATCCCGAACTGCGCCCCGCCTATGACGAGGGCTGGGAAAACACCGACGACGACATCCGCTTCGAATTCGGCACCGCCTACTGGTATTCCTGGGGTGGCCGCGACGCTGGCTTCGCCGGCAGCGCGCCGCTGGGCAATATAGCGGTCACCTCCCGCGACCAGACCCATATCGGCGAACTGCATGGCAAGATCGAAGATCTGTCGACCCAGAGCTACGTCGCCGGCCGCGCCGGCATCGGCCTGCATACCACCGGCACCTACAAGATTACCCCTGCGGGCAGTGGCGCCATCGGCAACTCTTCGCGCATCGGCTATGCCGGCGCCGACTTCGGCTGGCTGCCCGCCGGCAATATGATCGGGGGCTTCGCCTTCGGCGGGCTGGTCGGCTACCAGTACTGGAAGGACGCGCCCGACATCGGTACCGGCCAATATGCAACCGGCTTTGCCGGTGGCGTACCGACGAGCTTTGGCGAGGCGCGCAACGAACTGGACATCCACGCGCTGCGCCTCGGCCTCAAAGGCACCGCCGATTTCGACATGTTCGACCTCCAGGGTGAGGTTGCGGCCGTTCCCTATGCCCACGTCTCCGGCGTCCTCGGCGGCAGCTCGCCCGGCGGCTATAACTTCGGCGGAACCGTCTACAACGAGAATGCCCCGACCACCTTCTCCGGCCGTGGCTATGGCGTCATGGCCGAGGGCATGGTGGGCTTCCACCCCACCGAAAACCTCATTCTGCGTCTCGGCGGCCGGGCCTGGTACCTCGAGAGCAACCTCGATGCCGTCTTCAGCGGCACCTCTGCCGGCGGCGCACAGCCCGCCACGACCATGCCCTCCACCTACGCCTCGCTCTTCCGCTACGGCCTGCGAGCCGAACTGACCGGCCGCTTCTGAAACTCCGGTATGGGGCGAAATGCTGCCCGACACGCCGGACAGCACCTCCCCCCTTGCGGGGGAGGCTGGGAGGGGGGTATGGCAGGGCAAGTATGTACCCGTCCTGCCCACGACCCAGTTAGGCCAATCCCGTGACAGACCGCCTCCGAATTGCGCTTGCCCAGCTCAATCCCAAGGTCGGCGACCTCGTGGGCAATCTGGCTCTGGCCCGCGCCGCGCTTGCCGATGCCGTGGCCGCCAAGGCCGACATCCTGATGCTGTCCGAGCTCTTCCTCACCGGCTATTTCCCCGATGACCTGCTGTGCAAGCCAAAATTCGTCGCCGACGCCATGCAGGCCGCCCGCGATCTGGTGGCGGACACCGCCGGCACCGATGTGGTTCTGGTCCTGCCCACCGTCTGGCGCGAAAAGACCGGGCTGCACAATACCGTGCTGGTTGCCGAGGACGGCAAGATCATCGCCACGCGCTTCAAGCGCGAATTGCCCAATTCCGACATCTTCTACGAGAAGCGCTATTTCATCGCCGGCCCGCCGCCTGAGCCTGTGCTGATCAAGGGCGTGCCCATAGGCATCCCGATCTGCGAAGATATCTGGCACGCCAGTGTCTGCGAACACCTCGCCATGCGCGGCGCAGAGATTATGCTTTGCCCCAATGGCTCGCCCTATTGGACCGATAAGCAGCATGTCCGCAAGGATCTGGTGCGGGCCCGTGTCGCCGAAGACGATGTGCCCATGCTCTATCTCAACCAGGTCGGCGGCCAGGACGAACTGGTCTTCGATGGCGCCTCCTTCGGCATCGAGCCGGGCAACCGGCTGGTGTTCCAGGGCAAGTCCTTCATCACCGATTTCATCATCTCCGACTGGGTCCGCGGCGACAGTGGCTGGACCTGCGCCCAGGGCGAAGTCACCGAGCTGACCACCACCGACGAAGCCCCCTGGCTGGCCTGCGTGCTCGGCCTGCGCGACTACGTGCACAAGAACGGCTTCAAGCAGGTCGTGCTTGGCCTGTCGGGTGGCATTGACAGCGCGGTGGTCGCCGCCATGGCGGTAGATGCCTTCGGCCCCGAAAACGTCCACTGCATCATGCTGCCCTACCGCTACACCTCCGAGGCCAGCCTCAAGGACGCCAAGGATTGCGCCGAGCGGCTCGGCGTTCGCTACGATATCGTCTCGATCGGCAACCCGGTCGACGATGCCCTGATCGAACTGGCCCCCATCTTCGACAATCGCGCCCCCGATCTGGCCGAGGAGAACATCCAGTCCCGCATGCGCGGCGTCGTGCTGATGGCCGTCTCCAACAAGCTCGGTTCCATGCTGCTGACCACCGGCAACAAGTCGGAAATGGGCGTCGGCTACGCCACCATCTATGGCGACATGAACGGCGGCTACAATCCGCTCAAGGACATGTTCAAGATGGAGGTCTATCGCCTCGCCGCCTGGCGCAATGCCCATGTGCCCGGCGACTGCAGAGGTCCGGCCGGCGAAGTCATCCCCCAGGCCATCATCGCCAAGGCCCCCAGCGCCGAACTGCGCCCCAACCAGACCGATCAGGATAGCCTGCCGCCCTATCCGGTACTCGACACCATTCTCGGCGCCCTGGTCGAGGATGAGATGTCGATCGCCGAAATCGTCGCCAACGGCTACGATCAGGCGCTGGTCGAGCGCGTCGAGCGTTTGCTCAATATCGCCGAATACAAGCGCCGCCAGTCCGCCCCCGGTCCCAAACTGACGCCCAAGGCCTTCGGCCTCGGCCGCAAGTACCCGATCACCAATGGCTATAAGGATCGGACCCTCGGATGACCGTTGTTCGCTGGGCGCCGTCCCCCACTGGCCGCATCCATCTCGGCAATGCCCGCCCGGCTTTGCTCAACTGGTTCTATGCCCGCCGCCATGGCGGCCGCTACGTGTTGCGCATGGACGATACCGACCAGGCTCGCTCCACCCGTGAATTCGCCGACGGCATCGAGGTCGATCTCGCCTGGCTCGGCATCACGCCCGACCTGCTGGTTCGCCAGTCCGACCGCACGGCGCTCTATGACGCCGCTCGCGACCGCCTCATTGCCGCCGGCCGGCTCTATCCCTGCTACGAAACCGAAGACGAGCTCGACCGCCGCCGCAAGCGCGCCCGCGCCCTCAACAAGCCGCCAATCTATGACCGCGCGGCGCTGAAACTCACCGCCGAGGACCGCGCCCGGCTCGAAGCCGAAGGCCGCAAGCCGCACTGGCGCTTCCAACTGGACGGCCGTCCGGTCCACTTCGACGATCTCATCAAGGGACCCCAGACCGTCAACACCGCCTCCATGTCCGATCCGGTTCTGGTGCGCGAAGACGGTTCCTACCTCTATACGCTGCCCTCGGTGGTCGATGACATCGATCTGGCCATCACCCACGTGATCCGCGGCGAGGACCACGTCTCCAATACCGGCACCCAGATCGAGATATTCGAGGCTCTGGGTGGCGCGGTCCCCACCTTCGGTCACCATAATCTCCTCACCGACGCCGAAGGGCAGGGCTTCTCCAAGCGCCTTGGTTCGGAGTCCATCGCCGATTTCCGCGCCGCCGGCTATGAGCCGATGGCCGTTGCCATCATGGCCAGCATCACCGGCACCAGCCTGCCCATAGAGACCTATGAGACGCTCGACGAGATCGCCAATCGGCTCGATTTCTCGATGATTTCACACGGCCCGGCCCGCTTCGATCCCGCCGAACTCGACGGTCTCAATGCCCGCCTCTTGCACACCATGCCTTACGAGGCGGCCCAGCCGCGCCTGTCCAGCCTTGGCCTCGAAGGCGAGGCGCTCTGGCTGCTGCTGCGCGACAATCTGCACAAATTTGGTGACATCACCGCGCTGGCCAAGCTGGTGACCGGCCCGGTCGAGTCCATCGTCGCCGACGAAGACCGCGATTTCCTCGCTCTGGCAAAAGCCCTGCTGCCGCCCGAACCCTGGGATCAGACGACCTGGTCGCATTGGACCGACGCGCTCAAATCCGCCACCGGACGCAAGGGCAAGCCACTCTTCCTGCCGCTGCGCCTGGCCTTGACCGGGCGCCACGACGGGCCCGAGCTTAAGTCCCTGCTCCCGCTGGTTGGGCGTAGGGCGTGTCTGGACCGACTACCCTGACAATCCTGTCGCCGAACTGCACCAGCCGCAGTTCGCTCTCCGCCTCGGCCTGAACTGGCCGTGTCACCGGTGTTTCGCCGGGGCCGGCGGGGCGCCGGCGGGGCAGGGGGATATCCACCAGCGTGGCAGTTTCCAGCGGCGCCACAGTCGCGGCCTGCACCGGCGCCTGCCCGCGCGGATCGCGCAACGGTAGCGGGAAACTGACGCCAGCCACTTCGATCATCATGCGCGCCGAGCCATCGCCCCCCGTCGCCACGCTCATCTTGCCATCGAACTGCGGCGCCACCTTGCAGCTGGCGCCGACGCTGGTGTCCAGCTCGTCGCGATAGCGGAACGCCGTCGGCAATGCCGAATAGGGTTCGCCAAACAGGTTCCGCATCTGCTCCGGCTCCTGGCCCGGATTGTCGTACATATAGAGTTCAACGGGCGTCGTCGGACAGCTCGCCTCGCATTGCATGGCATCATTGCTGGCATAGTCGGGCAGGGTGGCGTAGCTGATCGGCCAGAAGTAGCCGTCGCTGAGCCGCACGCAGACTGTGCGCACCGTCTGGTACCCCTGGTAGCCCCAATAGTCGCCGCCATCCACCATCTGCCCGTCGGTGAAGTCGCCCTCCGACGTTGTGCCGAAGATGCGGTCGAAGACCGACTGCCGCTCTCTGGTGAAGGTGGCGCTGGAGCCCTGGTTCGCGCCGCAGCCGAAGCGCGCCATTTCCTGCAGGATCGCTTCGCGCTGGCCGGCGACGGCGTTGGCCGTTTCCACCTGCCGCGATACGTCGGCGGCGACATCACGCAGCCGCAGCACTTCGCGCCCGATCTGCCGGCACTGGTCCGTCAGCGTGCGCCCCGCCTTGGCGTCGTCATTGCATCCGTCGCGGACATAGCGGCTTTCCATGGCCTGCACATCCTGCGCCGCCTGGCGCGCTGCCTGGGAATTGCCGCCCATTTGCCGGAACTCGGCATTGCTGTCGAACTGCCTCAGGGCATTGTCCAGCTGGGCACACTGAGCGGCCTGCGCATAGGCGGTGTTGACGTCCATGATCAGGCAGACCGCCGCCAGCATGATGAGAATGAGCGCGCGTCCGCCGTTCCTGCCCAAGCCTTGTCCTCGAATTCCATTCGCGGCGCGCCGCGCGCCTGCTCGTGACGGCCCTTAAGACAACGCTAGGACCGTTGGCAACACTATAGTGGCGGCGCCGGCCCCGTGGTAGCGCTGCAAGGCCACACAACTTCGAGATTGCGCCCGATGAAACTAGCAACGCTCCGCAATGGCCGACCCGATGGCCAGCTCGTCGTTCTCTCGGCCGACCTCGGCCGCTGCGTGTCCGCCGGCCGCATTGCGCCGACCCTCCAGGCGGCCCTCGACGACTGGGACGCCCACGCGCCGGCCCTTGCGGCACTGGCGGCCCAGCTCGACGCCGGTTCCATTGCCGGCCAGCGCTTCGATGCCGATCTGGCGCTCGCCCCCCTGCCGCGGGCCTATCAGTGGATCGACGGCTCCGGCTATCTCAGCCACCTCGAACGCGTCCGCAGCCTCAAGGGCAGCAAGGATGAAGAGCTGCAGTCGACCCGTCCCTTGCTCTACCAGGGCGGTTCCGATTCGCTGTCCGGTCCCACCGACCCCATCCGCGTGACCGACCCAGATCTCGCCATCGACTTCGAGGCCGAAGTCGCCGTCATCATCGGAGCGGTGCCCATGGGCGCCACGCGCGGACAGGCCGCCGCCGCCATCCGCCTCGTCACCGTCTGCAACGACGTGTCCTTGCGCCGGCTGGTTGTCGATGACCTGCAGAACGGCTTCGGCTTCTTCCACGCCAAGCCCTCCACCGCCTTCGCCCCCATCGTCGCCACGCCCGAAAGCCTGGGCGCGGCCTGGCGCGACAACCGCCTGCATTTGCCGGTGCGCGTCGAGGTCAACGACGTCCTGTTCGGCCAGCCCAATGCGGGCACCGATATGCATTTCGATTTCGCCGACCTGATCGTCGAGGCCACCCGCACCCGCAGCCTTGCCGCCGGCACCATTATCGGTGGCGGAACGGTATCCAACCGGCACGACGAAACCCTGCCCATCAAGCGCGACGGCATCGGCTTTGCCTGCATTGCCGAGGCCCGCACCGTCGAAAAGCTGAAATATGGACGCGCCCGCACGCCCTTCCTCAAGCCCGGTGATGTGGTCCGCATCGGCGCCGTCTCCGCCACGGGCCAGTCGGTGTTTGGCGACATGCTCCAGAAGGTCGCGCTCGCCTAACGCCTTGCAATTGCTGATAACATTCCCGTGTAGGCGTTGGGCGCGTCACGCAGCCATGCCAGACTTTAGTCCAGCGGATGCAGCTATGCTCCGCTTCGATAAATCCTTGAGGGTGCACTCATGTCGATCAATAAGATTTCCGCGATGGCCATTGCTGGCCTGATGACGCTTGGCGTCGTCGCAAGTGTGGCACAGGAGGCCTTCGTTGCCCCCGCCACCGCGGAAGAGGCCCTTGCGGCCCGCAAGGCGCTGATGCGCGAAGATGGTGGTCTGCTGCGTACCGCTGGCAATCTCTCCGGCGCCGAAGCCGCAGCCGCCATGCAGACGCTGCTCGACAACTATACTCACATTCCCGATCTCTTCCCCGAAGGCTCGATCGTCGGCGACAGCGAAGCTTTGCCCGCCATCTGGGAAAACTGGGATGCTTTTGTTGCCATCGTCGAAACCGGCAAGCAGGCCGCAACCGATGGCCTCGCTGCCGCCGAAGCTGGCGACGCCACAGCCTATGCCGCCGCCGTCCAGGCCCTCGGCACCACCTGCGGCGCCTGCCACCAGCAGTTCCGGGGCTAATACGCATCGCCTCCAAAGCGATTGGGCGATCCACCCGGATCGCCCTTTTTTCTTTTCGGCTTGATTTCCCGTCGGGCAGCGGTCAATCTCCGCGCCATGAAGACCCAGACCATTCTGATTAACCGCTGCATTATTACCTGCTAACCACTCGTTGGCGGCGCGGTCTTCTTCATCCTGATTTTTGATACCCGAAGAGCCCGTCAGCCAGCGCAACTCCGCATGGCCAGGATTTTTGACGATGACCTCGGGCACACCGCAGATAACCCTCTACAACACGCTGACGCGCACCAAGGAGCGCTTCGTTCCTTTGGATGCGAACAATGTGCGCATGTATGTCTGCGGCCCCACGGTCTATGACTTCGCCCATATCGGCAATGCCCGCCCGGTCATCGTCTTCGACGTGCTGTTCCGCCTGCTGCGCCACGTCTATGGCGCCGAGCATGTCACCTATGTCCGCAACATCACCGACGTCGACGACAAGATCAACGCCCGCGCCCTGCGCGATTTTCCCGATCTGCCGCTGAACGAAGCCATCCGCCGGGTCACCGAAAAGACCGAGACGCAGTTCCTCTCCGATGCCAGGGCGCTCGGCACGCTGGAGCCCACCGTCCAGCCCCGCGCCACCGACAACATTGCCGAAATGCAGGCGCTCATTGGTAGTCTGCTCCAGCGCGGCCACGCCTATAATGCCGCTGGCGAAGTGCTGTTCGACACCACCTCCATGCCCGATTACGGCCAGCTTTCCGGAAGGAATCTCGAAGACAATCTCGCCGGCGCCCGCATCGCCGTCGATGCACACAAGAAGAACCCGGCCGATTTCGTGCTGTGGAAACAGTCCTCCGACAGCGAACCCGGCTGGGACAGCCCATGGGGCCGCGGCCGCCCCGGCTGGCATATCGAATGCTCGGCCATGTCCGAGCGCTATCTCGGCCAGACCTTCGACATCCACGGCGGCGGCCTCGACCTCATCTTCCCCCACCACGAAAACGAAATCGCCCAATCCCGCTGCGCCCATGGCACCCACGCCATGGCCAATATCTGGATGCACAACGGCTTCCTTCAGGTCGAAGGCCAGAAGATGAGCAAGAGCCTGGGTAATTTCGTCACCATCAACGAGTTGCTGGAGACCGACAAGTTCGGCGGCCGGAAATGGCCGGGAGAAGTCCTTCGGCTGGCAATGCTGATGACGCACTACCGCGAGCCGATCGATTTTTCGGTGAGGCGGTTGGAGGAGGCCGAGAGCATCCTGCAGCGGCTTCGGCGAGCGCGAAACTCTGCAATGAATAGCCGGGGTGGTGAAATCCTGGGCGATGCCAGCGTTGAGCAACACGTCCCAAATACACTGGACATCGGGTATGAGGGTATCGTGAGATTTTTGGCGGATGACCTAAATACCCCTGCCGCAATTCAGACGATGCAGTCCCTGGCTAGGGCTGCGAGCAATGGCGTGGTCGCGGCGGGTGCTTCCTTGATAAATGCAGCCTTGCTGCTTGGAATCCGCCTTGATCCTCCGACGCAGCAACCGGCCGGTGAGGACGTGGCGGTCGATATGTCCATTGCCGCCCGTCTCGCCGCCCTCAACGCCAAGGACTTCGCCAAAGCCGACGCCATCCGCAACCAACTCGCCGAACAGGGCATCGCCCTGATGGACTACAAGGACGAGGCCGGCCAGCGCCAGACGAGGTGGGAGGTCAAGCGGTGACACCGCAAACCCCCTCATCCGGTCCTTCGGACCACCTTCTCCCGCACGGGGAGAAGGGGAGCTCCGAGTGCGGGTCCGGCACCATGCCCCCCTCTCCCCTCGCGGGAGAGGGTGCCCGAAGGGCGGGTGAGGGGGGCGATGCCGCCAAGCACGAAAGGCTGAAGACCTTCGCCCGGAGCATGCGCCACGCCCCCACAGAGGCGGAACGACAGCTCTGGCTGTTGTTACGAAACCGCCGTTTGGTTGATTTTAAGTTTCGGCGGCAGGTGCCCATCGATCACTTCATTGCAGACTTTGTCTGCTTTAGTGCGCGCCTCATCGTCGAACTCGACGGCGGCCAGCACGCCGAATCCACCTACGACACCGCTCGCGATGCCTACCTCCGCGCCCAGGGCTTCCGCATCCTCCGCATCTGGAACTCCGACATCCTTGCCCGCCCGGACGCCGTGCTCGATGCCGTCTGGGCCGCCCTACACGAGGCTCAATCATGACTGACAAGCCCGAAGCCCATACCGGTGGCTGCCAGTGCGGCGCGGTGCGCTTCCGCGTCACCCGGCTTGGCCGCCCGTCCATCTGCCACTGCCGCATGTGCCAGAAGGCCTTTGGCGGTTTCTTCGGCCCGCTCGTCACCGCCCACAATGCCACCTGGACCCGCGGCGAGCCCAAATGGTTCCAGAGCTCCAACGCCGCCCGCCGCGCCTTCTGCGGCGATTGCGGCACGCCCCTGGCCTATGAAACCCGCTACGGGCTGGAACTGGCCATCGGCGCCTTCGACGATCCCACAGTGGCCGCCCCGGTCATCCAGGTCAATCTCACCGACAAGCTGCCCTTCTTCGACGGCCTCACCGCGCTGCCGGCCCGTACCGAATCCAGCGACGAATGGCGCGATTTCCTCGCCGGCATCCACTCCAACCAGCATCCCGATCATGACACCGAAGATTGGCCACCCAGGGAGGATCGATAGATGAAGCGCTACGCCCAGGAGGTCAGTGGCGGCTGCCAATGCGGCGCCGTGCGCTACCACGCCACCGAAATGCTGGACAATTCCCACATCTGTCACTGCCGCATGTGCCAGAAGGCGGCGGGCAACATCTTCATTGCCCTTGTCGCTGCCCCACGGGAGGCGATTGCGTGGACCCGCGGGCAACCGGCCCGATTTCGCAGTTCCGAGCATGTCGATCGCGGCTTCTGCGCGAACTGCGGTACCCCGCTTTTCTATGAGAACGTGAAAGGCGGGCACCTCAATTTCACCACCGGTTCTCTGGACCACCCCGAGCTTTTCCCGCCGCATGTGCATTGCGGTATCGAGGGGCGCGTCTCCTGGTTCGCGGCCTTGCCGACCATGGAATGGCTTGGCACCACCGAGGCTGAAATGAGCGCAGAGGCGCCGGACATACGCGCCACCAATCGGCAGCACCCCGATCACGACACCAATGATTGGCCTCCCCGGAGCAGCGATCATGAGTGAGACCTGGTCCGGCGGCTGCCAATGCGGCGCCGTGCGCTATCGCTTTACCCAGAAGCCCAGCGGCTCCCATATCTGCCATTGCCGCATGTGCCAGAAGGCCTTCGGCGGCTTCTATGCGCCGCTCGTCGGCGGCCCGCGCGACAGCTTTACCGTCACGCGCGGCGATATCTCCATCTTCCTTTCGTCCGATCAGGCCGAGCGCGGTTTCTGTGCCAGGTGCGGCACGCCGCTGACCTTCGCCTATATGGAGGGCAACTGGATGAGCGTCTCCATCGGGTCGCTCGATGACCCCGAGGCCTTTCCGCCCATCGACCAGCACGGCGTCGAAAGCCGCCTGAGCTGGGCCAACGGTCTCGGCCATCTGCCCGATCGGCAAAGCACCGACGCCGAGGCGCCCGAGACTGCCGCCTTCATCAAATCCACCAATCACCAGCATCCCGACCACGATACCGAACGCTGGCCCCAAGCGGTTGGCCCGGGCCAGAGCCAGAAAACGAAGTAACGCCCATGTCCAAAGACCGCCTCTACATCTTCGACACCACGCTGCGCGACGGCGCGCAGACCGCCGGCATCGAGTTCTCGCTCGAGGACAAGATCTCGATTTGCGGCCTGCTCGAAGAGCTGGGCGTCGACTATGTCGAGGGCGGCTATCCCGGCGCCAACCCGGTCGACACCGAATTCTTCGAGCAGCGCCGCACCAGGAAAGCCAAGTTCACCGCCTTCGGAATGACCAAGCGGGCAGGGCGCTCCGCCGCCAACGATCCGGGCGTCCAGGCCCTGCTCAACTCACAGGCCGATGCCACCTGTTTCGTCGCCAAGAGCTGGGATCATCAGGTGACGGTGGCACTTGAAATTTCGCTTGAAGAAAACCTGGCAAACCTGCGCGACAGCGTTGCTGCTTCGGTTGCTGCCGGCAAGGAAGCCCTGGTCGACTGCGAGCATTTCTTCGATGGCTTCAAGGCCAATCCGGATTATGCCCTCGCCTGCGTGAAGGCCGCCCTCGATGCGGGCGCCCGCTGGGTCGTGCTCTGCGACACCAATGGCGGCACCATGCCGAGCGAAGTGCGCGACATCGTCGGCAAGGTCATGGCTATTGCCCCTGGCGACCGCCTCGGCATCCATGCCCATGACGACACCGGCCAGGCCGTGGCCAATACGCTGGCCGCCGTGGAAGTCGGCGTGCGCCAGATCCAGGGCACGCTCAATGGCCTGGGCGAACGCTGCGGCAATGCCAATCTGGTGACGCTGATCCCCACCCTGGTGCTCAAGCCGCTCTATGCCGACCATTTCGAAACCGGTATCGACGCGACCCACCTCGAACGCCTCACCCAGATTTCGCGCGCCTTCGATGACCGTCTCAATCGCGCCCCGACCCGGCAGGCGCCCTATGTCGGCGCCTCAGCCTTCGCCACCAAGGCCGGCATTCATGCCTCGGCTCTGCTCAAGGACTTTTCCACCTATGAGCATGTGCCGCCCGAAAGCGTCGGCAATGAGCGAGCCATCATGGTCAGCCAGCAGGCCGGCAAGTCCAACCTGCTGACCGCGCTGGCACGCCACGGCATCCACCTGGCCAAGGATGACCGTCGCCTCGAGCGCCTGCTGGCCACCGTCAAGGAGCGCGAATCGCGCGGCTATTCCTATGACGGCGCCGATGCGTCCTTCGCCTTGCTGGCCCACGAAGTGCTCGGCACCATGCCCAGCTACTTCACCGTCGAGAACTATCGCGCCAGCGTCGAGCGCCGCCACAACGCCCGGGGCGAAGAAATCAGCGTCACCGAAGCAGTGGTCAAGCTGCGCGTCGAAGGCGAGTTGTTGATGTCGGTTGCCGAGGGCAATGGCCCCATAAACGCCCTCGATCTGGCGCTGCGCAAGGATCTCGGCAAATATTCGAGTCGCATCGAGGATCTCGAACTGGTCGACTTCAAGGTGCGTATCCTGGACGGCGGCACGGGCGCGGTCACCCGTGTATTGGTCGAAAGCCGCGATGGCAGCGGCGAACGCTGGTATACGATCGGTGTTTCCCCCAACATCATTGATGCGTCCTTTGAAGCTCTGTATGAATCGATAACCTACAAGCTGTTGAAGACTGAAACGGCGCGGGGGACGACAGACAAAGTGGCTTAACCTGGCAGCCCGATTACGGGTCAATTGCCACAACGGTCCTGGAGGACAAACTGGCCGAAACCGCTCCGAAAAAACCTCTTGCGCTCACTCTCGGGGCAGCGGCGGTTACTCTTGTCGTCATCATAGGTATCCTGGCGGGACCATCCGTCGTCTCCTGTTTCAATTCCAGCGACGGCATGGGGCTGTGCCTGCGCGGCAAGATGGCCGATGCCGGCATTCTGCCGCAGCAGGCACCTGCCGCATCCGCCGATGCCCCGGCCGTCGCCACGACCGAACCCGCAATCGCGGTTGGCGAGCCGGCGCTCGATGTCACCCCGCCCGAAGACCTGATTGCCGCGACCTTCGGCCTCTTGCGCGCCGAGCCGGATGGCTCGATCGTCATCGCCGGCAGCGGCACGCCGGGAAGCCAGGTCGAGATCTATTCCAACGGCGTCCTGCTGGGCACGGCAACGGTCGAATCGAGTGGCGATTGGGTATTCGTCCCCGACGCACCGATTGCGCCCGGCGGCACGGAGATCACCCTGGCCGAAGCCGGCAAGCCTGGCCGCGCCGCCCAGTCCTTCGTCGTCGTCATCAATGATGACAAATTCAGCGAACCGCTGGTTGTTGCCAGCACGCCCGGCGCCGCCAGCGAAGTGCTGCAGGGCCTGGATCGTCCAGGCTCCGAGAGCCCGACCCAGATCGCGGCTGTCGATCCCGTTGCGCCAGCATCCGCACCGGCTGCTCCTGCTCCAGCCACCGCACCCGCGACCCAGCCGGCCGAATCGCCGCAAGCCGCCGCGCCGCCGCCGGTTGAGCCTGCCGCAGCACCGGAGCCTGCGACTGCGCCAGAGTCCGCGCCGCCGGCCACCGCCGAGCCCGCTGTTCCGGCTCCATCTGAGCCTGCCGCAGTTGCTGCGCCAGCAGTTGAGCCGGCGCCCACAGCTACCCCCGCCGCCGCCTCCCCGGCTCCGGCCGCCGATGCACCGGCCACCGCCGTCGCTGCAGCCGATCCAGCTCCCGTTACGCCGCCCGCACCCGCAATTACATTCGACGGCATCCCGCCCACCATCGACGCCATCGAAATCGAAGATGGCCGCACCTTCTTTGCCGGTGCGGGCCCCGACGGCGCCACCATGCGCCTCTATGTCGACGATAGCTTCATCGCCGATGCGCTCGTCTCCGCCGGCCGCTGGCTGGTCGAGGCCGGTAATGTGCTGACCAAGCCCGAGCAACGCGTCCGCATCGATATGCTCCAGCCCGACAGTGCCGAAGTCGCGGCCCGCGCCGAGGTGGATTTCGTGGTGGATGTCCCTGTGATCGATGCGCCACCCATCGCAGTCGCTGAAGCACCCGCCGCCGCCGTTCCGGCAACTGAACCGGTTCCAGCGCCTCAGGCTACCGAGCCAGCACCAGCCACTGCTGCTACAACTGAACCAGCAGCTGTTGAACCAGCTCCCGCTGAGATTGCCGCTGCCACGCCAGCGCCAGTCGCCACACCAGCCGTTCCCACCTTGATAGGCGTCTCGATCGGCGGTCCCGACGCCGAGCGCTTTGCCGCCGGCAAGGCCATCATCCGCCGCGGCGACAATCTCTGGACCATCGCCCGGCGTGTCTATGGCGAGGGCATCAAATACACCACGATCTACCAGGCCAATACCGGCCAGATCCGTGATCCGGACCGCATTTACCCCGGTCAGGTGTTCGAACTGCCCAACTAAATGCGTACAAAGTGGCCCGCCCTTCGGCGGGCCATTGATTATTTGTGTGCCAGCCCCCATTTTATCGTCAAATGACGATTAACTCTGGCAAGACCATGCACGACGACGATATTGCCACCATCATGCGAGCGATGGGCCATCCGGTGCGGCTCAATATCCTGCGCATCCTGGCAAAGCAGGAGCGCGGCGAGTGCTGCTGCGCCGACGTGACCGACGAACTGACCCTCGCCCAATCCACCGTCTCCCAGCACATCAAGGTGCTGCTGGATGCGGGCCTCATCGAGCGCAAGCCTCGCGGCACGCGCAATTGCTACATCGTCCAGCATGACCGGCTGGCGGCGCTTGGCGCAGCCTATTCCGGCATGATCGCGGGCTTTAGTCCCGCTCCATCCAAACTGGAAGCGGAACCCGCCTGATGTCGTCTGACAGCGCTGGAAGCAAGCCATCCGTTAGCGCGGACGAAGGATCCTTGCTCTCTACGATGAAGAATCTCTGGTCCTATATGTGGCCGGCAGATCGTCCCGACTTGCGCATGCGCGTGATGCTGGCCATAGGCGCCCTGCTGCTCAGCAAGGTTGCCACCACGCTCATCCCCTTCGCCTATAAGGGCATTATCGACGGCCTTGATGGCTCGGCGCCCAATGGCGCGGTGATCCTTGGCCTCGCCGTGCCCATCGTGCTTGTCATCGCCTATACGCTGGGCAATGTCATCGATGCCGGTTTCCAGCAGCTGCGCGACGTGCTGTTCGCCAGCGTCGGCCAGCACGCCGTGCGCAAGCTGGCGCTCCAGACTTTCCATCATCTGCATCGCCTTTCCCTGCGCTTCCACCTGGCGCGCCGCACCGGCGGGCTCAGCCGCGTCATCGAGCGCGGCACCAAGGGCATCGAAACGGTGGTCCGCTTTGCGATGCTCAACATCGCCCCCACCATTGTCGAATTCATCGTCACCGCCATCATCTTCGTCTGGCTGTTTGGCGTCAGCTATCTCGGCGTGCTGGTGGTGATGATCTGGGCCTACCTCTATTTCACCATCAAGGCATCGAACTGGCGCATCGGCATTCGCCGCGCCATGAACGATTCAGATACCGATGCCAACGGCAAGGCCATCGACAGCCTGCTCAACTACGAGACGGTGAAATACTTCGCCAACGAGAAGATGGAGGCCGCCCGCTACGACGTCTCCATGGCCGGCTATGAACGCTCGGCCATCCGCATCTGGACCTCGCTTGGCTTCCTCAATTTCGGCCAGGCGGTCATTTTCTATACCGGCTTCCTGATCATCGCCGTCATGTCCATCGTCGGGGTCATGAATGGCACGCTGACTTTGGGTGACTTCGTCCTGCTCAACACCTTCCTGATGCAGATCTATCGGCCACTCAACTTCATCGGCTTCGTCTATCGTGAACTGCGCCAGGGCCTCACCGATATCGAGGCAATGTTCAAGCTGCTGGACCAAGCCCCCGAGGTCGAGGACACGCCCGGCGCCAAGCCGCTCACCATCACCGGTCCGGTCATCCGCTTCGACAACGTCACCTTCCACTACGATCCCGATCGCCCCATCCTCAAGGGCGTGAGCTTCGAAGTTCCCGCCGGCAAAACCGTCGCGATCGTCGGCCCGACAGGCGCCGGAAAATCCACCATCTCCCGGCTGCTCTACCGCTTCTATGATGTGACTGGCGGCTCGATCACCATCGACGGCCAGGATCTGCGCGATGTCACGCAGGAGAGCCTCCGATCGGCCATCGGCATGGTCCCCCAGGATACCGTGCTGTTCAACGACACCATCGGCTACAACATCGAATATGGCCGCCCCGGCGCCACCGTCGAGGAAGTCCGTGCCGCGGCCGCCATGGCTCAGGTCGGCCCCTTCATCGAAACGCTGCCCAAGGCCTATAAGACAGCGGTCGGCGAGCGCGGCCTGAAGCTCTCGGGCGGCGAGAAGCAGCGTGTCGCCATCGCCCGCACCATCCTCAAGGCGCCATCCATCCTCATCCTCGACGAGGCGACCTCGGCCCTCGATACCAAGACCGAACGTGATATTCAGTCCGCTCTCGACGTCGTGTCGAAAAACCGCACCACCGTCGTCATCGCCCACCGCCTCTCCACCGTGGTCAATGCCGATGAAATCCTGGTGCTGCGCGATGGCGCCATTGCCGAGCGCGGCAATCACGCTGCCCTGTTGCAGCAGGACGGCCTCTACGCCCAGATGTGGAACCGCCAGCGCGAGGCCACCGAGGCCGAGGAACAGCTCCTGCGCACCGCCAACGATCCCGAAGGCTTCGTCAAGCGCGGCGTTCCGGCAGGGGAATAGCAGACGGCCCATCGCGAAACCGAGCAGGAATGCTCCATCTCGCGATAAGCGCGAACTGGCTCTATCCTGTCCGCATGACCCAGTCCGAGATTCGTCTTGTCGCCGCCACGCTCGAACAGAAGCCGGTCGTCGCCAACCTGGTCCAGCTTTACCTCTACGACATGACCGAGAGCATGCCGTTCCCCGTCGGCGCTGATGGCCGCTTCGAGTATGGCTTTCTCGACCGCTTCTGGTGCTTTCCCTACCTGATCTACGCAGGCGACGAGATCGCCGGCTTCGCTCTCGTCATCGATGAGTGTCCACTAACCGGTCGCCAGCCATGCTTCTTCATGGCCGAGTTCTTCATCCTCAAACCCTATCGGCGGCGCGGGGCAGGGCAGGCCGCGGTCGCCGCAGCGCTTCGCGCCCATCCCGGCGACTGGCACATCGCCGTGCCTCTGGCCAATGCGGCGGCAATGGCCTTCTGGTCTGCTGCGCTGTCCCGACACGAGCCACGTCGGAGCGCCATCAATTTCGATGGCGATGATTGGCTGCTCAACGCTTTCGTCGCCTGAAACCACCGACTGCACGACCGCGGCAACAACAAAGGCCCGCATCGCTGCGGGCCTTTGTTGTTCGTTGTCGCCTATTCGGCGGCTTCGGGTCGGCTGACCACGGTCACGCCGTTCTTTTCCTTTTCCACCAGCCCCGCATCGGGGCTGACGATGTAGCGCTTGCTGCCGTCTGCATCGGCGGGGATTTCCACGGCCATGCCGTCGAACCCGGCGGGAACTGCCGCCGCCGTCCGGCCGCGACCAGTGACCGATTGCCCAAGGCGGGCGAACTGGTGGCCGAGCCACTTGATCTGCCCCCACAGCACGGTCGGGGCCACCACCATGACCGGCACCATGACCAGCGTCAGCGCAGTAGAGACGAACAGGCCGGACACCAGGGCGGCGCTGAGGTGGATGAACCACGAGCCCGCGATGCCACCCACCACGATCTCGCGGCGAATGAAGTCGAATTCGACGTTCATCGCCATCGGGATCACGCCCAGCGACGTCACCGTGGCGGTCAGCAGCACCGGGCGAACGCGCTGGCTGATGGTCAGCAGCATGGCCTTGATCGGCTCGACATGTTCGTCGCGGTTATAGTGGTTATAGGTGTCGATCAGCACGATGCCGTTCTTCACCACGATACCAGCGAGCGCCACGATGCCCAGGCCCGTCATGATGGCCGAGAAGCTCATCCCCGTGACCACCATGCCCAACAGCACGCCACCGAGCGACATGATCACCGTCGTGAGGGTGACCAGCACCTGGTAGAAGCTGTTATACTCCAGCAGCAGGATCAGGAAGATCAGGAACATGGCCGCGCCAAACGCCGACACGATGAAAGCATTGGTGTCGTCCACCTGCTCTGCCGCGCCGCCATAGACGATTTCGATCGACGACGGCCACTCCTGGGTCGCCTGCCATGCCTTGATCTCTTCGATCTTGCTTTCGGCGGCGATCTGCTCGCCCGCCGCGGTAGTCGGGTTGAGGTTGGCCGCCACGCTCATCGCATAGACGCCGTTGCGTCGCGTGATGTTGGCGACCTTGGGCACGGCCGTGCGCTCGATGAAGTTGCTCACCGGCACCAGGCCCTGCGCTGTCACGATCCGAAGCGAATCCAGCGCGTCAAACGTGCGCTCGCCTTCGGGCAGGCGAACCCGGATGTCGAGTTCGTCGCTACCATCGTCCGGACGATAGCTGCCCAGTTTCACGCCCGAAGTCACCAGCTGGACATAGGGGCTGAGCTCGCGCACACCGATACCGTATTTGGCAGCCGCTTCCCGGTCGATCGTCACCTGCCAGTCGATGCCGGGGGCAGGGCGGCCGTCTTCGATGTCGATCGTGTCGCCAAGATCGTTCTCGATGAAGTCGCGCAGCTTGGCCACGGCCGGGGTGACGTCGTCATAGACCGTGCCTTCGACGCGCAGATTGATGGCCTTGCCGGCCGGCGGGCCGTTTTCCTGCGCGGCGATCTGCACGTCGAGGCCCGAAATGTCGGCGACGCGGTTGCGGATATTCTGGAAGATCTCCGCTGCCTTGACGCGCTCATTGTAAGGCAGGAGTTGCAGGTTGAACGAGCCGATCGTATCGGGCGGACCACCGGCGCTCAGCCCGTCGCCACCACCGCCGAAGCTCATGATGACGTCCTGGATGCCCTGGACCTGCAGGATCTCGGTCTCGACCTCAACCAGCATGTCGCGGATTTCGGCGGGCGAGTAATTGCCGCGCGTGATCACGTTGACCGTGCCGAACTCGGGCTCTGATGCCGGGAAGGCTTCCGTGGTCGGGTTGCTGCCCATGTAGAGCACGAACATACCCACCACCAGCGCGAAGCCCACGCCCAGTGTCGGTATCGGCTGGTGCATCAGGTGCTGCATGGTGCGCACATAGACGCCGGTGATGCCGCCGACCTTCTCGGGGTCGAACTTGTCGGCATACATCACCACGTCCGCGGCTTCCTTGGCTTTCGGGTCCACATGGGTCGAAGCGATGAAAGCGCCGATAATGGGCATGAAGATGAGCGCCGAAACCAGCGAGGCGCACATCACCACGATCACGATGATCGGCAGATAGCTCATGAACTTGCCGATGATGCCCGGCCAGAACAGCAGGGGCACGAACGCACCCAGCGTCGTGAAGGTGGCCGCAACCACCGGCACGAACATCTTGCGGGCCGCCAGGATGAACGCTTCCTTCTTGGAAACGCCCTCTTGCAGCTTTCGTTCGGCATATTCGACCACCACGATGGGGTCGTCCACCAGCACGCCCACCGCCAGCACCAGGCCGAACATGATCATCATGTTGATGGTCATGCCGAGCATCTGCACGACGAGGAAGGCGATCATGAACGAGATCGGGATCGACATGCCGATCATGATGGCAGGGCGCACGCCGAGCGTGGCCACGCAGGTGATCATCACCAGGGCCACGGCAGTCAGCACTGCGGCCTCGAGCGACCGGAACAGGCCCTTGGTCGTGTCCGCCTGGTCGATCAGGAAGCTGGTCTCGATGCCCTGCGGCCAGTTGGCCGTGAACTTCTCGGTGACGCGGCGCACGTCATCGGAGATGGTGATGACATTGGTGCCCAGCTTTTTGACCACGCCCAGCGTGATCGCCGGCTGGCCATTCACATGCGCATATTGGGTCGCGTCCTCAAAGGTGCGGGTAATCGTGGCGACGTCGCCAAAGGTCACCACCGTGTCGCCGACGGACTTGAGCGGCAACGAATAGACGTCGGCGGCATTCTTGATCAGGCCCGGGACCTCCACGTTGAACGAGCCCTGGCCGGTATCGAGCGTACCGCCCGGCACCACCATGTTGTTCTTGCTCAGCGCGTCCAGCAGCTGTGCGGCGGTCAGGTCATAGGCTTCGAGGCGGTTGAGGTCGATGGTGACCTCGAGCACTTCGTCGCGCGACCCGGACAGTGTCACGCTCTGCACGTCGCCCATGCCTTCGAGCTCTTCCTGCAGGTCCTTGGCCCGCTTGACCAGCTCGCGCTCGGGCACCGAGCCATAGACCGCCACGGACAGCGTCGGCATGTCCGAGAACGAAATCTCGGTAACCGTCGGCTCGGTGGCGTCGTCGGGCAGCTCGGAAGCAATGCCGTCCAGTTCCGCGCGGATATCAGAAAGCGCGAGGTCCTTGTCGGCATTGACGTTGAATTCAAGGAACACCGAGGCGTGGCCGGTGGTCGCGGTGGAGGAATAGTTCTCCAGCCCGTCGATTTCCTTGATCCGGTCTTCGATCGGCTTGGCCAGCAACTGCTCGGCATCGCGCGGCGCTACACCGGTCTGGCTGACCGAGATGTAGAAATAGGGGATGTCGATCGCCGGGAAGCTTTCCTTGGGCAGCGCGACATAGGCCGCAAGACCCGCTCCCAGCAGCAATACCATGACCGTCAGAACAACTCGCGGCATCCGCAGGATGCGTTCGATAAAGTCCAGCATGATGTCAGCTCGCTGTTACATTGGTGGCTTCGACGGCCTGGCCGTCCGTGACATACTCCTGGCCGACGGTAATGACGTCGACCGATACTGGCAGGCCGAGCACCCACACGCCATTGCGCGTGTCGCTGGCAATCTGGATGGGCAGGAACTTGACCGATCCATCGACAACCGTGCTGACCCCGAGCACGCCGTCGTCATTGAGCGTCAGCACCGACTGCGGCAGCAGATGCGCCGGCGCGGAGCCCATGTTGACGGTGGCCGTTGCCGTAATGCCGTCGCGAATGGCGCCATTGGCATTGGGGATCTCGATTTCCACCGGGAACGAGCGGGTCGCCGTATCGGCCGTAGCCGAGATATAGGTCACCTTGCCGGCAACGCTCTGGCCGGTCACGGTGCTGATGGTGGCATCCAGGCCCAGTCTGGCGAGGCTGACGCGGGCTTCCGGCACCTGGCCGATGAAGACCATGGGGTCGAGCTGGACGATGGTGGCGCAGGGCTGGCCCTGGGGCAGCATCGAGCCGGCCACGGCGATCGGATCCTGCACCACGCCGGCCACCTTGGCCTTGATTTCAGTGCGATCGAGTTCGGCCTGGGCGTTGTCGAGACCAGCCCGGGCGGAGCTGATCGCCGCCTTGGCGCTGGTCAAGGCAACTTCAAGGCTGCGCTCGGTATTGGGGGCCGCCAGGCCCTTTGCGCGCAGTTCGGCATTGGTGTCGAAATCGGCCTGCGCCTCCACCAGGCCAGCATTGGCCTGTTCCAGCCCGGCCTGGGCCTGTGCCACCGCAGCGGCGCGGGTGCCTTGGTCGAGTGTGCAGAGCAGATCGCCCACGGCCACATTCTGGCCCTTGGTAACGTGCACCGTATCGACGATGCCGGCCGTTTCCGCCACGGCACCAACCGAGGCCTTGGCCTGGGTGCGCCCGCGCAGCGGCACTTCGATGGCCATGGCCTGAGCCACGAAGGTCGAGGTGCGCACCGACTGCACCGATATGCTCGCGCCCGTCTCGGCGGCATTGCGCTCAGCAATCGTCATCGTCGAATTGAGTTCGCGTTCAATACCGGCTGCCTCCGCCGTCGCAGCGTCGGCTTCCTTCTTCACCGCTTCTGCCGCCGCCGCAGCTTCGTCGGATTTCTTCTTGGCCTCTTCGGCCGCCACGCGCTTTGCCTCGAGTTCTTCGGCAAGCTCTGCTTTCATGGCTTCGGTATTCGCAGCGTTCAGAAGCCGCTGAGCTTCCGCGGCTTCCGCCGCAAGCCTGTCGGCCTCGGCCTTTGCCGCAGTGGCAGCCACGGTGCTGGTCTCAGCCTGGGCCGCCAGAGATTCGTCGCTCGTGTGGGCGCCCTCACCGGAGACAACCCCGATGATCTCCCGCTCCCCCTGGCCCGGCCCATTGCCGCCAATGACCAGGTGTCCGGTGAGAAACCATGCCCCCGCCACGACCAGGATCAGTAACGCAACGCCGTAGGAATACAGTGCACGCATCGAGAATTCGCCCCTTTACTCAGCCGCGTCTTTCTTAGGCTCGGCTCGCGCTAATGTGATCAGTTCGTGCATATGGGAGCGCAGGTGTTGTTCTGCAACCTCCATAATTGCACGTCCGTAATTGATGACCCATGTATCCGCTGCGTTGCAGCCGCGTTCTCCAAAGGTCTCATCCAGCTTGCGGCGGTCCTCTACGGTCCTCTGCAAGAATTCGTTGACCCGCATTTCCACCAGGTCGCGCGGCAGGATATGCGCGAAACGGGCGAATAGCAGGAATGGGCTGCGGAACACGTCCTCGCCTAAAGGCGCGCCGAGTTCCTCGGCAAAGGCGGCGCGGCCCGCCTCGGTAATGGAGTAGACTTTCTTGGCCGGCTTGCCCGTCTGTTGCTCGGTTCGGCTGGTGACGAGCTTTTCGTCTTCCAGCTTGGCAAGCGCAGGGTAGATCGAACCGAAACTCGCTTCGACGAAGTACGAGCATTCGCCTTCGACGCAAAGCCGCCGGATCTCATATCCGGTTGCTTCCTCCTCATAGAGGATCGATAAGCAAAGAGTTCTGACGTTCATGCGCGGGATCCGTCGACCTATGTCGGTCCGATATATGCCGGTTGTCTATATCCTCGGCGTAAATCGCGCAAGTTGAGAGAACTACCAGATCAGGCAGAGCAGTTACGATCAGGTTGCATGGCTCTCCCCGCTCAGGCCAGCAGGCGGGTCATTTCCGCGGCGGCGCGTTGCGCCAGCGCCTCGCTCGAGGCGGCGACGAAATAGGGGTTGAGGAAACCCAGATCGTGTTTCCCATAGCGCATCCGCGCCCCGTCCAGCGTAACCACCGCGCCGCCCGCCGCTTCCAGGACAGCCTGTCCGGCCGCCGTATCCCACTCGCAGGTGGGCGTGAAGCGCGGGTAGAGCTGGGCGTCGCCGCGCGCCAGGAGGCAGAATTTCAGCGACGATCCGACCGAGACATCGGCCTCGACCTCCAGCGTCTCGCACAGCATTGCCAGCGCCGCATGGCCGTGTGACCGGCTCGCCACGATGCGCGGCCGCGTGGCCGAAGCCACTGAAATGGCTCGCCGTTCCGACGCAATGCCGCTCTGCGTATCGCAGAACCAGGCGCCTGAGGCATCGCCGATAAAGGTCTCGCCGGTGGCCGGCGCCAGCACCACGCCCAGCACCGGCACGCCATGTTCCACCAGCGCGATATTCACCGTGAACTCACCGTTTCGCTTGATGAATTCCTTGGTCCCATCCAGCGGATCCACCACGAAATAGCGCTCGCCCAGCGTTGGAATGATCCCGGCCGCCACGCTCTCCTCGCCCAGCACCGGAATGCCGGTCGGCTTGAGATAGTCCAGGATCACCGCTTCGGCGGCCGCATCTGCCTCGGTCACCGGCGAGCCATCGGCCTTGATCGCCGCAGAAATGGGCCGGGCATACACTTCAAGGATCAGCCGTGACGCAGCGATCGCCGCATCCAGCACCAGCGTGGTCAGGCTTTGGTCCGTCGGTACTTGCATGGTCATCGCCATAATCAGCGTCCGATCTCGACATCGAGCCCGAGATCGAGCGGCGGGGCCGCCATGGTGATCTGGCTGGTGGAGATATAGTCCACCCCCGTCTCGCCGATCGAGCGAACCCGGTCGAGCTTCACCCCACCCGAGGCTTCGAGCTTGGCGCGACCCGTATTGATGGCCACTGCCTGGCGCAGCATATCGTTGTCCATGTTGTCGAGCAGCACCACGCGCGCTCCGGCGGCCAGCGCCTCTTCCAGCTCCGCCAGCGTTTGGACCTCGATCTCGATGGCCACCAGATGCCCGGCAAAGGCTTCCGCCGCCCGGTAGGCCGCCGTCACGCTGCCCGCGACGGCGATGTGGTTGTCCTTGATCAGGATGGCGTCGCTTAGCGAATAGCGATGGTTGGCGCCCCCGCCACACCGCACCGCATATTTCTGGAACGCGCGCATACCCGGCGTTGTCTTGCGTGTATCGCAGATCTGCGCCCCGGTCCCTTCCACCGCATCGGCATAGCTTCGCGTCAGCGTGGCAATGCCGCTCATGTGGTTGAGGAAGTTCAGCGCCACGCGCTCGGCCGACATGACCAGTCGGGCAGGGCCGCTCACGCTCGCCACCAACTCGCCCGCCGCCACCCGGTCGCCATCGGCAAGCCTGGGCTCGAACATCACGCCATCGCCGACCAGCCGGAACGCGGCCGCGGCCAGGTCCAGTCCGGCGATCACGCCGGGCTCGCGGGCGGACAGGTTCGCCCTCGCCGTCGCCTCCGGGGCCAGGGTCGCCTGGCTCGTCAGGTCGCCGGCCAGCCCCAGGTCTTCTTCCAGTGCAGCGGCAACCGCGCGCTCCACCAGCAGGCGCGGCAATTGGGCGGGCAGGCGGTCGGGACGCGACATTGGCTCAGTCTCTCAAATGTCGCGCTGATGTACCCGCGCCCCGCGCCGCTGGCAACAGGGTGCCAGCGCCACTAGATGTAGTGCCTGATCGTGTGATCCGCCTCGATGATCGCCTTGGTCAGGCTTCCGGTCGCCGGATAGAGCGGGATCAGGCAGGCTTGCAGCGCGTGATAGATATCCGGCTTGCCAACGAACAGCCGCGAGGTCGGCGTCAGGTCTTCCTTGAGCTCGCTCAGCCAGCCGCCACTGGCATGGTCGATCACATGGTTCTCGGCATAGTCCCAGAGCTTGCGATACCAGATCTGGAAATAGTCATGGGTCGTGTCATAGGCCGATAGGAACGCCGCCGCCCCGATAGCCTCGCTCACCGGCCACCACAGCTTTTCGCGCATGATGGGTTTGTTGTCCCAGTCCAGCGTGTAGAAGAACCCGCCATGGGTCTGGTCCCAGCCCAGCTCGATCGACTGGTGAAACAGTTCTCGCGCCGCGCCGGTCATCCACGACAGCCGTTTTTCTCCCAGCACCCAGAGCTGGTACAGCAGCCGCGACCATTCCAGCCAGTGTCCCGGCGTCGCGCCGGACGGGCGGAACATTTCCGACCCCTGGTAATTCTTGTCGAGCACCCAGTTCTCGTCGAAATGCTCGGCCACCCGGTGCCCCAGCGGCACGGCATGCTTGGCGATGACTAGCTCGGCAATGCGCTCGGCCTTGGTCAGATACGCTTTGTCGCCCGTCGCCTCAAACGCCGCCATCAGCGCCTCGGTCAGGTGCATGTTGGAGTTCTGCCCGCGATACCTGGTCCCGCCCGACCAGTCATTGGCAAACTCCTCGCGCACCGCGCCGACCTTGTCGTCCCAGAACCGGCGCTCGATCACCTCGGTCACATCGGCCAGCATCCCGTCGGCCAGCGGATGCCCCAGCAGCTTAGCGCTCGATGCTGCCAGCATGACGAAGGCATGCCCATAGGCCTGCTTGCTGGCATCCTTGGGTCGGTTGTCGTCCAGCGACCACACATAGCCGCCATGGCGCTGGTCGCGGTGCTTCTCCCATAGATAGCGCATGCCATGATCGACGATCTCGTCTGACCCCGGCCGCCCGATCAGGCTGCCAATGGCGAAGCAGTGGACCATGCGCGCGGTGCCATGAATCTGTCGTGTCGAATTGGCCGCGTCGATCGGCGTGCCGTCGTCATTGAGCTCGAAGAACCCGCCCTTGGGATTGAGCGAGGGCGCCTGGAAGAAATCGAACAGGTTATTGGCCTGCCGCATCAGATACTGCCGATGAAACGGCCGGTTCGGCCACGGGGTCGAATTGGTCTGGGACAGTGTCGTCTGCGCGTCGGTCATAGTGGCTCCTCATCTGGGCAGAGCTATAGCTAGCCAGTGAGAACGTTGCAATTCTTCGAACCGGCCGAAGGCAAAATCGCTCCGGCTTCTGAGCGTCACGCAGTGCAAATCGCTCCGGCGGAGCGATTTGAGTGAAGAAGGCCAGGAGACCTATGGTCGAGTGGCAGCGGGGTCCTGCTGAGACAGCGAGGGGAAACTACCCCCGCGCGTACCACGCCTCGACCCGCCCCACTTCCTCCGCCGATCCCAGGATCACCGGAATCCGTTGGTGGATTCCCGTCGGCACCACATCCAGCAGCCGTTCCCGCCCAGTCGTCGCCTTGCCACCGGCGGCCTCCACCAGAAACGCCATCGGGTTCGCTTCGTAGAGCAGCCGCAGCCGGCCCCCCTTGCTCACCGTCTCGCTGTCGAGCGGATAAAGGAAGATGCCGCCGCGCATCAGGATGCGGTGCACGTCGGCCACCATCGAGCCTACCCAGCGCATATTGTGCCGCTTGCCGGATGCCCCGGTTTCGCCCGCCACGTTCTCGGCAACATAGCCCTTGGTGGCCGCATCCCAAAAGCGCTCGCGCGCCGTATTGATCGCATATTCCGCCGAGGCTTCCGACACCTGCACATCGGTATCCGTCAGCACATAGCGCCCATCGGCATCGAGCGTGAACACCACAACCGATGCACCAAAGCTCAGTACCAGGCTTGTGGCCGGGCCATAGGCGACGTAGCCGGCCGCCAGTTGCGCACTCCCCTTCTGCAGCAGCCCACCGGCTGCATCCAGAATGGAAAAGATTGTGCCAACAGTGACGTTTACGTCCAGATTTGAAGACCCATCCAGCGGATCGGTCGCCACCACGTAGCGCCCCTGATTCTGAAACTGAAGCGGTTCATCCAGTTCCTCCGAAACCAGAATCGAAATCTCGGGATTTTGCTCCAGGTATTTGACGACAATGTCGTTTGAGATGATGTCGAGCTGCTTCTGCTCCTCGCCCTGCACATTGACACGACCGACCAGCCCCACCTGTCCGGCAACCGGTGCTGTCCGCAGGATCGCGGCGATCTCGACGCTGGCCGCGGCCATGCTGGCCGCCACGGATGCCAACCCGCTTGGCACGCCACCCGCACGCGTGAGTTCTGCAAGCCAGTCGGGAAGCGTCATTTGTTGCGGCATGGCGTGGGTGTCCTGCGATACGGGTTTCGGGCGCAGTGTGGTCAAGGCACCCCGGGTTGCAACCACGACTTTCGCCGCAGCATCGGTCGCTGCCTAACAATTGCACATTGTATACCGGGCGATGGTCAAATCGTGTGCAAGTTCTCCCGCAACATCGTCGACCCGGCCAAACGGCGGCAGTTTTGTCAGCGATTTCAAGAGACCTACTCTGGCACGGGACTTGCAAAACGGTCCGCACCACGACCCATCCAAGGAGAATTCAATGCGCCGTCGTTCACTCATTCTCATTGCTGCTGCCGGATTGGCCCTTGGGCTGGCTGCGCCCGCTCAGGCCGACGCGCTGTCCGATATCCAGGCCCGCGGTTCCATCCGCATCGCCGTGCCGCAGGACTTCCCGCCATTCGGCAGCGTCAGCATCGACATGACGTCGGTCGGCTATGACATTGATGTGGCCAAGGCCATCGCCGAGCACCTTGGCGTCTCGGTCGAGCTGGTCCCGGTGACCAGTGCCAACCGCATTCCCTATCTGCAGACCGGCCAGGTCGATCTGGTGATCTCCAGCATGGGCAAGAATGCCGAGCGCGAAGCGGTGATCGACTTCACCGACGCTTACGCGCCCTTCTTCAATGGCGTCTTCGGCGAGGCCGACGTGACGCTGGCCGGGCCGGAAGATATGGCCGGCTATTCGGTCGGCGTCACCCGTGGCGCGGTCGAGGATCTGACGCTGACCGATCTTCTGCCCGAGGGCGTCGAGATCAGCCGCTATGAAGACAATAACGGCACCATTTCGGCCTTCCTGTCCGGCCAGGTCGATCTCATCGCCACCGGCAACGTGGTGGCGGCCGCCATCATCGAAAACAATCCGGCCCGCCGCCCGGAGCTGAAATTCCTGGTGCAGAATTCGCCCTGCTATATCGGCCTCAACAAGAACGAGCCCGAACTGCTGGCCGCCGTCAATACGATCGTCGCCGAGATGAAGGCCGATGGTTCGCTCAACACCATTGCCCAGACCTGGCTCAAGGCCGACCTGCCGGCCGACCTCTAGCCTCCATTGCGGCGACCCGCTCTGCGGGTCGCCGTTTCCACTGAACGAGGCAGGGCAGGGCGATGGGTTATCAATGGAATTTCGACTGGCTGGTCGGGTATCTGCCGATCTTTGCCAAGGGCATCTCGATCACGCTGGAGCTGATCCTCGTTGGCGCCGTCATTGGCGTCGCGCTGGGCACCGCCTGCGCCTGGGCGCGCGCGCTGGGTCCGACATGGCTCAAGCCCTTCGTGGCGGTCTATGTGGAGCTGATCCGCAATACGCCCTTCCTGATCCAGCTGTTCTTCATCTTCTTCGGCCTGCCCTCGCTCGGCTTCAAGATGAATGCCCTGCAGGCCGCCAATCTGGCCATGGTGATCAATCTGGGCGCCTATAGCTGCGAGATCATCCGGGCCGGCATCCAGGCCACCCCGCGCGGCCAGTTCGAAGCCGGCCAGAGCCTGGCCATGACGCAGTTCCAGACCTTCCGCCACGTCGTGCTCATTCCCGCGCTGCAGCGGATTTGGCCGGCACTGTCCTCCCAGATCGTGATTGTCATGCTCGGATCGTCGGTAGTGTCACAGATATCGGTCGAGGACCTCACCTACGCCTCCAACTTCGTCCAATCCCGCAATTTCCGCGCTTTCGAGACCTATATCGTGGCGACCGCCACCTATCTGGTCCTGTCGATCCTGGTCCGCAAGCTGCTCGACGGCCTGGGCTGGGCGCTGTTCCCCAAGAGGGCAGCATAATGGCCCAGTTCACCATTTTCGACATCGCGCGCAATCTGCTCATCGCCACGCAATGGACCGTCCTGCTGTCGCTGGTCTCGTTTGTGGGCGGTGGCATCGTGGGCGGCATCGTGCTGCTCCTGCGCATCGGCAAGTCGCCCTGGCAGCGCAACGTGGCCAAGGTCTACATCGAAATCTTGCAAGGCACCCCGCTGCTGATGCAGCTGTTCCTGGCCTTTTTCGGCCTGGCACTGTTCGGCATCGCCGTCCCGGCCTGGCTGGCCGCAGGCCTCGCCCTGACCCTGTGGTCGGCCGCCTTTCTCGGCGAGATCTGGCGCGGCTGCGTCGAGTCCGTTGCCAAGGGCCAATGGGAAGCCTCGGCCAGCCTGGGCATGGGCTATATCCAGCAGATGCGCCACGTCATCCTGCCCCAGGCCCTGCGCGTCGCGGTGCCGCCCACGGTTGGCTTCTCCGTTCAGGTGGTCAAGGGCACCGCGCTGACCTCGATCATCGGCTTCATCGAGCTGACCCGGGCCGGCACCGTGGTCACCAACGCCACCGGCCAACCCTTCCTGGTCTATGGCCTCGTCGCCCTCATCTATTTCTGCCTCTGCTGGCCCCTGTCGCAAGCCAGCCGCGTTCTGGAGAAGAAGCTCAATGTCGCTCATAACCATCACTGACGTGCACAAGAGTTTCGGCGCCAACGAGGTCCTCAAGGGCATCGACCTCGACGTCAAGCGCGGCGAAGTCGTCGCCATTATCGGCAAGAGCGGCTCGGGCAAATCGACCCTCCTGCGCTGCATCAACGGGCTCGAATCCATCGATTCCGGCGCCATCGCCGTGTCGGGCGCTCAATTGCTGCCCGGCGAACAGGCTTTGCGTGCGCTGCGCCTCAAGGTCGGCATGATCTTCCAGCAGTTCAACCTGTTCCCCCATCTCAGTGCCGGGCGCAACGTCATGCTGTCGCAGATGGTGGTCAAGAAGACCCCCAAGCCCGAGGCGGAAGCCATGGCCCGCAAGATGCTGGAGCGGGTTGGTCTGACCGAAAAGTTCGATGCCTTTCCCGATCAGCTCTCCGGCGGCCAGCAGCAGCGCGTCGCCATCGCCCGCGCCCTCGCCATGGAGCCGGCAGCCCTGCTCTGCGACGAAATCACCTCGGCACTGGACCCCGAACTGGTCAGCGAAGTGCTGGCTGTGGTGCGCGAACTGGCGGCCGAAGGCATGACCCTGATCATGGTCACCCACGAAATGCGCTTCGCCCGCGACGTCTGCTCGCGCGTCGTCTTCATGCACCAGGGCCGCGTGCACGAAATCGGCCCGCCCGAACAGGTCTTCGCCAATCCCCAGACTCCCGAGCTGCGACAGTTTCTCGGCGTCTGATCGCCTAGACCTCGCGCGCCAGATCGGCCAGCAGGCCCGCCGCCACCGACAGCCGCGACACCGTCAGCTCGCCCTGCGTCAGCTCGGCCACCGATGCGGCGGTCCGTTCAACGACCGCCTTCTGCAGCGCCGCCCAGGCTTCCAGCCCACCCTCGGCCTGGAGCACATCCGCCGTCAGGTCGCGCTGGGCCCGCATCAGATTGGCCAGCGCCCGGTCCAGCGCCATGCGGTCGAACCGGTCGTTGAGCTGGATCGCGCGTCCCTGCTCGATCACCGGCCACAGCTGGAAAGCGGCGAACACCCCGAAGAACGCGGCCGCACCCTCGGTCACCGAAACGCCCGCCCGCTCGCTCACCAGCACGATGTCGCTGGCATAGCTCAGCACCGGCAATTCGGCGATGGCCCGTGCCGTTGCCTCCGGCACGCCCTGTGCCACCAGCTGGGCCGCCTTGGCCGCAATCCCCTCCGCCAGCGAGGCGGGCAGGGTGGTCCCCAGCATGTCCCGCAGCGCCGCGACGCCCGCGCCATGCCGCGCCACCAGCCCGGCCAGCCCCTGCGTCACATCCGCATTGCGCAGGAACCACAGGCTTTCCTGCCGCAGCAGTTCCATCACCGCGCCATAGAGTCCGAGCTGCACCTCGCCCGCCACGACGCCATCCAGCGCATCGATGGCCGCATTGAGCGCAGTCAGCCCATAGGCATCGCGCGTGCCGGCATAGGCCAGCGCCACCTCGCCCGGGCTGGCGCTGGTCGCCGCCCGCAATTCGCTGACGAAAGCCGGCCCGCCCCGGTTGATCATGGCATTGGCCAGGACGGTCGCGATCACCTCGCGCTTCAGCCGATGGCCCGCCACCGCCGCGGGATAGGCACCGTGCAGCGTCTCCGGAAAATAGCGGTAGAGCTCGCCCGCCAGATAGTCGTCATCGATCGAGATGCCTTCCAAGAGGTCCGCGTAGAGCGTCAGCTTGGCATAGGCCAGGATCACCGCCAGCTCCGGCCGCACCAGTGCCTTGCCCGCCAGGGCCCGCGCATCCATGGTCGCGTCCGATGGCAGGAATTCCACCGCCCGGTCCAGCAGCCCGCGTTCCTCCAACCGCTCGATCAGTTCACGATGGTCCGGCAGTTCGCCCGTGCCTGCCCGCTCCGCCAGCGAAAGCGCCAGCCCCTGCAGATAGTTGTTGCGCAGGCACAGCGCCGCGACTTCGTCGGTCATCGTCACCAGGAACGCATTGCGATCCGCGATGCTCAGCGATCCATTGGCCAGCAAGGGCGCCAGCGCGATCTTGATATTGACCTCGAGATCGCTTGAATTGACGCCGGCCGAATTGTCGATCGCGTCGGTATTGATCCGCCCGCCACTGAGCGCATATTCGACGCGCCCGCGTTGGGTCACCCCCAGATTGGCGCCTTCGCCCACCACCTTGGCACGCACTGCGCTGCCGGTGATACGGATGGCGTCATTGGCGCGGTCGCCGACCTCGGCATCGGTCTCCTGGCTCGATCGCACATAGGTGCCTATCCCGCCAAACCACAGCAGGTCCACCTCCGCCTTGAGGATCGCCGTCATCACCTCGCCGGGCGTCGCCTGGCTGACATAGAGCCCGATGGCCGTCTGCATTTCCACCGTCAGCGGGATGGATTTGAGGCTACGCGGAAACACCCCGCCACCGGTCGAGATCAGTCCCTTGTCATAGTCCTGCCAGCTCGAGCGGGGCAGGGCGAACAGCCGCTGCCGCTCGGCAAAGCTGGTCGCTGCATCGGGATTGGGGTCGATGAAGATGTCGCGGTGGTCAAATGCCGCCACCAGCCTGATGGCGGGCGAGAGCAGCATGCCGTTGCCGAACACGTCGCCGCTCATGTCGCCCACGCCCACCACGGTAAAGGGCTCGCGCTGGATGTCGCGGTTCATCTCGCGGAAATGTCGCTTCACCGCTTCCCAGCCGCCGCGCGCCGTAATGCCCATTTCCTTGTGGTCGTAGCCGGCCGAGCCGCCAGAGGCGAAGGCATCGCCCAGCCAGAAGCCGCGCCCGGTCGCAATGGCGTTGGCCGTGTCCGAAAAGCTCGCCGTGCCCTTGTCCGCCGCGACCACCAGATAGGGGTCATCCCCGTCCCGCCGCACCACGTCCCGGGGCGGCGCCACCGCGCCGTCGGCCAGATTGTCGGTCACATCGAGCAATGAACCGATAAAGATCGTATAGGCCGCCACGCCCTCCGCCTGGAAAGCCTCGCGCGCCATTCCGGGCACCAGCCGTTTGGGCACGAACCCGCCCTTGGCGCCCACCGGCACGATCACCGCGTTCTTCACCTGCTGCGCCTTGACCAGCCCCAGTACTTCGGTGCGGAAATCCTCCGGCCGGTCCGACCAGCGGATGCCGCCACGCGCGATGGCGCCAAACCTTAAGTGCACGCCCTCGACGCGCGGCGAATAGACCGAAATCTCCCGATAGGGCCGTGGCGCCGCCATCCCGTCCACCAGCCCGCTGTTGAACTTGATCGCCAGCGCCGGCATCCGCCTGCCTTGTCCGTCGCGCTGGAAGGCATTGGTGCGCACCGATGCTTCCACCAGGTTGACGAAGCGGCGCACGATCCTGTCTTCGTCGAGCGACGCCATCGCGTCCAGCGCCGCCGCAATGCGCTCCCGCGCCGCCTCGGCGCTGGCCTCGCGGTCCCTCTGCTGCGGGTCGTGCAGCGCGTTGAACAGTCCCACCAGCCCCGTCGCAGCGTCGGTCTGTTTCACCAGCACATTGGCGATATAGCGCTGCGAGTAGGAAATCCCGATCTGCCGCAGGTAACGCGACAGCGCCCGCAACAAAGCTGCGTCGGTCCAGCCCAGCGATGTGCGCGTCACCAGCGCATTGAGCTGGTCGCTCTCGGCCAGCCCGTCCCACACCGCCAGCAGGCCGTCCTCCACCGCCTGGCCTCGGGCCGCTACGTCGAAAGCGCCGCCGTCGGCCGGCTCCAGCACCATGTCGTGCAGATACCGCTCGACCCCGTCGCGCGGCACGACTGTATAGGTGCGCTCGTCGATCACTCGGAAGCCAAAGGCCTCCAGCATTGGCACCCGGTCGCTCAGCGGAATGGGGCTTTCGCGGTGGTAGAATTTGAGCCCCAGCGACCCATCGGCCCCGGTGCGGCTCCGCAGCCGGATCGCAACGCCGGCCCCGTCGCCCAAGCCGCGCAGCACGTTGATATCCTCATGCGCATCCTCAGCCGAATTGCGCGACTGGTAAGCCGCCGAAAACGCCGCGCGATAGTCGCTGATGATCGCCGGATCGCTGGCCGTCGCCACCAGCACGTCGCCAAAATTGGAGGTCAGCGCATCGACGCGAGCTTCGAGCTCCGCCCGGCTTGGCTGCGGCGTCGGCCCGCTCACGCGGCCGATGATCACATGCAGCCGCACCAGTTCCCCTTCCGGAAAGTGCGGATAGAACGCCGAAACCCGCCCGTCATAGACCTGCGCCAGATAGCGCGTGATCCGGGCCCGCGCTTCTCCGTCATAGCGGTCGCGCGGCACATAGACGAGAACGGAGACGAAGTTGTCGAAGCGGTCGATGCGCGGCAGCACCCGCACGCGCGGCCGGTCGAACAGCGCCGCGATTGCCGTGGCGAATTCGAACAACTGCTCGACGCTGATCTGGAACAGCTCGTCGCGCGGATGGCTGTCCAGCGCGCTCAACAGTGTGCGCCCGTCATGCCCCAGCGGATCGACGCCCGATTTGCGCATCACCTCGGCAATCTTGCGCCGGATGATCGGCACATCGGTATGGGGCGCCACCTGCGCCTGCGCGGTGAACAGTCCCACGATGCGGAGTTCGCCTATGGCCTTGCCGTTGGCATAGGTCTTGATGCCCACATAATCCATATGCACGCGCCGATGCACCCGCGCCCGCACATTTGCCTTGGTCACCAATAGAGGCTCGTCCGAAGCCATGAAGGCGGCATGCTGTGGCGTTGATTCCACAAAGGTCGGGCCGCTGCGCAGTACCTTGAGGTCCGGGTCACGCAATATGCCCAGCCCGCTTCCGGCCACCGGCTCCAGCCCGCCATCGGCGATGCGGTAGTCCCGCATGCCCAGAAAGGTGAAGTTGTTCTCGGTCAGCCACTCGAGAAACCGCAGCGGCTCGTCTTTCTGTGCCGAGGGGGATTTCTCCAGCGCCCCGATAGTCGCCCGCATTCGCGAGAGCATCTGTTCCCAGTCGTGCACGGCCCGCGTCACCTCGGCCATGGTCGCGGCGATCTCGGCGGTGAGCGCCGCGACATCGGCGACGGGGTCGCTGTGGATATGCAGCACGCTCAGCGCCCGTCCGCCAGCGTCGCGCACCACGGGATGGGTAAAGAGCTGCACCGTGCCGCCCGCCGCCCGCACCGCCGCGAGCGCGCTGTCGACGATGAACGGCATGTCGGGCGAAACGATATCGAGCACCAGCGGGTCGCCGGCCCGCTCGGGCGGCTTCGCAGCAATCTGGCTGCTGTCGCCCTTATAAGCCAGCAGATGCCGGTAGGACTGCCGCAGGGTAGCCTCGAACCGGTCCGGCGCCTGCCGCGCCAGGTCGTCGCCATCCGTCGCCAGGATCGCGGCCTTGAGGAAATGGGCAAACCCCGCATCCTCCGTCATCAGTGCCGCAGCCCGGTCCAGCAAGGCTGGACGGTTCGATTGACCCAGATCCATTCGGCGACTCCCAAAACGCATACGCAGTCTAGGCACCCTTCAGACGCCTGTCTGCCATACGATTGAATAATAGCGCCGCGCCAAGATGGTGCCATCGCACCGCCAAATGACGGAATGCCGTCGTTATAGTTCTGGTCACACTCTGGAATGAGATTGCGTCAACTCAGTCTGTGGACGTCCATTTGCGTCCATTTTTGCCGAATCCTGTTTGAATGAAGCAAGTTGTTCTCTTGCCGCCGGGCCGGCCGGCAAGCCTCGCCTTGCAATACTCTATCGTTCTGGTAGTCTTATGGCATCAGCGGAGACAGCGATGAACCACGCAACCAGATTGCTTGCCTACGCCGCCCTTGCCGCGGCCCTGACCCTGGGCTTTGTGGTGACAACCAATGCGCAGGATCGCGCCGGGGCCACAGTGCCGGCCCGCGAAATCGCCGCTCGAGTGTCTAAGCTCTTGCTTGCAGAGACCGGCGCGTAACGCCGGACAAGGGTCGTCCCTTTAGTGCACCGTTACCGGCTCCACAGGCGTCTCTGACCCGCCCGTCAGCTTTGGGCCGGCCCAGAACACCAGATACAGCAGTTCCTCGCCCGCCGCGTCGGTGATCTCGATCGAGCGCGGCACCCGCGTATCGCCGCCGGTGCTGGCGGCCCGCTCCACTATGGCCTTGGCTAGCGCGGCGGCATTGTGCTCCGCCGCGTCGAGGTCCGGCAGCTCGCTGCCATCCATGTCGCGGACCAGCTCGTCATCGGTGCGGTAGTGAAAATAGAACCGGGGCACAACTGCCTCCCTCGGCGAGGATTGGTCAAAGCGGCCCGCCGGTTTCCCGGACCGGGCGATCAGTTATGCCAGCTTGCCAGTTTCGCGCCTGTCAGTCGAGCCCGCCCAGTTGGTGATATTGGTGGCGTTGCCAGAGCAGGGGTGACCGGCTCGTCGTTGTTTCCGCTTCGACGACTGCCCCGGCGAACAGCACATGCGTCCCCGTCTCCATAGAACCGACCACATCGCAGTCAAGCGCCGTCACCGCACCCAGCAGCATGGGATGTCCCGACGGCCATTCGCTCCAGCTTGCCGCGCTGAACCGCTCTTGCGGTGCCACCCGGCCGGCAAAGGCGTCCGCCACTGCCGCCTGGTCGTCAGCCAGCATGGCGAATGAAAATCCACCCGTCTTGGCGATGAGATCGGCCAGCCGGCTCATGATGTCGATGGAGATCAATATCGTTGGCGGGTTCATCGACAGCGACAGCATTGAGGTCACCGTCCGCCCGATGCGCTCCTCGCCCCGGCGCGCCGTCACCACGCTGACCGTGGTGGCCATCGCCGCCATGGCCGAACGAAACTCGGTATTGCCGATCAGCGGCCGCCGGGGCGGTCGCAGTCGCATGGCATCGGGCAGCTCGAAATCAGCCATCGCTGTCGTCAATTTCCTTCTCCGGCTGTTCGGGAACACGCCGCAAACACGCGCTGGCCGAAGGCAATCCCGGCCAGCGCGTACAGCATAGCCTAGCAGTGTCCTAGGACAAATTGGCTTCCGCGAACTCATAGTTCGCCAGCTTGTCGAGGAAATTGCTCACATAATCCGGCCGGCGATTGCGGAAGTCGACATAGTAGCTGTGCTCCCACACATCGAGCCCCAGCAGCGGCTTGCCCTCGCCGGTCGCCAGCGGATTGGAGCCGTTCGGCGTCTTGGTGACCTTGAGCTTGCCGTCGCTGCCCAGCACCAGCCAGGCCCAGCCCGAACCGAATTGCGTCGTCGCCGCCGTCTTGAACTGCTCCTTGAATGCCTCGACGCTGCCCAGGTCGCTGACGATCTTGGCTTCGAGCTTCCCGCCGAGCTTGCCGCCATTGGGCGACAGCGCATTCCAGAAGTGGATGTGGTTCCAGTGCTGTCCGGCATTGTTGAACACCGGCGCCAGCTCCGCCTTGCCATTGGCAAAGGCGATGATCTCTTCCAGCGACTTGCCGGCCAGCTCGGCATTCTTCTCGACGAACCCGTTGAGCGCCGTCACATAGGCCTGGTGGTGCTTGTCATGATGCAGTTCCAGCGTTTCCTGGCTCATGCCGCGATCGGCCAAGGCAGAATGGGCATAGGGCAGGGCGGGAAGTTCGAAAGCCATCTGGAGTCTCCGTGATAGGGCGGCGCTTGCATTTCCGTGCTGCGCCGTTTAATTTCCAAGCAATGACTTTGAAAACCTCCGGCATGAATATGTCAAGCCAGAACTTGGAAAACGTGACGCCAGAAAACGGGGCCTGGTCGCCGCGCAGTCCGGCCGAGCGCGTGCTGATGGCGCTCAAGATGCACGGTGCTCTGTCGGCCGCCACCCTCGGGCCCATGCTCGGCACCACCGGCGAAGCCGTGCGCCAGCAATTGGCCCGCCTCGCCCTGGATGGATTGGTCGTGGCTACCAGCGAGGCCAAGGGGGTAGGGCGCCCCACCCAGCGCTGGAGCCTGACCGAGGCCGCCCAATCGCGCTTCCCCGACACCCACGCCGCCCTGACCGTTCAGCTGCTGGACATCATCCGTTCATCATTGGGGCAAAATGCTGTCGAAACGCTCATTTCCACTCGTGAGGACCTGACCCGCACCGCCTACCAATCCACCCTCGACAGCCGCGTCACCCTGCGCGACAAGGTTGCCGCCCTCGCCGACCTGCGCTCCGCCGAAGGCTATATGGCCGAGTGGCGCGAAGAGCCCGACGGCTCGCTGCTGCTGATCGAAAACCACTGTCCCATCTGCGCCGCAGCCACGGCCTGTCAGGGTTTCTGCCGCGCCGAACTCGATGTTTTCCGCGCCGTTCTCGGCCCCGATACGTCTGTGGTGCGCACCGAACACATCGTCTCCGGCGGCCGCCGTTGCACCTATTCGATTAAAGAGTCCCGCGCATGAATGACCACAATCCGCGTCCCCCCATCGGCACGCGCCACCAGCGCGTCGGCTGGGAAACGCCCGCAGGCCTCGACGAAGCCATGATCCGCGCCGTCGTCGACCGCTTCTACGCCGATGCCCGCCGCGACCCCGTCATCGGCCCGGTCTTCAACCGCATCATCGCCCCCGAAGCCTGGCCGGATCACCTCGCCACCATCGCCGATTTCTGGAGCTCCATGCTGCTCGGCACCGGCCGTTATGGCGGCCGTCCCATGCCCAAGCACATGGCCATCCCCGAGCTCTCCGACGCCCATTTCATGCGCTGGCTGGCTCTGTTCCGCCGCACCGTCGACGAACTCTGCCCGCCCGATATCGCCGCGCTCTTCATCGAGCGCTCCGAGCGCATCGGCAACAGCTTCCGCATGAACATCGCCATGCGCCGCGGCGAGGATATCACCGCCATGGCCCCGCTGGACCGCGAAACGCCCGTGTGGACCCCGCCACGTTAGAATATGCGCGGGTCACGATTTTCCGTTCCTCGCAAACGGCTCGCCTTGAGAAACGCGGGTGATCCACTAGGGTCGCGGCGTCTATGAGGTCGAGGTATATGGAAGTTCGCGTCCAGAATGTGCGCAAGGAATTCGATCGCTTCCCGGCGCTGCATGACGTTTCGCTCGATATCCGCTCGGGCGAACTGATCGCGCTGCTGGGTCCCTCAGGGTCGGGCAAGACCACTTTGCTGCGCCTCATCGCCGGTCTCGAAATGCCCACCCAGGGCAAGATATTCTTCGGCGACACCGACGCGTCAGAAAAGACCGTGCAGGAGCGCAATATCGGCTTCGTGTTCCAGCACTACGCCCTGTTCCGCCACATGACGATCCTCGAAAACATTTCCTTCGGCCTCAAGGTTCGCCCGCGCTCCAGCCGTCCCCCCGCCGGCGAAATCCGCCGCCGCGCCATGGAACTGCTCGATCTCGTCCAGCTCTCGGGCCTCGAAAAGCGCTATCCCGGCCAGCTCTCCGGCGGCCAGCGCCAGCGCGTCGCCCTGGCCCGCGCCCTTGCCATTGAGCCGGCCGTGCTGCTGCTCGACGAACCCTTCGGCGCGCTCGACGCCCAGGTGCGCCGCGAACTGCGCAAATGGCTGCGCGAAATCCATGACCGCACCGGCCACACCACTGTTTTCGTCACCCACGACCAGGAAGAAGCGCTCGAACTCTCCGACCGCCTCTGCGTCATGAGCCAGGGCAAGGTCGAACAGGTCGGCACCCCCGACACGGTCTATGACCACCCCACATCGCCCTTCGTCTTCGGCTTCATCGGTGAATCGAGCGAACTGCCCGTTACCGTGGAAAAGGGCGAAGTCTGGCTCGGCGGCCACGCCATAGGCGTCCCCGCCGGCGATGCGATGCCGGGCAGGGGCCGCCTGTTCTTCCGCCCGCATGATGTCGAACTGGTCGGGTCCGATGCTGCCCTCGGCGGCTTGATCGGCACGTCGCGCCGCGTTGGCGGCACCCGCCGTGTCGAACTTGAAATCGGGGGCGAAGGCCAGCGTGTCGAGATCGACCTGCCCTTCGATCACCCGGCCGCCGAACAGACCCGCATCGCCTTCCGTCCCCGCCGCTGGAAACTGTTCCCCGCCGCCTAGCGCGCTGCGAGCCTCGATACATTAGCATTCTGGCCACCGAATCCGGCTATGCTGGCCTGCCACCACACTGAGAGCGTCCAGTGTCCGACGTCCCCGCCAGCCTGATCGATGGATTTACGCGCGGCACGCATTTGCTGCGTGCCGGTCTTTGCGACGAAGCCATGGTCGAGTTCCGCGCCGTCTATGCCCAGGCCCGGCACCTGTCGAACGAAGACCTCATGGCTGCCTGCCTCTGCGAGATGGGCTGGTGCAACTACAAGCTCGGCCAGACCGAACATGCCCTGGAATGCGCCATGGGCGCTCGGGGCCTCCGCCAAAGGCAGGGCAATACGATCGAGCTTGCCCGCGCCCTGGCGGTCGAAGCCATTGTCTTCCTCGATCTCGGCTTCAGCGACGAGGCCTTCGACCTGTCGGTCGAGGCCGTCGACCTCGCCCAGGCGGGCGACGATGCCGCCGTCCTGGCCTTTGCGCTCAACGCCAAGGGTATTGTCCTGGCCGTGTGCCGCGAAACCGAACTGGGAATGGCGCTGATAGAGCGCGCCGTTTCGATGGCCGCCGAACAAGCCAATGTCGCCGCCGAAGCCTATTACCTGCTCAATCTCGGCTTCTGCCACACCAAGCCGAAGAGGCGGAGAAGTTCGGCGAGCCTGGCCGGGCCATCGGCGAGCGCGAGGCCGCCATCGACCTGTCCGAGCGCGCCATAGCCAGGGCCGAAAGCAGCGGCGATCACTGGACCTTGCGCGTTGCCCTCTGCAATACCGCCGAAATGCTGGGCCTGCAGGGCCGCCACGACCTGGCTTGTGCCTATCTCGAACGCAGCGCCGGCCTGCCCGGCGATCCGGGTCCAAGCCTGCGCATTCACTATCTCTATACCTTCGGCGACATATTGCTGCGCTCCGGCGATCCCCACCAGGCCCGCACAGTTGTCGCCGAAGCATTGACCCTGGCCGACGCCTGCCAGCAGGTCGACCATCAGGTCAATTGTGCCCACAAGCTGGCAGAAATCCTCGAAGCCTTGGGCGATGCCACGTCGGCTCTGGCCATGTTCAGGCGCTTCCACACCCTCTACGTCACCCAATCGGGCGAAGCGGCCAGGCGGCGAGCTCGTGTCGAGGAAATCCGCTCCGAAACCGAGCAATGGCGCAGCCGCGCCGCCACCCTGGCGGGTCAGGCTCTCAGCGACCCGCTGACCGGCATCGCCAATCGCCGCAGTTTCGATCAGATCCTCAATCGCCTCGCCGGCACGCCGGTCGCCCTTGCCATCCTCGATCTCGACCACTTCAAGGCGGTCAACGATCTGTTCTCCCATATTGTCGGCGACGCCGTGCTGCAGCGCGTCGCGCGGGCCATTGTTGGCCAGATCGGGCCGCACGGCCATGCCGCCCGGCTCGGTGGCGAAGAGTTCGGCCTGATTTTCCCCGACGCCTCTGAAGCCACGGCCGCGGCCTTCTGCGAGGGCATCCGCGTCGCCATTTCCTGTACCGATTGGTCCGATGTGGCACCCGGCCTGCTGGTCACGGCCAGCATTGGCCTGGCTGCTGGCGACGGCACGATACCCTCCGGTGAGCTTATGCAGGCCGCCGACAACCGACTCTATATCGCCAAGACCAATGGACGTGACCGCATCGTGATCACCGACGGTCCGGTTCTCCTCGCGGACGACGCTGCCGACCGCCAAAGGTGGCTGGCATGACCGGCGGAGCCTTTCGCCGGTTCGAAGAAAAGCTCGCCCGTTACACCGATCCCGTCGAAACGGGCACTGCGCTCCATGCGCTGGCGGCCACCATCATCCCCGCCCGCCTGTTCACGCTGACGGCCATCAATATGTCCGCCGGTCACGTCCGCCGCGTCTATTCCAGCCACCCGGACGTCTATCCGCTGCTCGGCACCAAACCACTTGTGATCGATGACTGGTTCCGCGCCATGCAGACCGAGCGCCGCATCACCGCCATCAACACGGCGGCCGGCATGGAGGGCCAGTTTCCCGACCTCGCCCTGATCCGCTCTCTTGGCTGCAACAGCTCCCTCAGCGTGCCCGTCATGGCCGGCAATGACCTGCTCGGCACCATCAACGCGCTGGATGCCGAAGGCAGCTACCCCCAAGCCATGGTCGAGCGTGCCGCCGACCTGATCATCCCGGCCCTCGCGGTCTTCCTGATCCTGCGCGGGCATTTCGAGCTGTAGGCTATCCCACCCACAGCGCGTCCCAGTGTTTGGCAATCGCACAAATATCTCTCCCATCCACCCTTGCAGTAAAAAAATTTTGATGGTGGAATAGCCGCCATGTCAGACATTTGCGGCCGTCCATCTCCTGCCGTTGCCGCCCATTCCGGGACGCGCTGACATGTCCACCTACATCCTCCAGCGCCTCGGCATGATGCTGCTCACCCTCTGGGCCATCGTCACGCTGACCTTCTTCCTCATGCATGCCGTCCCGGGCGGCCCCTTCGTCTCCGAGCGCATGCTCGCGCCCGAGATCGAAGCGGCGCTCAACGCCAAATATGGCCTCGATCAGCCTATCTGGCTGCAATACCTCGCCTACCTGCGCGGCATTCTGACTTTCGATCTCGGCCCGTCCTTCAAGTACCCCGGCATCTCGGTCAACACGATGATCGCCGATGGCCTGCCGGTCACCCTGCAGACCGGCCTGCTCGCCGTCATCTGTGTCGTCGCCCTTGGCATTCCGCTCGGCATCATCGCCGCGCTCAACCGCAATCGCTGGCCCGACACCACGGTCATGCTGATCGCCACCATCGGCGTCGCCATCCCCAGCTATGTCATCGCCACCGTGACGCTCTATATCTTCGCTCTGCGCCTGGGTTGGGTGCCCACCTTCGGCCTCGACGACTGGCGCGGCTACTTCCTCCCCGTCTTCGCGCTCTCGGGCTTCTGGATATCCTTCGTCGCCCGGCTCACGCGCTCATCGCTGCTCGAAACCTTCGAGCAGGACTACATGACCACCGCTCGCGCCAAGGGCCTCCGGCCCGGCCAGGTCCTGTTCAAGCACGGTCTGCGCAATTCGCTGGTTCCGGTCGTCACCGTCCTCGGCCCGGTCGTCGCCAATCTCATCACCGGCAGCTTCGTCATCGAACAGATTTTTGCGCTGCCCGGCATCGGTCGCCAGTTCGTGCTCTCCATCACCAATCGCGACTACACCGCCATCATGGGCATCACCATCTTCTACGCTGCCGCCCTCATGGTGATGATCCTCATTGTCGATCTGCTCTATGCCGTGCTCGATCCGCGCATCAAACTGGCGAGCGCCGCCGCATGAGCGATATTGCCCCCGAAATGTGGGAGAAGCTGTCGCCGGGCGATGCCTCCGTGGTCGCCTCGGCGCCGAGCCTGACTTATTGGCAGGACGCCCGCCGCCGCCTCTGGGCCAGCAAGCCCGCTATCGTCTCGATCGGCTTCATCGTCCTGCTCATCCTCGCCGCCATTTTCGGCCCGCTGTTCAGCCCCTACAGCTACGCCGACCAGAACCTGCGCCTGTCCAATATCCCGCCTGCCTTCGAGACCTACAGCGTCGTGGATGGGCAGGGGGCGACCACCCGCTTCTTCCTCAATGCCTCCAACTTCAACCTCTACGAGGTCGATGCCGAGGGCCACGTCCTTGGCCTGCTGCGCGGCGAGCGCAAAGACATGCTCAGGAAGGCCCAGCCCTTCATCTTCGGCGATACCACCATCACCCTCGATTACAGCAAGCTCCCCGCCAAACTCGTCGCTGCCGACGGCACCACAATCAGCCCTTCCGGCTGGTCCTGGAACCGCACCTATCTCTTCGGCACCGACCAGCTCGGCCGCGACGTCCTCGTCCGCCAGCTCTACGGCGCCCGCATCTCGCTCACAGTTGCCTTCGTCGCCACGCTGGTGAACTTCGTCATTGGCATCTTCTATGGCGGCATTGCCGGCTATGTCGGCGGCAAGACCGACGCAATCATGATGCGCATCGTCGAGATCATCGCCACCATCCCGCTGACGCTCTATGTCGTCCTGCTCATGGTGGTCTTCGACAGCGGCCTCTATTCCATCATCATCGCCATTGGCTCGGTCTTCTGGGTCGATATGGCTCGCATCGTCCGCGGTCAGATACTCTCCCTCAAGAGCCAGGATTATGTCGCCGCCGCCCGCACCATGGGCGCCGGCACATCGCGCATCCTCACCCGCCACCTGCTGCCCAATTCCATCGGCCCCATCATCGTCACCCTGACCATGCTGATCCCCTCGGCCATTTTCATCGAAAGCTTCATGAGCTTCATCGGCCTCGGCGTCACCCCGCCGCTTGCCTCCTGGGGCACGCTGACCTCGGAAGCCGTCGAGACCATGCGCGCCTACCCGCACCAGCTCTTCTTCCCCGCCGCCGCGATTTCCCTCACCATGTTCGCCTTCAACTTCCTCGGTGATGGCCTGCGCGACGCGCTCGACCCGCGGTTCCGCAAATGAACCCGGTCCTTTCCGTCCGCGACCTCACCACCTCATTCTTCTCCCAGCGTGGCGAAGTGCAGGCCGTGCGCGGCGTCAGCTTCGATGTCTATCCCGGGGAAGTCCTCGGCATTGTCGGGGAATCCGGCTCTGGCAAATCCATCACCGCCATGTCCATCCTCCGCCTGCTCAAGGCATCCGGCCGCATCAAGTCCGGCTCCGTTCATTTCGACGGCCAGGACCTCATTGCCCTCGACGAAGATGATCTCCGCGACATCCGCGGCAACAGGATCGGCATGATCTTCCAGGACCCCATGACCTCCCTCAATCCCACGCTCACCGTGGGCGAACAGGTCATCGAAACCATCCTCCGTCACCGCAAGGTCACCCGTGCCCAGGCCCGCGCCCGCGCGGTGGACCTGTTCGAACTCGTCCGCATCCCCTCCGCCGCCGAACGCCTGAAATCCTATCCGCACGAATTTTCCGGCGGCATGCGCCAGCGCGTCATGATCGCCATAGCCCTGGCCTGCGACCCCAAGCTCCTCATCGCCGACGAACCCACCACCGCGCTGGACGTCACCATCCAGCGCCAGATCCTGGGCCTGCTGAAAGACCTCCAGCGCCGCCTCGGCATGGCCGTCATCCTCATCACCCACGACCTCGGCGTCATCGCCGAAGTCACCGACCGCATCGTCGTCATGTATGGCGGCCTCGTCATGGAAACCGGCCCCGTCCGCGATCTCTTCAAGACCCCGCTGCACCCCTATACCCGCGGTCTGCTCGCCTCCGTCCCCGACCTGCGCGACGACACCCATCGCCGCCTGACCCCCATCCCCGGCAGCCCGCCCGATATGGCCCATCCGCCCACCGGTTGCCCCTTCACCCCAAGATGCCCCCACGCCATGCGCCAATGCGCGGCGGAACTGCCACCGATTTTCGGCGAAGGGCAGGGGGCAAGATGCTGGCTGCATCACCCGGACGCGCCTTCTCTTACCTCTCCCTTCGGGGGAGAGGTCGGCGCGCAGCGCCGGGTGAGGGGGCCTTCCCCATGACCACAAGCCCAACCACAAACTCGATGACACACCTCCCCCATGATGGGGGCCTTTCAAGCGGCCCGAAGGGACAAATCGCTCCAGTGGAGCGATTTGAGCGAAGGAAGGCCATGAGAGCTATGCTCGAATGGCGGGAGGAGGTGGACGCACCGACCGCTCCCCTCGTCTCCATCCGTAACCTCCACAAACACTTCGCCACCGGCCGCTCCCTCTTCGGCCCACGTCCCATCCTCCGCGCCGTCGACGGCGTCACCCTCGATATCCATCGCGGCGAAACCCTGGGCCTCGTCGGCGAATCCGGCTGCGGCAAGTCCACGCTGGCCCGCACCCTCATCCGCCTCTATCAGCCCACCTCAGGCTCGATTGACTTCGACGGCCTCGACGTCGCCACCGCCTCCGAACGCGCCCTCGCCCCCTTCCACCGCCGCGTCCAGATGATCTTCCAGGACCCTTACGCCAGCCTCAACGGCCGCATGACCGTCCGCGACCTCATCGCCGAGCCGCTGGAAATCGCCCGCATCGGCACGCCCCAATCTCGCACCGCCAAGGTCCACGACCTCCTCGCCCGCGTCGGCCTCCATGCCGACCACGCCAATCGCTTTGCCCACGAATTCTCTGGCGGCCAGCGCCAGCGCATCGGCATTGCCCGGGCCATCGCCCTCGAGCCCGACCTGGTCATCTGCGACGAACCCATCTCGGCCCTCGACGTCTCCGTCCAGGCCCAGGTCGTCAACATGCTGGAAGACCTGCAGGATCAGCTCGGCCTCACCTACCTCTTCATCACCCATGACCTCTCGATGGTCCGCCACATCTCCGACCGCATCGGCGTCATGTATCTCGGCCGCATCGTTGAGCTCGCCTCCGATACCGATCTCTACCGCCGCCCCTCGCACCCCTATACCCGCGCCCTCCTGGCCTCCATTCCTGTCCCCGATCCCACCGCGGCCCGTCCCGTCGAGCCCATGCGTGGCGAAATCCCTAGTCCCCTCCACATTCCCTCCGGCTGCCGCTTCCGCACCCGCTGCCCCATGGCGACGGACCTCTGCGCCAAAACCGAACCGGACCTCAGAGACATCGGCGGGGGGCACCTCGCCGCCTGCCACTATGCCGGCGATGCGACGCCTCAACCGGCGGCGTAAGCCAATCGCAAGCAGGCTGGCAGCAAACGACAAGCTTGCTGCCGGCAAAACGACGCAAAGGCTGGGTCACACCCCGCCAAAAAACAGGAGAGAAGACGATGACCAAGCACTTCCTGCCGCTGCTGACCGCAGCCTTCCTCGCCTCCACCGCCGGTGCCTTTGCCGCGGGCGAGCTGACCTATGTGGTCAACAATGAAAGCGCCAAATACGACCCCGGCACCACCGCCGAAACCTTCGCCGCGCCCATCATCGGC
>NZ_JAKFDJ010000146.1:0-19529 GCF_036676215.1 Devosia sp. | reverse complement strand
ACGTCGCGGCGCGCGAATTTCCGGGAACGGTGGAGGCGCTGGCGGAATATGACTGCGTCATTCTCTCCGATATCGGGGCCAATACGCTGCTGCTGCATCCCGATACCTTCGTGCGCTCGAAGATCCTGCCCAATCGCCTGCACGCCATTCGCGACTATGTGCGCCAGGGCGGCGGCTTCGTCATGGTGGGCGGCTACCTGACCTTCCAGGGCATCGACGCCAAGGCGCAATATGCCGGCTCGGCGATCGAGGAAGTACTACCGGTGACGCTGCATCGGCACGACGACCGGATTGAATGTCCGCAGGGTGTGACGCCGGTGGTGAGCGATGCCGGCCATCCGCTTGCGGCCGGATTGGAAGGCCAATGGCCGCAGCTTCTGGGCTATAACCAGTTGGTGGCCAAGCCGGATGCGACGGTGGTGGCCGTGGTCGGCGACGATCCGCTGCTGGTGACGGGCGGCTTCGGCCAGGGCAGGGCGGTGGCCTTCGCGTCCGACTGCGGCCCGCACTGGGCGCCGCCGGAATTTGTCGAGTGGAGCGGCTATGATCGGCTCTGGGGCCAGATCGTGGATTGGGCAGCGGGAGCAGACTGATGACAAAGGTACAGCAGCCGCCCGATCCGTGGCAGCGCACCACCACTGAACACGGCTTTGCGGCCGATGAGGTGATTTCCGCGCTGCAGAAATGCCTGCGGCGCGGCATGCTCGACAATGTGCTGCTGCTGGGCTGGGAAATGTATCTCACCAGCGCCGAAATGGAGGAGATGCTGTGGTCGCGGCTCTGCGTCATCGCCGTCGAGGATATCGGGCTGGGCAATGTGCAGGCGCCGGTGCTGGTCGAAACACTCTACCAGCAGCACAAGCGCTACCAGCGGCCGGGTGGGGACCGGTTCCTGTTTGCCGCTCATGCCATCCGTGTCCTGGCGGGTTCTCCCAAGGAGCGGACCACCGACGACATGGTCAACTGGGCCATGCGAGGTACGGCGTTGGGCGAGTTGCAGCCGGAGATTCCGGACGTGGCACTCGACATGGACACGCTGCGGGGCCAGCAGATGGGCCGCGACTATCGTTTCTTCATGGAGGAGGCCTCGCGGGTGATGCCGGAGGTCAGTGACAAGGAACAGAAATATCGTGACTGGATCATCAAGGCCTTGGACGAGGGCAGGCTGACGTGACGGACATGCCCGATGACCTCCTGATCAATGCCGCCGACGAAGTGCGCATCCGCCAGCACCTGGCGCTGGTGGCGCTGGGCAAGCGGTCGGCGACGCGCGCCATCCACGTCGGGCGCCTGCTCGACGTCAATGGCCGGCGCTGGCATGACGATCAGGAGATTGTCGTATCGGGGCGCCGGATCGCCTGGGTGGGGCCAGCGGGGAAATATCCGGGTGTGGTGGACGAATGGGTGGACCGCTCGCATCTGGCGGCGGTGCCCGGCTTTGGCGAAGTGCACAAGCATATCGAATCCAGCCACCTGACGCCCGAATATGAGGCGGCTTTGGTGTTGCCGCATGGCTGCACCTGGACCTGCGAGGCGAGCCACGAGTTCTCCAACGTCAACGGGCCAAAGAACCTGGAATTCTGGCTGAAGGCGCGTCTCGCCGGATCGCCGATGAAGATCTTCCCGCTGCCTGGCTCGGCCGTGCCGCCCACGGCCTACGAGTGGGGCGGTGGACATTTCGGCTATGATGAGCAGCGCGAATTTATCAGCAACCAGATGATGGTAGCCGGACTTGATGAAGTAATGGATTGGCCTGCGGTGTGGAACCCCGACAACCCATCCTACCAGCGACTCTGGGGGATGATCCGCGCCACTTTCGAGCAGCGCGGGGTGGTCGAGGGGCACGCGGCGGGCATGCGGGCCATCGACGATATCAACGCCTTTGCCGCCGCCGGCATGGCGTCGGACCATGAGGCCTGGACGCCAGAGGAGGTGGCCGACAAGCTGCGGCGCGGCCTGTTCATGGAAATCCGGCCGCATTCGCTCAAGGAGATCGTGACCGGACTGCTGGCCGATGGACAGCAGGACTGGTCGCAATTTGCGCTCTGCACCGACGACCGCTCCTGTTCGGACACCATGAAGCTGGGGGGGACGGACCACAATGTGCGGCTGGCCATTGAGGCAGGGCTCGCGCCGGAGATCGCCATTCAACTGGTCACGATCAACCCGGCGCGGCATATGCGACTGACGCCATGGGTCGGCTCGATCGCGCCAGGCCGCTTTGCCGATCTCGTACTGCTGGACGATCTGGCGAGCCTCTCCATTGCCGAAGTCTGGGCCGATGGCGCGCAGGTGTCGCGGGGCAGGGACTATGTGGGGGCACTGCCCCGCATCGAGTGGCCGGACTGGGCGACGCAGACGGTCAAGATCGACCGGGAGCTGACGGCAGCGGACTTTGCCATCGTGGCGCCTGATGGGCGCGAGAGCGTCAGAGCCGCCTTGCTGCGCCCCTTCCACTGGACCGATGACTTCATCACCACGGAATTGCCGGCCGTCGATGGCCTCGTGCAGCGGGATGCCGCGCGCAACATCACCAAGTTCGCCATCGTCGATCGCTTCTCGGGCGAGGGAAAGACGGCGCGCATGTTCTGGCTGGGGACTGGCCCCAAGACCGCGGACACGGCTTTGGCCTGCTCGATGGGGCATGATAAGCACAATATCTGGGTGGTCGGCTCGTCTGACGCGGCTATGGCACAGGCGGTCAATGCGTTACGGAAAACGCAGGGCGGCTGGGCGCTGGTGCGGCGCGGCGAACTGGTGGCGACGGTGCGCTACGAGGTGGGTGGGCTGATGACCTGCCGGCCGGCCGCGGAGCTCGATGCCGAGATGCAGGCGCTCTATCGCGAAGGCGAAAGCATCGAGTGGATGTATGAGCCGACCTTCTCGCCGCGCTGGTGGCCCGGTTTCCCGGAGCGGCTGGCCTTTGCGACCCTGACCTGCGCGCCCTGGCGCTGGGTTCTGGTGGCCCCATCGCCACTGGCGCCGGAGGGATTCGTCAATGTGGCGACCGGGAAGACCCATTCCATCGTGTGGTGAAGGGCACTATCTGAGCCGCTTGCGTGACCTGCGGGATCGCAGTCCCCGACCCTCGATCCTTCTCACCTAAAATCGCTCCACCGGAGCGATTTTGCCTTTGGCCGGTTTGAAGCCCACAAGGGGGAGGGTGCCGACTGAGGCATGGGTGATTTGCGCGCTTTACCGGAACGCCGGGATCACGTGGCGGCCGTAGCCGGCGATGATCTCTTCCTCGTCGCCACTGTCTAGATAGATGTTGAACTGGGTGACGCCGGCATCCTTGAGAGAGTGGATCTTGGCGATGTGTTCGTCGGGCTCGCCCAGCACGCAGAAGTTCTCGACCACGTCGGGGGTGATGAAATCGAGGAACGGATTGTCCGCCTGACCGTGCTTGGAATAGTCGTAGCCACGGCGCTTTTCGATATAGCTGGTGAGGCTCTGGGGGATCTTGTCGCTGTCGGCACCGTATTTCTCGACGATGTCGGCGACATGGTTGCCCACCATGGCCGGGAACCACTTGGTGGCCTCGATGGCGCGGGCCTTGTCGCCAAAATAGGCCGGCGCGGCGGCCATGGAGCGGAACTTGGACATGTCGCGGCCGGCGGCCTTGCCGGCGTCGAGGCACTGGTCGGTGAACCACTTGCAGAGGCCGGGATCGGCAAGCTGCAGCACGACGCCATCGGCGTGTTCGCCCGCAGTCTTGAGCGCCAACGGCCCGTAAGCGGCGATCCAGCTCGGCATTTCATGCCCGACGGCCCAGGGGAATTTCACCGCGGCCGGGATTTCGCCATAGGAGACTTCCTCGCCGCGCACCATGGCCTTAGTCTTGGCGATGAAGTCCGCCACACGGGCGAGGGTCGCCGGCTTCTTGCCCATGACGCGCATGGAACTGTCGCCGCGACCGACGGCGAGATCAAAGCGGCCGCCGCTCTGCTTGGAGAGCGAGCCGAAGATGGAGGCGGCGACGGACCAGTCGCGCACGTCGGGATTGGTCACCAGTGGGCCGAAGCGCATGTCCTCGGTGTGTTCCATGCACATGGCAATGGCGGCGTAGCAATCGCGCCAGAGAATGTGGGAATCGTAGAACCAGCAATAGCTGAAGCCGGCATATTCGGCGGCGCGCACCAGATAGCGGGCTCGTTCGGCCTCGATGAAGCCTTTGAAGGTGATGCCGAATTCCATTCGCGCCTCCCGCATGCATTGGTCAGAAATTTGACCAGTCGATCAAATTTTTGGGTCGGCGCGGCAAGATTGTCAATCGCAATTGCACGCGCTCTGCCGATTCAGCCGGGCAGGTCGTAGGCGATCAGCGGGCGGCCGCTGCCGGGATGGCGCAGCAGGGTGGCGTCGACGTCATAAACCTGGCGCAAGAGGGCAGGGGTGAGCACCTGCTCGGGCGTGCCGAAGGCAACCTGGCGACCGTTATGCAGCACGACCAGCGAGTCGCAGAAGGCGGCCGCCAGGTTGAGGTCGTGCAGCGCCAGCAAGACGCTGGCGCCGGCATGCGCCCGTCGCTGCAACAGGTCGAGCGTAGTCAGTTGCGCATGGACGTCCAGATGGCTGGTGGGTTCGTCGAGGATGAGCAGACGCGGCTGCTGCGCCAGAGCGCGGGCGATCTGGATGCGCTGCTGCTCGCCACCCGACAGCGTGTGATAGAGGCGGGCGGCAAAGCCGGTCATGTCCACTTCTGCCAGGGCGGCGTCGACATGGGCGGCGTCATCGGGGGAGGGGGTGGCCTGCCACACCGACTGGAAGGGGATGCGCCCCAGCGTCACCACCTCAATTGCAGTAAGGCGGGCGTCGGTGGAGCCGCTCTGTTCGACGAAGGCGGTGAATTGCGCGCGGGTGCGGCGCGGCATGGCGAGCAGGTCCGCGCCATCGAAGGTCACTGCGCCGGATGCCAAGGGCGCCAGGCCCAGAATGGCCCGCATGAGGGTGGATTTGCCGGCGCCATTGGGGCCGATCAGCCCCGTGACGGTGCCGGGCGCCGCGGTCAGAGCAATGTCGCTGAGGATGGTCTGGGACCCCAGCCGGACGGTGACATCGCAGACGATCAACCCGCTCATGTGATCCGCCGATATCTGAGCAGGACGGCGAGGAAGATTGGCGCGCCGAGCAGGGCGGTGATGATGCCGACGGGAAGCTCGCGGGGGGCAAAGAGGCTGCGGGCCGCTGTGTCGGTCCAGACCATGAAGCTGGCGCCGAGAAGCATGGCGACTGGCAGCAGGACGCGATGGCGAGAGCCGGTCATCAGCCGCACGACATGGGGAATGATGAGGCCGACAAAGCCGATGGCGCCGCCGATCGAGACCAGCACGCCGGTCAGCAGCGCCGTGCCGCACAATAACCACCAGCGCAGGCGGGCGACGTCGACGCCGAGCGTGGCGGCGGCTGTGTCACCAAAGGCGAAGGCATCGAGCGCGCGGCCGGAGAGCAGTACCGGCAGGCCAGCAAGAGCCAGCGCCGCGAGGACGAGCAGGGCCTCGGACCAGACGACGCCGCTGAGCGAGCCCATCAGCCAGCTGAGGATTTCGCGGTAGGAATCGCCGGTTGCGGACCAGAAGATGAGGAAGGATGTGGCGGCGGCGGCAAGGGCCGAGATGGAAATGCCGGCCAGGATGGCCCGCGTCGGCGTGGCGCCGCCCAGCGCCTGGGTAACCAGCAGTGTCAGCGCCATGGCTGCGCCGGCGCCGAGAAAGGCGCCCAATGGCATCAGCAGCGAGGCCCCCATGAGCAGGAAGGCGACGGCGCCCAGCGACGCGCCGGAGGAGAGGCCCAGCAGATAGGGATCGGCCAGTGGATTGCGGGTCAGGGCCTGCATGACGGCGCCGCAGAGGGCCAGGCCCGCGCCAACCGCCGCGGCGGTGAGGACGCGGGGCAGGCGCAGTTCCCAGATGATGGCGTCACGCAGGCGGTTGACGGGACTCTCGGCCACAAGGCCAAGGTGATGGGCGATGGTCTGCCAGACCTCTACCGGAGCGATGTCGGCCGGACCGAAGGTCACGGCCAGCACCATGCTGGCCAGCAGCAGCGCCAGCAGGCCCAGTCCGAGCGTTGCCAGCGTGGGCCGGTTCACGGCGTGAAGCTGAGCCCGGCGAGCTGGGCCGCCATGTCTGCCGTGGCGCCGACATTGCGCACGCCGGCCTCAGAGGCGGGGAAGGGCACGATGAGGTAGCGCTGGCTGGCGACTGCGTCGAGCTGGCTGGTGATGGGGTTTTCCGCCAGCAGCTTCTTCTTCTGCTCGGCGGAATTCCATACCGCATCGACCAGCACGATGACGTCGGGATTGGCGTCGACGACGGCTTCCCAGCTGGCGGAGACCCAACCTTCATCCACGTCGGCCATGATATTGTCGAGGCCCAGGGCCTCCAGCATCATGGCCGGGGCGCCGCTGCCGGCGCCGACATAGGGCGTCTTGGTGCCCGAGGAATACCAGAGCGCCGTCAGGTCGCGCGTATCGGCGGCAATCGTGGCCAGCGCGGCCTGCTGCTCGGCAATCAGGGCGTCGGCGCTGCTGCCAGCATCGAAGATGGTGCCGATTTCGGCAATCTCGGCAAAGACCCCGTCAAAGCTCAGCTTGGCCGGCTTGATCGAGCGGCAGGCGGCGGGCGAGACATAGCTGGCGACGCCCAATCCGGCCAAGGTCGGGCGCTCGCCGGCGCCATCGGCGGCGAAGTTGCTCTCCCAGCCGCCATAGACCAGCTCGGGCTCGGCCTCGAGCACCACTTCCTGCGATGGCAGCTTGTCGGACAGCACGGGCAGCGCGGCCGCGGCGCTGGTCCAGGGTTCCGGCGCGGGGCCATCCTGGAAGCCGACGCCGACGATCTTGTCGCCGAGGCCAAGCGCCAGCAGCATTTCGGTGGTGGTCGACTTGATGGTGACGACGCGCTCGGGCGCCTGCGACAGGGTGACGGCGAAGCCGCAATTGTCGAGGGTCAGCGGATAGCTGGTCTGGGCCATGACATGACCCGAGGAGGCGAGGAGAACGGCAAGGCCGAGAGACAAGGGCAGGGGGCGCATTTTTGGATCAGTCCTGTTTGACGCGTTTGGAAGGGGGTGGGCTCGTTTCGCGCGTTTCGGCGAGCGCGGCTTCGTAGCCCAATCGGTAGGCCTCGGCAGAGCCGAAGCGGAACATGTCCTCGTCCACGGGGCGCACCAGGGTGCGGGCGCCGGGGGCGTCGGTATCGGTGACGAGGCGCGCGAGGCCGCGCACCACGGCGACCGGAATGCCGCTGGCCTTGCCCTTGACGAGATCGGCTGCGCCGGCCAGCTCGTCCGCCAGCACGGTGATGGTGACGTTGAGCGGCCTGCCATTGGCATCGACGCCGCCGCGCAGATCGTCGGTGACCACGATGCCGGCTGCGCCGATGGCCACGTCGGTCTGGCCGACGCGCCAGGGGCGACCCAGCGTATCAGTGACAATGATGCCCAGCGTGACACCGAAATGGGCGCGCAGGCGAAGGCAAAGCTGGCGCGCGGAGCGATCGGGATCCTCGGGCAGGCGCAGGGCCAGCCCGTCCGGGACGTTGGATGTGTCGATACCGGCCGCGGCCATGATGAGGCCATGGCGGGTCTCGACGATCTGGGTGACGCCCCCGGGATGGACGCGCTCGGCCACGATGCGGACGGTGTCCTGAGCGATGGCCTTTTCGCGGTCGCCCACCGGCACCTGCATGCCCTCGGCCTTGGAGACGATCTTGCTGGTGATGACGAGGATATCGCCATCCTGAAGGCGGTTGTCCGGATCGACGGCCACCGACTGTTCGACGGCGGCAGCGATCAGCGCGACGAGGTCGTCCCCTGGTCCGATTTCGGGGACACCCATTACGCCCCAGACAGTGTAGCGCGGCATTGGCATGATCGGTTTTCCGTCCTGGCGGCTCGCTAGCGGGCGGAGGTCGCAGGGGCAAGGGCGCGCAATCGCGGCAGGATTTCCCTGGCATAGAGTGCAATGAACCGGCTCTGGTCCTCGCCCGGCGCATGGAAGACCAGATGGTCGAAGCCATAATCCATATAGGTCTTGATGGCGGCGACATGCTCATCGGGATCGCTGGAGACAATCCAGCGCTTGGCGATGCGCTCGATCGGAAGCTGGGCGGCGAGGCGCTCCATCTCGGCCGCATCTTCGATGGAGTGCTTTTCTTCGGCGGTCAGCGACAATGCGGCCCAGCCGCGCGTGTCGTTCAGCGCCCGCTCATGATCGGGATCGAACGAAACCTTCACCTCGATCATGCGCTCGAATGGCAGCTCGGCGCGGCCGGATTCGGCCCGGCCCACGGCGACATTGGGCAGCAATTGATCGACATAGAGCTCGGCGCCCTTGCCGGAGGTGCAGATGAAACCGTCACCGGCGCGGCCGGCATATTTGGCATTGAGGGGGCCGCCTGCGGCCAGGTAGATCGGCACCATCTTGTCCGGTCGGTCATAGATGGTGGCGTTCTGCGTCTTGTAGAATTCGCCGTCGAAACTGACGCGTTCCTCGCTCCAGAGCCTGCGGATCAGCGTCACGGCCTCGCGCAGGCGCGCCGAGCGCTCCTTGAGTTCGGGCCAGACCATGCCGGTCGAGGGAACCTCGTTGAGGGATTCGCCGGTGCCGACGCCGAGAATGACGCGGTCGGGAAACATGGCGCCAAGCGTGCCGAAAGCATGGGCCACGACGGACGGGTGCAGCCGAAAGGTCGGTGTGAGCACGGACGTGCCGACAACCAGCTTTTCCGTGCGGGCCAAGGCAGCCGCCATCCAGGAGGGGGCAAAAGGCGCGTGGCCGTCGGTATGCTTCCAGGGCTGGAAATGGTCGCTGATAAAGACCGATTCAAAGCCGGCCTGTTCGGCTTCGATGGCGAATTTCAGCAGGGTATTGGGTGCAAATTGTTCGGCCGAGGCCTTGTACCCGAAGCGCATGCCCATTCTCCCAAATGCTCGGCGGCGTCGGCATACTTTTGACCAAATGGTCAAAATTGTCCATCGGATTCGTGTGGCAGGTGAATAGCGTATTGTGAACCCGGCCAGCAATGCTCTATCTGGTGGCAATTCGGCCAGCACACAAGGCGTTTCCGGCATGATTCCAGATTTCCTCGTCACCCATTCCGGTGGCTTCCATGCCGATGAATTGCTGTCCAGCGTCGTGCTGACGCGGCTGTTTCCGCAGGCCCGGATTGTTCGGAGCAGGGCGCCGGAATGGATCACGCCGGGCGCAGACCGCATCATCTACGATGTGGGCGGCGCCTATGACGCTGCGGCCCAGATATTCGACCATCACCAGCGCGGCGCGCCGCTGCGGGACGATGGCCAGCCATACAGCTCATTCGGATTGGTCTGGAGGCGCTTTGGCCGCGACTATCTGGCGGCTTCCGGCGTCCCCAAGGCGCATGTCGAGGCGGTACACGCGTCGTTCGACGCTGGCTTCGTGCTGCCGATTGATTTGGTGGACAATGGCGCGGCGAGCCCCAGCGGACCGCTGGCCAGCTTGTCACTGTCCGGGCTGCTGGAAACGCTGAAGCCGGATTTCGACAATGCCGACCCGGACGCCGACGACAGGGCGTTTCACAGCGCATTGGCCATTGCCCGGAGTTTCGTCGAGGCCGGCATCGGACGCAGGGCGGCAAAGCTGCGTGCCGAAACAATCGTGCAGCAAGCCATCGTGGCGACCGGCCCGGGTCGCGTGCTGGAGCTGCCGATGGGCATGCCATTCCGGCCCGCCATCGAGAAGGCCGGCGCCGATCATCTGCTGTTCGTCGTGCATCCGCGCGACAAGGACTGGTGCCTGACCACCATCCGCCGTTCGGATGAAGGCTTCGAGGTTCGCGCCGATCTGCCGGCGGCCTGGGCTGGCCTGAGCAATAGCGAGCTGGAAGCGGCCAGCGGCGTCGTTGGCGCCAGCTTCTGCCACAATGGTCGCTTCGTGGCCGCTGCCAGGACGCGCGAGGCTGTGCTCGCCATGGCTGAACTGGCGGTCAGCGAGGCAGCCTCACAGGCGGCGGAATGACCAAATATCCAGACAATCCGTCGGTTCTCGCATCCATTTTAGTTCCATAATATATATTATGCGAAATACTGACGTGCGACTTGCAGCCTGCTCCGCCGCCGCTAACTGTGTCGGACTCCATAAGGTAACAACCTACCCCATAACGTGACAAACCATGCCGCGCGGGTTGGACAGCGTAAGATGACAACGGCAGCCCCACCTTTCTCGCATCGAGCCTGACCAGTGGCGCCAGCGGGCTGATCGTATTGGGCCTGATGATCCGTGCACCTTGGCGGCGTGCGGCCTCAAGCATGCGCTGACGCAACTGCCGACACCGGCGGTGATGACAACGACCGCTCTCCCCCCGAACTGGCCGATCTCCTCGATCAAACCGGGCACGGCCTGTGCCGGGGTGGCGATGACGCAGAGATCGGGAACTTCCGGAAGGTCAGCCACGCGCAAAGCAGGCCCTTCGCGATAGCTCCCGGTATTTGAGTTGACGGGAACGATCGCCCCGGCAAATCCGCCTCAGGGCGACGCTGCGCGGGGAAAAGGCGCGATCGCCGCCGACGGCATAAGTGGCGACGTGCGATGACAAGTTTACGCACGGCCATCGCCGATATTTTGATGCACATCAACAACCAGAACGGCTCCGCGGACTTAATGTCTAGAGCAGCCGTCCGGGCGACGATCCGCCGCCTTTGGAGGCCGCTGCAAGAGCGGCCGGAGGAATGCATGCAGGTACCCATCGAGATCGTCTTTCGCAATTGCTCAGCCACCGACGCCATGCGCGCCGAGGTTGAGAAATGTGTTCAACGATTGGAAAAGTTCAGCAACCGCCTGACCAGCTGTCACGTCGTCATCCAGGCGCCCAAGACGCGTCATCGGCACGGCGACGTCTACAAGGTCGTGTTGCGCATCGCGATGCCACGCCACAAGGAGATAGTGGTCGATCGCATGCCGGCCGACGAGGGTGAGAACGGATATCCCCTGGTCGCCATCCGCAACGCATTCGCTGCGGCCGTGCGGCAAATCGAGGATGCCGCCCGCGAAGCGCGGGGCGACGTCAAGGAGCATTTGCCACCCGATCACGGGCGCATCGCTCGGTTCATTGCTGCCGACGACTATGGGTTCATCGAGGCTTCGGACGGACAGGAGATCTATTTCCACCGCAATGCGGTGCTGAAGGGCGCTTTCGACAAGCTGAAGGTCGGCGACGAGGTCCGGTTTGTGGCTTCAGCTGGCGAAAAGGGTCTTCAGGCCAGCACGGTACACCTGCTGGGAAAGCACCACGTCATCTGACTACCAGACAAGGAGTCACCATGCCGTTTCACAATCGCAAGGACGCCGGCGAGCGGCTAGCTCGGGCGCTGCAGAAGTTCCGGAATGATCGCCCCGTGGTTATCGCGCTGCCCCGAGGCGGTGTGCCAGTTGGCGCCGAGGTCGCCCATGCACTTGATGCGCCGCTTGAACTGTTGATCGTGCGCAAGATCGGCCTTCCGCAACAGCCCGAGCTGGCAATGGGCGCCATCGTGGATGGCAATGAGCCCGTGGTCTTCCGCAATGAGGACGTCATAGCCATGGCGAAGGTCTCGGAGGCCAATTTTGCAGCGATACGGGACCGGGAGCTGGCTGAAATCGATCGTCGGCGGCAGCGTTACCTTGCGCAACGACCATTCCCGCCGCTGACAGATCGCACCGTCATTGTCGTTGATGACGGCATTGCCACCGGTGCCACGATCCGCGTCGCCATCCGCGCCTTGCGCACCAGGCATCCACGCCGGATCGTCGTGGCGGTGCCAGTCGCGTCCCCAGACGTTCTTCGCACCCTGCAGGGCGAGGCTGACGACGTCATCTGCCTGGAGACGCATGAAGCTTTTGGGGCTATCGGGCTCTACTATGCCGACTTTGGGCAGGTTGAAGATGAAGAGGTCCTTCAGGCCCTGACCTCGGCACCACCGGCAAAGCCAACTAAGGGAGCTGACGCATAGCCGTGAGATAGGCTTCGATCTCGGGGGTTGGCAATTTGCAGAGGTCTTTGTTGACTTGGCTCTCAACACAGCTTGGACGCACGGGCCCAAGCGTGTCTGCAGAACGCCCTTTGGTCCCCTGAGCCGTGGCGGCATTCCATTGGGCGACTGACGTCGCGAACGGCAAGCGACAAGTCGCTCAAGTCGGAGGTGCGTATCAAGGCAGGATGTCATCACCACCGGCCACTATCTCTATGTCTGAATTCCCTTTCGTCTGGGCCGGTACAGGCTGTATCCAGCACCGCTGACCGGCAAGCTGCTAAGCTGCCGATGATTCCCCTCGCTTTTGAGATGCCGATGCAACCCTCCCGCGATATTTCCCGCCTGATCGAGATCATGGCCGCCCTGCGCAATCCCGTCGGGGGCTGCCCATGGGACCTGGAGCAGGACTTCTCGAGCATCCGCCACTACACGATCGAGGAAGCCTATGAGGTGGCCGACGCCATCGAGCGCGAGGACTTTGGCGATCTGCGCGAAGAGCTCGGCGATCTGCTGCTGCAGCCCATCTATCATGCGCAGATGGCCAGCGAACTGGGTCAGTTCGATATTGGCGATGTCATCTATGGCATCACCGAGAAGCTGATCCGGCGCCATCCGCATGTGTTCGGCGATCTGGATGCCGGCAGTTCGGATGCAGCCAAGGGCCGATGGGAGGCCATCAAAGCCGAGGAGCGCGCCGCCAAGGCCACGCGCAGGGGCGAAACCACGCCGTCAGTGCTGGACGACGTTCCCAATGTGCTCCCTGCCCTGGCACGCGCCGAAAAGCTGACCAAGCGGGCCGCCAAGGTTCGCTTCGACTGGCCGGATTTCCTGGCGGTGAAGGCCAAGGTCGAAGAGGAACTGGCCGAGGTGGCCGAGGCTCAGGCGTCGGGCGATGCCGCCGCGGTGCATGAGGAGATCGGCGACCTGCTGTTCGCGGTGGCCAATCTGGCGCGTCATGCCGGCGTCGATGCCGAAGCCGCCTTGCGCGATGCCAATTTCAAGTTCACCCGCCGCTTCCACTATGTGGAGGCGCGCTGCCGGGAGGATGGGGTCGAACCCGCGGCGGCGGGCCTCGAGCGGCTGGACCGCTACTGGAACGAAGTGCGGGCGGCCGACAAGAGCTAGGCGTCCGAGCTTTCGATCCGGCCATTGAAGCGTTCGAGGAACTCGGCCTTGTGGCGCGGCTCGATGCGAACGATGAAGCCGGAACCCTGCTCGGTCGGCTCGTCGCGTGAGACGATTTCCGAATGCGAATGCAGCCAGCCGATGTCCGATCCGGCCGTATGCGGCACATGGACGTGGTAGGTACGGCTCTTTTCGGCCAGGGCCTTTTCGATGGCGAGCTTCAGCGCATCAAGGCCCTGCCCGGTCTTGGCCGAGGCCGGCACCACGCCAGCCACCTTGCTGGCCGCGACGATGCCGACGAGATCGGCCTCGTTGACCAGGTCGACCTTGTTCCACACCTCGATGATCGGCGTGGTTTCGGCTGAAACGCCCAGTTCGCCCAGCACCTTGAGCACATCCATGGCCTGCGCGGGATGGTCCGGATTGGCCACGTCGCGGGCATGGAGGATCACGTCGGCGTCGAGAACCTCTTCCAGCGTTGCCCGGAAGGCAGCCACCAGATCGGTGGGCAGGTCGGCAACGAACCCCACGGTGTCGCTCAGCACGACCTCGCGGCCATGCGGCAGTCCCAGCTTGCGCACGGTGGTGTCGAGGGTGGCGAAAAGCAGATCCTCGGCGAACACCCCTGCCCCGGTCAAGGTATTGAACAGGCTTGATTTTCCGGCATTGGTATAGCCGACAAGCGCCACGATGGGCGTGCCGTCGCGGTGCTGGCGCTGCTGGGCGCGGGTCTTCTTGACCTTTTCCAGACGATCCTCCAGCAGCACGATGCGATCCGAAATCTGACGACGGTCGCTTTCGATCTGGGTTTCGCCCGGACCGCCCATGAAGCCCGAGCCACCGCTGCCGCGCTGGCGCTCAAGGTGGGTCCAGGAGCGCACGAGGCGCCCCTTCTGGTAGTTCAGATGCGCCAGTTCGACCTGCAGGACGCCTTCGCGCGTTGCGGCGCGTTCCCCAAAGATCTCGAGGATTAGCGCGGTCCGGTCGAGCACCTTGGCGCCCGTTTCCGTTTCCAGGTTGCGCTGCTGAATCGCCGTCAGCGGGGCATCCACCAGCAGCAGGTCGATGTCCTCGGCCTTGACCCGCGCCGCCAGAGTCTCGGTGTGGCCACCGCCGATAAAGGTCGCTGGCTTGACCTCGCGCACCTTGACGATTTCGGAAAAAACGACGTCCAGCCGGATGGCGCCAGCCAGCCCCTCGAACTCGGCCTGGCGGGCGTCGAGCGAATGCTGGGAGACCTGGCCGCGTATGTCGGGCACTATCAGGCCGGCGCGGGTCGGGTGCTCGCGGCGGTCTATAAACGCCTGCGGGCCGCCCTTTCGGACGGCCTCTTCGTCGTCAAAATCTGTCATTGCGGCCCGTGTTAGTCGCTGTCGTTGTTTTGCTCGGGGTCGAACAGCTGGATCGGCGCGCCCGGCATGATGGTCGAGATGGCGTGCTTATAGACCAGCTGCGACTGGGCATCGCGGCGCAGCAGCAGGCAGAAATTGTCAAACCAGGTGATCACACCCTGCAATTTCACGCCGTTCACGAGGAATATCGTGACCGGCACCTTCTGCTTACGAACGTGATTGAGAAAGGAATCCTGGAGATTTGGTTGCTTTTCGCTGGGCATTCAGGCCTCTTTTGTCGCGGCATTGCTTGTCGCTGTTGTCGTTGCGATTGCCTGCCGGCCGGCTTTGGAACTGCCGCCCAGTCCCTGCCGGCGTGTATTCATCACACAACGAGCACTATGGCACAGATCATTTTTCGTGCCTACCGCGCCATGTGCATGGCACGTCAGAAATTATCAGAGCGTTTTCAGAGCCCCAGCGACTTGATTTTCCGGTGCAGGGCGCTGCGCTCCATGCCGACAAACTCGGCTGTCTTCGAAATATTGCCGCCGAACCGCTCGATCTGGGCCAGCAGATATTGCCGTTCGAACACTTCACGGGCGTCGCGCAACGGCAGACTCATCAGGTGGGCCGATGCATCAGTGTCCCCCACCGTGGGCAGGACCTCTCCAATGTCGGAGGGCAGCATGGCCGCAGAGATCACCCCGTCCTCAGGCTGCTGGTCCTTCATCAGGATCAGCAGGCGCTCGATGGAGTTGCGCAACTGGCGCGCATTGCCGGGCCATTCCTGGGCCTGCAGCACGGCAATGGCATCGTCGCCCACCGTCAGCCGCTGCAGATTGTGCATGCGGCAGACCTGTTCGATGAAGACAGCGACCAGCGGCGGCACGTCTTCACGCCGCTCCTTGAGCGGCGTCAGCGGCAGCGGAACGATGGAAAGGCGGTGAAACAGATCCGAGCGGAATTCGCCGGACTCGATCTGGGCCGCCACGTTCTGCGAGCTGGAGGCGATGATGCGCACGTCGATCGGCACCGCCTGGGTGCCTCCGACGCGGTTGAAGCGGTTTTCGACCAGGGTGCGCAGCAATGCCGCCTGGGTCTGGGGCGGCAGCGTCGTCACCTCGGACAGATAAAGCGTGCCGCCATGGGCCTTTTCCAGCGCACCCACCTCGACCTTGAGGATACCCGACTTTTCCCGCGCTTCCCGCCCGAACAGCACCACCGGCACTTCCTCTGGAGCATAGAGCGAGGCGTTGATCTCGACAAAGGGCGATTCGGCGCGCGGGCTGCGCTGATGGATCATGCGGGCCACCAGGCCCTTACCGGCGCCCGAGGGGCCGGAGATGAAAATGCGCGAATTGGTCGGCGCGGATTTTTCGATGATGCCGCGCACCTGCTGCAAAGCCGGCGAGGTGCCGACCATGTCGGCGCTCTTGCTCGCCGAGCGCTCCTTGAGCTCCGCCACCTCGCTGCGCAGCCGGGTCGCTTCCATGGCGCGCTGGGTGATATGCAGCAGCCGGTCGATCTTGAAAGGCTTTTCGATATAGTCGTAGGCGCCGCGGCGAATGGCCGACACGGCGGTTTCGACATTGCCATGCCCCGAGATCATCACCACCGGCATGTCCGGATGCTGGCTCTGGAAGACGTCGAGCAGTTGCAGCCCGTCAAGGCGCGAGCCCTGCATCCAGATATCGAGGAAGACCAGGCTGGGGCGCCGGCGTGCGATCTCGTTAAGGCCGCTGTCGGCGTCATGGGCCTGACGGGCTTCAAACCCTTCGTCCTCAAGGATGCCCGCGATGAGTTCGCGAATGTCGTCTTCGTCGTCAATGATAAGAATATCGAGTGCCATTATTTGTGAACCACCGCTGATGTGAGCGGTTCCTCCTGTTGGGCGGATGTGGACGCCGACTGGTCGGGCGCTTCCGCCGCTGAAGACTTGGTGGGCGATTGCAATGGAAGTGTGAAAGTAACGCAGGCACCGACCCGACCGTTCGGATCGGGCTCGGCATCAATGAGCTCGACGATGCCGCCGTGCTGTTCGATGATCTTGGCGACGATGGCCAGGCCCAGCCCGGTGCCCTTCTCCCGCGTCGTCATATAGGGCTCCAGCAGCCGCTGGCGGTTTTCCTTGGGCCAGCCCTTGCCGTTGTCGGACACAGCAACCCGGGCGTGGTTGCCTTCGACCTGCGCCTCAACGGTGATCGTCGGGGTCCAGTCCTTGGACATTTCCACGGCTTCAAAGGCCTCTACGGCATTCTTGATCAGGTTGGTCATCGACTGCGCAATCAGGCGATTGTCGAACCAGGCATAGATGGCATCCTCGGGCAGCAGGGTGCGGATGCTGATCTCCGGCAGGCGCACGCTTTCGAGGAACACGGCCTGGCGGACCGTATCTGAAAGATCGGCCATCTCCGGCGCGGCCTCGGGCATGCGGGCGAAGGCGGAGAATTCGTCGACCATGCGACCGATATCGCCGACCTGGCGCACGATGGTGTTGATGCATTTGTCGAACACGTCTCGGTCGTCTTCCAGCCGCGCACCGTAGCGGCGGCGGAGGCGCTCGGCCGAGAGCTGGATCGGGGTCAGCGGGTTTTTGATCTCGTGGGCAATGCGCCGCGCCACGTCGGCCCAGGCGCTGGTGCGTTGTGCCGATTCGAGGTCGGTAATGTCGTCGAAGGTCAGAACATAGCCTTTGGATTCGGTGATCGAGCCTTCGCGCGTCAGCTGCACCTGATAGGTGCGCCGGTCCGTCTCGTTGCCGAGCTGAATCTGGTCGCGCACCTGTCCGCGGCGCGCCGAGCGGGCGCGCTCAAGCGCTGGCGCCAGCTGCGGCATGACCTTTTCGATGGGCTCGCCCATCAGGTCGATTTCCTCGCGGTCGAGCATTTCGCAGGCGCGCGCGTTGACGAGCGTGACGGCGCCGAACGGGTCCAGCCCGATAATGCCGGCCGACACGCCTTCCACAACCGCCTCAGTAAACTGACGGCGCTTCTCGTTCATCTCGCTGGCGGTCAGCAGCGCCTCGCGCTGGCTCTTGAGCTGCTGGGTCATGCGGTTGAAGCCGTTCGACAGGTCACGCAGGTCACCCCTGCCCTCCAGCACCGGTACCTGTACGTCGAGATCGCCGCTGCGCACGCGGTTCGAAGCGATCATCAGGTTCCTGATGGGATCGACGAAACGGTTGGCGAGCGCGATGCCGATCCACAGCGCGGCCAGCAGCAGCACGACCGCCAGGCCGACATACATGATGGTGAAGGTAATCTGGAAGACCAGCCGGTTCGACGCATATTCGCGGTACTCGGTGATGTTCTCGTCGGTAAGCTGCATATATTCGAGCACCTCGGCCTCGACGGGCCGGGCCACGAAGAGAAAGGTGTCGTCATAGCCGCGCAGCTTGATGACGGAGCCGACGAGGTTGATCCGGCCGGGCGCGATGGCCGCCGGTATGCCTTCCACCAGCCCTTCGGTGATGCCTGCCGGCAGTTGGGGATAGGCCCCCTGCACCGCGATCTGGGCCCGCATCAAGGTCTCGCCCTCAGAGTCGACCAGCGAGGTAAAGGGTAAGGAGCGCGTTACCGCCAGGGCCGTCAGGATGCGCTCGAAGCGTTCCGTGTCCGCGTCATAGGTGGCATGGGCCTGTTCGAGTTCCTCGGCCACCCAGATGATATCGTCCCGCAAGACCTGAGCGTGCTCGAGCATGTAGGAGCGCGCCACCAGCCGCGAGCTTTCCACCATGGCGCGGGTCCGTTCGGAGAACCACTGGTCCAGCCCCTGGTTGAGGGCGATGGTGGCGACGACCGCAACGATGGCGGCGGGAATGGCCGCGACCAGAGCGAACATTGTGACCATGCGAATCTGCATGGCTGCACCGGCCTGCCTCTGGATGCGGGCCTGGATCAGCAACACGGCTTCGGTAACCACAAGGGCGATCACCAGCAGCACCAGGACGCCCGTGACGATCCAGATGACGGTCCAGACGGTGGTGGAGGGCTCGATATTGGTGGTTCCCGACAGAATCAGGAACGAGATCGACGACATCAGGACCGAGGCAAAGACCACGATGAAGCCGAGGATGCGCAGAGGGCGATTGTGGGCAGTCGAAAACAGCGACCGCGCCGGTTTGGCCGCATCGCTGACGACACCCTGCTGGGGCTCCTCATTCGCCGCTTCTTCACTCATAAATGCCGCAAGGCACTCCATCTCCGCCGCAAGGGGCAGAGCCTGACCCAATTTGGCCGACCCTTCAAGATAATTGTTGCCAAAATGTGACACTGATCGCTGCCGCCTGCGGCGGGAAAACACGCCAGTGGCGTGTTTTCAGGCGATCAGGCCCGAAGAGCTACGCTCGCAGGGCCCAGACGTCCCAAAAAACGCGGTCCTCTGGTCGCACGGGCCGCTACCCGTTCCGGCGGCTATGCTTGACGATCTCGATGCTGTGCATCCGGATTTTCTTGCGCAGGGTATTGCGGTTAAGGCCCAGCAGATCGGCCGCCTTAATCTGGTTGCCGCCGCAGGCGTTGAGCGCCATGGCGATCAGCGGCGCCTCGACGCGGTCGATAACCCGCTGATAGAGGCCGGCGGGCGGCAGGTTGGGTTCATATTCGCGCAGCAACTGCCCGACATGGGTTTCGACAGCCATGGACACGTCCATCGGCCCTGCGGCGCCAGGCGCCGACGGGCGTTCAGCAATATTCAGCTCGTTCTGCACGATCTCGGCGGAAATGCTCTCGTCGGCATAGAGCGCCGAGAGGCGCCGCACCAGGTTCTCCAGCTCGCGCACATTGCCCGGCCAGGAATAGTTCTGCATCAGCCGGATGGCTTCGGGTGAAATGGACTTGATCGGCTCGCCTTCGCGCTGCGCTACCTTGAGGAAGTGCGTGGCCAGATCGCCCACATCGTCGACGCGCTCGCGCAAAGGCGGCAGGCGGATCGGCACAACGTTGAGGCGGTAGTAGAGGTCCTCGCGGAACAGGCCCTGGCGGATCATCTGGCTGAGATCGCGGTGGGTGGCGGCGACGATACGGACATTGGTCTTGATCGAACTGCGCCCGCCGACCATGGTGTATTCGCCCTCCTGCA
>NZ_JAKFDJ010000145.1:0-1521 GCF_036676215.1 Devosia sp. | reverse complement strand
AGTGATAGCCGTGGGTCTTCAGATAGACCGCGTAGGAATCGGCCAGCAGCCTGGCCAGGCCGTCGGCGGCCGCCTTGCGGGCGGCGGGGTTGGGTCCGGCGTGGGTCATGTCTTCAAATCTCCTTGGCTGTCAGGCGGTCGCGGAACGCCGCCGCATCGGTTCGGCGGCCGATCCGTTCCCAGACCCTCTCATGCACCGCGAAGGCGACAGTCTGAAAGAGGGGTTCGATCAGGCCGATGGCGAGCGCCGCCCGCCAGTCTCGCGTCAGGGCGAAGGCGACCCCGATCGCCACCGTCATGTGCATCAGGCTGTAGCTTAAGGTCTTCTTGGCGGCGTGCATGGTGAGCGTCCAGTTGCGAATGATTCGCAATATAGCCCAAAGCCGTCTTATTGGAAGCCCACTTGCGATCAGTTTTTCTTGTGCCCGGCGCCATTTGCTGATCGCCCGAAGTCGCTTGGCGCGACGGCCATTTGGGTTATCGTCGTTCACATGACCGCCCGACAGAGGCGGCCCCCGCATGGCGCCCTTGGGACGCCACGCGGGAGAACTCAGAAAGTCGACCATCGCAAGCGGTGGTCTGGGAGGAGCGGCCCATGAAGTTCACTTGGTTCAACCTGATGCCGTGGCCGTATCTGCCGGACGATTTCCGGGAGAAAAACCGCTCCGTCTGGGTCGATATCGATCAGAAGCTGTTCGATCCGGCCACGAGCCATGAGGTCTACAACACCTATATGGACCTGCTGGAGTACGCCGATACCCTCGGCTTCGACGGCGTCGGGGTGAATGAGCACCACCAGAACGGCTACGGCATCATGCCCAGCCCCAATATCATCGCCGCGGGTCTGGCCCGGCGCACCAAGGACGCGGCCATCGTCGTCCTGGGCAACTCCATCGCGCTCTACAATCCGCCAATCCGCGTGGCCGAGGAGTTCGCCATGCTGGACTGCATCTCGGGCGGGCGGCTGGTGGCCGGGTTCCCGGTCGGGACCTCCATGGACACCAACTACTGCTACGGCCAGATCCCGTCCCTGACGCGGGAGAAGTACCAGGAAGCCCACGACCTGATCATCAAGGCCTGGACCACGCGGGAGCCCTTCGCCTGGAACGGCCGCTACAACAAGCTGCGGCATGTCAACATCTGGCCGCGCCCGATCCAGGACAAGCCGCACCCGCCGGTCCACATCCCCGGCGGCGGGTCGGTGGAGACCTACGACTTCTGCATCGACAACACCTATTCCTATTCCTACCTCAGCTTCTCCGGCTACCTGCGCGCCCAGGCGCTGATGAACGGCTACTGGAAGCGGGTCGAGGAGCGGGGGGTGGACAAGAGCCCCTACCGGGCCGGCTTCGCCCAGACGATCCTGGTGGCTGACACTGACGAGGAGGCCGAGCGGCTCTATTCCGAGCACGTCAGCTACTTCTACAATCGCTGCCTGCACGTCTATCCGGGCTTCGCCGACGCGCCGGGCTACCGGACCATCAAGACCATCCAGACCGGCGCGCTGAGCCAGTACGCCCC
>NZ_JAKFDJ010000144.1:0-18848 GCF_036676215.1 Devosia sp. | reverse complement strand
GCGCTGGCCGCGGGCCAGACGCTGCGCGGCGTGCTCGGCATGGTGGAGGATTTCCGCCGCAAGGACGAGACTACGCCCATCGTGCTGATGGGCTATTACAACCCCATCTACATTTTCGGCGTCGACAAGTTCATCCAGGCGGCCAAGCATGCCGGCGTCGATGGGCTGATCATTGTCGATCTGCCACCGGAAGAGGACGAGGAATTGTGCATTCCGGCGCTGAAGGCCGGGCTCAACTTCATTCGCCTCACCACGCCGACGACCGACGACAAGCGCCTGCCGGCGGTGCTCAAGAACACGTCGGGCTTTGTCTATTACGTGTCGATGACCGGTATTACCGGCGCAGTGATCAAATCGCGCGGCGCGGTGGGCGATGCGGTCGAGCGCATCAAGAGCCACACCGATTTGCCGGTGGCCGTCGGTTTCGGCATCAAGACGGCCGAGGATGCTGCCGAAATCGGCAAGCATGCTGACGGCATCGTGGTCGGCACGGTGCTGGTGGATGCGGTGGGCAAGTCGCTGGTCGACGGGAAGGCCACGGACAGGACGGTCAGCGCGGTGCGCGATCTGGTGGCGGAACTGGCCTCGGGCGTAAGGCGCGCACGGGGTTAGCTGTCCACAGGCTACGTTCCGCCTTTGCCCCGGGCGCCCTGTCCTGATAAGATTTGCCACAATTGACCCCTAGGTGACATCCGTCCCTTCGCGAGGCTCGCCATGAACTGGATCGATAACTTCGTCCGCCCCAAAATTCGCTCGTTCCTCAATACGAAGCGCGATACGCCGGAAAACCTCTGGGTCAAGGATCCCGAGTCCGGCGAGATGGTGTTCTATCGCGATCTCGAGGCCAATCAGTGGGTGGTGCCCAATTCGGGCTATCACATGAAGATCAAGCCGGTGGACCGGCTGAAGACCTTCCTGGACGATGGCGCCTATGAACTGGTGGCCGTGCCACCGGTACCGGTCGATCCGCTGAAGTTCCGCGACCAGAAGCGCTATCCCGACCGCCTCAAGGAAAACCGCGCCAAGACCGGGTTCGACGATTCCGTCATCGTCGCCACCGGCAAGCTGTTTGAGCGCGACATCACCGTCGCCATCCAGGATTTCGATTTCATGGGCGGCTCGCTGGGCATGGCGGCCGGCCAGGGCATCATTACGGGGCTGGAAACCGCTGCCAACCGCAAGACGGCTTTCGTGCTGTTCGTGGCATCAGGCGGCGCCCGCATGCAGGAGGGCGTGCTCAGCCTGATGCAGATGCCGCGCACCACGGTGGCCGTGCTGCGCCTGCGCGAGGCGGGCCTGCCCTTCTTCGTGGTGCTGACCAACCCCACTACCGGCGGCGTGACCGCCTCCTATGCCATGCTGGGCGATGTGCATCTGGCCGAGCCGGGCGCACAGATCGGCTTTGCCGGCGCACGCGTCATCGAGCAGACCATCCGCGAGAAGCTGCCCAAGGGCTTCCAGCGCTCTGAATATCTTTATGAACACGGCATGGTGGACATGGTGGTGCATCGCCACAACCTGCGGTCCACCGTGGGTTCGCTCGCGGCCATCCTGACCAAGGTGGAGGCCTCGGGTGCCCTGACCAGCACGGCGCCGACCGTGGCCCGGGCGAGCCTGCGCGATGCGGTTCTGGCTGCCGAGGGTGACGACGGCGATCTGGTTACGCCGCCCGTCGGGGCTCACGCCGAGTAGGCAGCGCGCCTTTACTCGCACTTAAGGACAGTTCGCCTATTTTTAGGGCAATGCGCCCGGCGCGTGATTCCACGCGCCGCCGATCCTAGGTGAGTCGTCCCATGTTCAAATTTTCCATGCCGATTGCCCGCAAGCTGCCGCTGGCGCTGCTGGGATCGGCGCTTCTCGTCAGCCTGGGCGTGGGTTCGGCCAGCTATTTCATCGGCAGCCAGGCCCTGCGAACGGCCGCCGAGACCAATCTGATGACCTTGGCCAGCGAACGCGCCAGCCAAGTGTCGACCTATCTCAAATCGGTGGAAGACGATCTCGTCGCGACCTCGCGCTCGGAAGCGACGGTGCAGGCGCTGCGCGATTTCGGCGGCGCCTGGCTGCAGTTCAAGGTCGATCCGACCGCCGAAGTGCGCAAGCTCTATGTCGATGACAACACCAACAAGGACAATCTGGCGGCGCTGGACACGCTGGGCACCACCGGTGCCTATGACGTCACCCATACCCGCTTCCACCCCGGCTATCGCACCCAGATCGGCGCGCGCGGTTATCGCGATCTCTATCTCTTCGATCTGAAGGGTTTCATGGTCTATTCGGTCAACAAGGCCGAGGATTTCGGCACCAGTTTCGCCGAAGGCGGTCCGCTGGCAGCCTCGAGCCTGGGTCAGGTATTCCAGCAGGCGGTGGCCATCGAAAATCCCGACGACATCGTCTTTGCCGACTTTGCCGCCTATGCCCCCGCCGCCGGCTTGCCGGCCAGCTTTTTTGCCAAGCCGGTGTTCAACGGGCAGGGGCGCAAGGTGGGCGTTCTCGCCATCCAGTTGCCGTCCGAACGGCTCGACGCCGTTATCGGCGACCGCACCGGGCTGGGCGAGACCGGTGAAGTGCTGGTCGCCGGTCCCGACGGCTTGCTGCGTTCCGATTCCAGCTTTACCGAAGCCAATGACGCGCTGGTGACCGGCTTCACCGGCCCGATGCTCGACGCCGCACTGGCGGGGACGCGCGCCCAGGGGGAAACCAGCGCCTATCGCGCCACCAACATGCTGGTGGCGGCTGCCCCAATCACCACGCGTGGCCAAAGCTGGGCCGCCGTCGCAGTAATGGCGACCGACGAAGTCCTCGCTCCGGTTGCCAATATGCGCAACATGATGCTGTTGATCGGCGCCGGCCTGCTTGCCGTGGTCGCCGCGCTGGGCCTGCTGTTTTCGCGCACCATCACCAAGCCGATCAGCCGGTTGACCGGCACCATGGAGGCCCTGGCGGAGGGCGATCTCGACGTCGAGGTTCGTGGCGCCGACCGCACCGACGAGCTGGGCGCCATGGCGCGGGCCGTGGAAGTGTTCCGCGAGAATGGCCTCAAGGTTGCCCAGATGACCGAGGCGGAAGCCGCCCAGGTGCTGGCCAACCAGGCCGAGCGCGCCCGCATGATGGAGGGTCTGCAGCGCGCCTTCGGCAATGTGGTCGATGCCGCCATTGCCGGCGACTTCAGCCGCAGGGTCGACGCAGAATTCCCCGATGTCGAACTCAATGCCCTGGCCCGCTCGGTCAATTCGCTGGTCGAAACCGTCGATCGTGGCCTGACCGAGACCGGTGAGGTTCTCGCCGCCCTGGCTGATGCTAACCTGACGCTGCGGATGCGCGGCGACTATGAAGGCGCGTTTGCCCGGCTCAAGGCCGATACCAATGCGGTGGCGGAAAAGCTCGGCGACATTGTCGGGCAATTGCGCCAGACCTCGGGTTCGCTCAAGACGGCGACCGGGGAAATCCTCAGCGGCGCCAACGATCTTTCCGAACGCACCACCAAGCAGGCGGCCACTATCGAAGAGACCTCGGCGGCGATGGAGCAATTGGCGTCGACCGTGCTGGAGAATGCCAAGAAGGCCGAAGCCGCCAGCGTTCAGGCCAAGTCGGTCTCCGCCACCGCCGAAGAAGGCGGACAGGTGATGGCCCAGGCCACCGACGCCATGGATCGCATTACCGAGTCGTCGGGCAAGATTTCCAACATTATCGGGCTGATCGACGACATCGCCTTCCAGACTAACCTGCTGGCACTGAACGCCTCGGTGGAAGCGGCCCGGGCCGGTGATGCCGGCAAGGGCTTTGCCGTGGTTGCCGTCGAGGTGCGCCGGCTGGCGCAATCGGCGGCCAGCGCCTCGGCCGACGTCAAGGTGCTGATCGAGCAGAGCGCCAATGAGGTCAAGGGCGGCTCGCGCCTGGTGGCCGATGCCGCTGCCAAGCTTGCCGGCATGCTTGGCGCCATCCGGGATAACACCACTGCGCTGGAGGCCATTTCGCGCGAAAGTCGCGACCAGGCCGGCGCCATCGAAGAGGTCAATGTCGGGGTCCGCCTGATGGACGAGATGACCCAGCACAATGCCGCGCTGGTCGAAGAGACCAATGCCGCCATCGAGCAAACCGAGGCCCAGGCCAGCGAACTCGACCGGATCGTCGACATCTTCACCATTGATGCCGCGCTGTCCCGGGCCGTCGCGCCTAAGCCGGCGCCCGCCCCTGCCCAGGGCATTCGCGGCATGCAGGACAAGCTCAAGGCTGTGGCCGGAAGCTATCTCCGGCGCGGCAATGCGGCGGTCGACAAGGACTGGGCGGAATTCTGACTTCTCCCTTCTCCCCTTGCGGGAGAAGGTGGCGCGCAGCGCCGGGTGAGGGGTCGGCGATGGTTGAGAGAACCCCTCATCCGCCCTTCGGGCAAGGGGAGAAGGAAGGCAAACTGTACCATTGAGCCCCGACCAGATTGGCGCTACCCCATCAAGGCCCCCGCCGTCTGGTTGAGTCTCCATGTCCCGCACCGATGCCATTCTCAAGCGTCTTTCGGCCCTGCACCCCAAGCTGATCGATCTCAGCCTCGACCGCATCCTGCCGCTGCTGGAAGAATTGGGCAGCCCGCATGAGCATCTGCCGCCGGTGATCCATGTCGCCGGGACCAATGCCAAGGGCTCGACCATCGCCTATCTGCGGGCGTTTCTGGAGGCGGCCGGCAAAAGCGTCCATGTCTACAACTCGCCGCACCTGGTGCATTTCAACGAGCGCATCAGGCTGGCGGGCAAGCTGGTGAGCACGCGACGGCTCAATGCGGCGCTGGAGCGGGTGGAGGCGGTCAATGCGGGCCGGCCGATCACCTTTTTCGAGATCACCACGGCAACAGCCTTCCTGCTCTATGCCGAGACGCCGGCCGACTATCTGCTGCTCGAAACGGGGATGGGCGGCACCTATGACACGACCAATGTGGTGACCCATCCACTGGGCGTGATCATCACCCCTATCGATTTCGATCACCAGGGGTTCCTGGGCAATACGATCACCGAAATCACCGCCAGCAAGGCCGGCATTTTCAAGCGCGGCAGCAAGGCCGTGATCGGCCTGCAGCGCCCCGAGGCCCGCATCGTGCTGGAGCGGACAGCGCGCCGGCTGGGCATCGCGCCACTGTGGCAAAACGAGGATTTCCATGGCGCGGCCCAGGATGGCCGGCTGGTCTATCAGGACGAGGCCGGACTGCTCGATCTGCCGCCCCCGGCGCTGCTGGGCGCACACCAGTTCGACAATGCCGCGCTAGCCATTGCCGCCAGCCGCCATTTCGGCCTGCCGGTCGACAATGCCGCCTTTGAGCGCGGCTTGCGCAATGTCGTCTGGCCAGCGCGCCTTGCGCCGCTGCAGGGCAAGCTGCGCAACCTGCTGCCAGCGGGCGCTGAACTCTGGCTCGATGGCGGCCACAATGCCCATGGCGCCGCCGCCCTGGCCCAGGCGCTGGCCGAGATGAACCGTCGGCGCCCGGCGCCGCTGGTGCTGATCATGGGCATGATGAATACCCGCTCGCCCGCCGAATTCCTGGCGCCCTTTGCCGGCAAGGCCGCGCAGGTGCTGACCCTGACCATTCCGGGCGAGCCCAATGCGCACCCGGCCCACTACATTGCCGAGCAGGCGCGGCAGGCGGGCTTTGCCGCCCAGGCCAGCCGCTCGGTGGTGACGGCGCTGAAAGCCGCTGCGGCCCAGCCCAATGTCCGCGTGCTGATCTGCGGGTCGCTCTATCTGGCGGGCGACGTCCTGGCGCGCAACGGCACGCCGCCGGACTAATGCTGCCTCAATACCTGCCCTGCTCGCTCCCGACGAAGGGGTCGACCGGGCTGGTTCCCGCAAACGGCGCCCGCCCCATGATGGCTTCAACAACCGCCGCCTGCAGCGCTTCGCTGGAGCCATAGGCATTGACATAGGCGGGCACGCGCGGCGCGTCGTAGAGATAATAGGGATAGCCGAAGGAGATCATCAGCGTCGGCAGGTCATGCCAGAAGCGGTGCATGGCGCCGAAGACCGAGCCGGTGAGCTTGTGCCAGTCGAGGAAAATGCGTCCCCGGGTCAGCAGGGTTTCCTCGGCCAGGAGATAGAGTACGAGGTCGAAATCCCTGGGGTCGATCTCCATGCCGGGCACATGGACGGTGACCGCAAAGCCCTCCTTTTCCAGCCGGTCCGGCAGGCTGAGGGGAAGCGGATGGGGCACGAAGGGCAGGACGACTCCGCCCGAAAAGACCAGTACGCGCTTGTGTTTGGCCGGCGAGAGCGGCAGCAGCTTGTTGACATCCTTGACCAGGGTCGGCACCCGGGCGGTGACGCCCTCGGCGAACAGCCGGCTTTCCTCGGTCGCCACCACGCGCCGCGCTGCCTCGATACTGGGCTCGGCCCGTTCCTTGTGGAGGCCCAGGGCAGCCTTGAGGGCGAGGATGCGCGTCACCGCCTCGTCCACCCGCTCCTGGCTCAGGCGTCCATCGGCCACGGCCTTGACCAGGCGCATCAGGTCGCCATTGGCATCGTCGGAAAAGAGGATCACGTCGCAGCCGGCGATGATCACCTCGGGCAGCACCACGTCGCGCGGCCCCCAGTCACCCATGCCGGCCATGGGCGTGGCGTCCGAGACGATGAGGCCATTGAAGCCCAGCTCGCGCCGTAGCAGGTCCTGGTTGAGGATGCGGCTGAGCGAGGCCGGGCGATAGGCCTCGGCGCCCGCATCGGGGTCGAGGGCGCGGACGAAGGCAGGCAAAGCGATGTGGGCGGACATGATGCTCAGCACGCCCTCGGCGATGGCCTTGCGGTAGAGCCGGCCGAAACTGGCCTCCCATTGTGGCATGGTGAGCGGATTGACCGTGGTGACCAGATGCTGGTCGCGGTCGTCAAAGCCTTCGCCGGGCCAATGCTTGACCGTGGCGGCAACGCCATTGGCCTGAAAGGCGGCGATCTGCGCCAGCGCGTGGCGTTCGACCTTGTCAATGTCGCTGCCATAGGAGCGCGTGCCGACAATGGCGCTGCGCCAGGCGGCATTGATGTCGATGACCGGGGTGAAGCTCCAGTTGAGCCCCACGGCCGTGGCCTCGCGGGCCATGATGGTGGAGATGGCGGTGGTCGCCGCGACGTCGTCGACGGCGGCCAGTCCCAGCGGGTTGGGTATGCTGGTGCCGAAAGGCAGGCTCATGCGGCTGCCTTCGAGATCGGCACTGATCAGCAGCGGTATGGCATTGCTGGCGCCAAGCGCCCTTGCCAGGCCGATTTCGGCATCGAGGTCGTCCGAATAGATGCGGGTGATGCCGCCGGGCTTGAAGCTCCTGACCTCGCCGGCCACTTCCTCCGGTGTCCCCCGCGCCAGGAGCACGAAGAGCTGCGCCAGCTTGTCGCGCGGGGATAGTCCGTCACGCGTGGCCGCGACCCAGGCGATTGCCGCGTCGTCGAGATGAAACGGCGCGGCGGAAAGGTCGATCGGGGCCAAGTTGCGTCCTCCAGGATTCTTGTTTTTTCCTGTGTAACAGACGCAAGGCGCAAAAGCAGCCGGAGGCGAAGTGCCGACCGGCGACCGAAGCTACCTCAGAAGCTTTGCCTCAGGCCGCGTGGCTTTCCAGCCATTTGATGAGCTGCACGCGCGACTGGCCGGCGCCGACCTTGAGGTCGACCGGCTGGCCGTTCTTGAACACGATCAGCGTGGGCATGGAACGCACATTGTATGCGACCGTGATGCCAGGATTGCTGTCGACATCGAGTTTGACGATCTTGACGGTCTCGGCCAGCGTTTCGGCGAGTTCGTCGATGGTCGGGGCCATTGCCTTGCAAGGCGGGCACCATTCGGCCCAGAAATCCACCAGCACCGGCCGGTCGGAGGCCAGCACTTCGGTTGCAAAATCAGCATCGGTCACGTGCTGGGCCATCAGGTGTCTCCATCGGTAAGGAACGATGAAGACTAGAGAGAGTCGGTGGGCATGTGAAGGCATGCAAATGTGGCGTATGGGGACGCGGGAGTTTGCTTTTCCAAGAACACTCACAAATGAAAACACCGCCGGGTCGCCCCAGCGGTGTCATGCAAAATTCGTGTCGCGAAAATCAGGCGGCGTGGCTCTCGAGCCACTTGGTCAGGCCCGCCTTGGGCGTGCCGGCCCCGATCTTCATGTCGGCGGCTTCGCCACCCTTGAACAGGATCATGGTCGGAATCGAGCGCACGCCATACTTGCTGGCGGTACCCGGATTGTCATCGACATTGAGCTTGACGATCTTGACCCGGCCGGCCAGCTCGGTGGAGAGCTCGTCGAGCACGGGAGCGATTGCGCGGCACGGTCCGCACCATTCTGCCCAGAAATCCACGAGAACTGGCTCTTTGGAGTTGAGGACTTCCTCGCCGAAGTTGGCGTCGGAAACGTGAGTGGTCATGTTGTTGCCTTTGGGTTGAAAGCGGCGGTCTCTGTGCGCCTAAAGCTGGGGAGAGTCCAGCCCAGGGGCAAGTTCGCTCACCGCATGGTGAAGCCCCTTGTCGCCGCCGCCAGAATGTCTGAGGGCAGAAACATCAATGATTCCAGTTGTGTCCACAGTATAGCCGCATGTACGGCCCGTCCCGGGAAAAGCTGACCTGCAACCAACGCATACAATCCGAGCTGGGTAAGATAGTTCCCCGGCACGTCGCCCGGCCCCCCGGGCACCGACGCATCGGACTTGTAGTCGACCACCGTTACCCCCCCTTCGTCAACCACCAGCCGATCGATCCTCCCCGTCAAACGAATGGGGTGCCCATCACGTTTTGCGTTCAGCAGGAACGGCACTTCGGCGCGACTGGCGGGGCCGAAGATGGACGCAAGTGCAGGGCGAGCGAGGATGGAAAGGGCCTTGGCACCGATGCGGGCGTGTTCGGCGGGCACATCGGGCAGCAGGGCATCCAGGGCCTTGAGGGCGATTGCGGGCCGCATATCCGGATCGAGCCGACCCAGATGTTGCAGCAAGGCATGGAGCGCGATGCCTTCCTTGCGGGCCAGATCGGCGTCGCGCGCCAGCTCGGCAAGGCCGTCGAGCGCCACGAGGGGGGCTACACGCTCGCCGGCAAGAGACGGCGAGACCAGCGGTACGACTGGCGGCGCGGGCACCGGGTCAAAGGCCATGGGCTGGCTGGCCAGGGGCACCACATCGGCAAGGCGCTTGACCGGCTGCGGCGCCACCCGTTCGCGGGGGTAGATCAGTGCGGTCTCCAGCCCTTCAGCATCGAGGCAGCTTTCGCTGTCGGCACGCAGGGCGCGTTCGATGGCCTGGTACCAGGTGCCGTCGAGCTGGTTGTCGATGGTCCGGCCCGGGGTGAGGGCGCCGGTGATGTAGAGCTCGTCCTCGGCGCGGGTCATGGCGACATAGAGCTTGCGCCAGTATTCCTTGCCCAGATTGGCCTCGACGCCGTCGCGCACCGTGCGGCTCTGGGGCACATGCGATTTCTTGCCCGAGGCATGCACCAGCAGCGGCCCGGGCGCCTCGCTCAGCAGATAGACCGGACGGTTGGTCTGGTTGCCCTGCGGCTTGCTGGCGGCATCGGCGAGGATGACGATGGGGGCTTCAAGGCCCTTGGCGCCATGCACGGTCATGACCCGCACCCCGGTGCCGGCCTCGGCCAGTTCGCGCTTGATCGAGACCTCGCTGCGACGCATTTCGGCGACGAAGCCCTGCAGCGAGGGCTGGTCGCCCTGCTCATGGGCCAAAGCCAGTTCGAGCAGTTCAGCAAAGACCTCGTCGACCTCATCGCCCAGGCGCTCATGGAAGCGGCGCAGGCCACCCTCGGCGTAGAGCACGGTGGTCAGGAATTCGAAGGGGCGTTCGAAATCGAGCGCGCCGCGCCAGAGCGAAAGCTGGTCATAGGCGGCGGCACAGGCTGGGATGGTGCTGGCCTTGAGCGCCTGAAACAGGGTTTCGCCCTTGGCGCGGGGCTGGGCCAAGGCGAAGAGGTCTTCTTCGGAGAGATCGAACAGCGGCGAGCGCAGGAGCGCCGCCAGTTGCAGGTCATCGGCGGGGTTGAGCAGTACGTCGCAGAGCGCCAGCAGGTCCATGACAGCGATGTGCTTGGAGACGGCCAGCCGGTCGGCGCCGGGGGTGGGCAGGCCTTCCTGCCGCAGTGCTCGGATGATCTCCTGGAACACGGCGCCGCGCGACTGCACCAGGATCAGGATATCGGCGGGCCGCACCGGGCGGCCGCGATGGGCCAGCGGGCGCTTGGTATCGATCCAGGACCGGATTTCCCGGGCGATGCGCAGGGCAATCTGGCGCGGCGCGGTGAGATCGCCGCCGGTCGCAGGCTCCTCCGGCCAGGCGCGGGCGCCGGTATCGGCCGGGGCCTGCTGCACCGGGGGCCACAGGGTGACGCTGCCACCGGTGGTGGGGCGGGCGGTGTCGTGATGTACCTTTGCGCGCGCCAGAAGCGCATCCTGGATTTCGGGCTGGTCGCTGACCTTGTCCACCGCCAGCAGAATTTCGGGCAAGGTGCGGAAGCTCATATGCAGGCGCAGGGGCGCGAAGGGTACATTGACCACGCTGGCCCGCTGGCGGAACAGGTCGCCGGTTTCCCCGAACAGGCGCGGCTCGGCGCCCTGGAAGGAATAGATCGACTGCTTCTGGTCGCCCACCGCGAAGAGCGAGCGCAGCCGCGTGATGTCGCCGGCGCCGTCGAAGAATTCGGCGGCGATGGCCTTCACCACCCGCCATTGCTGGGGATTGGTGTCCTGGCTTTCATCGACCAAGATATGGTCGATACCGGCATCGAGCTTGTATTGCACCCAGGGACCGACCTCGGCGTTTTCGAGCAGGTCGCCCATCTTTTCGATGAGGTCGTCGAAATCGAGCAGCGAGCGGGCGCGCTTGTGTCCCTGATACTTGCCGGCGATCAGCGCCAGCACGTCGAGCAGGGCCTCGCTGCGCTCGATGACGAGGCTGGTGCGTCGCTCTTCCATGAGCGCGGCCAGCCGCTCCGCCTCGGCCAGCGCCAGCCGGGCCAAGGCTGGATCGGCCTTTTCCAGCGCCTTGCCGGGGAAGTTGGCGGGCGGCACGTCGTCATTGGTGAGGAAGGCGACGCGCCAGTCCTCGGGGCGCGGCGCATGGGCGTCGAGCGCCCGCAGCTTGTTGGCCATGGCTTTGCCGCCCAAGGCGATGAGCCGGTCGACATCGGCGGCACCGACCAGCCGCTCGCTGACAATGGCGGCGGTGATAAGCTGGCTGGGGCGCGGCTGCGGCGCGCCAAGCAGCTGGCGCAGGTTGGCCTTGGAGATTTCCGGCTTGGCCAGCACGGTCTTGAGCTTGCGGGCGTCGCCCAGGGCAAGTTCCACAGCCTCGCTGAGCGCGAAATCGCTGAGCAGGCCAAAGAGCGTCTCCACCGCCGCGGTGGCGCCCTCGCCGCGCAATCCGGCGGCCAGAACAGCCTCGCGGGTCTGGGTCAGCAGCTGGCTGCGCTCCTCGTCCTCGATCACCTTGAAATCGAAGGGCACGCCGGCCTCGAGCGGAAAGCGATGCAGCACGCTTTCACAGAAGGCGTGGATGGTGACGATCTTGAGCCCGCCAGGCGTATCCAATGCCTGGGCGAAGAGGGTACGGGCGCGCTCGATCAGGGCGGGCCTATAGGCCGAACCCTCCACTTCCTTGAGTTCCCTGACCAGATCGGGCTCGGGGAGCGTGGCCCAGCGGGCCAATTCCTTGGCGACGCGGCCGCGCATTTCGGCGGCGGCGGCCTTGGTATAGGTGAGGCAGAGGATCGATTGCGGCCGGGCACCGGCCAGCAGCAGGCGCAATACACGTCGGGTGAGCACGAAGGTCTTGCCTGAGCCGGCATTGGCCTCGACCCATATCGACAGCTTCGGATCGGCCGCCTGCGCCTGACTGGCGCGGGTCTGCGGGGAGATGACGGGTTTGCCGCGCTCGTTGCTCAAAACAGGTCCTCCTCCTCATCGTCCACGGCGGTCCACTCGTCCATGCGGGCGAGATGGTCATAGGCGCCGGGGAAACGCTGGGTCTTGAGCGGCAGGAGCCGCGACGGCATGGGCGTGTCGCGGAACAGGAAGAGGTCGACATGGCGCTGCAGGCGGTGGGAAATTTCGTCGGCGGCGCTCATGATGGTGTGGCCCTCGCCCAGCGAGAAGGGCCTGGGGCTGAAGGCCTCGGGGCCGAGGCCGATCTTGATATAGGTGAGCGCCGAACTGTCGGCGGGGGGCAGGCCAGCCAGCGCCCCTGCCCGCGCCATTTCCGCCTCGAGCAGCAGTTGCGGGGCTTCGAAGGCCTTCATCGCGCCGGGAGCCGGCACCGAGCCGGTCTTGAAATCGAGGATATGCACCGTGCCGTCGACCATTTCGTCGACGCGGTCAGCCCGGCCCTTGAGGGTGAAGCCGGTGGGCAGGGGCCAGAGCCCGTCGATCTCGGCATGGCGCTGGCGCACTTCGGGGTTACGCTCGCGCTCGAAATCGAGGAATTGCCGCGCCGCCGTCTCGAAGCGGCGCAGCCAGATGTCGCGGCGCTCGGCAATGCCCTCGAGCCCGGAGAATGCCTCGAAGGCGAAACGCTTGAGCCGGTCGAAGGCATCGGGCGCCATGACGTCATGCCCCTCGATGACGAAGCGGGCCAGGACATCATGGATGATGGTGCCGCGCTCGCGCGCCTCGGGGGTTTCGCCCAACGCATCGAGCTGGCGCAGGCGCAATATGTGCTTGGCATAGATATCGTAGGGTGAGCGCATCAGCGTTTCGATCTCGGTGACCGAGAGCTGGCGCGGCCGCAACGCGGCGGGCGGATTGGGCGCCGGACGGCCGGCGGCGCGGGTCTCGGCGACGGCATCGATGCGGCGGGCCTGATCGAGCCAGATGTGGCCGCGCTGCTGCCAGGCCTTGGCGCTTTCTTCCCCGGCAAAGGCTTCGAGCCGCTGCACGAAGCGGCTGGGCAGCGCCGGGCTGGTGCCGACCCGGTCGGCATAGGCGATGATGACGGTCTCGTTGCCCAACCCTTGCGCAAAGTCGTGGGCGGCGAGGCCCTGCTTGCGCTCGGGTGGTTCGAGGCCGGCGGCCAGCCGCATGCCGCGGCTGAGCCAAGGACCGGGATCGGCGGTCTCGGGCCATTTGTCCTCGTTGAGGGCACAGAGGATCAGCAGGTCCGGATTTTGCAGGCGGGCCTCGAGCTGGCCCCAGATGGCGATGTCGGCGCGGCGTTCGTCGCGGGTGCGGACCTGGAAACCGGCCATCAGCGCCAGCAGCACCCGCTCGAGCCCTTGCGGGGGAAAGCTGTGACCTTCATCGGCCAGAGCGCTCATCTGGCCGGCCCAATCGGCCAGTTCCTTGCGGCCGGGAATGTCGGCGCCGTCGGAGACAATATCGAAGGCGGCGCAGATCGCGACGGCGAGGGCGCCGGCCTTGATGCGGCGTTCGGCCAACAGGGTCAGGAGCGGCGCCAGCGCCGCCTCGATGCGCAGAAACAGCGCCTCGATGGCTTCGGCCTGGTTGGGGTAAAGGCGTCGGGCGACGTGCTCGGTCACCTTGCCGACATTGGCGCTGAGCAAGGCGCGCAGGCCCACAAGGCCGGGATTGGGGCGCTGCCCGCGTAGCAGGCCCAGTTCGATATCGTCGGCCAGCGTGGCGATCTCGGCGCGCCGCAGGCCGAACAAGGCGGCGCGATTGCGCAGCAGGGCGACGAGATCGATCGGGGCGCAATTGCCGGTGGCAAGGGTCAGTATCTGCCGCAGGAGTCGCCCGGCGGCGGACTGGAACAGCGGCGTGCCGGCGGCATCATCGACGAGGATGTCGAAGCGTTTAAGTTCGGCCGCGATGCGGCGGGCGAGGTTGCGATCTGGCGTGACGATGCCGATGGTTTTGTCGTTGGCGAGCCATTGGCGGGCGGCCAGCGCCACGGCGCGGCCCTCCTCATCTTCGTTGCGCGCCTTGATGACGGACAGGCCCTCGCAGGCCATGCCCACTTCCAGACCCATCAGGCGCTGGCCGGACCATTGGGCGGTATCCTTGGTCAACGCCAATGCGCGATTGACCAACGTGGTACGCAGGTTGTCGACGGGCGCCAGTTCGGTCACCGACTGGGCGCTGGTGCCGAGCAGGCGCAGCAGCTTGGCGAGGCCATATTGCGGATGGCCATGCGGATTGTTGTTGTCGTCGAGCAACGCGGCGTGGTCCGCCGCGCTCATGGTGCAATCGAGGCCGGGCAGCACCACGGCGCCGCGCGGCAGCGCGTTGATGGCCTTGAGCAGGCGGGCCGTGGCGGGAATGGACCCGGTGGAACCGGCGGCGATCACGGGACGGTCGCCATAGACCAAAGCCGCCGCCTGCGCCTGCCGGTCGAGCCGCTGGCCGCGCAGAGCGGCGATATCGGCCTTGCCCCGCGCATCCAAATGCGCGGGCCAGAACGTCAGGGCGATATCGAGAAAAGTCAGCGTCTGCTGCCAGTATTCGCCCAGATTGGCCTCGATTTCGGGGATGATGGCACGGATATCGGCGGCGGCCCGCTCCTCGGTCAGCAGGTCATCGATCAGATGCCCGAGCGAATCGGCCATGGAGAGGATTTCGCCGGCCGTGGGTGGACTGGAAAAGGCCCGCTGGCCGGCGGTGGAACCGGCCCATTGATCAACGAGATTCGACAGCGCCAGTCGCCGCTCGAGCGGGGTAGCCGATGGCGGCGGCGTGGAGGCGTCGAAGGGAGGCAGGAAGGGTTCCTCGTCCTCGACTTCGCCACCGAAAGTGCGAATATCGGGCAGCAGGCCATGGCCCAGCCTGGCAAATTCCTCCGCCAGCGCCGATTTGGCGCGGCGGGTTGGTACTACAATGGTGACATCGCTCAGCCAGAACGGATGATTGCGATCGGCCCCTGAGAGCAGTGTTCCATCGCTCACCTTCTCGGCCAGGAGGCGCAGGAATTTCGCGTGCGGTGCAATGGAGAAGACGGTCATGGCGCGAGCCGCCGCTCGGCCTCAGCCAGCCCCGCCGCGTCGCCGATATTGAACCATGGCGCATCCAGCACGACGCCGTGCAGCGTCTCGCGCTCTAGAGCCGCGTCAAACAGATCCTCAAGGGAGAATGCGCCGTCCGGTGTCGCGGCGAAGAGGCTCTTGCCGAGCAGCGCAACGCCGGAATGGATGACCGGCGCGCCATAGTCGCGGGTGATCAGGCCCTGGGGCGACAGACAGAAATCGTGGCTGCGGGCAAAGCCGACGGCATGGCGCGGATGCACGCAAAGCAGGACGATATCCTCCTGTGACGCATATCGGGCTAACATGCGCTGCAATGGAGCGTCGCTGCCCGCCGGCCAGAAGCTATCGGGCCGCATGACCAGGAATGGATCGGCATGCAGCATGGGCAGGGCCTGCTTGACGCCGCCACCGCTGCCAAGCGGGACTTCCTCGCGGCTGACTTTGACGAGGCCACCGAAATGGGCGAGCACGCCGGTATCGCCGGGCAGGCCATTGGCCACGAAGCGTTTGGCCCCTTCTGCCTTGGCATTGGCCATGACGCGCTCGACCAGCGGCAGGCCGGCGACCGGCCACAGGGCCTTGTCACTGCCCGCTGTCAGCAGCATCACATCGGGGAATCGGGTGGCGTCGATCATGGCCGGATAAGACCGGGGCGAGGCAGGGATGTCCAGTGCGCGCCCGCTCAGTCCGAACCGGCTGCCTTGTGGCCGTCGATATGGCCCAGGCTGCGCTCGGGATCGATGCGGTCACGCACCATCTGCTTGAGTTGCTTGACGTCGGGGAAGCCGCCGTCGCGCTTGCGCTCCCAGATCAACGCTCCATCGAGGCTGATCTCGAAGATGCCTCCCGTGCCTGGAATGAGTGTCACAGAGCCCATTTCGAGACTGAAGGTGGACAACACCTCCTGCGCCATCCAGGCGGAACGCAGCAGCCAATTGCACTGCGTGCAATAGGTGATGGTGAGGGCCGGTTTGCTATCGACCACGGCTCAGGCCTTCTGACGCTTCTTGATATCGGCCGGCTCGACCAGCGTGGCCAGGATGGCGTCGACCAGGTCCAGATCCTGCCGCTTACCGGCGGCCTGCTGCTGCAGATCGACCAGATAGGAGGTGGTGTAATAGAGGCGCCGGGCCAGCATGGTGGCAATGTGGAGGGCAAATTCCGGGCGGCTGTCGAGAAAGGTCAGCGCATCGGGGATTTCATAGGCGGTGACGGCCGACAGTGCCTTGACCGTGGCGGAATGGGGCATGTCGAGCAGCACTGCCATTTCCCCGAAGATCGAGCCGGGCTCGTCGACATGGGTCACCTGGGTGCGTTCGCGGATAACCTCGACCTGTCCCTCGACCAGCACATAGAGCCGGCCCAGCCGCTCGCCCTCGGGCAGCATCACCGTGCCGGGCTTGAAGCTGACCTGCTTGAGCCCTTCGCAATATTCGAGAATGTCGGCCATCTGCACCTCCGCCCAATTGGGCTTTGTATATCGTGCAAACTCCTGGCCGGTCAAAGCAAAGCCGCCCGGGCGCAAGCCCGGGCGGCGTATTAGCGGCTTAGTTCAGCCAGACGACGGTGCGGCTGCTACCGTCGACCAAAGCCGGGCGATCGCCGACATAGACATAGGAATAGCGCGAGTCCGGCACCGGGGTGAGCTGGACGGTTTCGGGCAGCACATAGCCGACCACGACATCACCCTCGACCTCGGCCGATGCGACCGGGTTGGCCATGGCGAAGTCAGCGGTGGTCTGGGGCACCAGGTAGCCCGGCGACTGCACGAAGGCGCGGGTTTCCAGATCGACGATCCAGACGCGGTCATTGGCGTAGACATAGCCGTACTGGTCGTCGCCCTGGATCGGGTAGACGGTCACCTCGGCGGGGACCACGTAGCCGATTTCGGCACCGCCGTCGAAATAGATCGGCTCGACCGGGTTGGCGGCGACAAATTCGATCGAGGAGGTTTCAATGCCGGCTTCGGCACCGATGGTGGCGCCGGCAAAGCCGCCGATCACGGCGCCGATGGGGCCGCCGAGGAAGAAGCCGAGAACGGCGCCGCCGGTGCCGCCGCCAGTGGCGCCGATGACAGCGCCGGCTTCGGCATTGGAACCGGATTCAACGGCGACGACCTTGTCCTGGGCGAAGGCGGGGAGTGCGGCGGCGAGCGAAAGTGCGGCCACGGAGGCCAAAAGGATCTTCTTCATGTTATTATTTCCTTCGTATCGGAGGGCCTGAGCCCTTCTTGCTTGCGGAACGCGGGGCCGGGAGGCGCCGCGCGGTTATTTCCGCCCCGTGGCCCATCAACGGGTCTGTGCAAGGTTCGTTCCGAAGGCGAAGGATTGGGGCTAGAGCTGTTGCCCGATTGCCGCGGTGAGGTGGATGGGCTCCACATCGGAGGCGAAGCGGGCGGCGACCTGGCCATCCCGTCCGATGAGGAATTTGGTGAAATTCCATTCGACATCGCCGGGCTGGCCAGCCTTGAGCCAGGTGTAGAGCGGGTGCTCGGCCGGGCCGTTGACGTCGAGCTTGGCGAAAATGGGAAAGCTCACGCCGTAATTGATCTCGCAGAATTCGGCGATCTCGCCGGCCGCGCCCGGCTCCTGCCCGCCAAACTGGTTGCAGGGAAAGCCCAGCACCACGAGGCCCCGCTCCCCATATTGCTGCCACAGCGCCTCGAGACCCGCATATTGCGGGGTGAGGCCGCATTTGCTGGCGGTGTTGACGATCAGCACCACCTTGCCGGCATAGGCGGACAAAGGCTGCGGCTTGCCGCCCAGCAAGGGCAGGGTGAAGTCGCTCAGCGTGGTCATTATAAGGGCTCCCCAACATGCGGGGATATCTAGGCCGCCGGGCGCGCCGGCGGCAAGGGCTCAGACGCGGGCGGCGTTGAGCTGCAGGTCGTTCTCGCTGACAATGCGCTGATGCGTCTCGGTGACGGACTGCACCTTGTATTGGATGACGTGCCCCTCATAGGGGAGCAGGGCAACGATCTTGCATTCGCCGGCCTTGCGGCTGGACGAACCGCGATTGGGCAGGAGATCGAGGGTCTGGCCGATTTTGTACTTGTGCATGGGTTAGTCTCCAGAGGTGCGAGGCGCCGCCCGATGAGGGGCGGCGGCCCGCTGATGGACTAGAGAACCGAGAGGTTCGTCGCGCTGGCGCGGCCGTCGCGGCCTTTTTCGACTTCGAAGGAGACCTTCTGGCCTTCATTGAGGCCCGACAGGCCCGCACGCTCGACAGCCGAGATATGCACGAAGGTGTCGGCGCTGCCGTCATCCGGCTGAATGAAGCCGAAGCCCTTGGTGGAATTGAAGAATTTGACGGTGCCGTTGATGGCCATGATAGCGATCCCGAAAAGCCCGGACGTTTGCGAACGAGCGTTACTCCCGCGGCAACATGCACACGGGATTGCATAAAACGTTCGCAAGATTGGGGGTTCGCCGCGTGGCAAGCCGTGCAAGGCTGAAAACGTATCTTGTCTTGTAGCACGCATAGCGCCCCGGCAACAAGGCAGCCGGCTGGGCCGGACGGCGCGCGGCGCCTCCGGGTAGACTTGCGCCATTCGGGCATAGCCCTCATGGACGGCGGACGGGCCCCGAGGCAGCGACCGCCTCTGGTATTGGTAAAACGAGACGATAACCGCCTCGGGGCGCCGGTTTTTGGAACAGCGCCGGTTATCGCGCACGATGGTCGCTCGCCACGTGCGGCCGGCTCTCGAACCTGTGGGAGAGGCAAAGCCCCCACCCGGCTCACCCCGCCACTGTTCGCCTGCAGGCCGCCCATGCGGGGTGATGGGCCCATTGTACTAGAGCAGGCGCAGGCGGGGATTAGTTTGTTCGGGGCGGCGGTAAGCCCCCGCATCCGCCGGTTCTGCGTCCCCTTCTCCGGGGGGATAAGCGCCATCGGCGGGCGGACCGATGCGCGCGGCGCGGCCAGCGTCAAA
>NZ_JAKFDJ010000143.1:0-2414 GCF_036676215.1 Devosia sp. | reverse complement strand
GGAGCTTGACGCCGCGCCGCCCGTGCCCCCGCCGCCACCGATACTTTGCAGCAGGACGCCATAGGCGGAATCGCCCGCCGTGCTGATCGTTCCGCGATGCTCGGCCATCACATTGCCGCCGACACCGCCCAGGCCGCCCGAGCCGCCGCTGGTGAAAGGCAGGATGCCGCTGCCGCCGCCCGAACCACCGCCTTGGCTGATGGCCGGATGGGTGGCGTGGAATGCATCCAGGGCGCTGCCGCCGCCTATGCTTTGCGCCATGATCGCCGTTGCGCCGACACCCGTGGTCGTTATAGTTCCGTGGTTGGTCACTGAAACCAGCTGCCCAAGGCCTGCGCCGCCGCCATCCCCGCCGGACACGAAGGCGGCGCCACCGCCGCTTCCTCCTACGCCGCCCACTGACTGCGCCATGACGCCGAAGCTGTAGTCGCCCCGCGTGGCGATCGAGCCGCCATTGAGCGCCTTGACGACGCCGCCGGCGCCGCCCTGGCCGCCCGGCGTGCCGGAAGTGAAGGCGCCACTGGCGCCGTTGCCGCCAGCGCCGCCCGCGCTTTGCAGAATGACCGCGGCCGATGTGCTTCCGTTGGACGTGATCGTTCCCCGGTTCGTGAAGCTTATATTTCCACCGTCCCCACTGTTTGACGGATAACCGCCGCTGTTGGTGGCGCGCCCCCCGTTTCCGCCCAGAGAGCTGACGGATACCGCCGGGGCCAGCGCCCCGGTCACGCTGACGTGTGCGCTTTTTTCAAAGGTTGCGGTAACCTGTCCGCCGGAACCACCGCGGTCAGTGTCGACCCGGCCTTCATAGGTGCCGTCGGAAGACTGCGCGCCGTTCTTGCCGATGCCAGCCGCGCCGCCCTGGGAAACCACCTTGATAGCAGGCAGGGCCCGCGTGCGCGCAGCCGACTCGCTTACGGCGGTGACCCGCGAAGCAATGTTCACGGTAACCGCCCCGCCATCGCCGCCGCGAGCGATGCCGCCCCCGCTCTCGAACCATGACGTGTATCCCACCCCGCCCGTGCCGCCTATTGAATAAACATGGATCAGCGGTTTGTCCAACGTCGAAGAGAGCGTTCCCGAAACCTCGGCGGATGGCGCTACGGTAAGCGTTACCCGGCCACCGCTGCCGCCGCGCTCTCCCGGCAAATTATGAAATAAGCGCTTGGAATAGTCGGAGCCGCCCGCCCCCCCGACAGAACCAATCTCAAGGGCCGACGATCCTGCGCCAAGGATTGCTCCCCGCTGAGTCCAGACCGAAGACTTCGCGTCCTCACCTGGGGTTGCAGAGGGCGATGTGATACCCATTTCACCATCGCGGCCGTCGACGCCCCGGTTAACAATGTAAACGCTCTCGTCAGCCCGCGCAGGCGCCGCCATGATCGCGCCAATGGACGCGAAGCACGCGACAAAACCGACGCTTTGCAGCAGACCGGCAGGCAAACTGTTGATGGAAAATTCGCGTTTCGCGCGATGCTGCTCGCCCTGCCGGGTATAAAATTGTTTCACGATGATTCTGATGTTGTCGGGTAGTGACGCGGCAGGATTTTATCGTGGGGAGATATTGCGGTGTGGACTTCTTGCTGTGTTGTGGCGTTTGAGCATCATTGAGTTCTGGCCGGGCCTGCAGTTCAGCTATGATCGGGTGCACGCCAAAGACGGCTCGGCCGATGTGCTTCCCAAGATTCATCCATTGAAACGCAACAAGCGTGATGAAGAAATGCTTATCCGATACTCAAAAATAGGATTCGTCGCCGCCATTGCGCTTTTTGCGTCATTGGTTGCGTTCGGCAACATGACGGACTATGGCAGCAACTTCGAGTTTGTCCGGCATGTCTTATTGATGGACACGATTTTCCCCACGGCGACGATACATTACCGGGCGATCCAACTGCCGATCCTGCACCATGCCGCGTATGTTTTCATTATCGCCCTTGAAGCCTTGACCGCCCTGCTTTGCTGGGCGGGCGTTTACCAACTGCTAAAACAAGTGAAGTCACCCGCCGGGGACTTCAACCGGGCCAAGAATATGGCCGTCTGCGGCTTGTCGCTGGGCTTTTTTGTATGGCAGGTAGGCTTCATGTCGATAGGCGGAGAATGGTTTGGAATGTGGATGTCCGACCAGTGGAATGGCGTGCCGAGTGCATTCCGCTTTCTGGTGACCATAGCCCTGGTGCTGATTTACCTGGTGCAGCGGGATAGCGACCTGGACGTATAGAAAGAGAAAGCGCAGGATTCCGCTTTCGGCACTGTAACGGCCACTAGCGGAATCCCTGTATGGACGTTTCTTAGTTGACCTTGATATTGGCCTCTTTCGCCAGCCCTTTCCACATCACAATTTCGCGCTTCACGATAGCGTCCAGTTCTTCAGGCGGGCTGCCCACGACCACTGCGCCGATGGCGTTGAACGCTTCCTG
>NZ_JAKFDJ010000142.1:0-3033 GCF_036676215.1 Devosia sp. | reverse complement strand
CCAGAACATGGCGGTATCGCTGTTCGAGCACGAGCTGATCAAAACTACTCTGCCGAAAGCCAAAGAGCTGCGTCGCGTTGCCGAGCCGCTGATTACTCTGGCTAAAGAAGACAGCGTTGCCAACCGTCGTCTGGCCTTCGACCGTACTCGTTCGAAAGCCATCGTCGGCAAGCTGTTCAACGACCTGGGCAAGCGCTACGCCACCCGTCAGGGCGGTTACCTGCGTATCCTCAAGTGCGGTTTCCGCGCGGGCGACAACGCTCCGATGGCTTATGTTGAGCTGGTCGACCGTCCGGTCGGCGGCGCAGTAGAAGCTGCCGAGTAAGTTGCAGGTTGTAGAAAGAACCGGGCCTAGGCCCGGTTTTTTTATCTGTGCTATGGCTAATATTCCGCACGCGGCGTTCGATATCATGTTCGTGGCGAGGCTAGGGTAAGGTTCCCTGCGCCACATGAGCGCCGGACTGCTTCCCGCCTTGGTGTTCGTGGCCATGGCCGCGCTGGCGTTCGCTACCGGCTCTGCCTGGCGCATCTACGTGGTGACCATTCCCATCGTGATGCCGCTGGCCAATTCCCCGTATGCCAATATCCCGCTGGTGATCGGCGCCGTGCTTTCGGCGTCGGCCTTCAGCAGCCAGGCCTGCTTCTACAGCGACTCGACCGTCCTCGCCGTCCAGGGCGCGGGTTGCAACCTGGTCAGCCATGCGCTGACCCAGCTGCCCTACACCTTGATTGCCGCAGGCCTGGCCTTCGTCGGCTTCCAGTTCGTTGCCTGAGTCTGGCGAGCGGAAAAACGGGTTCTGGCGGGCCGTTTTTTGTGGGGACGATGAAAGATAAAAACTATCGGGCCGTTACGCTTCATAAATTGGTTGGTCTATCGAAGCGGGTCTAGTCTTGTTCTATCGTCGGCCGCAGTCGATGGGACCGACCCGCTGAGGAGAGAGGAGAGAGCAATGTCGAACCAAGGTAAATGCCCGTTCCATCATGTCGCTGGCGGCGGTACTACCAACAGGGATTGGTGGCCGAACCAGTTGCGTGTGGATCTGCTGAATCAGCACTCTGAAAAGTCCAACCCGCTGGGCGAGAAGTTCAACTACGCCGACGAATTCAAGAAGCTCGACTACAAGGCGCTCAAGGCGGACCTGGTTAAGCTGATGACCGACAGCCAGGACTGGTGGCCGGCCGACTTCGGTCACTACGGTCCGCAGATGATCCGTATGGCCTGGCATGCTGCCGGCACCTACCGCACCACCGACGGTCGCGGCGGCGGCGGCCGCGGGCAGCAGCGTTTCGCACCGCTGAACTCCTGGCCGGACAACGTCAATATCGACAAGAGCCGCCGCCTGCTGTGGCCGATCAAGCAGAAGTACGGCCAGAAGATTTCCTGGGCCGATCTGATCATCCTCGCCGGCAACGTGGCCCTCGAGTCCATGGGCTTTCGTACCTTCGGCTTTGGCGCCGGTCGTGAAGACGTTTGGGAGCCGGACCTGGATGTGAACTGGGGCGCGGAGATGGCTTGGCTCGGCGTCGATCCGGAGCGGGTCAAGGACGACCGCGAACTGAGCGCGCCGTTCGGCGCCACCCACATGGGGCTGATCTACGTGAACCCGGAGGGGCCGAACGCCAGCGGCGACTATATGCTCGCGGCCAAGGACATCCGCTCCACCTTCGGTCGCATGGCCATGGACGACGAGGAGACCGTCGCCCTGATCGCCGGCGGCCACTCCTTCGGCAAGGCCCACGGTGCCGCCCCCGAGTCGCACAAGGGCCCTGAGCCCGAGGCTGCGCCGCTGGAGGCGCAGGGCCTTGGCTGGCTCAGCGACTTCGGCAGCGGTCACGGCAAGGACAGTATCTCCAGTGGCATCGAAGTCACCTGGACCCAGACCCCGAAACAGTGGAGCAACAACTTCTTCGAGAACCTGTTCAAGTATGAGTGGGAGCTGACCCAGTCGCCGGCCGGCGCCAAGCAGTGGGTCGCCAAGGATGCCCCGGAGATCATTCCGGACGCCCATGTGCCGGGCAAGTTCCACAAGCCCACCATGCTCACCACCGACCTGACCCTGCGCTTCGATCCGGAGTTCGGCAAGATCTCCAAGCGCTTCCTGGATGATCCACAGGCCTTCGCCGACGCCTTCGCCCGCGCCTGGTACAAGCTGATCCACCGCGACATGGGGCCCAAGGCCCGCTACCTCGGCCCGGAAGTACCGAAGGAGGATCTGATCTGGCAGGACCCGCTGCCGGCCGCTACGCATAGCCCCAGCGCCGCCGATATCGCCGACCTCAAGACGAAGATCGCCGCCTGCGGGCTGTCGGTGGGCGATCTGGTCTCGGTGGCCTGGGCCTCGGCCTCGACCTTCCGCGGCGGTGACAAGCGCGGCGGCGCCAACGGTGCGCGCCTGGCCCTGGCCCCGCAGAAGGATTGGGAGGTCAACCAGCGCGCGATCAAAGCCCTGGCCAAGCTGGTGGAGATCCAGAAGGCGTCCGGCAAGGCCTCGCTGGCCGATGTCATTGTGCTGGCCGGTAATGTCGGGGTGGAGCAGGCCGCCAAGGCGGCCGGCGTGAGCGTGGATGTGCCCTTCGCCCCGGGACGGGTCGACGCCCGCCAGGACCAGACCGACGTCGAATCCTTCGACTTGCTCGAGCCCTTCGCCGACGGTTTCCGCAACTACCGCAAGGGCAAGCTCGGTGTGCCGACCGAGGCCATGCTGGTGGACAAGGCGCAGCTGCTGACTCTGAGCGCGCCTGAGCTGACCGCGCTGGTTGGCGGCCTGCGGGTGTTGGGCGCCAACCACGATGGCAGCCAGCATGGGGTGTTCACTGACCAGGTCGGCGTGCTCAGCAATGACTTCTTCGTCAATCTGCTGGACATGGGCATCGAGTGGAGCGCGGCGGATGCCGAGGCGGAGCTGTTCGAGGGCAAGGAGCACAAGAGTGGCCAGGTGAAGTACAGCGGCACCCGCAACGACCTGATCTTCGGCTCCAACTCGGTGCTGCGTGCCCTGGCCGAGGTCTACGCCAGCGCCGACGCCAAGGAGA
>NZ_JAKFDJ010000141.1:0-2500 GCF_036676215.1 Devosia sp. | reverse complement strand
CGGTCCGAGGTGAAGGCGATCCAGCGGCCGTTGGGCGAATAGGCCGGGTGCATGTCCCAGGCCATGCCGGTGGTCAGCGCGCGCGCCTCGCCGCCGCCGATCGGGATCACATAGAGGTCGCCCAGCAGGTCGAAGACCACCTCGCGACCGTCGGGGCTGACGTCCAGGCTCATCCAGGTGCCGGAGGTCACGTCGAGGGCGACCTCGCGGGTCGGTCCCGGGGGGGCGTTGACGTCCCACTTGGGCTTGTCGGCCGGCTTCTCGAGCGACGGCGTGGCCACGGGCTTGTTCAGCTCCGAGGTGTTCGGCCGGGGCTCGCTCTCGGCCTTGCCCGCCTCGGTGGGGACCGGCGGCGGCGTCGGGGCCGGCGGGGCCTGGGCGAGGGCCGGCGCGGACAGCGCGGCGACGAGGGCTGCGGCGAGCAGGCGGCGAACGATCATGGGGACCCCGGACTTGACGTGCGCGCAATTCAACCGAGGGGCGCGGGCTTGTCGAGTCCCCTGAGCGACGGCCGACACTCGGGGCCCGCCGACAAAAGGCCTCCAACAATTGTTCCTCTTTTGTTCGACTCACCGCTCCTCCTATGGTAGAGCTTCCGTTGTCGTGGAGACGCCTCAGCGGCTGGCAACCCACACTGGCTGCATGGGTAATCAAAAGGGGATTGCATGGCTGGGCGCGAGACCATGGCTGAGTTCTTGGAACGCAGATGGCGGGAGAAACAGCATGATGGCCAGGAAGCGGTGGCAAGGGCGCATTCAGCCTTTGGCAACGCGATCAGGGCCGGCGAAGACCTCGTTCTGAAGACGCGCGGCGACGTCATGCGATACGGCGCCAAGCTGATGGCTGAGGAGCCGGCGCCAGGCGCTAGGCCCGCCCCGGTCCGTGCGAAGTCACAACGGCCAAGCACCGTCGGCCCGGTGGCGACCAAGCCGCCGACCCCCGTGAGCCAAACGGCGACTGGCCCTCGCCGCGAGCAGCCGAGCCGCAACGGCTGGCTCGATCGAAACCCTACGGCGAAAGCCGTCGGCATCGAGCTAGCACGCGAGGCGGGAAATGTGGTGGGCCTGGGAAGAGGCGCCTGGCACACTCTGGAAGGCCTCAATGATGGCGCGACGTTCGTGCTTCGGCTCGGCAACCCACTGGATCAGTTGATCAGTCCGCCAGGCGAATCGGCGGCGGCTCAACTCGTCGGGGCTGGCCGGGAAATCGGCGGCTATGCGAAGAGAGCCGTCTCCAATCCGCAGAGCGTCGTGCGCGATGTTCAAGACAAGGCCCGCGAGATGCGTGCCGATCTGGACCCGACGGCCACGCCGGCGGCGCGGACATTCTCCGGTGAAGTTCGACGCAATTTCGACATCGGCCAGAACCAGGGCGAGTTGGCCTTTGACGTCGGATCGTTGGCGGTCGGTGGGCCGCTGGCCAAGACTGTCGGCAAGCTGGGCGGAGTGTCGAAGGCCGCAAGCGCGGAAAAGTACTTGGCTCAGGGGTTCAGTCCTGCGGCCGCGGCATATCTAGCGGAGCCTTATGTTGGTATGGGGCACCACTTCGTGCCGCGAAGTTACTTACTTCCGCGGTGGCTGGGCCGCCGCCCGCTTCCACGCGTGATCAGCGACGGTCCTTTCAATGTTCTCAAACCCGAAGGCATAAGCCGGGGAGACTTCTACGAACTCCATTTTCGGGTTGACCCTTCATTTCGCGGCACCGGGTTGCCTCCAAAGATCGGCGGCGAGCGCTGGAGCGGCAAAGACCTGGGCTTCAAGAAATATGACTCGCTCGGCCGCGTGTGGTTCGGCAGCCCCGCACCGCTCAAGGCGCGCGTTGGAGGACTTACATCTGGCGGTGGCGAATTGATGTACGACTTTGGGGAGGAGCGGCAGTGAGGCTGAGAGTAAGACCCTGCGCTGAGCTCTATGCGAACTTCCCTGACGACATGATCGAGGAAGACGGCGAGATCATTCAGTTCGGCGGACGCCGCGTCGCGGAAGCTATCGCCGCTAGCCTCCAGCAGCTTGGATATGAGGTTTCCACGCCGGAACATCAGCAGGAGCACGGCTGGGACTTCAATGTAAAAGCCAAGCGTTGGCGAGTCTGGATGCAGGTTCAAGATCTCGGAGACGTCTTTATTCTGGATACGGTGTACCACCCCGACTTCTGGCAGCTCAACGTAGACAATCAGCCATACGGTGAGCTGATGACCAAGTTGAATGCGGAGTTTGGGAATGATCCACGCTTTGTGAAGGTCAAGTGGCGGGTCCGGGATGATGTGCTTTCTGAGCGCCCGGGCGCTGACGGTCCGATCATCGAATAGGGACGCTGAACGGTCAGGGATTCGCACGGCGAGTGGGCTGTAGGTTTCCTGAAGCAGCATTCCGGCAGTGGGCGCGATTTCGCGCGATCTCGTTCGACGGACGCTGTTCCTGCGACGGTCAAAGCGGGCTATTGGGGTAAAATCTCCCATGCGCCCGGACGGATGGCGCGGAAACGGACCCTTGGGCGTTTC
>NZ_JAKFDJ010000140.1:0-2576 GCF_036676215.1 Devosia sp. | reverse complement strand
CCGGCTGAACGACAAGTACGGCGACGCGGTCCAGAAGCGCAGCGGCCCGATCCGCGCCGACCTGCTGGGCAACATGTGGGCCCAGCAGTGGGGCAACATCTATGACGTGGTCCAGCCGAAGACCGCGACCTCCAGCTACGACCTCGACAAGCTGTTGGAGTCCCGGGGCTACGACCCGGTGAAGATGGTCAAGACCGGGGAGGGCTTCTACACCTCCGTGGGTCTCGCGCCCCTGCCGGAGACATTCTGGAAGCGCTCGATGGTCACCCGGCCGCAGGACCGCGAGGTGGTCTGCCACGCCTCGGCCTGGGACCTGGACGACCGCGACGACATCCGCATCAAGATGTGCACCAAGGTCAACGGCGAGGACTTCTACACCGTCCACCACGAGCTGGGTCACAACTACTACCAGCGCGCCTACAAGGATCAGCCGTTCCTGTTCAAGAACGGGGCGAACGACGGGTTCCACGAGGCGATCGGCGACTTCGTCGGCCTCTCGGCCCTGACCCCCACCTACCTCAACCAGATCGGCTTGTTGGACAAGGCGCCGGGGGTCGAAGAGGACATCCCGTTCCTGCTGAAGATGGCGCTCGACAAGATCGCGTTCCTGCCCTTTGGCCTGATGGTCGACCGCTGGCGCTGGCAGGTGTTCTCCGGCCAGACCCCGCCGGAGCGCTACAATGACGACTGGTTGAAGCTGCGGCTGCAGTATCAGGGCCTGGTCCCGCCCGGACCGCGCCCCGCCGACGCCTTCGATCCCGGCGCGAAATACCATGTGCCCGGCAACGTGCCGTACACTCGCTACTTCCTGGCCCACATCTACCAGTTCCAGTTCCAGCGCGCGGCCTGCCGCCAGATGGGCTGGAAGGGTCCGCTGCATCGCTGTTCGGTCTACGGACAGAAGGAGGTGGGTGCGAAATTCAACGCCATGCTGGAAATGGGCGCCTCCAAGCCGTGGCCCGAGGAACTGGCGGCCTTCACCGGCGAGACCAAGACAGACGCCAGCGCCGTGGCCGACTATTTCAAGCCGTTGAACATCTGGCTGACCGCCCAGAACAAGGGTGAGACGTGCGGTTGGTGAAGGCGTAGCCCAGGGTCCGTTTCGCCTTCCGGGTGATGGGCAATAGTTTTTGATTCACCTTGTCCGGCGCCCGTTTGTTTACGCTGACCTGTCAAATTCGCTCGAATCCGACGAGCGGGGGTCCGGGCGTGGACACGAATTCGAAGCAAATCCGCGGGCGCCTCGCCCGCTTTGGCGGGGCCATGATCGGCTTCGCCCGGCGAATGACACGCGACGAAGGCGGCGCTTCGGCGGTGTTCTTCGCCGTGGCCCTGCTGATGCTCACGCCGATGACCCTCGGCCTGGTGGACGTCTACATCAGCACCACCCAGCGCGGTCAGCTGCAGGACGCTCTCGATACAGCCACGCTCTACGCAGCCCGCTCCTCGGCCACCACCACCGCCGAGATCGACACAATCGGCGACGCGGCCCTGATCGCCAACCTGGTCCTGCCCGAGGGCGAGAGCATCGTTGAATCAAACTTCGTGCTGGACGGCGTCAAGGTTGTCGGTTCCGCGGCCGTCACCCCGCCCGGCATCTCGCCGCAGATCTGGAACCAGCAGAACCTCCGAGCCACCTCGGAGGTGGTCCGTAACTCGAACCACGTCGAGGTGGCGCTGGTGCTCGACACCACTGGCTCGATGAGCGGCCAGAAGCTGACCGACATGAAGACCGCGGCCAAGGACCTGGTCGACATCGTGGTCCAGGACATCCAGACGCCCTACTACTCGAAGATGGCCATCGTCCCCTATTCGATGGCGGTCAATGTCGGCAGCTACGCCAGCTCCGTGCGCGGGTCTCCCAAGGCGGGTCAGAATCCCACTCGGGGCACAAACGACGTGCCGCCCTATACGACGTTCCGTTTCAAGAACGCCGACTGGAACAACAGGGACTGGACCATCAACTCCTGCGTGACCGAGCGGACGGGCGCAGAGGCCTATACCGACGCCGCGCCTAATACCAACGCCGCGCTTGTCGGGCCCAACTACCAGTCCTCCACCAGCTATTGCACGGCCGTTTCGGAGATTCAGCCGCTTAGCACCAGCAAGACGACGCTGAAGAACAAGATCAACGGCTTCACCGCCACCGGCGTCACCGCCGGCCATATCGGCCTGGCCTGGGGCTGGTACATGGTCTCGCCGAACTTCGCCTATCTGTGGCCCACCGCCAGCAAGCCTGCCGCCTATGGGACCGACGATCTCCTGAAGGTCGTGATCCTGATGACCGATGGCGAGTTCAACACCCAATACTGCAACGGCGTGGTCTCCAAGGATTCCTGGAGCACGAGCAGCGGGAGTAGGATCAGCTGCAACGCCACCAACGGCAGCGCCTTCACCCAGGCCAAGACGCTCTGCACCAATATGAAGGCCCAAGGTGTGATCATCTACACCGTCGGCTTCGCCCTGGGGGGCAATGCGAGCGCCGTCGACGTCATGAACTCCTGCGCCACCGACGAGAAGCACGTCTACCTCCCCGGCAGCGGCGCGGCCCTGAAGGACGCCTTCAAGGCCATCGG
>NZ_JAKFDJ010000139.1:0-1572 GCF_036676215.1 Devosia sp. | reverse complement strand
GACAACCAGGGCATCCAGTTCCCACTCGTGGAGCTGGCGACCCAGTGCGAGATGCTGCGCCTGCTGATCCGCAAAACCGCCTGGGACATGGACCGCATGGAGCACAAGGAGATCGAGCGGACGATCTCCGACAAGGTCTCGATGTGTAACTACTGGGCCAACCGCCTGGTCTGCGAGGCCGCCGACCGGGCCATGCAGGTGCATGGGGGCATCGGTTATTCGCGCCACAAGCCCTTCGAGCACATCTACCGCCACCACCGCCGCTACCGGATCACCGAGGGCTCGGAAGAGATCCAGATGCGCAAGGTCGCCGCCTTCCTGTTCGGCTATCTCGGGCCCAAGCGGGCGCAGTTCAAAGAGGCGGAGGCGGCGGGGGGCGAATATGTGCAACCCATCCCGGCGCGCCACTGAGCGGCGGGCCGATGAGGTCGATTATCTTCTCGGCCTGATGTCGGGTCGGGCCTGGACCGTTCAGTGACGCGTCTCGTGTGGCATCTCGGCGACGATGCGCTCGGTTGCTTCTGATAGAATGCCGTCAAAAGCCGCGATCTGCTCCGAACTCGCGCCAAGGTCCGCGAGGTGAGACCGGCTCAGAGCGACTCCTCGCATGAATTCGCGGATTTGTTCCTCGAATGATCCGGTCACGAACACCTCGTAGTCGAGGTGTGGCGCGCAGTCGTAGACGCCTGTTTTGCGATTCAGCCGCGACCGTTCGGGGTAGCGATCATGCATGTCCACGGGCATCACAATGGGGACATACCTGATCTGCTTGCCGTCCAGCGCGGCGAGAGCCGAGGCGGCGAACGCGGCGTTGAGGTGGGCTTCGGCCGCGAGTCTCGCGCGATTGAACGCTTCAAAGGCCGGTTGAAACACTTCGGCCGAGGCCCAGAAGACTAACGGCATTGCCCCTCACCCTCGACGTGTCCGCGCAGTCTAACCACCTCGAGCGCGTGCAGACCGAAACAAATGGGGCCAAGTATGTCGGCACGGCCGGCCCTGGTTCGTCGTTCCAGTGTAACCGGACCGGAGGACAGCCGATGACGAGACCAATTGCGCTAGGTCCCAGCCGGCGGCTGATGCTGGCCGCGGGCGCGTCGTTGGCCTCCGGTTTCGCGGCCAGCGACAAGGGATTTGCCATGGATACCAAGACGAAAACCGGCGGCTACGCCGAGGTCGACGGCCTGCGGGTCTATTATGAGCTGCACGGCGGGTCGCCGACTGGCGGAAAGACGCCGATGGTGCTGCTGCCCGGCGGGGTGATGGCGATCGACACCGCCTTCATCGCCGACATCATCCCGCGGTTCTCGAAAACCTGGCCGATCATCGCCATCGAACCGCAGGGCCACGGACACACCGGCGACCGCGAGGGCCCGTTCAAGCTCGAGCGGATGAGCGACGACGTGGCCGGCGTGCTCAACCACCTGGGCGTCAAGCAGGCCCACCTGTTCGGCCACAGCCTGGGCGGGATGATCGCGACCGGCGTGGCGATCCGCCATCCGACCCTGGCGGCCAGCCTCACCGCGGTGGGCACGACCTACAATCTCGACGGCATGCTGCCCGAACTGGCCAAGC
>NZ_JAKFDJ010000138.1:0-1645 GCF_036676215.1 Devosia sp. | reverse complement strand
CCCGCCCTTCCCGCCCGCGCGGCTGGCGGCGGCGGGCTCGCTGTTCTTCACCCGGCCGACCATGGGCGACTACCAGGCCACCACGCCGGAGCTGGACGCCAGCGCCCAGGCCCTGTTCGAGGTGATCGCCTCCGGCGCGGTCAAGATCGAGATCGGCCAGACCTTCCCCCTGGCCGAAGCCCGGGCCGCGCACGAGGCGCTGGAAGGCCGCGAGACGGTCGGGGCGAGTCTGCTCGTTCCATAGACAGATGTTTCACGTGGAAAAGCTATAACTTCAGTTAGTTAGCTCCATGGCTGTCATCCCGGAAGCCGCGCAGCGGCTATCCGGGACCCATAAACACCGGATGGCGCCGATGGGGGGCATGGCCGAGCCGTCTCCTGACGGCTCAGGTGCGTATGGGTCCCAGTCTTGCTGCGCAAACCGGGATGACAGACTTGGTATGGCCACCACGCAATAAGGGCCCGCGTCGCCGCGGGCCCTTTCTTCGTCTCGGTCGGTCGGTGAAGGCCTAGGTGTTCATCGACTGGAAGAAGTCCTCGTTGTTCTTCGAGGTGCGCAGCTTGTCGAGCAGGAACTCGATGGCGTCCTGGGCGCCCATCGGGTTGAGGATGCGCCGCAGGATGTAGGTCTTCTGCAGGTGCTCCTTCGGCGTGATCAGCTCTTCCTTCCGGGTGCCGGACTTCAGCACGTCGATGGCCGGGAAGATGCGCTTGTCGGCGACCTTGCGGTCCAGGATCAGCTCGGAGTTACCGGTGCCCTTGAACTCTTCGAAGATCACCTCGTCCATCCGGCTGCCGGTGTCGATCAGGGCGGTGGCGATGATGGTCAGCGAGCCCCCCTCCTCGATGTTCCGCGCCGCGCCGAAGAAGCGCTTGGGACGCTGCAGGGCGTTGGCGTCGACACCGCCGGTCAGCACCTTGCCGGAAGACGGCACCACGGTGTTGTAGGCGCGGCCCAGACGGGTGACGGAGTCCAGCAGGATGACCACGTCGCGCTTGTGCTCGACCAGCCGCTTGGCCTTCTCGATGACCATCTCGGCGACCTGGACGTGGCGGGTGGCCGGTTCGTCGAAGGTCGACGAGATCACCTCGCCGCGCACGGTGCGCTGCATGTCGGTGACTTCTTCCGGCCGCTCGTCGATCAGCAGGACGATCAGGTAGCACTCAGGGTGGTTGGCGGCGATCGACTTGGCGATGTTCTGCAGCATCACGGTCTTACCGACCCGGGGCGGCGCCACGATCAGGCAGCGCTGGCCCTTGCCGAGCGGGGCGACGATATCGATCAGCCGGCCCGAACGATCCTTCAGGGTCGGATCCTCGATCTCCATCTTCAGCCGCTCATCGGGATAGAGCGGGGTCAGGTTGTCGAACAGGACCTTGTGGCGGACGTTCTCGGGATTCTCGAAGTTGGTCAGGTCGACCTTGGTGAGCGCGAAATAGCGTTCGCCTTCGCGGGGCGCGCGGATGGCGCCGTCGACCGTGTCGCCGGTGCGCAGGCCGAACTTCCGGATCTGCGAGGGGCTGAAATAGATGTCGTCTGGCCCCGGCAGGTAGTTGGCTTCCGGCGAGCGCAGGAAGCCGAAGCCGTCCGACACCACTTCGAGGGTGCCCGAGCCGGAGATCTCGATCCCCTCCTCGGCGAGGG
>NZ_JAKFDJ010000137.1:0-10619 GCF_036676215.1 Devosia sp. | reverse complement strand
CGCGCGTCATCCTCGCCAATCAGCCGACGCGCGGCCTCGATGTCGGCGCGCAGGCCGAAATCCACCGCCGCCTCATCGCCGCCCGTGACCGTGGCGCGGCCGTCTTGGTGATCTCGGAAGACCTCGACGAACTCTTTGCTCTGGCCGATCGCTTCCTGGTCGTCCATGCCGGTGAAGTCAGCGATGCCGGCCCGTCCGATGCACTGGACCGCGGCGCCGTCGGCCTGCTCATGGCGGGGCAAGCAGCATGAGCTTCCGTCTCGAACCGCGCGTGGACGCATCGATCACCCTCAAGCTCATGGTCTCCCTCGGCGCCGCTTTGGCTGCTTTGTTGCTGGTGGCGGTCCCCGTTCTCTTCGCCGGCGGCTCGCCGCTCAGCGCCTATGGTCTCATCGTCCAGGGCGCCTTCGGCTCGATGTTCGCCTTCTCCGAGACGCTCAACCGCGCCACCCCGCTGGTCCTCACCGGCCTCGCCGCCGCCGTCGCCTTCCGCGCCAAGCTCTGGAATATCGGCGCCGAGGGTCAGCTCTATATCGGTGCCCTGGCCGCCGTTCTGGTCGGCAGCGGCCTGCTGCAAATGCCGCCCGCGCTGATGATACCGACCATCATGATTGCCGGGTTCCTCGCCGGTGGCCTGATGATGGTCATCCCCACCATGCTCAAGCAGCGCTTCGGCGCCGACGAGGTGGTCATCACCCTGCTGCTCAACTTCGTCGTCATCCTCTTCGTGCAGATGCTGATCGAGGGTCCGCTGAAGGATCCGCTTTCCATGGGCTGGCCGCAATCGGTGCCGCTGCTGGCCGAGGCAAAATTGCCCAAGCTCATCCCGCGCCTGCGCCTGCATTGGGGCCTCATCATCGGCCTCGCCGCTTCCATCCTGCTCTGGATCATGGTGCGCAAGACCGTGCTCGGCTTCGAGATCAAGGCCGTCGGCGAGAATCGTGCCGCCGCACGCTTTGCCGGCATTCCAGTCGACGCCACCATGCTCAAGGTCGCCCTGATCTCCGGCGGCCTGGCGGGCCTGGCCGGCGTCAGCGAGGTGTCCGGCGTCAAGGGCTACCTCTCCGCTGACCTGTCGCCAGGCTTTGGCTATTCCGGCATCGTCGTCGCCATGCTGGCCGGCCTTTCGCCTATTGGCACCGTCTTCGCGGCAATCTTTGTTGCCGCTGTCTTCGTCGGCGCCGACTCGATGAGCCGCGCCACCGGCATCTCCAACTATCTCGCCGATCTCGTCGTCGCCCTGTCGCTGCTCTGCGTCCTGGTTGGCGGTTTCTTCCTGCGCTTCCGCATCCGCTACGAGCGGGCCGACGCCGCCCGGGCGGGGGAATAGACCATGGACGTCCTCCTCGACATCTTCGGCTCCGCCAACTTCTGGGCAGCCGCCATCCGCATCGCCACGCCGCTGATCTTTGGCGTCTTGGGCGCGCTGATCTGCGAGCGGGCAGGGGTGCTCAACCTGGGCATCGAAGGCATTTTCGTCGCCGGCGCCATGGCCGGCTGGCTTGCCGTCTATCTTGGCGCCGGCCTCTGGGGCGGGGTACTGGTTGCGTTGCTCACCGGTGCCACCTTCGGCCTGCTCCATGCGGTGCTGACCGTGCTGCTGGGGCTGTCCCAGCACGTCTCGGGCATCGGCATCACACTGCTCGCCACGAGTCTCAGCTACTTCACCTACCGCACCGCTTTGCCGGACGTTACCTCGCCGCCCCGCATCGCGCCGTTCCAGCCGATCGCCATTCCCGGCCTGTCGGACCTGCCCTTCATCGGTCCGGCACTGTTTTCGCAGACGCCCCTGACCATGCTGGCCCTCGTCCTGGTGGGGCTGGTGGCCTTCGTGCTCTATCGCACCCCGCTCGGCCTCGCCATCCGCGCTGTCGGCGACAATCCGGCTTCGGTCGAAGCGCAGGGCCTTTCCGTGCAGGGCCTGCGCATCGGCGCCGTTGTCGCCGGCTCGGCGCTGATGGCGCTGGGCGGCGCCTTCCTCACCATGTCGGCCTTTGATGCCTTCTTCTTCGGCATGGTCAATGGCCGCGGCTGGATCTGCATCGCACTGGTGGTCTTTGCCTCCTGGCAACCCAGCAAGGCGCTGCTGGGGGCGCTGCTGTTTGGGGCCTTCGATGCCTTCCAGATCCGGCTGCAGGCGGAAATCGGGCAGGTGGTGCCGGGGCAGGTCTTCCTGATGCTCCCCTATCTGCTTTCCATCGTGGCGCTTGTGCTGGTCGCGCGACGCGCCGACTATCCGCGGGCACTGTTGCAGCCCTGGTTCAAGGGCCAACGACACTAGACGAGGTAACGCGTGTTCGACCTGAAGCTGACCAACGCCACCCTTCCTGACGGCCGCACGGGCGTTGATATCGCCATATCTGACGGCCGCATCGTCGCCATCGAACCCGGTCTTGGCGGCGAGGCCGGCGAAGTGATCGACGCGGCCGGACAGCTCGTCTCCCCGCCTTTCGTGGACTGCCACTTTCACATGGACGCGACACTCTCCCTGGGCATGCCGCGCCTTAACGAAAGCGGCCGCCTGCTGGAGGGCATCCAGATCTGGGGCGAGCTCAAACCACTGCTGACGCAGGAGGCGGTCATCGACCGCGCCATGGCCTATTGCGATCTCGCCGTCTCGCAGGGCCTGCTTGCCATCCGCACGCATGTCGATATCTGCGATGACCGCCTGCTCGGCGTCGAAGCGCTGCTCGAGGTCAAGCGCCTGGTGGCGCCCTATATCGACCTGCAACTCGTCGCCTTTCCCCAGGATGGCTACTACCGCTATCCCGGCGCGGTTGAATTGCTCGACCGCGCCCTCGACATGGGCGTCGACGTGGTCGGCGGCATTCCCCATTTCGAGCGCACCATGGCCGATGGCGCCGCCAGCGTGACCGCGCTCTGCGAGATCGCCGCCAAGCGCGGCCTGCTCGTCGATCTCCATTGCGACGAGACCGACGACCCGATGAGCCGCCACATCGAGACGCTGACCTACGAGACCCAGCGGCTCGGCCTTGGCGGACGTGTCGCCGGCTCGCACCTCACTTCGATGCATTCGATGGACAATTACTATGTGTCCAAGCTGCTGCCGCTGATGGCCGAGGCCGGCGTCGCCGCCATTGCCAATCCCAATATCAACATCGTTATCCAGGGGCGCCACGACACCTATCCCAAGCGCCGCGGCATGAACCGTTTCCCCGAAATGCTGAGCTACGGCATTACCGGCGCTTTCGGCCAGGATTGCATGATGGACCCGTGGTATTCGCTGGGCCAGGCCGACATGCTGGAAGTGGCATCAATGGGGCTGCACGTGGCGCAGATGACCAGCAGAGACGCCATGCGGCAATGCTTTGAGGCAGTTACGACAGGCCCCGCAAGCATTCTTCATCTTGACGGCTATGGCATTGAAGTGGGCCGCAAGGCTGACATGGTGCTGCTCCAGGCGGCCGACGCTATCGAGGCCATTCGGCTGAAATCGACGCGGCTTGCTGTCATCAAGGGGGGCAAGGTCATCGCGCGCACCGCACCACGACAGGCGAGCCTAAATCTGCCCGATCGGCCACAGCAGCTTGATCCCTCCCGCGTCGGTCCAAGAGGCTGAGTGCCAGCTTCTGGGGAGCGCGCCTCATGTCGTGATGCCGCTTTCGCCCCAATGCCTCCGCAATCGAGGAGGAGAGTAATCTGATATCGGTGAGGCCCTTGGTCGACCGACGACGGCTCCTCACCGCAGCTTGCTGAACAACGGAGGAAGGCATGTCACACTATGCGTTTATGGCCCCCATCAAATCCGGGAAAGCCGCAGCGTGGAAGCAATACGTCCAGGAAATGACGACCAGCCGCAAGGACGAGATGCGGGCTTCGCGCAAGAAGCTTGGGCTGGAAAAAGAGGAAGTCTGGCTGCAGCATACGCCGAACGGGGATTTTGCCGTCGTCTATATCGAGGCCAAGAACCCCGGCGAGGTCATGCAAAAAATGATGACTTCTGAGGACCCATTCGACAGATGGTTCCGCGAGAAGGTTCTCATCGAAGTGCACGGGATGGACCCATCCGCCCCGCCACCGCCCCCAAACGAGGAAATCCTGCACTGACCCACGGCCGGAGGCGCGCTGGCGCGTCCTAGCCGCACTTTTGCAGGATCTCGTCGACGACGTGGTCGACCCGCGCAGTGGCGTCGATGACGATGCCACCGCTGGGGATATCTTCTTTCGCTGCATGATAGCGCAGGACGAATTGCCGTTCGGCGGGTTTTCCGCCGAACTCATCGTCCGGCCGCGCGATCAGCCGCCGGTTCAACGTGTCGGCATCGACCTCGAGCACGAAGACCGCGTCGAAGAGGTGGATGAAATGGTGGAAGTTCTTTGAGTCACCGCAGAAGAAGGTGTGGCTGTGGCTCTGGTCGGCGAGCAGGGATTTGACCGCGTCGACAGGCCAGATCCAGTGCGCATATCCCCATTCTATCAGGTTGGTTCCGCTGTCGGGCGGCGGCCCATCGAGCGGCGCACCGGTCTGGGGCTCGCCATAATAGGCCAAGGTCCGGTCGCCGTGGATGACGTGGTAGCCGCGCCGCTCCAGCTCTTCGGCCACCGTGGTCTTGCCGGCGCCGGAAATGCCTTTGATCAGGTAATTGCGGATGGCCATGGGTGTTGCTCCTGGGGGGAAGCTTCTTGCCGCCGGAGGGGTAGCGGCGGGCAGCTTAGCGACGCCATCCGGGCCTACATAGGTCGCCGCTGCGGGGTGCTGGACGTGCCGAAGCGACGCCCGGCCTTGCGGCGTTGCGGGGACACGGTATGAAGCGGCTTTCGCCCCGAGGGCTTGCGCCCCCTGTTTGGTAGTCTGAAGAGGCGAAAGCCGCTTCACACGAGCTGGTATTCCTGCGCACGCATCGAGCGGCCGCCCTTTCGGGTTTTATCGCTTCCGTTCCGTCTGGGGGTTCGTGCCATTCGAGCGAAGCTCTCATGGCCTTCTAACCTCAAATCTCTCCACTGGAGAGATTTGCCCTGCGGGACGGCGCGAAGCCGGTGGTCAGCATACACGCATCGGCCTGGGCGACCCCATGCAGCCAGTCCCCCCGCCCGTTGCTTCGTCGGCACCGCGTGAATGGCGGGGATGGGCAGAGTATGCCGGAGGTTTTTGGGGCGGGGACAGGTTTTGTGGCGCAGTGCTCCAGCCCTTATGGCGTGCCGGTTTCGGGCCGCTACGCGCCCGGGGATAGAGGGACACGGCGGTTGAAGGCTGCGCCGGGCCGGCATTGGCGTGTCGATCCGTGCCGGGCAGGCCGGTTGAACGGCGCGGGCCGGCGTGATCTGCTGGCGCCATGTGCAACGATTATGAACAGCATGTGAGCCGCGCCGACTATGCCCGCGCCATCGCGGCGCTGGAGCTGGCGGCCGGCGACGACGCGGCGCTGCTGCCGGCCGACGACATCCGCATCGGCGATATAGGGCCGGTGCTGCGGGCAGCGGGCAATGGCGTCGAGCTGGTGTCGATGCGCTTTGGCTTTCCGCCGCCACGGCCCAAGGCCGGCCCGATCTTCAACTTCAAGTCCGACGGCCGCCACTTCGCCGACAGCCGGCGCTGCGTCGTGGTGCTGTCGGGGTTCTTCGAATTCACCGGCAGCAAATATCCCAAGACCAAGCACCGCTTTGCCCTCAAGGATTCCGCCGTGATGGGCATTGCGGGCCTGTGGAGCGAGGACGAGGACGGGGCGCTGAGCTTCACCATGCTGACCACCGAGCCGGGGCCGGACATCGCGCCGGTGCATGACCGGCAGGTCTGTGTGCTCAAGCCGGAGGACTGGGCGGCGTGGCTGTTCCTGATGCGACCGGAGGCGGAGCTGCTGCGGCCACTGCCGGCGGGGACGCTGGTGGTGGAGGTGGTGCGGGAGGGGAAGGAGTGAGGGGGCTGCCTCCGATCCCACCCCACTCACGGTGTCACCCCGGCGTAGGCCGGGTCCATCCTGGGGTCGCTACAGGCTCTCGGCACGTTCATTCATCTCAGGATGGATTCCGGCATTCGCCGGAATGACGCGGTGGCAACTATGCTAGGCCTTGCTGCTTTCGACAGCCTTCTTGAGCCGATCCAAATCGTGATGATAGCCCAATTGAAATTCGCCGAAGGGGTGATACCCCGTGTTAGTCCATTGCCATCCAGCCCTAAGAAACTCAGGCAAAATATAGCATAACTCCAGCGCGCGTGTGAGGAAGCTGAGCGTGTGGATCGCTTGGTCTCCGGAATAATCTATCTCGGGTTTCCCGCCATGGACAAAGAAGTTCCGGCAATTAACGGCTCGATCAATAACGAATTCTAGGTTTGGGAATTCCCTATGGTGTTTCTCGATTATCTCGTGCGCCCAGAACTTGACCTTCGACTTGAGACTTGGGTGTGACGCTCGCCCCAATGCCTGCAGAAGAGAATCACGCTCTTGTGTCTGTGGAAGGGGCCTGAACAGTGCTGTCGCCTTCTTAATCGCGTCTTGAATATCGTTCGATAGATCGACCTTCTTGGGGTACAGCCCTTGCGGGATAGTATCAAAAAGGTTGGCCGCAGCGATTATGCGGTCCGCGTCGAAGTAGTTTTGTTTTCTGAAGGAATCCCAGAAACGATTTCGCGAGGCCGCCATTTCGTCATGGGTTTCGAACCAGTGCTTGAGTACGGTGGCAAACTCATCCGGGCGTTCGAGGCCATCCAGCAGAACATCGCGGGGGCCCGGTGTAATCCTGCTGGTTTCGATTTCATATCGAACGGGAAGGCTGGGTAAGACCTGAAGGCCAAAATGCTCATCGCCCTGACTTGGCGAGACGGATATGTTCTCGACATTTTGCGGACGTCCTATGACTGCGCCTAAGAACACGGAAATGCGGTGCACCTGTTCTATAGCGTGATCAAAAGTGACCGCCCCCTCAAAGCGCAAGGAGAGCTGCGTTTGGCTTTTCAACCAGACGCCACCCGGTCCCCCCATGCTCTGCTCATAGCTGTGGTAGACTGAGAGCGTACTACGCCCAAGGGGGCACGCGAAAATCTCGCTCTGACCGGAAAAGTAGAGCACCTCAGGATACTCTCCGCGCCGTACCTTCCGGCCCGTCAGTTCCTCGCGTTCTCTAAGGATGCCATCAATGAAATCTTCCGGCTGCGAGCTCGAACCAAAAGCATCAAAGTCGTAAAAGACGCTGCTGAGGTCTGGAAGATGCCAGTTGATCGTCCATATTGCCGGACGATCCGGATTTAGGTGTTCACGTCCAAGGACGACATGGTGCGGAAAAATGTCTGCAAAAAAAGAGACGTCATTCCGGCTAGATCGGCGCCCCGGAACGGGCGGTATATTGCAGTGAAGGAGCGTTACCTTTGTACTATCTGGAAGCTCACCGGTAATGCAACGATCGGTTACTTTAAGTAGATTAATATAGTCGTGGCTGTGCAGCCGAAGGTTTGTGCTGCGACCATCTAAAGTCAACTCGCCAAATAGGTTCTGATTGGCAACTTCGAACTGACCAAAGTGTTGTCGGGATTTTTCCTGCATGTTTGCCCTGCGCTATGCAACCTGTGCTGTCGGTTGACCTGCAACAATCAGGATCGTTTCCGACGATCCTTTTGGTCGCTGACCGGGTGACGCGGTTGTCGGCAACATCACCAGGGAAACGGGTATCAAAGTCGCCATTTCTGCAAAATTCATATGGAAGGAGCGAGTTACGCCGTCGCCTTCATAGGAGATAGATGCCGCTCCCATCTTGCTGCTCTGCAAGGTGATCAATTCAAACGGCACCAGCGCTGATCCGTGCAAGCTGCTGGAGTCCTTTTCGGGAATGTACTCGGAGAGAACTTGCAGCCCAGAGAGTTTGAGGCCCACCGCTTCGCTGTGGAAGACATAGAGGGGCAAGCCCACAAGCTCAAACAATGTGGAATCAATGATCCCGTCGAGGGCTATGCCATCTTGAGGCATCTCGTGCCCTAAGTGGGCCAAGAAGCGTTGCAGCGCTTCGCTGCACTCCAGAAAGAAAAGCAGAAGCTCCCAACAAAAGTACGACGCCGAAATTACCGGATATCCCGGAAGGTGAAAATTTGGATTTGGTCCTACTTTCGTGCCGTCCGAGTACTCCAGAAAAAAGCCGGGTAAGACAAATGTCCGAATAGGCGTGTGAAGTTCTGAAAGGAATGGCCGTAGTCGATTATGTGAGTGCTTGATGTGGTTGGTTAGGCCGGTCAGTCGATCTCTCACGGGCTTAAGGTCCCGTCGGAGTAGGCGCACGGGCGCTGCACTATTGAAATCCCGCTGAGAGCGAAAAAAACATCGTGCGATTGACTCGATGTCGTCGACGTGAGCCGACGCGGAATACAAGGCAAGCTCGACCGATTCCGTCAGCTCGTTGGACAGGTCGGCAATGTCCGCATCCCTTATCGAGCGCGAAGTAACTATTATCGTACTCGTTCGGCGCGCGAGCTTATTCACCCTGCCAAGTAAAAGGTGGGTCGAGATGTTGTATATGCCGAGTGGGTGCCGCGTCGGTACGCTGGAGTGGTATAGGTTGCTTTCGGTCACTGAACCGAGGACGGCACGCACCTCGGGTGTGTACCGTCCTTTGGAAGTGATTAGTTGCACCGGGGCTTAGCTACACCCGGTTGTCGTCCCGCACGTATCGCATTTCAAGCACGTGCCGTTCCGCACCATCGTAAAGTTATGGCACTCGGTGCATTGATCACCCGTATAGCCCTTCATCTGGGCTTCGGCCCGGAGCAGCCCTGCGTCCTTGGAGGGCGGCGGGCTGGGGATGGGGCTGAGTTCGGCGGCCGGGAAGGCTGAGGGCGAGAGTTGCGTGTCGACCTTGAGGGCCGTGGCGGAGCGGAGCGCCGTCACGGTTGAGGTCTGCATGGCCTGCACAGGGTTGAACTGGTGATCGCCAGAAACGATCATCAGGCTCTTGTTGCTGACCTTGCCGCGGGTCATGCCGCGGGAGACAAAGCGCTCGGCGGGCACCGGGGCAGGGGCTGACGCAGGGAGGCGCGCACCCTTGTCTTCGGCGACGCCCTTGCCGAGCGAAGTCGGGCTGTCCGGATTGACATGGGCGAGGTCATCCCGGTCGAGATAGGAAACGGCGAGTTCCCGGAACACGTAATCGAGGATCGACGTGGCGTTCTTGATCCGGTCATTGCCCATGACCATGCCGGCGGGCTCGAAACGGGTGAAGGTGAAGGCCTCCACATATTCGTCCAGCGGCACGCCATATTGCAGGCCGATCGAGATGGCGATGGCGAAATTGTTCATCATGGCGCGGAAGGCGGCGCCTTCCTTGTGCATGTCGATGAAGATCTCGCCGATGCGGCCATCGGCATATTCGCCGGTATGCAGATATACCTTGTGGCCGCCGACGACGGCTTTCTGGGTATAGCCCTTGCGGCGATCCGGCATCTTCTCGCGGCTACGGACTTCCACTTCACGCTCGATGATGCGCTCGACGATCTTTTCGGCAATGGCCGGGACGCGGGCATCGGCAGTCATGGCGGCGAGGTTTTCGATTGCGTCTTCGTCCTCGTCGTCATCGGCCGCGGCCAGGACCGAGGAATTGAGCGGCTGGGAGAGCTTGGAGCCATCGCGATAGAGCGCATTGGCCTTGAGCGCCAGGCGCCAGGACAGCATGTAGGCTTCCTTGGCTTCCTCGACGGTGGCGTCGTTGGGCATGTTGATGGTCTTGGAGATGGCGCCCGAGATGAAGGGCTGGGCGGCTGCCATCATCAGGATGTGGCTCTCGACCGAGAGATAGCGCTTGCCGATCTTGCCGCAGGGGGTGGCGCAATCAAAGACGGGCAGGTGCTCGTCCTTGAGGTGAGGCGCGCCTTCCAGCGTCATGGCACCGCAGACATGGATATTGGCGGCTTCGATGTCTTTCTTCGAAAAGCCGAGGAAGCTCAGCAGGTCGAAGGTGAAATCGGCCAGGTGCTCATCGGTGACGCCGAGGCTCTTGAGGAAATCGACGCCCAGGGTCCACTGGTTGAAGATGAACTTGATGTCGAAGGCCGAGGCGGTCGCGGCATTGAGCGCGGCGATCTTCTCGTCGGTGAAGCCCTTGGTGCGCAGGGTGGACGGATTGACGCCCGGGGCCTGGTTGAGATTGCCGTGGCCGACCGCATAGGCCTCCATCTCGGCGATCTGGGATTCCGAATAGCCCAGGGTGCGCAGAGCCGGAGGCACGGCGCGGTTGATGATCTTGAAGTAGCCGCCACCGGCCAGCTTCTTGAACTTGACCAGGGCGAAATCGGGCTCGATGCCGGTGGTGTCGCAATCCATCACCAGGCCGATCGTGCCGGTGGGGGCGATGACCGAGACCTGGGCATTGCGGTAGCCATGCTTTTCGCCGAGGGCGAGGGCATTGTCCCACGCCACCTTGGCGCGTTCGGAGAGGTTCGCGTCGATCAGCGAGGCGTGGTCGAGCGGCACCGGGTTGATCGAGAGGTTCTCGTAGCCCTCGGCATTGCCGTGGGCGGCGTTGCGATGGTTGCGGATGACGCGCAGCATGTGCTTGGCGTTGCGCTTGTAATCCTTGAACGGGCCCAGTTCCTTGGCCATTTCGGCCGAGGTGGCATAGGAAACGCCGGTCATGATGGCGGTGACGGCGCCGGCAATGGCGCGGCCGGCCTCGGAGTCATAGGG
>NZ_JAKFDJ010000136.1:0-2604 GCF_036676215.1 Devosia sp. | reverse complement strand
TCATAGACCTCCGCCGGACGGCCGATCTGGACGATCCGACCCTCTCGCATCACCGCGATGCGGTCGGCGGTGACCATGGCCTCCTCCTGGTCATGGGTGACGATCAGGAAGGTCATGCCCAGGCTCTGCTGGAGGGCCATGAGCTCCCACTGGGTCTCCTCGCGCAGCTTCTTGTCCAGGGCGGCCAAAGGTTCGTCCAGCAGCAGCATCTTGGGCCGCGGCGCGATGGCGCGGGCCAGGGCCACCCTCTGCCTTTGGCCGCCTGAGAGCTGGTGGGGTTTCCGACGCGCCAGGCCCTCCAGCCGCACCAGGGTCAGCATCTCGGCGGTCCGGGCGGCGATCTCATCCTTGGCCAGACCCTGCTGGCGCAGGCCGAAGGCGATGTTCTTCTCGACGCTGAGATGGGGGAAGAGGGCATAGGATTGGAACATCATATTGACCGGCCGCCGATGCGGCGGGTGTCCGGCCAGGTCCTCGCCGGCCAGGGTCACGCGGCCCTCATCCGGGTCCTCAAACCCGGCCAGCAACCGCATCAGGGTGGTCTTGCCGCAGCCCGAAGGGCCCAGCAGGGCGAAGAACTCGCCTTCGTAGATGTCCAGCGAGACCCCGGCCACGGCGGTCTCCCCGTCGAAGCGCTTGACCACGTTCTCGAAGCGCACCAGCGGCTTGGCCGCCGGATCGGCCCAGGGCGCGAAGGTCGAGCGGACCGCGCCGATGTTCAGGCGCGGGCGAGAGCGCTCGGTCATTGCCCCGTCTGGACCTTGGTCCACATGCGCGTCACCTCCCGCAGCAACGCCTGGTCCTTGTCCTTGGTGACGAACAGCCGCTTGAAGACCTCGGGGGTGGGATAGACGTTGGGATTGTCGCGCACCTCGGGGTCCACCAGCTTGGTCGCCGCCGCATTGGCGTTGGCGTACTGGGTGAAGTTCGACGCCTTGGCGATCACCTCGGGCCGCAGCATGTAGTCGAGGAATTTGTAAGCAGCGTCGGGGTTCGGCGCGTCGATCGGGATGGTGAGGACGTCGAACCAGACCTGGCTGCCTTCCCTGGGGATGACATAGGCGAGCTTCACCCCGTTCTTGGCCTCCTCGGCGCGGTCCCTGGCCTGCAGGACGTCGCCGGAATAGCCGACCGCCACGCAGATATCGCCGTTGGCCAGGGCCTCGATATATTCCGAGGAGTGGAACTTGCGGACATGGGGCCGGGCCTTGACCATCAGGTCGGTGGCGGCCTGGTAGTCGGCCAGATCCTTGGAATTGGGGTCCTTGCCCAGGTAGTTGAGCGCGACCGCGTACATGTCCTCCGAGGCGTCCAGGTAGTAGACGCCGCAGTCCTTGAGCTTGGCGAGGTTCTCGGGGTCGAACACCACCGCCCAGCTGTCGATCTTCACGCCGGGCAAGCGCTTGGCCACGGCGTCCACATTGTAGCCGATCCCGATGGTGCCCCACATGTAGGGGACCGCGTACTTCGCGCCCGGATCGAAGGGCGCCATGTGGGCCATGACGTCGGGCCACAGGTTCTTGGCGCCCGTCAGCCGGACCTTGTCCAGCGGTGCGATGGCCTTGGCGGCGATATAGCGGGGCACATTGTGGTTGGAGGGCGTGACGATGTCGTAGCCCGTCTGGCCCTGCAGCACCTTGGTCTCGAGGATCTCGTTGGAATCAAAGGTGTCGTAGACCACCTTGATCCCCGTCTCCTTGGTGAAGTCGGCCAGGATCGCCGGGTCGATATAGTCCGACCAGTTGTAGATCTTGAGGGTCTGCGGCTTGTCGCCGCCGCCCGGCTGGCCGCAACCCGCCAGGGCCAGCATCGCGCTGAGCCCCAGCGCCGTCACCCATCCCCGCATCCCGCTCTCCATCCCCGGTGGAGGGGACGTTATAGGCGAGCCGTGGGCGCGAATGAAAGGCGCTGGGGCCGTTGGCTAGGCCGCTTTCGGCTTGATGATCCCGATCACGGCGCCGGCGACCAGATAGGCGACCAGCTGGTAGCCCATGTTGATCAGCACCAGTTCGGCGCTGAGTTGGATGTAGAGATAGTCGATGGCCATAGTGGTGAAATCGAAGAAGAACCAGGCGGCCAGCGCGCCCATCAGGGCGGCGTTGAGCGAACCCGCGCCCAGGCGGCGCAGCAGCCAGGACAGCCCCAGCACGATGATGATCGTATTGACCACGCCCAGGCTCATGGTCACGGCCGTGTTGGACATGTCGGGCTCCTTGCCCAACGCGGCCATCCACCGTTCCCCGAACAGCGGCCCGTACCAGAGGTAGCCGAGGGCCTCGAGCAGGACCACCGCCACCAGGACGGCGATCCAATTGACACCTTTCAACATGCGTCTCTCCCTTTTCCTCGGAGGCAGCCTGTTGTTTTCGTTGGCGAAGCGCCGCCTTCCGCAAGGTCAGATTGAAGCTTAACCATCTAAAAGACCAGCGGCGATTGCATCGGGCCTTGCGGCGAGCGCTTTGGCGAACCAGATGGGGCGCCCTATAAGCCGCCGCTCCTCCCCATTTCGAGAGTCCCCATGTCCCGCATCCTGATCACCTCGGCCTTGCCCTACATCAACGGGATCAAGCACCTGGGGACTCTGGCGGGCTCCATGCTGCCGGC
>NZ_JAKFDJ010000135.1:0-36316 GCF_036676215.1 Devosia sp. | reverse complement strand
CGGGGCGGTGAGGAAATGGCGGTCCATGGCATCGGCGCCCTTGAGGAAGGCGGCGAAATTGTCGTAGCCGACGGCCAGCGCGATCGGCAGGCCGATGGCCGACCAGACCGAATAGCGCCCGCCCACCCAGTCCCAGAAACCGAATATCCGGTCCTCGCGGATGCCGAATTTGGCGCAAGCTGGGATGTTGGTCGAGACGGCCGCGAAGTGGTTGGGCACCGCTTCTTCGCCCAGCGTGTCGGCGATCCATTCGCGGGCCGTGCCGGCATTGGTCATCGTCTCGTCGGTGCTAAAGGTCTTGGACGCAACGATAAAAAGCGTGCGCTTGGGGTCGAGGCGCTTGAGGATATCGTGGATATGGGCGCCATCGACATTGGAGACGTAATGCGCGCGCAGGTCGGCGCGGGTATAGGGCTCGAGCGCCAGCGTCACCATGGCGGGGCCGAGGTCGGAGCCGCCGATGCCGATATTGACGATATCGCTGAACTGCTCGCCACCATGGCCGCGCACGGCGCCGCTGCGGATGTCGTTAGTATAGGCCTCGATGGCGGCCAGTACGGCGCGGATGCCGGGCATCACATCCTTGCCGTCGACCGGAACCGGCTTATCCCCCTGATAACGCAGGGCCATATGCATCACGGCGCGGTCTTCGGTCAGGTTGATGTGCTCGCCTTCGCACATCTGGTCGCGGCGTTCCTCGACCCCGGCAGCGCGGGCCAGGTCGAACAGGGCGGCCATGGTGTCTTCGTCGATGCGGTTCTTGGAATAGTCGAGCAAGATGCCGGCGCCGGTGGTCGAATAGCGCTTGAAGCGGTTCGGATCGACGGCGAATTGCACGCGCATCGGCTGCTCTGCGAGCCGCGCCCGGTGCTTATCGAGCTTCGCAAAACTTGCCTTGCGCCCAGCTTTTGCCATGACTTTGAACCTTTGATGAACGTTAAATGACCGGCAGATCGCCAGCGGCCCATGCCGCGCGCGTCTCTGCCGCAAAATCGGTAAAGCGGCCACCTTCGATGGCGGCCCGGCAGCCCTGCACCAGCTCTTGATAATAGGCCAGGTTGATCTGGGAAAGGATCATCGCGCCCAAAATCTCTTCTGTCTTAACAAGGTGATGTAGGTATGCACGACTCCACCGCCGGCAATTGGGGTTGGGCGAGGCCTCGTCGATGGGACGATGATCATCCCTATGGCGGGCATTCTTCAGATTGATGACGCCGAAGCGGGTATAGACGTGGCCGTGGCGGCCGGCCCGGGTGGGGTGCACGCAATCAAACATGTCGATGCCGCGGCCGATGGCGCCCAGGATGTCGTCCGGCTTGCCGACGCCCATCAGATAGCGCGGCCGGTCGGCCGGCAGTTCGGGCGTGATGTTTTCCAGCACGCGGAACATGACATCCTGCGGCTCGCCCACGGCAAGGCCACCAACGGCATAGCCGTCAAAGCCGATGGACTTGAGCCCCTGGGCCGAGCGGGCGCGCAGCTCGGCGTCGTCGCCGCCCTGCACGATGCCGAACAAAGCGCGGTTGAGCTGATTGCTGAAAGCGGCCTTGGAGCGGTCGGCCCAGCGGAGCGAGAGCTCCATGGCGCGTTCCATTTCCTTGTGCTCGGCAGGCAACTTCAGGCACTCGTCGAGCTGCATGATGATGTCGCTGTCGAGCAGCGTCTGGATCTCGATCGAGCGCTCGGGCGTCAGCTCGTGCGATGAGCCATCGATATGGCTGCGGAAGGTGACGCCCTTTTCGGTGAGCTTGCGCAGCTGGGCCAGCGACATGACCTGGAAGCCGCCACTATCGGTGAGGATCGGGCGCTGCCAATCCATGAAGTCGTGCAGGCCCCCCTGGCTGGCCACGCGCTCGGCGCCGGGGCGCAGCATCAGGTGGTAGGTATTGCCCAGAAGGATATCGGCGCCGGTCTCGCGCACCTGCTCGGGATACATGGCCTTGACGGTGCCGGCGGTGCCCACCGGCATGAAAGCCGGCGTCTGGATATCGCCGCGCGGCGTGTCGATGCGGCCGCGCCGCGCCATGCCGTCGGTGGCGGAAAGGGTGAAGGTGACGAGTTTGGTCGGAGCGTTCATGGGCGGCGTTCTAGCGGGTCGGGCGATGGCAGACAACACCTGCAGCTCCCCTTCTCCCGCGTGGGAGAAGGGGCCCGAAGGGCGGATGAGGGGTTGTCGCCGCGGGCATCAAAGCATGGGAGGGCGCACAACCCCTCACCCTGGCATTTCTGCTGAACGCAGAAATGCCGTCCCTCTTCCTCAGGGGGAGAGGGGAGGATCAGATGTCGACCTCGCCCTGCTCCGCTCGCAGCAGCAGCGAGGAATCCCCATACGAGTAGAACCGGTAACCCTCGCGTATCGCGTGGGCATAGGCTTCCTGCATCACGTCGAAGCCGGCGAAGGCGCTGACCAGCATGAAGAGGGTCGACTTTGGCAGGTGGAAATTGGTCATCAGCACATCGACAGTGCGGAAGCGGAAGCCCGGGGTGATGAAGATGTCGGTATCGCCCACGAAGGGTTGCAGCTGCCCCGTCGCCCGCGATGCCGTCTCCAGCAGCCGCAGGCTCGTCGTTCCCACCGCCACGATGCGACCGCCCAGCACCTTCTTGGCGTGGATGCGTTCCACCGTCGCCTGGTCGATCTCGCCCCACTCGGCATGCATGACGTGGTCGTCGGTATCGTCCACCTTCATCGGCAGAAAGGTCCCTGCCCCCACGTGCAGCGTGACCCGTTCGATGGTCACGCCCCTTTCGGTGAGCTGCTGTAGCAGGCTTTCGGTGAAATGCAGTCCGGCGGTCGGTGCGGCGACGGCGCCATCCTCGGCCGCGTAGACCGTCTGGTAATCGACCTTGTCGCGCTCCTCGACGCCGCGCTTGGCGCCGATATAGGGCGGCAGCGGCATGGCGCCGTGCGATTTGATGGCTTCGTCCAGCTGCGCGCCGCCCAGCGCGAATTCCAGCGTCACCTCGCCGGTTTCGCCCTTGCCCGCCACGCGCGCCTTGAGCGCATCGGCCTGGCCATTGCCCAGTTCGAGCTCGTCGAGCAGGGCCAGTTTCTTGGCCGGGCGGGCAAAGGCCCGCCAGGTATGCGCGTCCACCCGCTTGTGCAGGTTGAACGACACATTGGCCCGGTTCTCACCGCGCAGCCGCGTGCCGCGCAGCTCGGCCGGCAGCACCCGCGTGTCGTTGACAACCAGCACGTCGCCGGGCTTGAGCAGCCAGAGCAGATCGGGAATGCGCCGGTCAGCCAGGCCAGCGGCCGGATCCACCACCAGCAGGCGGGCGCTGTCGCGCGGCTCGGCTGGATGGAGAGCAATGAGTTTTTCGGGAAGGTCGAAATCGAAATCGGAAACACGCATGGGCGCTCGTTAGCACGTCATGCCACGCCCGAAAATAGCGGCTGGCCGTCAGTCCCCGCCGCAGCGGACGGGATAGTCGGTTCCATCAAGGGTGAGCGTTCCGGTCAACGGCCAATCCTCGTCGCCATCGAAACGGAGACGCAGACTGACCAGAATGGCTTCGAAATTGGGATCGACGAAATCCACCTTGACGCCATCGTCGTCGGCAAAGGCCTGTCCCACCACGAAAGGCATGCCCTCGCCCCGCTCGGGGCCGGTGGAATAGGCCTTTCCGCCGGCTTCGGCATAGGCGCCGATGACCTGCAGCACGGGGAGGCGACCAGTGGCCATCTCGAGGGCAACGTCGTCGCCCTCGCAGAAATAGCCGCCACTGGCCGCCGCAGGGGCGGCCAGGGCAAGGCTGGCCAGCACGGCCAGCCCGCTCAGCTTAGGCAGCGATATCTGCCGCAACCTTGACCGAAACCATCTTGTCCGGGTTGATGACCGGCTCGCCGCGCTTGATCTGGTCCACACTGTCCATGCCCTCGATGACCTGACCCCAGACGGTGTACTGCTTGTTGAGGAAGGGTGCATCACCAAAGCAGATGAAGAACTGCGAATTGGCGCTGTCCGGGCTCTGCGCGCGGGCCATGGAAGCGGTGCCGCGAACATGCGGCTCGGCGCTGAATTCCTGCTTCAGATCGGGGTATTTCGAACCGCCGGTGCCGCGACCCTGCGGGCAACCGGTCTGGGCCATGAAGCCGTCGATCACGCGGTGGAACACGATGCCGTCGTAAAAGCCTTCGCGCGCCAGCTTCTTGATATGGGCGACGTGGTTTGGCGCCAGGTCGGGGCGCATGGCGATGACCACATTGCCCTTGGTGGTTTCAATGACGAGGGTGTTTTCGGGATCGGCGTATTCAGCCATGGATCTGACTTTCGGTTGGGAATTTGTGGCCCGCATTTAGGCCGAATGGATTGATGGTGCAACCACCGCCGTAGGCAAATTGGTCACCCACGTTCTCAGTTGACACCCTCCCCCTCGCGAGGAGGGATCAAGGGTGGGGGGTGTTTAGCCCGGATATCGGGGCTTCCGACACCCCCTCCCAGCCTCCCCCGTCAAGGGGGAGGTGCAGATCGGGGTTGCGGCGCGGCCGGCCCATTCGGGCACAGCCCTCATGGCCTTCTCGCCTAAAATCGGTCCACCGGAGCGATTTTGCCTTCGGCCGGCTCGAAGTTATTTGTATTCGATCTTGGCCGAGATGATCTGGTCGGGATTGGCTACGGCGCCGTTCTGCTCCTGGGGGCCCTTTTCAAGGGCATCGACCAGTTCCATGCCCGAGACCACCTTGCCGAAAACGGTATATTGACCGTCGAGGAAGCTGGCATCGGCCGTGGTGATGAAGAACTGCGAATTGAACGAGTTGGGATCCTGCGAGCGGGCCGCGCCGAGCACGCCACGCTGGAAGCTTTCGGCGTTGAATTCGGCCTCGACATCGGGGAGATCGGAGCCGCCCATGCCGGCATTTGCGAGGTTGAACTCGGCACCGCCGGTCTTGCCGAACTTGACGTCGCCGGTCTGGGCCATGAAGCCATCGATGACGCGGTGGAACACTACGCCGTCATAGGAACCCTGCTCGGTCAGCGCGATGACGCGCTCGACATGCTTGGGGGCCAGGGCCGGCAGCAGCTCGATGTCGACGTCGCCGCCCTCGACCGTCAGGATCAGGTGTGGCGTGCCGCTCTGGGCAAAGGTCGGCGCGGCGGACAGCGCCGCAGCGCCGATGACAAGGGCGCCGAACAGGCGACGGGTAAGGGCGGTCATGTGGTTTTCAATGCCTTGAGAACGATTTGTGGAACGAAGGCGGAAATGTCGCCGCCCATTTCAGCGATCTGCCGCACCAATGTGGCCGAGATATGCCGGACCGGCGGGCTCGAGGGCAGGAAGACGGTCTGCAGGTCGGGCGCCATCTGGGCATTCATGCCCACCATCTGCATTTCATAATTGTAGTCGGTGGTGTCGCGCAGGCCGCGAATGATCAGCTTGGCGCCGTGCTCGCGCGCCGCATTGACCATGAGGCCGGAGAAATCGACGATTCTGAACTCGGTATCGGTGCGCTTGCCGACCGGGGCCAGCGCCTGTTCGAGAATCGCCAGCCGATCCTCATGGGCGAAGAGCGGCGTCTTCTTGCCCGGATTGATGCCAACGGCGACCACCAGCGTGTCGACCAGCTTGCAGGCGCGCTCGATGACGTCGAGATGACCATTGGTCAGCGGATCGAATGAGCCCGGATAGAACCCAACCAGCTTGCTCATGGCGCCCTCCCCCTTGTTGTTGTGAGGGTTTTGTCACGCGGGGGGATTCAAGGCAAGGCACGGACGAAGACGTCGAGATCATCGCCGCCTACACCCGACTCGAGCAACGTCCAGCCGTGACCTGAATAGTAGCTGCGCAGTGGCGGCTTGGCCCCGAGATAGACCCGGCGGAAGCCAGCATCCGCGAGGCGATCGCATGCGGCCCTGACCAGGCGCGCGCCGATGCCATGCCCCCTGTCGGCAGACTCTACCCAGAGCGCGGCAATGCAAGGCCCCAGATCTGGACGGGATTCGATATCGTCCTCCAGCGCCGTCACGGTGCCCACGAATTTGCCGGCCCCGACAGCCACCAGCGTGAACGACGGGAAATTCGCCGCTCTCGCCACGTCTGCCAGCGCCACTTCCACATCGGTCAGCGCCGCGCCATAGGGACGCCACCACGCCTTCCAGATCCGGTCCGCCACGGTCGCCCAATATTCGGGCGCCTGGCGCAGATCGTGGATATCGATCGTCACTTCGACCGCCGCAACACAGTCATCATCCCGCTCACCAAGCCCAAGATCATGAGCAGCGGTAACCGCAGGCTTCGCCTCGGTCATCAGGCCCGCTTCTGCAGCGCCAGCCAAACCCCACCGCCCATCAGGATGAGTCCGGATACCCGAGAAATGAGGCGCACGCGTGTCGCACTGAGCAGGCCCCTCGCCTGCCCGGCGATTACGGCATAGATGGCGTCGGTCGCGCCGGCGACGAGCATGAAGAATACGCCGAGCGCCATCACCTGGGGAAAGGTGGGCTGGGTCACGTCGACAAACTGCGGCAGGAAGGCGCCGAGAAAGATCAGCGCCTTGGGATTGGACAGGATGACGAGGAAGCCTTCCACGGCCATGCCGAGGCGGGATTTGGTCTTTTCGGCGCGGGCCGTGCCCAGTTCACCGTTGGACCGCCACATCTTCCAGCCCAGCCAGACCAGGTAGGCGGCGCCGAGCAGCTTGATCCAGTCAAAAGCCCAGCCCATGAAGGCCACCAGGGCCTGCATGCCCAGCGCCACGACCAGCGTCATCACCAGGAAGCCCGCCTGCGTGCCGGCGACAATGGCGAGACCCGCGCCCGTGCCGCGGGCCAGCGAATTGGCAACGATGACGGTCACGGTGGGTCCGGGAACGATGGCCAGAAGGAAACAGGCACCGAGATAGGGGATGAGCGTGGCGAAGCTGAACATGGCGAAGACTCCTTGGGTGAGGAGCAAGCCACCGGGCGCCGCACTTGGCAAGGGGGCTTGGCGGGGCGCCGTTCAGTAAAATTGAATCGAGCCGGCATATCTAAAAGAGACGTCGCTTCAATAGAAGAGAGCGTGGATAGACTTCCAAACGGGAACCGGGATGCGCTCATATTTCGACGGCATGCTGCGCTACTTCGAGTTTTCTGGCCGCAGCACGCGGATGCAATACTGGATGTTCTTCCTGGTCCAGACCGTGTTGTTCGGCGCGGCCATCGCCATCGACTACCGGATGGGCGGGTTCGGCGATCCCCGCAATATTCAGGCTCCGGCGACGCTGTTCATCACCTTTGTGCATCTGGTCCCGGGGGTCACCGTACAGGTGCGGCGGCTGCACGACATCGGTAAATCCGGCGCTTGGTATCTGCTGCATTTCGTGCCGTTCGGGGGGCTCGTCCTGCTCTACTGGGCCTGCTGCGGCTCAGAGCCGGGCAGCAATTACCATGATGGCCCTGCGCCCAGCAGCTATGTGCCGCGCCATGCGCCGCAGGTCGTGGCGCCACGCCGTTCGACCATTCCGCGCCAGGTGCGCATGGGCAGCAATGCTGCGCGGCCTCCCTCGGTCGGGCGCGATGGACTGGCGGCGCCGCAACGGTTCATCTGAAATCAAAAGGGGCGCTGTGGGCGCCCCTTATGCTTACTCGGTGACCGGCGCCTCTGGCGCTTCAGGCGGTGGTGCTTCGCCGGCGTCGTCTTCCACCGGCTCGCTGATGTGCTCGACCGACATCACCTTCTCGCCGTCGGCGGTATCGAAGACGATGACGCCCTGGCTGCCGCGCGAGACGATGCGGATGGGCTTGTCGCCGCCCACCGGCAGGCGGATGGTCTGGCCGCCATCGGTAATCAACATGATCTGGTCTTCGTCTTCCACCGGGAAGCTCGAGACCAGGTGGCCATTGCGCTTGTTGACCGCCATGGCGACGATGCCTTTGCCGCCACGACCGGTGATCCGGTATTCGTGGCTGGAGGTGCGCTTGCCATAGCCGTTTTCCGAAATGGTCAGGATGAACTGCTCGATGGCGCTCATCTGGGCATAGCGGTCCTGGTTCAGCTCGCCGGCGACGACATCGCCCTCGTCCGAGCCCGTCGTCTCTTCCTCGGCACCCTCGCCGCGCACCGCACGGCTCATCTTGAGATAGGCGGCGCGTTCCTCGGCGCTGGCGTCGGAATGGTTGATCACGGCCATGGAGATGACCTTGTCGTCCTTGGCCAGGGAAATGCCGCGCACGCCCATGGAGTCGCGGCCCTTGAACACGCGGACATCGTCGACCTTGAAGCGGATGGCCTGGCCAAGCGCGGTGGTCAGCAACACGTCATTGTTGGCCGTGGCCGTCTCGACGCCGACGATCTGGTCGCCCTCGTCCAGCTTCATGGCGATCTTGCCGTTCTGGCGCACCTCGACGAAGTCGGCCAGCGAGTTGCGGCGCACGGTGCCGCGGGTGGTGGCGAACATGATGTCGAGATTGGCCCAGCTCGTCTCGTCCTCGGGCAGCGGCATGATGGTGGTCAGCCGCTCGCCCTGCTCGAGCGGCAGGATATTGATGAGCGCCTTGCCGCGCGCATTGGCCTGGGCCAGCGGCAGCCGCCAGACCTTGAGCTTGTAGGCAATGCCGCGGTCGGTGAAGAACAGCACCGGGGTATGGGTATTGGCGACGAACAGGCGGGAGACGAAGTCTTCCTCGCGCGTTGCCATGCCCGAGCGACCCTTGCCGCCGCGGTTCTGCGCCCGGTAGGTCGAGAGCGGCACGCGCTTGATGTAGCCCTCGTGGCTCACGGTCACCACCATGTCCTCGCGGGCGATCAGGTCCTCGTCGTCGAAGTCGCCGACCACGTCTGAAATCTCGGTACGGCGGGGCGTGGCGAACTGCTCCTTGATCTCGGTCAGCTCGGCGCGGATGATCTCGACGACGCGTTCGCGGCTGCGCAGGATTTCGAGATAGTCCTCGATCTCGAGGCCCAGGCCATTGAGTTCGTCGCCGATTTCGTCGCGGCCAAGGGCCGTCAGGCGGGCCAGACGCAGTTCGAGAATGGCGCGGGCCTGTTCCTCGGAGAGGTTGAAGGTGCCGTCCTCGTTGATGCGGTGGCGCGGATCGTCGATCAGCGCGATCAGCGGTGCCACGTCCTGCGCCGGCCAGCGGCGGACCATCAGCTGCTCGCGCGCCGTCGCCGGATCGGGCGCGGTGCGGATCAGGGCGATGACCTCGTCGATATTGGCGACGGCCACGGCCAGGCCGACCAGAATATGGGCGCGGTCGCGGGCCTTGTTGAGCAGGAAGCGGGCGCGACGCGTCACTACTTCATGCCGGAAATCAATAAACGCCTGCAACATCTCGCGCAGGTTCATCAATTGCGGCTTGCCGCCATTGAGCGCCACGAAATTGCAGCCGAAGGAGGATTGCAGCTGCGTGAAGCGGTAGAGCTGGTTGAGCACCACATCGGGCAGCGCATCGCGCTTGATCTCGATGACCACGCGCATGCCCTCACGCGAGGATTCGTCGCGCATGTCGGCAATGCCTTCGACGCGCTTTTCGCGCACCAGCTCGGCGATCTTTTCGACCAGCGTGGCCTTGTTCACCTGGTAGGGCAGTTCGGTGATGATGAGGGCTTCGCGCTCCTTGCGAATCTCTTCCACCGCCACCCGGCCACGCACCATGATCGAGCCGCGGCCCGTCTCATAGGCGGCGCGGATGCCGGCGCGGCCCAGGATGATGCCGGCCGTCGGGAAATCCGGTCCCGGCAGCACTTCGAGCAATTCCTCGGTGGTCACCAGTTCGTTGTCGAGCATCAGCAGGGCCGCGTCGATGGTCTCGCCCAGATTGTGGGTGGGCACATTGGTGGCCATGCCCACGGCGATGCCGCTGCCGCCATTGACCAGCATGTTGGGAAAGCGCGCCGGCAGCACGGTCGGTTCGTGCTCTGAGCCGTCGTAGTTGTCCTTGAAGTTGACCGTGTCCTTGTCGAGATCGTCGAGCATGGAATTGGTGATCTTCTGCATGCGCACTTCGGTGTAGCGCATGGCGGCCGGCATATCGCCGTCGACGGAACCGAAATTGCCCTGCCCTTCCACCAGGAGTTCCCCCATGGAGAAATCCTGTGCCATGCGGACCAAGGCCATATAGACCGCCACGTCGCTATGCGGGTGGTATTTACCGATCACGTCGCCGACGACGCGGGCCGATTTACGATAGGGCTTGTTATACTCGTAGCCGTTCTCGCTCATCGAAAACAGGATGCGCCGGTGCACGGGCTTGAGGCCGTCGCGCACGTCGGGCAGCGCGCGGCTCACGATGACGCTCATGGCGTAATCGAGATAGGACTTGCGCATCTCGGCGGTGATGGAGATCAGCGAAATGTCGGATGGCGGCATCGCGCCGGTTCCGTTTTCAGGCGTATCGGTCACTGGGGTGATTCTTGGTTGTTCGAACTGGTCTTTATGTAGGCGATTCCGGGAGAAATTGCTAATTTTGAGGGGGCGAAGCCTGTGGAGATCAGGCCTGGACCAAAGGTCTTCGATCCATCTGGCGGAAGCTCGGCACAGCTACGGGCGTCATTGTGGCCAAAAGGTAGAGCATTGCCGTCACGCCCAGGGCGATGGCGATGCCGAAATTGTCGACCAACAGGCCCGCATAAAGCCCGCCAAACGGCATCAGCGACCATGCCAGGGCGCCCACCAGCGCGATGACGCGGCCCACCATGGCAGCGGGAATGCGCTCAAACAGGATGGCGCCGATGATGGGATTGAGGAAGCCGGCGGCAAAGCCGCTGACCATCAGCACTGATACGATCACCGCGACCGGCGCATTGACCGCGAATATGGCCATGGGCAGCGGCCCGGCAAAGAGAAAGCCGATCGTGTAGATGGCCAGGCGCGGCAGGCGGTGGCCGATGGTGGCGGCGATGGCAGCGCCGGCAATCGAGGCGCCGGAAAAGGCGGCGAGGAATATGCCGACCCAGGTGACGTCGAGCCCGGCAGACCGGACCCAGACGGGCAGCAGCACAATGGCATAGGCCTGATCGAACAGGTTTGTGATGGCGATCATGATGACGAGCCCCCTCAAGACCGGATCATTCCGCAGAACCGCCCACCCCGCCCCGAACTCGGCGCGATAGCTCGTGGATGGATCGCGCTTTGGTGGCTCGGCAGGCAGACGCGGGATACCCAGCGTCACCACCAGTGCGGAGAGGAAAAACGCCAGCGCATTGGCGAGCAGGGCCGGCGCCGGGCCGAGCAGCGCGATCAGGACCCCGGCTCCGGCCGCGCCCAGCGTGCCGGCCAGCCGGTCGCTGGCGCCCATAATGCCTGTGACGCGCTCCAGCGGCAGCTTTCCCAGGGCCGCGACCGTGGGCACCAGCGCCTGCTTGGCGGCATCGGAGGGCGCCCGCAGCACACCGATCAGCGCCACGGCCGGCAATAGCACCCAGATCGTCAGCAGACCTGCCCAGAACAGCAAGGGCACCAGAGCCACGGCGATCGTTGACAGGCCATCGCACCAAACCGCGATGCGCCGGGCGCCAATGCGGTCGATCAAGGGACCGCCCAAGGCCTTGGCCAGCACATAGGGCAGCAGTTCGGCAAAGCCAACCAACCCGGTGAGAACCGGACTGCCCGTAGTGGTCAGAACCAGCCACGGAATGGCGATGGCGGAAAGGCGCGTGCCGGAGGTGGATAGCACGGTGGCGAGCGCGAGCGTTATGAAGGGCGGCATCGTCATGGCTCCCCCTGCCCCGGCGCTTCGGTTGTCCGTGGCGCGGCGTTGAGAATGATCGAGAAAGGCCGCATGCCGGGCGGCAGAGGCGTGCCCAATGGTGGCGCGGCGGCCATGGCATCGGACAACAGGGACTTGAGGTTTTCCACCAGTTCCCACGCCCCCTGCGCGGTCATAGCTATCGTATAGTCGCTGGCGGTCGATGCCTTGCGCCAATCCTGCGGCAGGCCGGCATAGGCATTGAGTGCGCCCTGCATCTGTTGCATCTGCCAGCTCAGCGCCGCTTGCAGGAAAGCGAGACCCGCATCAAGCGCCTCGCCCTCGGCGTCGTCAGCCAGGTAACTGGTCGCTTCGTGGCTGGCCCGCCACCAGCGGTCCCGCCGGCTGCCGCGGTCACCATCTTCCTCGATAAAGCCATGCAGCGCCAATTGCCGCAGATGATAGCTCGTGGCGCCCGAATTCAGCCCCAGCCGTGCCGCCAGGCCTGATGCCGTCGCGGGGCCATCGATGCGCAACAGGCCCAGCATGCGCAGCCGCAATGGGTGCGCCAGCGCCTTCAGCGCGACAGGATTTGGGGCAATGCGACTGATATCGCGACGTTCGTGAGGCATGGCCGTCCCCTTTGAGCCGTTCCACACTACATTCGCAAACAATTCTTTGCAAATACTCGTTTGCGATCATGTCCTTGGTGCGCGCGGCCTGACAGGGTAAGGGAGGCGCATGGCAGATAGTTATCGTGCATGGCTCCGTGGCGTCCGGAAGTGGCAGGACATTGCAGTCATCGACCTGCGCGAGGTCGATGGCCTCGGCAAGCGGCTGCAATTGGCGGGGCTCAAGACGCTGGGCGAGATCAACGAGATGGACGGACCGGCTCTGCTGAAGCTGGAGGGCATCGGCGTGGGCGTGGTGCGGCGCGTGCGCGGGATCATCAAGACCTGCAAGTCCGAAGAGCGGCGGCGGAAGCCGCTCACGCCTTCACTGCAGGTGCGAGCGCCACGAAGCGGGCCTTAGCGCGGCCGACGCACACTATCGGCGTGCGACGCCCAGGCGGCGGGTAACAATTTGGCGGAGCTCAGGCGGCTGCGTCGAACTCCACCCTGGCCTCATCGATGTGCGGCAAGTTGCTCGAGGCCCATTCGATCAGATAGCCGAAGGGAACGATGATCGACTGGCCGAGCGGCGTCAGCCGGTATTCCACCGCGGGCGGCTTGGTGTCGAAGACCTGGCGGGCGACAAGGCCGTCGCGCTGCAGGTCGCGCAAGGTCTGGGTCAGCATCTTCTGGGAGATATCGGGCACTTCGCGGCGAATCTGGTTGAAGCGCCTGGGACCGCCGGCCAGCGTCATCACCAGCAGCATGCTCCATTTGTCGCTGATGCGATCCAGCACGCCGCGCACCGGGCAGGTGCCCAGCGCAAGGTCGGCGGCCTCGTTCCAGCGCTGTACGAACATGGCTGCGGTTGCTTCGGCTGCATGCATGGCGGTTACCTCCAGGTGACGTTACGCGGCGAAAGTGCCTCCTTTCGGACCGCGCCGGGGTCCACTAGATAGCACTCTCCGTTCGATACTTACTCTCCAATGGCTTCTGCTACAAGGGAGGAGCGAACGCCACAACATGGAGAGTTCGTATGTCTCAATTCAAGGATCAGACCCTGCTGGTTACCGGCGCTTCGGGCAATTTCGGCCGCATCGCCGTGGAAGAGCTGCTGGCACGCGGCGCCACCAAGGTCATTGCCGGCACACGCGACCCGGCCAAGCTGGAAGGCCTCAAGGCCAAGGGCGTCGAGATTCGCAAGGTCGATTTCGATGACGCCGCCAGCCTGTCCGCGGCCTTTGCCGGCGTCGACCGTGTGTTGATCGTCAGCACCGACGGCATTGGCAAGCGCGTTGCCCAGCAGACTGCCGCCATCGCCGCCGCAAAGGCAGCCGGCGTCAAGCACATCGTCTATACGTCGGCGCCCGCTGCCCGTCCCAATGCCGATGCCGGCCTGGGTGTCGAGCATTTCTGGACCGAAGCAGCCATCGCCCAGAGCGGGGTCGACTTCACCATCCTGCGCAATCACATGTATGCCGAGAACAACTTCATGGGTGCGGCACATGTGGTTTCATCCGGCCAGTTGTTCGGGCTGATCGGTGATCGGGGCACGGCCTATGTGGCTCGTGCCGACGCAGCACGCGCCGCGGCTGGGGCTCTGCTTGCGGCGGAAGGCAAGTCGGTCGAGGACGTCACCGGCCCGGCGGCCGTCACCAATGTCGAGCGTGCCGCGCTCTACTCCAAGGTCACTGGCAAGCCTGTCACCAGCGTCGCCCTGCCCCCGGCCGATCTCAAGGCGGGCATGGTGGCTGCCGGCGTGCCCGAAGGCTTCGCCCAGGCGCTGCTGGCTTTCCAGGTCGACGCCGTGCTCGGCTTCCACGGCGTCGTCACCGACACCGTGGAGCGCTATTCCGGCCGCAAGCCGCAGGGGCTCGAGACCTTCCTCACCGCCAACCGCGCCGCGCTTGGCGCCTGACCCTTCCGGCCTCGCGCTTTCGGCGCGGGGCCGTTGCCCACAGCCATTGTTGTACAATTGAGGCATGGCCCCCGCGGCTGCTGGACGCCCCCGAGACAAACCCGTACCAATTGCGCCAGTTGTCGCGCAGTCGCGGAGTCGGGCCCCGGTGTCAGTTGGTTCTGTGTTCAACCGCCTGTGGGCGCGCTTCGCCTATGATCGTTCCATCGGCTTTGGCCTCGAGTATATCGGGCTGACCACCCTGCGCTATCCGCGCGCCATCGCCCTGGCGGTGCTGGCCTTCTCCATCCTCTGCTTCACCCAGATCCCGCGCGCCAATGTCGATGGCAACCTGCTGCGCGTTTATGCCCATTCGGGCCAGTATTACGACGCCTATGAGCACCTGGCGGACACGTTTGGTACTTTCGAGAACGACATCTATGTCCTCGTGAGCTCGCCGCGCATGACCGAGCCAGAGACGCTGGAGCGGGTACGCGAGCTGGCCTTCGACCTAGAACTCAATGAATACGCGGTGGGGACCATGTCCCCGTTCACTTTGCGCAAGCCGGACGGCTTTGGCGGCTCGGTGCCGGCGGTGCCCGAGGGCATGGACGATTTCGCCGAAGTCGCCATCGCCCTGGCGGAGTTGCAGCAGAACGACCCGATGATGCGCAATCTCATCACGCCTGACCTCAGCGGCGTGGTGCTGATCATGTTCCCCAACCAGGACATGACCCGGGGCGACGGCACCAAGGCGATGATCGAAAGCGTGCGCGAGACCGTTGCCTATTACGCCGACGAAAATATTTCCATCGAGCTGACCGGCCCGCCGATCTGGACGTCGGAAATGCTCAATGCCGCGGTGAACGACCAGGTCAAGTTCACCGTCTGGGGCTTCGGGCTGGGGGCGCTCATTGCGCTGCTGGCGCTACGCTCGCTGCCGGGGGCCCTGCTGGTGGCGGCGACGCCGCTGCTGGCCGTGATGTGGTCGATGGGCATCATTCTGCTGTTCTTCGGCTCGTTCTCCTTCCTCACCATCATCGTCACCACGCTGGTGTTGGTGATCAGTTTCGCCGAATCCATGTTCTTCGTCTTCAACTGGCTGGCCTATTGGCGCGACGGGATGGAGCCCAACAAGGCGGTGGACGCCACGGTGAAGCTGGTGGGGCCGGCAGCGGCGCTGACCATGCTCACCACCTTTGTCAGCTTTGCCTCGCTGGCGCTGACGCCGGGCCAGGGCGTGCGCGAATTTTCAATCGCCGGCGCCATCGGCACGTTCCTGCTCTTCGTCTGCCTCATGACTTTCCTGCCGCTGATGTTGAAGGCGGCGATCCGGCTGGGCTTCAGGCCGCCCAAGCGCTCCAGCCTGGTATTGACCGCGCCGCTGCCGCTGAGCTGGTTCATCGCCAGCCGCTTCGGGCGGCAGCTGTCGATCCTGGCCATCGTCGTCACCGTGCTGCTGCTCATCCCCTATGCGCTGATCAAGCCACGCTTCTCGTTCGAGGATTTCGTCGCCAAGGACTCCAACGCGCTGACCACGGCCGAGCAGATCGATGACGGCGTCGGGGGCGTGGCGCCGCTCTATATCCGTGTGCCGCTGACCGGGACCGATCCCAATGTGGACGACCGGGATTTCGAGACCATCCGTATCGTGCACGAGATCCTTGAGAGCCATGTGGGGCAGAACAAGGTCATCTCGGCAGCGAGCATGAGCAACTATACCGAGACCGGCTTTTCCCGCGAGGAGGTATTCGACTCGGTTGGCCCCTTCCTGCGCAAAAGGTTCGTGACCGATGACGGCAGCCAGGCGCTGGTCACCGGCTTCATGCCGACCATCATTGATTCCGACACGCTCAAGCAGCTGGTCGAGGACGTGGCCGACGAAATGCGGGTGGCCGGGGTCGTCGGTGCTGAAATCGGCGGGTTTCGCATCCTGACCACCTTTGCCACCGACCAGATCGTCACCGGCCTGCAGCTCGACCTGACGCTCTCTGTGCTGGTCAATCTGGGGCTGATCGGCTTTGCCTTCCAGTCGTTCCGGGTGGCGCTGGCTTCGGCAATTCCCAATCTCTTCCCGGTGCTCGGCACCGAGGCCTGGCTCTATTTCACCGGCCAGGGGCTGCAGCTGACCACGGTCATCGCGCTGACCATCGCCTTCGGCATCGCGGTGGACGATACGGTGCATTTCCTGTCGCATTATCTGCATTCGCGGCGCGAAGAGGGACGCTCGCACATGGACGCGGTCAAGCACACGCTGGACCGGATCGGGGGCGCCATCGTGGCCACCACCATCATCCTGTGCGCGGGCGTGGTGATCGTCACCTTCTCGGAATTGCCGCAGGTGGCCTTGTTCGGCACGCTGTTCGTCTCGACCCTGGGCTTCGCGGTGATCGGAGATCTGTTCATTCTGCCGGCGCTGCTGGCGGCCGGCGGCAAGTTCTTCCAGCCGCTCGGCCGCATCCGCGTGCGCACTGCCGACCACGACGCGACGCCGGACGATCCGACCGGCGATACCATTACCGGCGAGGGCGGCACGGAGGGCCATTCGCAGCCGGGGTAACGCAGGCGCTTGCGGGCTGGTCAAATTGTCGAGAAGGTTCGCAGCAGCCACGCGGATTTGGTATCGGTTTGCGGCGCCGAATCGGCCGGGGGGCATGATTCGCTGGAGGCTTATGCAATGAACTATCTCGGACCCCTGTCGCGTGCCGTCGCCGTGGCGGGCCTGCTGGCCGCTGGCGCCGTCGCGCCGGCCATCGCAGCCCCGGCGGATGTCGCGCTGCTGCAATCCTATGTCGGGGACTGGCGCGGGCGTGGCGTACTCATCGGCGCCAATACCGAGACGGTGGTGTGCCGGCTGTCGCTGACCCAGGGCAACCAGGACAAGGTCAACTATAGCGGCCGCTGCTCGCTGGCCGGAACGCAGCTGTCGGTGGCCGGCACCATGGCCTATGTCGAAGCCAACAAGCGCTTCGAGGCCGCCATGAGCTCGAATGCGACCTTTACCGGAATTGCCATCGGCCAGAAGCGCGGCGAGGGCTTGATATTCAACCTGCGCGAGCGCGACGAGGACGAAGAGGGCAAGGACCTGACCATCTCGGCGCAGATCAGCCTGCGCGAAGAGGCCATCCATGTGGTGTTCGAGGTGGTCTATGTCGACAGCGGCGACAGCCTGCGCGCCGAGGTTCCGTTCTCCAGGTAGCGCGCTGCCGGCCGCTGTCACCTCGATTTGTTCGGCTTTTCGGCACTCCGGCTGGTGAAGTCTTAACCCCGGTCTTGCTATCGTTCCTGCAGATACAGGAGCGCCGAATTGCGCAGCCTTGCCTACCCCCTCCGGCATCCGCTCACAGAAGTGGCGGGTTCGAATGACGACGACTTTGGCGCGCGCCTGGCGCGGCTGTGCGACCTGCTCGGCATTGCCGGCGCGCAACTGACAACCGCTACCGACAGTGGCTCGGCAATTATTGCGGCGGTCGGCCCCGCGGCCGACAACCTGGCGCTGCTGCAAGCCCGCGCACTGCCGGGCCCCCACCGCCTTGTCCTGCCCGACATCGCGGCTGCCGGCCCGTCGGGAGCGCGGTTCTATGTGGGCCTGAAGTTGCCGAGCGCCGCCGGGGGCTCGCCCCTGCTGCTGAGCCTGTTCGACCCCAAACCGCGGGCTGCCCATATGGCAGAGCGGATTGCCGGGCTGGCGCAGGAGCTGGTGACCGACGCCACTGTCGAGCAATTGCGCCAGGTCATCGAATGCCAGGCCAAGGTCATCGCCGAGAGTATCCAGATGGAGCAGCTACGGCGGGAGCTGTTCGAGCGCGCTTCGGCCACCGCCAAGATCGGCGTCTGGCAATGCGATCTCGCCGATAACAGCCTGCTATGGACGAACGGGGTCTACGATCTGTTCGAGATAGAGCGCGGCACCCAGGTCACCCGGGAGCTGTCGCTGTCCTGCTATACCGAGGCGTCCCGGCGGCAGATGGAAGCGGCCCGCGCCCATGCCATCGCCACCTGCACCGATTTTGCGCTGACCGTGGAGATCATCACGGTGCGCGGCAAGCGTCGCTGGATGCGGCTGACCGGTGCGGTCGAGAGCCGGAACGGCGTTGCCACACGCATCTTCGGTATGAAACAGGACGTCACCGAGGAAAAGCTGATGGCGGACCGGACCCGCTATCTGGCGGAGTTCGACGTGATGACCGGGCTTGCCAACCGCAGCCAGTTCCAGGCGCATCTGGCCGGGTTCGATGCACAAGGCGGCAATGGCTCGGGTGCGCTGCTGCTGGTTGACCTCGACGGCTTCAAACAGGTCAACGACACCTATGGCCACGCGCTGGGCGACGAGTGCCTCAAGGAGGCCGCCCTGCGCCTGACCGCAAGTTGCGCCAACGCGCAGCTGGTGGCCCGCATTGGCGGCGACGAGTTTGCCGTGCTGCTTGGTCCGGCCACGCCCGCCGACGCTGCCGAGGCCCTGGCCGAGGGCATCGTCGCCACGATCGGCCAACCCTTTGTCCGCGGCGGTCACACGTTCAAGCTCGGCGCCTCGGTTGGCGTCGCCCATTACCGCGGCGGTTTCTCCCAAGATCTGTTCCGGCAGGCCGATACCGCCCTTTATGCCGCCAAGGACGCGGGCCGGAACACCAGCCGGACCTATAGGGCCGACGCCGCCTGAGACCAGCATCCCGCAAAAGCAAAGGGAGGCCGCCTGCGCGACCTCCCCCTCATTCGATAAAGCGCAGCAAATCCTAGAACGGAATGTCGTCGTCCATGCCGCCGGGCTCGAAGGCCGGGGCGTTGGCGGCCGGGCGGCGAGCGCCGCCGCCGGCCGGCGCGTTGTCGCGCACGCCGCGGAAACCGGTGTCGTTGCCGCCGCCGAAACCGCCACCAGCGCCTTCGCTGTCACCGCGGCCATCGAGCAGCGTCAGGTTCGAGTTGAAGCCCTGCAGCACGACTTCAGTGGAATATTTGTCGGCGCCGGACTGGTCCTGCCATTTGCGGGTCTGCAGCTGGCCTTCGAGATAGACCTTGCTGCCCTTCTTCAGATAACTCTCGGCCACGCGCGCCAGACCTTCCGAGAAGATCACCACGCGGTGCCACTCGGTCTTTTCGCGGCGCTCGCCAGTGTTCTTGTCCTTCCAGTTCTCGGACGTGGCGACCGAAAGGTTCACCACCTTGCCGCCGCTTGGAAGATTGCGCACTTCCGGGTCCGCGCCGAGATTGCCGACTAGGATCACCTTGTTGACACTGCCTGCCATCGCTCATTCCTTTCAATTCAGTCCTGGGGCCTCACCCTCTGGACGCTCACTTACATAGCGCGGGCACCTTACGCCCCCGCGCCGTTCACCGCTTCCGCCTTGCCGCAGTTGTGAACAGAAGTGTCTGGTCGTTTGTTCCCTTTATGTTCTACTGTGGATCGGTCGTCAAGGCGCAGAAATTCTTTCACATGCGCGCGGCCCGCCGCTGTGCAATGGTCCCGCACCATTGGGCATGCGGGAAAGACGACAATGCGCATAATCTTGACGACAATCGCCGCTGCGGCCTTGCTGGGCACAATGACTACCGCACAGTCCGCCGAAACGATCGGGCGGTCGAACCCGCTACGCAAGGTGCTGCTGGATTCCTTGCGCCCCATATCGAAAACGAACTGGGCGTAAACGTGCAGTTTGTCGTCGATACCCTGCAGGTCGATGGATATTGGGCCTTCATGGCTGGTACCGCGCAGAACACTGATGGCTCGCCTATCGACTTCAGCCAGACGCCCTATGCGGAAGCCGAGGCGGAAGGCATGTTTGATGGCCCCACCGTCAAGGCCATCTTGTCCCAGCAGGGCGATAGCTGGATGGTGGAGGCCTACAGTATCGGCGCTACCGATGTGGTTGAAGCCGGCTGGCCAGACGAATATGGCGTGCCCTGCGATCTGGTCGAATTCTGCGACTAGCAGACTGTGGACATCATCCGACCTGCTGACATGCCCTGTCAGCAGGGCTGACCGAAAGCATCGGCGCGCGTCAGGGAGCCGGGCCGTCATGGGCTATAGCGAAGCAATGTGGATCTACCTCGTCCTGCTATTCGGCATCATCGTGGTGCCGGGCATGGACATGTTCTTCGTTATGGCCAATGCGCTGACTGGCGGCCGCAAGGCGGGCTTTGCCGCCGTCGCCGGCATCATGCTGGGCGGCGCGGTGCATACGCTGTTCGGCGCGCTGGCCGTCGGCGTGCTGACCCAGCTTCCGACAATGGTGTTCCAGGCCATGATCCTGATCGGCGCCGCCTATATGGCGTGGATCGGCTACACGCTGCTGCGCAGTTCAATCACCGTTGATGCCATCGGCAAGGCCTCCACGCGCTCGCATTGGGTGGCGTTCCGCCAGGGCACCATCACCTGCCTACTCAATCCCAAGGCCTATCTGTTCGTGCTGGCGGTGTTCCCGCAATTCATGCGGCCGGAATACGGGCCGATCTGGTCGCAGGCTCTGGTCATGGGCGCAATGACGGTGGCTATGCAGTTCCTCATCTATGGCGCGCTGGCTCTGGCCGCCGGCAAAGGCCGTGATGCGCTGATCGGCAATCCGCAGTTGACCATCTGGATCGGTCGGGGCGCCGGCGCGTTGTTTGTCGCAGCCGCCCTGTTCACGGCCTGGCATGGAGCAACCCAGCATGTTGGCCCTTGACCGAAGCGCGATTGTCCCGCGCATCACTTCGAGTCAGGGAATGAATGGCGGCATTCTCCAGGGCACAGCCAAGACTTTGCTAGTTCGGTATGCTGGCTGGCACGCCCTCCGCCGAAACCACGTTGGTGATCGTGTTCCCTCCGTCGCTGACGGACAAACTCAACCGCAACGAAACGAGACTTCCAGAATGGGCGTTTGAATCTGCATCTCTGATGTTGAAGGCCCATTTCCCAAACGCTTCAGCCCCCACAAAGGTCTCCATGCTGTTCTCATGAGACGTGAATGTTGACGTCTGCCCGGAACATCTATTCAGGCCGCGATCCATGAAACTCTGGCTTTGGCCTGTCGGAGATGTGAGGGTTGCGTAATAGTCGTTTTCGCACTCGACGCTGAACGAAAACGAAAGTGACCCCGCTACGATTTCGCCTGCCAGAGGAAAGTCGATATACTTTGTCAGGCCCGCCCGCGGATCAATATTTTGTTCCACATCTGACGCATTCTGAGTGGCGATTTCCGGGGTAGTGTCGTTGGAATCCATCTCGAATTCCCTCAGCATCGGCCCCACAACTGAATTGTAAAAAATGTAGACGGAAAACACCAAAACCAGAACAAATATTATGGTGTTCTTCATGTCCCCAAAAACCCAACTGAAGAACGGACTAAGTATACTCTTTCCAACAAAGACGCTAAATTGCTTCCATATCGTTGAGAAAAATACCGACAACGCCACTATCGAAACCAACACAATCAAGAAAATTGCATGATGCAGCATGGTTTCGCCCCAGATAGATCTTATCCAATCCGCGACAAGTTCTTCAAGCATACCTAGAAGCATCAGCGTCCCCCCGACGGCCCGAAACTCTCTCTTTGTGACAATGTGGCAATTTATCTGCGTCGCGGAAAGCCCTCAATTAGACCTCGTTCAATTTGAGCATAATTGCCTCCACGACAGGCTGGATTTTAAAGCCGCAATTTCGACCAAAGGTGTTGGGGAGGTGAATGTACTGCGGGCATTGCAGCGATCTCCACAATATCTACTGTCGACATCTCCCAGGGCGTCTCCGAGGTTTCCTACTGACACATCCTGTCAGCACCCCTGCACCAAACCATGACGATCCAGTTGGACCGCTGCCGCGTCGCAGGCAGGAACGAACTGCGCATCGGCAGGTTCGGGTAATGGAAAACGGAGCTGTTGCACTTGACCGAATCTGTTTTGTTCCGTTTATGTTCCAATTGGTATATGCCACTTGGGTAAGGGTGAGCGGACACGCTAAGGTGACCGGACAGCCGGGCGGCCATGCGCAGGGGCCGCTTGCAGGGTGGACGGGCCGAGCCTATTTGTGTGCTCTCCCCGACCCCTATGCCGAATTCCGACTTTGCCGCAGTGCCGCCATTGGCGCACCGAGCCATGGACTTAAATGATGACGCCAAAGCCCAGCCAGAACCGTGAGATCATCGTACGCGGCGCCCGTGAGCACAATCTCAAGGGCATCGACTTAAAACTGCCGCGCGACAGCCTCATCGTGATGACGGGCCTTTCGGGCTCGGGCAAGTCGTCGCTCGCCTTCGACACCATCTATGCGGAGGGTCAGCGCCGCTATGTCGAGTCCCTCTCGGCCTATGCGCGGCAGTTCCTCGAGATGATGCAGAAGCCCGATGTGGAACACATCGAGGGCCTCTCGCCCGCCATCTCCATCGAGCAGAAGACCACCTCGCGCAACCCGCGCTCGACGGTTGGTACGGTCACCGAGATCTACGACTATCTGCGCCTGCTCTATGCGCGCGTCGGCGTGCCCTATTCGCCCGCCACAGGCCTGCCCATCGAGAGCCAGACCGTCAGCCAGATGGTCGACAAGGTGCTGGAAATGCCAGAGGGCAGCCGACTGTTCCTGCTGGCGCCGATCGCCCGCGGCCGCAAGGGCGAATACAAGAAGGAACTGGCCGACCTGATGCGCAAGGGCTTCCAGCGCGTCAAGATCGACGGCGAGTATCACGAGATCGAGGACGCGCCGGCGCTCGACAAGAAGTTCAAGCACGATATCGAAGTGGTGGTGGACCGCATCGTGGTCGGCCCCGATATTTCCGGCCGCCTGGCCGAGAGCTTCGAGACGGCGCTGAAGCTGGCCGACGGCATTGCGCTGGTGGAATTCGCTGACGAGAAGAACGAGGATGGCAGTCCCCGCCAGGTCACTTTCTCGGAAAAGTTCGCCTGCCCCGTTTCGGGCTTCACCATTGCCGAGATCGAGCCGCGCCTGTTCTCGTTCAACAACCCGTTCGGCGCCTGCCCGGTCTGCGATGGCCTGGGCACCGAGCAGAAGATCGACCGCGACCAGATCGTGCCGGATGTGACGCTGTCGATCCGCGACGGCGCCATCCTGCCCTGGAGCAAGACCAGTGCGCCCTATTACCTGCAGACGCTGCAGGCGGTGCTGAAGCACTATGATGCCTCGACCGGTACGGCCTGGAATGAGCTGAGCGAAGAAGTGCAGGACGCGGTGCTTTATGGCACGGGCAAGACACCAATCAACTTCGTCTATGACGATGGCCTGCGCCAGTACAAGACCACCAAGCCCTTCGAGGGCGTCATCGGCAACCTTGAGCGTCGCTACAAGGAAACCGAAAGCGCCGGCATGCGCGAAGAGATCGAAAAGTACATGTCGGCCAAGCCGTGCATTGCCTGTGGCGGCTATCGGCTCAAGCCGGAGTCGCTCGCCGTCAAGATTGACGGGCTGCATGTCGGTCAGGTGACCGAGAAATCCATCCGCAGCGCGGCCGAATGGTTCGAGGCGCTGCCGGAGACGTTCACGCCCAACCAGAAGCTGATCGGCGAGCGGATCCTCAAGGAAATCCGTGAGCGGCTGAATTTCCTCATCGATGTTGGGCTCGACTATCTCACCATGGCGCGCAATTCGGGCACGCTGTCGGGCGGCGAGAGCCAGCGTATCCGGCTGGCCAGCCAGATCGGCTCGGGGCTGACCGGCGTGCTCTACGTTCTGGACGAGCCCTCCATCGGCCTGCACCAGCGCGACAATGCCCGCCTGCTCGAGACGCTGCAGCGGCTGCGCGACATCGGCAATACCGTCATCGTGGTCGAGCATGACGAAGATGCGATCATGACGGCCGATTACGTGGTCGATATCGGTCCCGGCGCTGGTGTGCATGGCGGCCATATCGTGGCTGAAGGCACGCCGCAGGACATTCTCAACCACCCGGACTCGCTGACCGGCAAATATCTCTCCGGTCGCATGGGCATTCCCATGCCGGCCGAGCGCCGCCAGGGCAAGACGGGCAAGACGCTGAGCGTCAAGGGCGCCACCGGCAACAATCTCAAGAATGTCTCGGTGGATGTGCCGCTGGGGCTGTTCGTCGCCATTACCGGCGTCTCCGGCGGCGGCAAGTCGACCCTGATGATCGACACCATGTATCAGGCCATTGCGCGCCGGCTGAACGGCGCGCGGGTGGTCCCTGCCCCGCATGACAGCCTGACGGGCCTCGAATTCCTCGACAAGGTCATCGATATCGACCAGTCGCCGATCGGGCGCACGCCGCGCTCCAACCCGGCCACCTATACCGGGGCCTTCACCCCGCTGCGCGAGTGGTTTGCCGGCCTGCCGGAATCCAAGCAGCGCGGCTATGGGCCGGGGCGCTTCAGCTTCAACGTCAAGGGCGGGCGCTGCGAGAAGTGCCAGGGCGACGGCGTGCTCAAGATCGAGATGCACTTCCTGCCCGACGTCTATGTCACCTGCGACGTCTGCAAGGGCAAGCGCTACAATCGCGAGACGCTGGAAGTGCAGTTCAAGGGCAAGTCGATCTCCGACATCCTGGACATGACCATCGACGAGGGCGTCGATTTCTTCTCGGCTGTGCCGGTCATCCGCGACAAGTTCGCCACGCTGCAACGGGTGGGGCTGGGCTATGTGAAGGTCGGCCAACCGGCCAATACGCTGTCGGGCGGTGAGGCGCAGCGCGTCAAGCTTTCCAAGGAGCTTTCCAAGCGCGCCACAGGCCGCACGCTCTACATGCTGGACGAGCCGACCACGGGCCTGCACTTCCACGACGTGGCCAAGCTCCTCGACGTGCTGCATGAGCTGGTCGAGGGCGGCAATACGGTGATCGTCATCGAGCACAATCTGGAAGTCATCAAGACCGCCGACTGGGTCATCGATCTCGGTCCCGAGGGCGGCGATGGCGGTGGCGAGATTGTGGCGATCGGCACGCCGGAAGACGTGGTCGCCAATCCGCGCTCCTATACCGGCCAGTTCCTCAAGGAGATCATGGCTAGGCGCCCGCAGGTCGCCACAAGGGCGGCCGAGTAACATCTCCCGGCGGACCTGCGACAAATCCGCCAGCTTGTTGCTGGCGGATTGAGGGCGAGTGTGACGGCTGATCGAATGTCATGTCACAAGCCCTGCTATCCGCTGGGTTTTTCCCGCTATGCGTCGATTTGGTGAAAATGCCATGCGCCTCGCGCATAATGCCGTTGACGCTTGGGGCATGGTGGACGCCGACAAATCATCCCATGTTCGCGGCGTCGCTAAATACCCCTGAAGGGAGTACGACAATGTTCGTTCGTGCCGTATGGCGCATCAAGCGCCTGGTCGATATCAAGCAGACGTTGCGTGAGATGGATGTGCCGTCGACGCGTGACGCCGATCTGCTGGGGCTTACCGGCCCCGACTTTTCCAAGATGACGCGGTCCCTGTTCGACCGCTGAGTGTTTGTCACCGCCCGAGTTCAGTCGGCCGCCAGATGTCCACCTGGCGGCCTTTGCTTTGCCGCAAGCCTTAACCGAACATGAACCATAAGGCTCGAAGCCCTGCAGTGGACGCATAACCCGTTTGACCAATCACCCACTGCTCATCCGGCAAGCACTGCCCTAAATATAGGCTCGTAAACGAAAGGAGACTACCAAATGGACATCCGCAAGACTTTCAAGAAGTGGGCCGCATACCAGCAGACCGTCCGTGAGCTCGCCGCTCTCGACAATCGTCAGCTCAACGATCTGGGCATTTCGCGCACCGACATCAATCGCATTGCGCGCGATCATGCCAGCCTCATCTAAGCCTTACTGCTCAGACGCCTGCGTCCCAGTAAACCGAACAGCCGCTTCTCTCTGAGATGCGGCTGTTTTGCTATCTGCCCTTTGGATTGTCAGAAGGCCAGTCTGCCGACCAGTTCGGCATAACTGACCATCACCACCTTGCGGAACGCTTCGCGCCGTTGCAGCCGCAGGTACCAGTTCTCGACGCCGGGCATGGCCGGTCTGTCGATATCCATGGTGAACCAGCGATAGAGCGCCACGCCGGCTGCGATATCCGCATAGCTCAGCGCATCCCCAGCCAGAAAATCCCGGTCGGCGAGGTTCGCATCCAGGAGGCGCAGCGCCGAGACTGTCTTGGCATGGGCAGCGGCAATGGCTTTCGCATCATGCTGCTCCCGGGGCGTCCGCACGAATAACCAGAACACGGCGAGCCAGCCCGGCTGAAAGGTGGTGGCGGTCCAGTCGGTCCATTGATCGACGATCGCCCGTCGGCGCGGGTCGGCGCGCCACAGCGTTTCGGCACCATGGGTTGCTGCGAGATAGCGTAGGGTCGCGTGGCTCTCCCACACGGTCAGATCGCCATCCTGCAGGGTCGGCACCAGGCCGTTGGGGTTCAGAGTCCGGTAGGCCGGATCATCCAGCCCGCCATAGGAACCGCCCACGAGGCGGTGCTCATAGGGCAAGCCAAGTTCTTCCAATGCCCAGAGCGTCTTCTGCACATTGGCAGAACTGGCCCGGCCCCATAGCGTCAGATTTCGACTCAACGGATTGTCCCCCATCCCGGCGGCCATGCTAGTTCGCGGCCGGCGAACCGCAAGACTGGTTGCACCGCGGGGCCGCGCTTGCTATCTGCGCGCCATGTCCACATCAGAACCCATTCATATCATCGGGGGCGGCCTCGCCGGCTCGGAAGCCGCATGGCAGGCAGCCGAAGCCGGCGCCACGGTCATCGTGCATGAAATGCGCGGCGTGCGCGGCACCGACGCGCACAGCACCGACAGCTTTGCCGAGTTGGTCTGCTCCAACAGTTTTCGCTCCGACGATGCCGAGCAGAATGCCGTCGGCCTGCTGCATGAGGAAATGCGGCGCCGCGGCTCGCTGATCATGCGCGCGGCCGACGAGCACAAGCTGCCGGCCGGCGGCGCGCTGGCGGTGGATCGGCACGGCTTTTCCGATGCGGTGACCCGCGCGATCCACAACCATGCCAATATCACGGTGATCCGCGAGGAAATTGCCGGCTGGCCGCCAGAAGACTGGCGCAATGTGATCATTGCCAGCGGCCCGCTGACCTCCCCCGCCCTTGCCGAAGCGATCCTGGCCAAGACCGGCGAGGATGCGCTGGCCTTTTTCGACGCGATCGCGCCGATCGTGCACAAAGACAGCATCAATATGGACATTGTCTGGGCGCAGTCGCGCTACGACAAGGCGGGCCCCGGGGGCACCGGCGCCGACTACCTCAACTGCCCGATGGACAAGGACCAGTATTTCGCCTTTGTCGAGGCACTGAAGGTCGCGCCGCTGCATGAGTTCAAGGATTGGGAAAAGGTGCCCTATTTCGACGGGTGCCTGCCGATCGAGGTGATGGCCGAGCGCGGCGTCGAAACGCTGCGGCATGGGCCAATGAAGCCGGTGGGCCTGACCAATCCGCGCAATCCGACGGTCAAATGCTATGCCATCGTGCAGCTGCGACAGGACAATGCCTTGGGCACGCTGTGGAACATGGTCGGCTTCCAGACCAAGATGCGCTACGGCATCCAGGCCAACATCTTCCGCATGATCCCGGGGTTGGAAAACGCCCAGTTCGCACGACTTGGCGGCTTGCACCGAAATACCTTCATCAACTCACCCAAAGTGTTGGGGCCGGACCTTAAACTGAAAGCTGATCCGCGCATCCGCTTCGCGGGCCAAGTGACGGGCGTCGAGGGCTATGTGGAAAGCGCCGCGGTCGGTCTGATCACCGGCCGGCTCGCCGCCGCCGAGGCCCGTGGCGAAACGATGGCGACGCCGCCGAACACGACGGCGCTGGGCGCGCTGGTTGCCCATATTACGGGCGGCCATATCGAGTCCGAGAGCTATAGCGGGGCACGCAGCTTCCAGCCGATGAACGTCAATTTCGGCTTGTTCCCCCCCGTCACCGTCGTCAAGCCCGAGGGCGCTGGCCGCTGGCGCGGCAATGACAAGACCATAGCCAAGCGCAAGGCGATCACCTCGCGGGCGCTGGAAGATCTGCAGGCCTGGGCATGACTGCGGCAGAGCTCGAAACCTATCTGCATAACCATATACCGCTGTCGCGGGCCATGGCTGTGCGTGTGGTTTCGGTGGCCGACGACCGGATCATGCTGGGCGCGCCGCTGGCGCCCAATATCAACCACCGGGACACGGTGTTCGGCGGCAGCGCGGCTGCGGTAGCGACACTTGCTGCATGGTCGCTGCTGCATCTGCGGCTGACGGCCGCCGGTCTGCCCAGTCGCGTGGTGATCCAGAGCAGCAGCATGGACTATCTAGCGCCGATGGCGACCGATTTCACGGCCGCCGCTGTGCTGGAGCCGACGGCCGATTGGGATGGCTTCATCCGCATGCTGACACGCAAGGGCCGGGCTCGTATCGCCCTGGAGGCTGAGCTTGTTTGCGAGGGGCAACGGGCCGGGCTGTTCCACGGCGAATTCGTTGCCTTCGGCAAGGACCGCCTCTAGCGGTTGCGCCACGTCCACCAGGCGAGCCGGGCAATCTTGCGCCAGTCGGCATCGTCAGGCACCGGGGCGAAGAGGCTGGTCTGCCGACGGTTCAGGGCGGCGAGCTGGGCCTTCAATACCGCAATGCTGGCAAAGGCGGGCTTGAGGCGGCCGGGCAAGGCAGCAATGGCGATTTCGGCCTTGTCCAGATGGGCCGTAGCCAGCTCGGCAATCTGGCCCAGGGCTTCCGACAGGCCATCGCTCTCGGTTCGGGCAAAGATTTCCTCCTCGCGCACACCATTGGCCTCGAAGACCGACCAGGGCAGCATGATGCGCCCCTGGGCGGAGACGAGACCGAAGGCCCGCAGATGACCGATCATGGCGTGGGCAACGCCGAGGTGGCCGGCGGCGTCGCCGGTCTCGATGGTCTCGCCATCGTTGAGGATCATGGCCGCGAGCTGGTAAAGGGTGGAGACCGTCTCGCCGGCATAGCCTTCAAAGGTCTCAAGATCGGGCATCGGGTCGTCATAGAGATCGAAGCGGCGCGCGCCGATCAGGCGCAGCAGCGTGCCGGCCGGGATCGTGTAGCGCGCCATGGTGTCGAGCAGTGCGTCGGCCACCGGGTTCTGGCGCACCGCACCGTGTCCCTCGCCATCGAGTGCATCGCTCCACCATTGCAGGCGGATTTCCCCCGGCGCCGGATCGGATACGCGCTCGCGGATCGAGGCTACGTCGGCGTTGAAGGCATAGAGCGCGGTCACCGCATCGCGATGCAAGCCGGTCAGTACCAGGGTCGAAAGATAGCGGTCGCGGTCGCCTCGGCGCAGCGCATCGGCTGCATGGGCAAAGCTGGCCTCAGCCATCTAGCGCACCTTGTCGACGGCGATGAGGGCCGCAGCGACGGCGCGCCGCTCGGCCAGGAGGACATTATAGGTGCGGATGGCGCTGCCGGTATTGATGGCCTCGACGATGACCCGCCGCTCTCGCAGCGCCTCGCGCAACTCGCGCGGGATGGCAGCGATGTCCGGCCCGACTCCGATCAGCAGCACATCGATGTCATCAGCGACGGCCAGCACCGGCGCCAGGGATTCCATCGTGATGTCGCCTGGCACTGTGACGGACCAGGCAAACATGCCGGTCGGCAGACACAGCAGCGAACCGCGATGCGACATGCCGGCAAAACGGAAGCCGCCATTGCCATAGGCGTCAATGCCGGCCTGCTCAGGATAGTGTCCGTCGTTGATGAGATCACTCACCGATCACACTGCCGGGCTGTCTACCGACCCCGTGGGGGTCGCCTTCTGGTCGCCGCGCTCCTTGAGGCCAAGATTCACGAGGATCGGCGCCGCGATGAAGATCGAGGAATAGGTGCCCACCAGCACGCCGAAAATCATCGAGAGCACGAAACTCTGGATAATCTCGCCGCCGAAGACCGCCAGCGCCAGCAGGGCCAGCAGCGTCGTCGGACCGGTCAGGACCGTGCGGGAGAGCGTGGAGTTGATGGCCCGATTGAGCAAGTCCACCAAAGGAACCTTGCGATATTTGTGCATGAACTCGCGCACGCGGTCATAGACCACCACGGTATCGTTGAGCGAATAGCCCACGATGGTGAGGATCGCCGCGATACTCGATTGGTTGAACTCGATGCCCGTGACCGCAAAGAAGCCAAGCGTCAGCACGACGTCATGCAGCGTCGACACCACCGCGCCGACAGCAAACTGCCATTCGAAGCGGAACCATAGGTAGATCAGGATAGCCAGGATGGCGAGGCTCAGGCCAATGGTGCTCGACCAGGCCAGCTCGGACGACACCGTGCCACTCACGGCCTCGGTGCGGCGAATCTCGTAGTTTTCCGCAGCGAGGGCTTCGCGAACCTGCTCGACAGCGGCCTGTTGCGCCTCGGGACCACCCTCCTGCAATTCGATGCGGATCAATACGTCTTCGGGCGTGCCGAATCCCTGGACCTGCACATCGCCCAAATTGAGTTCGCCAAGCGCATTGCGGATCAATGCCGGATCCGCCGGACCGCCCTGATGCTGAACCTCGATCGAGGTGCCGCCCTTGAAGTCGATGCCCAGATTGAGGCCGTGAATTCCGAACCAGCCGATCGATGCGACCGACAGAACCACCGAGACCACGATGGCGATCTTGCGCCAGTCCATGAAGGGGATGCTCGTGTCATCGGGCACAAGGTGCATCAACTGCACCTTGAGGGCCTTGGGGCGCACCCAGTCGTACCAGCGGGTAACGATCATCAGGGTCACGAAATAGGCCGTGAACAGGGTGGTGATGATACCGATGGCCAGGGTGACGGCGAAGCCCTGCACGGGACCGGAACCGAGGAAAAACAGCACCACTGCTGCGATGAAGGTGGTGACGTTGGAATCCAGGATGGCGCTCATGGCATTGCTGAAGCCAGACTGGATGGACTGGATATTGGACCGTCCTGCGGCCTTTTCCTCGCGGATGCGCTCGAAGATCAGCACGTTGGCGTCCACGGCCATGCCCATGGTCAGCACGATGCCGGCAATGCCCGGCAAGGTCAGCGTGGCCCCCAGCAGCGACAGCGTGCCGATGACCAGACCGACATTGAGAATAAGGGCGATATTGGCAAAAACGCCAAAGGTGCCATAGGCAATGAGCATGAAGGCAACGGTGCTGATGCCGCCGATGATACCGGCAGTAACACCGCCGCGCACGCTGTCCGCGCCGAGGCTGGGACCGACCGAGCGTTCCTCGACGATATCGAGGCTGGCCGGCAGCGCGCCGGCGCGCAGCAGCACTGCCAGATCGTTGGCGCTGGCCGTGGTGAAGCTGCCGCTGATCTGGCCCGAGCCGCCGGTGATCGGCTGCTGGATGACCGGCGCCGTGATGACCTGGTTGTCGAGCACGATGGCGAAGCGCTGGCCGACATTGGCGCCGGTAATCTGGCCGAACGTGATGGCGCCTCGCGTGTCGAAGCGGAAGCTCACGACGGGCATGGCACGCTGCTGATCGTAGCTGGGCTGCGCGTCAACCAGCGACTCGCCGCCAATGGCGACGTCTTCGTAGAGCAGTTCGGGAGCGCCATCCTGGCTGGGCACGATCATGGTGCCGGCCGGCAGCCCCTGGGCCTCGGCCTGCGTGGCGGTCATGCCGGGATAAACCATGTGAAAGGTCAGGCGCGCCGTCTGCGAGATGATGGACTTGAGCCGGTCGGAATCTTCGAAACCCGGCACCTGCACCAGAACGCGTGTATCGCCCTGGCGCTGGATGGTGGGTTCGGTGGTTCCCAGTTCGTCGATACGGCTGCGGATAACTTCGATGGATTGGGCCACCAGCGAGCTCATGCGCTGGGCAATACCGTCGTCAGTGAGGCTGATGGTCAGCTTGCCGTCAGCAGTTTCGCCAAAGACCAGTTCGTTGACACCGATGCCGGCAAACAGGGAGTCGCTGAGGGTGTTCTGCAGCCCCTCGATCGCGGTCTGGGCCATTGCCTTCTGCGCCGGATCGGTGAGTTCGATGGCAATCGAGGCGCTGGCCTCGTCGGTGGTGATCAGATTGCCGATGCCGTTGTCGCTGGCGAGAACATTGCGCGCGTCGCGCCGCAGGTCACGCAAGCGCTCGGTTACAATGCCTTCGCGGTCTACCTCGAGCAGCAGGTGGGAACCACCCTGCAGGTCAAGCCCCAGCACCATGGTCTGCTTGGGCAGCCAATCGGGGAGACTGTCCACAAAGTCCTTCGGCAGAAAATTCGGCGAGGCAAACAGCAGGCCGAACAGGGTCACGAACAGGACGAGAGTGGTGCGAAGAGGCGAGAACTTCATTTAGGGGTATCCTGAAAACAAGAACCGGCGCCCTTGGGCGCCGGCAGCAGGCGTGGCGCTGCGCTTAGGCAGGCTTGTTATCGTTGACCGGCTCGGCCTTGGTGCGCACGTCCGCCACCATGCCGCGCACCAGCTTCACCTTGACGCCCGTGGCGATCTCGACTTCGAGGTCTTCGCCATCGACAGCCTTGGTCACCTTGCCGACAATGCCGCCAGTGGTCACGACCGTGTCACCGCGACGGATGGCCGAGAGCATGGCCTGCTGGGCCTTCAGGCGCTTCTGCTGCGGGCGGAAGATCAGGAACCAGAAGATCACGACCAGCAGCAGGATCGGCATCAGCTGGATGAAGATGTCGGAAATGCCACCGGCGGGGGCTGCACCGGCTGCCTGGGCATAAGCGGGCGTTACAAACATAAGGCGAGGCTCCTATCGTTTCTTCTTGGCTTGTGGAGGGCGGCGCCAGAGACCAGCATCAACGTTGCGACGCTACTGGACGCATATGGGGCTCGTTGCACTTGCAGCCCGGACAAAATCGGGCGGACTATACATTTGGCCCCTAGCGATTGCAAAGGCATTCCGGGGCCGCAAATTGCCGCGCCGAGCATGAGGACGAACGACCTTGAAGAGCAAAGACTACCTCGCAGAAATCGCCGCCTCGCTGGGGCAAATTGCCCGCTCGCTCAGCGCTATTGCGCCCGATGCAAGGGATGCACAGGCGGTGCTCGGCCTGGCGGATGCCTATCATTGGGATGGCGATGACGGACGGCTGATGGCCGTGCCCCATGTCAGCCGCGTGCCGCTGAGCATGCTCAAGGGAATCGACGCCGTGCAGGACATCCTGCTGCGCAATACCGAGCAATTCGCCCGCGGCCACGGCGCCAATAATGCGCTGCTATGGGGCGCGCGGGGCATGGGCAAGAGCTCGCTGGTCAAGGCCATCCATGGCGACATCATTGCCAGGGAGGATGAAGGCTTCGACCGGCTCGTGCTCATCGAGATCGCGCGGGAGGATCTGGAGACCCTCCCTGCCCTGATGCGGCGCATTGGCGGGGAGGATGCGCGTTTCATCGTCTTCTGCGACGATCTCAGCTTCGACAGTGGCGAGACCAGCTACAAATCGCTCAAGACCATTCTCGACGGCGGGCTCGAAGGCCGGCCGGAGAATGTGCTGTTCTACGCCACCTCCAACCGCCGCCATCTGATGCCGCGCGACATGATCGAGAACGAGCGCTCGACGGCCATCAATCCGGGCGAGGCTGTGGAAGAGAAAGTGTCGCTGTCGGATCGCTTCGGGCTGTGGCTGGGCTTTCACAATTGCGACCAGCCGACATTTCTCACCATGGTGCGCGCCTATGCCGACCATTACGGCCTCGACATCGACGACGAGGCGCTTCGAGCGCGGGCCATCGAATGGTCGGCGACCCGCGGGGCACGGTCGGGCCGCGTGGCGATCCAGCTGGTGCGGACATTAGCGGGCGAGATGGGCAAGCCGGTGTGACGTAGGCATATCCTGCAACGACCACAGGACCGCACCCGGTTTAGCCCAAATATTCGGGCCAAACGCCCCCCACCCTTTATCCCTCCCCACAAGGGGGGAGGGTGTCGACTGAAAAATCGCGCACAAACCAGACGACAAACAAAAAGGGCCCCCACCTGCGGTGGGAGCCCCCTGCTTCGGAGTGCGCTGGTTCAGCTGGCCAGAAGCGGCAGCGGATCGACCGGGGTGGCGCCCTTGCGGAGCTCGAAATGCAGCTGCGGCTTGGTCACCGAGCCAGTCATGCCGGCGGCGCCGATCGAGTCACCGCGACCGACTACGGCGCCCTTGGCGACGTTCATCGACTGCAGGTGGGCATAGGCGGAGACATACCCGTTCGGGTGACGGATCAGCACGAGATTGCCATAGCCTTCAACGCCGGAGCCGACATAGATCACCGTGCCATTCTCGGCGGCCTTCACCGTCGAGCCTTCAGGCACTTCGATATTGATGCCGGTACCCTTGGAGGAGGCGAAATCGACCAGGACGCGGCCGCTGGCGGGCCAGCGGAACTTGTCGCTGCCCGACATGGCGGGCTCGGCGGCCGGAACGCTGGCAATCTGTACCGGCGCGGCGACGGGAGTCGCAGCGGGCGCGGTCGCTGCCTGAAGCGTGTTCGGCGCTGCTGCAGGCAGGGTCTGCTGGGCTGGAGCCGGCGCGGCCATCGGCGTTGCGCTGGCGACCTGGGTCGGCGCCTTGGTGGCAAGCAGGTCGGCGCGACCCGGAATGATCACCTTCTGCCCAACCACGATCTTGTCGGGGGAGGAGAGATTGTTGGCCTGTACGAGGGCCTGGGTCGTCACTTCATAGCGGCGGGCGATCGTATAGAGCGACTCGCCGCTGGCGATGGTGTGGGTAAAGCCATTGGTGGCTGCACCCGGCATGGCCGGCGCTGCCGAAGCGAGCGAGGGCACGGAACTGTTGGTAGGCAGGCCGCCGAGAACGGCAGGGGACGGCATCGGGGCCGAGGCGAGTGCGGGCTGTGCTTGCATGGCGGACAGGGATCCCTGGGAAGACGGGTTACGCAGTACTGGAAGGTCTTGGGACTGGATGGACGGAGCGGCACTGGCCGTACCGACCGGCGCCATGGGCGCGGTATATCCGGCCTGCACCGATGAATTCCAGGCGGGCTGGGCGGTGGGCTGGCTGTTCCAGCCGCCACCGACATTGGCGGGCGGCAGGAACTGGCTCTCTGCCGTCATGGCCTGCGGCGCGCCGAGGCTGGAGGGCATGGGCTGGCTGTAGCTTGCGGGAGCGCTTTGGGGGAGCGAGCCGGTGGTCGTCGGATCGCCGAACGTCCGGCTACCGAGACTGGAACACCCAGACAGTGCAACGGTGGTGGCGACCAGGCCAACCATCGCAATGGCACCTTTGGGCGCCCGACGGGATACGCGGATACTCATCAGCTATACTCGTACGCAGGTACTCAACACAAATTCGAGACTAGGCCGGTAAGGTAAAGACGAGTTTAAGGTCGATGCGATTTGAGCAAAATCGTAGGGGGCAGATTCCGGGTTGGGTAAGGTTAAGGGACGGAGGGTCCACAATTCTGCCCACCTGCGGCCCGCAAGAGGGCGAATGATGGCCCGGTTGCTAGAGCAGCAGCGTGCCGCGTAGCCGTTCGACGAGCATGGTGTCGGTCTGCTGCAGCAGCATCGGGGTCACCGTGACATAGCCGTCCCTGCGCATGACCTCGAAATCGGCTCCGCGGTCGAGCGGCATCGGGGTTTCGGGGATGGCGACGAAAAACTTGCCGTCATTGTCGCTGGGATAGTAGCGGAAGGGCGAGTGCGAAAAGCGCTGGTGCGCCACGACGGCGATACCCTTGGTGGTGTCCGGGTCGCAGAAGGGAAAGTTGACATTGTAGTAATGCTCGCGCCCCTGCGCGGCAGCAATGATGGCGCGCGCGACGGCGACGCCGTGGCGGACGGAATTGGACCAGTTCACGTCACGGCCATGCTCGTAATTGATGCCCTGGCTCATGGCGATGCCGATGGCGCCTTGCAGGGCGCCTTCCCGTGCGCCGGCCGCCGTGCCCGAGCAGTTGATGATGTCGCCCAGATTCTGGCCGGCATTGACGCCGGAAAGCACTACATCGGCGGGTCTATCACCAAGCAGGTGGGTCATGCCGGCGACGACGCAGTCGGCGGGGGAGCCGCCCACTACGGCATAGGTGCGTTCGCTGTGCCGCTCGAAATGCAGCTCGCGGCCAAGGGTGAAGCGGTGCCCTGCCCCCGACTGGTTGCCATCGGGCGCGACGATCCAGACGTCGTCGCTCAGCGCGCTGGCAATGTCGGCCATGATGGCGATGCCCGGTGCATCCACACCATCGTCATTGGTGATGAGGATGCGCAGGCCCATCAACGGCCGCCGATGGACTTGAGGCCGCCCATATAGGGCTGGAGCACGTCGGGCACGAGGACGGAGCCGTCTTCCTGCTGGTAGTTTTCCATCACGGCGATCAGGCACCGGCCGACGGCCGT
>NZ_JAKFDJ010000134.1:0-2849 GCF_036676215.1 Devosia sp. | reverse complement strand
CCGCCACCAGCGGTTCGAGTATGCGGCGGGCGTGGGGCCCGTTGACGGCGATGACCGCCCATTGCTCGGTCGTCGAGGTGAGGAACACCTTGAGTTCGGGGAATTCGGTCTGGAGATAATCCTCCATATGGGCCAGCACTCGGGGGGCGCCGCCAGTTGTGGTGGTGACGTGGAAGCGGTCAAGCGCCATGCGGCCGATGACGCCGTCATCCATGACGAAGCCGGCTTCGTTGAGCATCAGGCCATAGCGGCAGCGGCCGACGCCAAGCTTTTGCCACGGATTGGTATAGAGCCGTTCCATGAACTCGGCGGCGTCGGGGCCGACCACTTCGATCTTGCCGAGCGTCGTCGCATCGAAGAGGCCGGCGGCGCTGCGGGCGGCCTTGCATTCGCGGTTGACTGCCGCATGCATGTCCTCGCCCGGCTTGGGGAAATACCAGGCGCGCTTCCACTGGCTGACATCCTCGAAGGCGGCGCCATTGGCTTCGGCCCAGGGGTGGATCGGGGTTTGACGAACAGGATCAAGCAGTTGCCCACGGGCATGACCGGCCAGTGTGCCAAAGGTGACCGGGGTATAGGGCGGCCGGAAGGTGGTGAGGCCGATATCGGGGATGGCCTTGTCGAGCGCGCCGGCTGCGATGGCGAGGCCGTTCATGTTGCTCGTCTTACCCTGATCGGTCGCCATGCCGGTGGTGGTATAGCGCTTGATATGCTCGATCGAGTGCATGCCTTCGCGCACCGCCAGCTTGATATCCTTGGCGGTAACGTCGTTCTGGAAATCGACGAAGGCCTTGATTTTCTGCGGGTTTTGCGCAGTCGGTACAGCGCCGTGGAAGCCGCCGGACGGGGCGACGGCGCCAGCGGCCGTGTATGGTCGGGCGCTGTTAGCGCCTTCGTTCAGGGCCGCGGCGAGGTCGAAAGTGCCGTTGCAGGCGCCGGCCGAGCGGGCCGCCTGGGCGTAGGTGCCGGGGGTGTAGATCTGCCGCTCGGCGTCGTAGGCGAGCTTGCCGCGCGATTGCGAGAAGAGATGCACGGCGGGCGTCCAGCCACCAGCCATCAGCACCAGATCGCAGGCGATATGCTGCAAGCCTGCTGGCAGATTGCTGGCATTCAGCCTGCCCAATTGCACGCCCGTGACGCGCAGGCGGCCGGACACGGCATTGATCACCGTGGAATTGGCCATGGCGAGCCCAGCGGCTTTCGCGGCAGCCTGACCCGGACCATCGGATACCGGCCGCAAATCGGCGATCATGGCAATCTCGACGCCGGCGTGGTGCAGGTCGAGCGCGGCGGCATAGCCGGTATCGTCGGCGGTGAAGATGACAGCGCGGTTGCCCGGCTTGACGCCGTAGCGGTTGGCATAGGTCCGCGCGGCGGAGGCGAGCATGACACCGGGACGATCGTTATCGGGGAAGACCAGCGGGCGCTCGATGGCGCCGGTGGCCAGCACAACCTCCTTGGCGCGGACCTTCCACAGGCGCTCGCGCGGCCGACTGGCCGAGAGCTTGGCGAGATGGTCGGTGAGACGTTCGGCGAGGCCGAGCAGGTTCTGCGCGTAATAGCCGAAGGCCTGCGTGCGCGGCAGCAGGGTGACGTTGTCCATGCTGCGCAGGCGCGCCAGCGTGGTGGCGAGCCAATCGGCGGCCGGAGCGCCATCGATGACGGCGTTGCGCTCGTCGAGCAGACCGCCACCCAGTTCGGGCTGTTCGTCGGCGAGTATCACCGATGCGCCGGTTTCGGCGGCAGCGAGCGCCGCCGCGAGACCGGCCGCACCGGCGCCGACGACCAGCACGTCGCAGAAGGCGTATTGCTGGGCGTAGTGGTCCGGATCGGCCTGCTTGGGGGCCTCGCCCAGGCCGGCAAGGCGCCGGATGAAGGGCTCGTAGAGATGATGCCAGGCGCCGCGCGGTGACATGAAGGTCTTGTAGTAGAAGCCGGCGCCGATCAGCCCGGCCGGGGCAAGATCGTTGACCTCGGACAGGTCGAAGCCGAGCGAGGGCCAGCGGTTCTGGCTTTTGGCGACGAGGCCTTCATAGAGTTCGACCTGCGTGGCGCGCAGGTTCGGCGCCGAGCGGCCGTTGCCACGGTCGATATCGACCAGCGCATTGGGCTCTTCGGCGCCGGCGGCGAGGAAGCCGCGGGGGCGGTGATATTTGAACGAGCGGCCGACCAGATGCACGCCATTGGCGATCAGCGCCGAGGCCAGCGTGTCGCCGGCAAAGCCCTGATAGGGCTTGCCGTCAAAGGTGAAATTGATCGCCTTGGCGCGATTGATGCGGCCGCCGGAGTTGGTACGCATGGTGCCGGTCATTTCGCGGTCTCCGGGCGGGGCTGGCCGGCCTTGTAGGTCACAGAAATCTTGTCGGTGATTGTGTCGCGCACGCAGTTGAAGATGCGGCCGCAGCCATTGGTGTGGCGCCAGCGCTCGGCATGGAGGCCCTTGGGGTTGCTCCGCAGATAGAGGAACTTGCCCCAATCCTCGTCAGCAACGCTATCAGGGTCCTGGGCGCGCACGACATGGGCCTCGCCAGCATAGCGGAATTCGAGTTCCGGCCGTTCCATCTCGCAATAGGGGCAGTGAATGAGCAGCATTGGTCTTGTCCTTAATGCGCGACGGCGGCGGCGGCGGCTTCGTCGATCAGCCGTCCGGTGCGGAAGCGATCGAGCGTGAAGGGCGCGGCGATGGGGTGGGGTTCGCCCTTAGCGACGGTGTGGGCGAAGATGTTGCCCGAGCCCGGCGTGGCCTTGAAGCCGCCCGTGCCCCAGCCGCAATTGACGAAGAGACCGGGCACCGGCGTCTTGCCGATGATTGGCGAGCGATCGGGCGTGACATCGACGATGCCGCCCCA
>NZ_JAKFDJ010000133.1:0-1507 GCF_036676215.1 Devosia sp. | reverse complement strand
TGATAGAAATCCCTCAATCCCTCACCGCCCCGGACGCCCCGCATGCTGAACTGGATCTACGCGACGCTGGGCCACGTCTGGGGACCGCTGCGGCTGTTCGATTCGTTCTTCTTCCTCGCCGCCATCGGCTTCGCCTGCTGCGCCCTGGTCACCTGGGTCATCCTGCCGAAGCTCTGGCCGGCGCTTCCCACCGACCGGGGACGGGCGTTCGCCATCAACGCCGAACAGAGCGTGGGAAAGCCGATCAGCGCCGGCCTGATCTTCGTGACTATCTTCTGCGTGGCTTCCCTGATCTTCGTCCCCTTCGGCGCGCGGAGCCTGCTGACGCTGCCCTTCATCCTGGCGGCGATGATGGTCGGCTATTTCGACGATCGCCGCGGGGGTTTCAGCGAGTACCAGCTCGCCGCCATGGACCTGGCCATCGCCGTCGGCGCCTCGATGGTCATTTACGGCATGCAGCCGGTGGCGATCTGGCTGCCCGGCTGGCGGGACGCGATCCTGCTGTCGCCGTGGATCGCGACCCCGGTGGCCACCGGCATCATCTGGCTCTCGATCAACGCCACCAACTGTTCGGACGGGGTCGACGGGGTCTCCGGCAGCCTCACCGCCACCGCCCTGCTGATCCTCGGCGGCCTGCTCTATGCGGTGATCGGCAACGAGGTGGTCGCCCAGCACTTGAATATTCCGGTCAACCCGGAGGGCGCGAGTTGGGCGATCATGGCCTTCCTCATGGTCGGCGCCATCGCCGGATACCTCTGGTACAACGCCGCGCCCAGCCTGGTGCTCATGGGCGACGCCGGCTCACGCCCCATCGGGCTCCTGATCGGCATGCTGGTGGTCGCCACCAATAACCCGCTGTTCCTGCTGCTCATCGGCTCGGTCCTGCTGCTGAACGGCGCGACGGGGCTGGTGAAGGTCGCCCTCATGCGGTTCTTCGGCCTGAAGATCCTGGGTGGCGTGCGCTTCCCGCTGCACGACCACTGCCGCAAGGAGCTGGGCTGGTCGAACAGCCAGGTCCTGGTGCGGTTCATGCTGGTGCACCTCGGCGTCTCGGCGTTGCTGGTGATCCTGGCGCTCAAGGTGCGTTAAGGGGCGTGGGCGAACTATCCAATCCTCGGCGAAACGCCCTAAAGCCGGAAATCTTGAACATTATCGGCCACTGCAAGAGGTTCCGACCCTTGCGGATGGCCGCGGAGCGACGCACGTTCCGTGCAACGAATTTTGGAGACCTGACCTATGCGTAACTGGCGCCTGGACGAAGACGACGACGGCGACGAGAACGCCCGCAAGCCCGACATGCCGATGACCTCCGGGCCCGTCCAGAACGCGCTGTTCCACGCGCGCACTGTGCTGGTGTTCGGCGAGATCGACATGCGCCTGGCCGAGCGGGTGACCGCCCAACTCCTGGCCCTGGCCAGCGAGAACAGCAAGCCGATCAAGGTGGTGATCAACTCCCCCGGCGGCCATGTGGAAAGCGGCGACACCATCCACGACATCATCCGCTACT
>NZ_JAKFDJ010000132.1:0-1534 GCF_036676215.1 Devosia sp. | reverse complement strand
CTCGATCGCCACCCGGCGATTGGCCAGCGCATAGAGATCGCCAGCGGCGATCCGTGCCTGCGCCGGGTCCAGCACCTGGCGCTTGCCTTCATCCGTCACCAGCGTGACCAGGAATTTTCCGGGCCGCTTCGCCTGCCCGACACCGCCACGCGGATCGCCCCACTGCAGCTGCAGCTGTCCCTCGACGATCTGCGCCTGCGCCTGCGCCGGCAAGGCGTTGGTCATCAGCGCCCATCCCAAGCCGCACTCGAGCACGGCCCGCATACCGTCAGCGAGCGCTGCGCTTGTCCTCATCAACTTCTACCCCTTCATCTGGCGAAAGCGACGACACGCCTCCGGTTCGTGTAATGGACTAGATAGAGGACAACCGCTGCCGCCGAAGTGACCCAGGCCGCATTTCCTGATTTGCCTTGACGCATGTCACCATCTCTTCTCCGCCCGCCCCTTCCCGGACCCTCCATGGCCCGCACCATCGACTACCGTTCCCTGCTGGAAACCGCCGTGGCCGAAGCCCGCCTGGGCCTGGCCGAAGGCGGCATTCCCATCGGCGCCGCTCTTTTCAACAACGACGGCAACCTGCTGGGCTGCGGCCACAATCGCCGCATTCAGGAAAACGACCCGTCGGTCCACGGCGAAACCGATGCCTTCCGCAAAGCCGGCCGCCAGCGCCGCTATCGCGACACTATCATGGTCACCACCCTGGCGCCGTGCTGGTACTGCAGCGGGCTGGTGCGCCAGTTCAACATCGGCACGGTGGTGGTCGGCGAATCGGTCAACTTCAGCGGCGGCATCGACTGGCTGCGCGAGAACGGCGTCACCGTCATCGACCTGCACGACGAGGAATGCATCTCCATGCTAGGCGACTACATCGCCGCCAATCCGGAAGTGTGGAACGAGGATATCGGTGAGGATTGAATCTCCGCCCGAGTAAGATCTCCAGCTCTCTACCTTTGCCGAGCAGCGTTATGTCCGAACACAAGACCACTGTCCAATGGAACCGCGACGGCAAGCCGTTCACTCCCGAAGGCTACAGCCGCGATCACGCATGGATCTTCGAACGCGGGCAGCGGTTGACCGGTTCCGCCGCACCGGCGTACGGCGGCAGCGACCGCGGGGTAGACCCGGAGGAGGCGTTGGTAGTGGCGCTGTCGTCATGCCACATGCTGACCCTGCTGGCGATCGCGGCCAAGAAGGGCTGGGTGATCGACAGTTACGCCGACGAGGCGGTGGGCACGCTGGGCAAGAACGAAGCCGGCAAACTCGCCCTGACCCGGGTCACCTTGCGTCCCAGGATCGTGTTCGCTGAAGGCAGTGCGCCCGATGCCGAGGGACTGCAACGCCTGCACCATTCGGCGCACGAGCATTGCTTCATCGCCAATTCGGTGAGGACCGAGGTCGCCATCGAGCCGCAATAACCCCCTCTCCGTAGGAGCGCCCCATGGGCGCGAGCTTTTGGTGCCGTCATTAAGAGCTCGCGCCCATGGGGCGCTCCTACGGAAATGATTACAGGATGTAGCGGCTCAGGTCCGGATCC
>NZ_JAKFDJ010000131.1:0-7565 GCF_036676215.1 Devosia sp. | reverse complement strand
ATCGCCGCAGCCAGGCCCAGTGCCAGCTTGGCCAGCACATTGGCAGTTGCCGGTGCAATGACGACAATATCCGCCCAGCGCGCGAGGTCGATATGCTCGGTGCCCGATATGTCCGCGCCGAACAGGTCGGATTTGACCGGCCGCCCGCTCAGCGTTTCCAGCACCAGCGGGGTAATGAATTGCTGCGCGCTGGCCGTCAGCACGCATTGCACCTGATGGCCCCGCTTGGTGAGTTCGGACACCACATCGGCAATCTTGTAGGCCGAAATGCTGCCCGTCACGGCGATAAGGATGTTATTTGTCATTGAGCTGCCCATAGCGGAAAAGGCCCAGAAGCGTGAGGTCGGGCTCAAGGCGGAAACGCTCCGAGAGGCGGATCAGCCGCGAGCAGCCCCCAGTCGCCACCAGCGTGGCCTGGGCAAAACCCGCGTCGCGCAGCAGCCGGTCGGCCATGCCCTCGATCAGCGCTTCATAGCCCTGCAAGACGCCACTCTGGATCTGCGTCTCGGTCGTATTGCCCACGACGTTGTCCGGCCGTATCAGTTCGACCGCGAAAAGCTTGGCGGCGCGCCCCTGCAGGGCCCGCCAGCTGGTTTCGAGACCCGGAACGATCGCGCCGCCGATATAGCCGCGCGCCGGGTCCACCAGGCAGAAGGTGGTCGCCGTTCCCGCATCGACAATCAGCAAAGGCGCCGGCGCGCGCTGCAGGGCGCCCGCGACATTGCACAGGCGGTCGGCACCCAACTGCTCCGGATGGGGCAGGTCGAGTTCGAAATCGCGCGCCAGGCCGGCGTTGATGGACAGGCAGGGAAGATTGCTGCAGGCCTGGGCCACCACGCGCTCCAGCGCCGGCACCACGGTGGACAGGATCACCCGGTCAACCAGGTCCCAGACGCTGCGGCCCAGCGGATCCTGGAACAATTGCCGCAGCAGCATGCGATACTCGTCGGCGGTGCAATGCGGATCGGTGCGGAAGCGCATCTCGGCGATATGGTCCCCATCTGCGCGAAACACGCCGGCGACGGTATGGGTGTTGCCGATGTCGAGCAGCAACCAGTGTTCAGGCAAGGGGTGGCTCCTCGGTCGGGCTTTTGACATCAGCGATATAGGCAGTAACAGCCTCGCGGACAATCGTGGCGACGTCGGCCCTGGGCCTGGCAAAGCTCGGCGCTGGCCCGATGCCCAGACCGATAAGGTCGTTGATCACCAGCACCTGTCCCGCGCAGTCGGGACCCGAACCGATCCCAATGGTGGGGATGTCCAGCAGTTTGGTGATCTGAGCCGCTAGGTCGGGGACGACCATCTCCAGCACAATGGCAAAGGCCCCCGCCTCCTGAAGCGCCTGCGCCGCTTCGATCAATTTGCGCGCCTCGGCATCAGTCTTGCCGTGGCGATAAAAGCCGCCCAGCTGGTGCACCGCCTGCGGTGTCAGTCCGATATGGGCGATTACGGCAATGCCCTGTTGGACGAGCCTTGCAGCGATCGGCGCGGCCCAGGCGCCACCTTCGATCTTGACCGCCTGGCAGCCCGTTTCCTGCAGCACCGCAACCGCGCTGCGCAGCGCGGTTTCCGGATCGGTGGCGGTGCCGAACGGCAGGTCGCACACCACGAGCGCTCGGCTGCTGCCCCTTTGAACCGCCGCGGCGTGACGGATCATGTCCGCCAGGGTTACCGGGAGGGTGGTCTCGTACCCCAGCACAACGTTGCCGAGGCTGTCGCCGACCAGCAGGATGTCGATGCCCGACTGGTCGAGCAGGCTCGCCGTAACGTGGTCATAGGCAGTTAGCATGGCGATCTTTTCGCCGCGTTGCTTCAGTGCCTGAATGTCACGCGTTGTCAGTCGCTTTGTGCCGGTCTGGACAGACATGAGTTTCCTGAGTTGGTGCGATCAGAGGTCTGCCCCTGACGACGACAGTTCCGAGCGCCGGTGAATGATACGGTCAGGCCTGACCGCTTTCCGGCAGGCCCCGTTGGTATCTGTCGTGCCGGACGCCTTCAAGTCCCAGTCGCTGCGACGCCCATCTCGTCCCGCACGAGATCGGCGGTGGCTATAATGACCTGATCGGGAGCAACAGCCAATGCGGCCATGGTATGAACGCTGGCGGGCTTGCCGAAGCCCGCCCCTCTTCGACCTGGATATGATCAAGGTGCGTCTAGGGTTTCGTCCCGCTGAGGATATCGAGGAACTCGATGGCCATGGCTGCCGTCCAGGTGAAGCGGTCGCCGCCGCAGGCCTCGCCGGTGATCGGATCGTAGTATTCGGCGAAACCGGCCTCGGTGATCAGACCGAGGCTCGACCGGATGATGTGGTCGGCCACCTCCGTCTCGCCGATCGCCGTCAACCCGTCCGCGATCATGTAGTTGGTCACCAGCCAGGCCGGCCCGCGCCTCGTGCGATGGCACGATGAATTTGACCGCCTTGGACCAGCGCTCGATGGTGCGGGCGATGTCCTGCGCGCGGGCCTTGGGTATCCCGGCGAAGGCGGGCAGCAGGCCGCCAAGCGAAGCGCTGTCGATCAGTTCGCCGATGGTGCGGTCCTTGCACAGATACGGCTTGTGCGCATCTTCATTGCAAACGTTTGCGCCGGCTCCGCTGCAAGTCAATAGCTTGCCGCTTTTGCACCAGTTGGGCGCCGAGGCGAGGCTAATGGAGGAGAACGATATCTGCGCTCGGACATGCCTTGTACCGATGACGCAGGCGTGTGTGGGCATCGCCTGACGAAGGTCATAAGGTCGCGACTGGGGTGCGCACTGGGAATTTGAATGACATTTTTTAAGCTCGAAGCCGGCTCCGGTGGGACCGGCAAGGAACCGCTTGAGCTCGTTCGACATTCAATGAGCTTCTCGGCCCCTTCAGTGTTGTCGGCCGTTATGGAGGCCGAAGGTCTGATCTACCGAAACCCCGCTCTCTACGAGAACTGCCGTGCGGTTGTCGTGGCCCTCGACGGCGGTTTGGTGGTCTGGTCGCGCGCCTTCGCGGCGCACTAGCTCCATCCAGCTCATCCACGAGTAGCATTCGGCCGCATCGGCGGAGCTGGCGCCAGTTATTCGACCGTGACCGACTTCGCCAGGTTGCGGGGCTGATCGACATCGGCGCCCAGATGAACCGCCGCGTGATAGGCCAGCAGCTGGACGGCAACGGCGGCGATGATCGGGGCCACGAAGGGATGGACCTGCGGCATGAGGATTGTCTGCTGGGCCATGGCTCCATGGGTGGCGGCGCCTTGCGCATCGGTGATCAGGATGATCTTGCCGCCGCGTGCACACACTTCCTGCATGTTGGAGATGGTCTTTTCGATCAGCTCGTCCGATGGCGCGATGACGACCACCGGCACGGTCTCGTCGACCAGCGCGATCGGGCCGTGTTTGAGTTCACCGGCGGCATAGCCCTCGGCGTGGATATAGGAGATTTCCTTGAGTTTAAGCGCTCCTTCCAGGGCGATCGGATAGAGCGAACCGCGCCCCAGAAACAGCACGTCGCTGGCCTTGCTGAGGCCGCGGGCAATCTTGGCTATATCCTCCTCGACGGTCAGAGCCTTTGCCAGTGCCCCGGGCAGCGACACCAACGCCCCCACCAGTTCGGCCAGGGCCGCATTGTCCAATGCCCCGCGTGCGCGGCCGGCGACGATGGCCAGGCATGCCAGAGTGGTCAGCTGCGCGGTGAATGCCTTGGTGGAGGCGACGCCAATCTCGGGACCGCAGAGCAGGGGGAAGACTGATCCGGACTCGCGCGCAATGGTCGATTCGGCGACGTTGACCACGCTGGCAATATGCTGCCCGTTGGCGGCGCAGTAGCGCAGGGCGGCCAGGGTGTCGGCCGTCTCGCCCGATTGCGAGATGAAGAGGGCCAGGCCTTCCGGCTGTAGTGGCGGCTGCCGATAGCGAAACTCGGACCCCACGTCGATATCGACGGGAAGCCGGGCGTAGCGCTCGAACCAGTACCTGCCGACCGCGCCTGCGAGATAGGCCGTGCCGCAGGCCGAGACCGTCATGCGGCCGAGCGTCGCGAAGTCGAAGGCGAGCGGCGAACGCACGACCAGGGTGTCGGTCGCCCGATCGATGAACTGCCCGACGACGCGCGAGACCGCGTCGGGCTGCTCATGGATTTCCTTGGCCATGAAGTGGCGATAGGGCCCCTTCTCCACGATGCTGGAAGAGGCATTGCTGTGATGCAGTATGCGGCTGGCGACCATGCCGTCGCGGGTGCGGATCGAGGCCTTTTGCGGTGTGACGACGGCCCAGTCGCCGTCATCGAGATAGGTCACCCTGTCGGTGAACAGCGATAGCGCCAGTGCATCCGAGCCGAGGAACATCTCGCCATCGCCGTGGCCGATGGCCAGTGGTGACCCCTGGCGTGCGGCGACGATCAGGCCCTCCTCGCCATGGAACAGGAACAGCAGGGCAAAGGCGCCCTCCAGCCGGCTGACGGTCGCCTGCACCGCGGCAACCGGCGAGAGGCCCAGATCGAGCCAGCGCGTCGCCATCATCGCCACCACCTCGCTGTCGGTCTGTGTGACGGGCAGGTAGCCATCAGCCGCCAGTTCGACCAGCAGGGAGCGGTAGTTCTCGATGATGCCGTTGTGGACCACCGCGACGCGGGGCGTGGCATGGGGGTGGGCATTGAGCTCTGTCGGCGCACCGTGGGTGGCCCAGCGCGTGTGACCGATGCCGGTCACTCCCTCCAGGGGATCCAGGGTCAGCTTCTCGGCGAGATTGACCAGCTTTCCTGAGGCCCGGCGGCGCTGGATTTCTCCATGATCGAGCGTGGCGATTCCGGCGCTGTCGTAGCCCCGGTATTCGAGTCGGGCCAACGCGCCGATCAAGCGATCGACGACCGGTTCCCGCCCTGCAATGCCCACGATGCCGCACATGCTCGCCTCCTGACCGATTCCGGGTTGAGGCTAGGACAACCCTGGACGCGGGGCATTGATGGCAGTCAATGGACCGACTGGCACATAGACAAATGCCCTGCCGGGGCAGGGCATTCGCAGGATGGCGGCGTATGCGCCGCCCGCGGGGAGTCAAAGAATGAAATCGTCAATGGTGAGCGTTATCAGCCCGGTAAGCTCCACCTGGAAATCGACCACCCTGTCCCCGTTCATGTCGCCAAGAACAATGGTCTTGTCACTTGCGGTTCCAGCCGGGTCTTCCTGAAGCCAGCGCAACTCCCCACGCACCCCGGTAAAGGCCGCGCCTTGTGTCGCCAGGAAGGTGAAGGCGTTGTCACCCGGCATCAAAGTGTTGGCGTCGATGGCAGAAAAATCCATGACATCCGCGCCGGGGGTGAAATCGGTGATGATATCGCGGCTGGTGGCGGTCTTGCCCGTCTCGGAAACCAGATTGAAGTAAAAGGTATCGTCGCCGGGACCGCCCGTCATCACGTCGCGCCCGGCGCCGCCGGTGATGCGGTCGTTGCCGGCGCCCCCGATCAGGGTATCGACTCCGCCTACGCCCAGCAGGACGTCGTCTCCATCGCCGCCATTGAGCATATTGGCACCAGACGAGCCGGTTATGACGTCGTTGCCCGCGCTACCGATGATGTTTTCGATGGTGTTGAGCGTGTCCGAGCCCGTTTGGCTGCTCGAGGCGGTGCCGGCCGTCAGATTGACCGTAGCAGCCGCAGTGGTCAGCGAGAGATCATAGACATCGACGCCGGCATTGCCCGTATAGCGGTCGTTGCCGTCATTGAGGGTCGCCATGAAGGTATCGTTGCCACCGCCGCCGCCGGCCGTGTCATTGCCCTCTCCACCATAGATGACGTCATTGCCGCCGCCACCCGAGATGGTGTCGTTGCCGGCCAGCCCGTAATAGGTGTTGGCAGTGCTGCGCGCGGCCATGTTGTTGTCGCCGGCTGTGCCCATGATCACGTTGGTGGGCAACAGGTCCATCATTGCGCTGCCCTGCGCCAGCTTGGTGCCAGCCGTGGCGGTGTAGGCGAAGGTGACGCCCGTATCGTTGTTGGTCGGGGGGGTATAGGTCCATTCGCCCGGCCCTGCTTCCGTCACCGTGCCGATGGATGCGCTTAGCGAGGTGATCGTGAAGTCGCCACTCAGTCCCGAGCCGACAAGCTCGGCCGCCGTAATGATGCGCGACGTATTGGCGACGAGCGGCGCCAGGGTGGTCGTCTCCAGCACGTCTACGACTTGGCTGGTCGCCGTCGAGATGACGGTTTCGGTGGTCCCGCCGCCGTCCTGATAGGTGACTACCACCCGCACGAACTGGTCGGCGTCGGCCTGCACCAACTGATAGGTGGCCGCCGTCGCCCCGGCGATGTTGGCAAATACAGTGCCATTGCCGCGCTGCCACTGGTAGGAGAACGCCCCAAGCCCATCCGGATCGGCCACAAGCGCCGCACTGGCGCTCAGGGTGACATTCTCGATGGCGGCGCCGGTGATGACTGGCGCGCCCGTCGGAAGATCATTGGCATTGAGAACGGTGATGACCAGAGCCCTGGCAACGTTGAGCGTCCCGTCCGTCGCTGTCAGCGTCATTGTAATGGTCGGGCTCGTCTCGTAGTCGATCGTCTGACCGGCCTTGAGATAGAGCGCACCGGTGGGGGCATCGATTTCGAAGCGGGCGTCCGAGACGGTCACGACATTGTTGCGGAATGCCTCTGCCAGATCCGGGTCGATGACCAGGAGATCTGCCACCTTGGTGCGCAGAGCATTGTTCTCGGTCACGCCGACCTGGTTGGTGGCCTGGATATCGGTGGGCGCATCGTTGGCGTCGCTGACCGCAAGCGTGATCGGCTTGGAGTAGACGACCGTCCCATCGGTGGATGTCAACGTCAGCGCGATCTCAGATGCGGTCTCGAAGTCCACCACCTGGCCGGCCTTGAGATAGAGCGCGCCGGTGGGTCCATCGATCTCGAAGCGGGCATCGGAGACGGTAACGACATTGTTGCGGAGCAATGGATCGACGTCAGGATCGATCACGGTCAGATCGGCAACCTTGAAGCGCGTCGCGGTATTCTCCGGGATCGTGACCAGATTGGTCAGCACGATATCGGTGGGCGCTAGGTTAATCCGCACCTGCCGAACGGCGACCGTATGGCTGCCGATAGCGCCAAGGTCGAGTGTCAGCGTATCGCCGGCCAGGCTGACGACGCTGGCTCCAGTGGCTTCATAGGTGAAGCCTTCCGTCTGCTTGACGTCGATGACCACCCTGCCCTCACCGGCAATGGTGAAATCGAGATTGGTGCCGTTGCCGGTCAACGCAAGCAATTGGGCTCGCGAGCCGATCGAGGTGATGTGGGTAACGTCGGTGATTGCAGTTCCCAGTTGCACCTGGAACGTGCCGCCATCGGCGTCGAGGAAGACGCTGTCGGCGTCATAGGCAAACCAGTTGGCGACCGAACTGATGGTCTTGCCGCCAAGGTCATCGAGTTCCAGCGCAAATGTACCGAGTTGGCCAATTTGCGGCGTGGCTTGCATGGTGATGACGTCGCCGGCCACCGTGAACCCGAAGTCGGCGCGTTCGAAGGCTTTGATGCGCGCGGCCAGGTCGGCCAGGGTGACGAACTCCGTGCCGGCGGCATAGGCCGTGGCGATGAAGTTCGTGAACAT
>NZ_JAKFDJ010000130.1:0-28756 GCF_036676215.1 Devosia sp. | reverse complement strand
TGCACGGGGTAGAAAAGGATCGAGTTCAGTTCCTCGAACACCGGCAGAACCGACTTGCGCGAGGAAGAGGTCCAGCAGCCGAACACGGCGGCGACGCCGTTGACTTCGATCAGCTCGCGGGCCTTTTCGGCGAAGAGCGGCCAGTCGGAGGCTGGGTCGACCACGACAGCTTCGAGCTGCTTGCCCAGGAGGCCGCCCTTCTTATTCTGCTCCTCGATGAGGAACAGCATAGTGTCCTTCAGCGTGGTTTCGGAAATCGCCATCGTGCCAGAAAGCGAATGGAGGACGCCGACCTTGATGGTTTCCTGCGCCATCGCCGGAACCATCGACACCGTCATCGCGCCGGCCATAGCGGCGGCGAGTGTCGCACCGCGTGCGATATTCTTGTTCATCTGTTTGATCCCTCAAAACATTCCAATGCACCAATACCGGGGAGGCGTCGGTCACGGGTGGCAACACTGGGACGGATGGGGCCAAGTCCATATACGTCGATTGACGTAACCGGGCGAAGGGGGGGCGCAGGCCGCAAGGCAGTTGTGCCAAGAAACCGCGTGTCTCCCGGTATTTCCGTGCTAAACAGGTCGGCGGCACGATTTTGGGCAGCCACACGAATTGGCGAGAATTTAGACAGAGTCGATGGCGCGGCAGCGAATTATCCCCATCAGGCGCGAGTACAATCGCTGGGTCGCCAACCAGACCCTCGAGGACTACGCGCTTCGCTTCACCGCCAAGTCGGCGCGGCAGTTTTCTACTCAGCGCATCTCCCAGACCGCCATCGGCGCCATCTCGTTTCTGGCGCTTGAGGCGATCGGCGGTGCCATCACTATGTCCTATGGCACCACCAATGCAATCGTCGCCATCGTCATGGCGAGCATTGCGATCCTGTTCATCGGTATCCCGATCTCGCGCTACGCGACCCGGCATGGCGTCGATATCGACCTGCTGACGCGTGGCGCCAGCTTTGGCTATATCGGCTCGACGATCACCTCGCTGATCTATGCGAGCTTCACCTTCATCCTCTTCGCCATCGAGGCCTCGATCATGTCGAGCGCGCTGGAACTGGCGTTCGGGCTGCCGCTCTGGCTGGGCTATATCATCAGTGCGGTCGCGGTGATTCCGCTGGTGACGCATGGCGTGCGGTTGATCAGCAAGTTCCAGTTGCTGACCCAGCCGATCTGGATCGTGCTCAACATCCTGCCGCTGGTGTTCATTGCCTTTCTCGACTGGAGCAAGTTCGACCTGTGGCTGGCCTTTGCCGGCGTCGGGGAAGCGGCGGCGGCACCGGGCAGCATGTCGCCCTTCGATATTGCCAAGTTCGGGGCGGCTTCGGCGGTGATCCTGGCGCTGATGACCCAGATCGGCGAGCAGGTAGACTTCCTGCGCTTCCTGCCGGCCGAGGACCAGGCCAAGAAGAAGCGGCATCGCCTGGGTGTGTTCCTGGCCGGGGCGGGCTGGGTCATCGTGGGGGCGCCAAAGCTATTGGCCGGGTCGTTCCTGGCCGTGCTGGTGCTGTCGGCCGGGGTTGCGCCCGAGCATGCCGCCGAGCCGGCCCAGATGTATGCGATCGCCTTCGGCTACATGATCCCCAACGAGACGCTGGCGCTGATCCTGATGGCGGTGTTCGTGGTGGTCAGCCAGCTCAAGATCAACGTGATGAATGCTTATGCCGGCTCGCTTGCCTGGTCGAACTTCTTCTCGCGGCTGACCCATAGCCATCCGGGACGTGTGGTGTGGTTGCTGTTCAATGTGGCCATTGCGCTGCTGCTGATGGAGTTGGGCATCTACAAGCTGCTGGAGGCGACGCTGACGATCTTCTCGATCGTCGCCATGGCGTGGCTGTGCTCGATCTCGGCGGACCTGTTCATCAACAAGCCGCTGGGGCTGGCGCCGCCGGGCATCGAATTCAAGCGGGCGCACCTTTACGACATCAATCCGGTCGGGCTGGGGGCGATGACGCTTTCGGCGCTGGTGGCGCTGGTGGCCCATTTCGGTGTGTTCGGACCGATGGCTTCGGCGCTGGCGCCCTATATAGCGCTGGTCGTGGCGCTCATCGCCTCGCCGACGATCGCCTATGCGACCAAGGGCAAATACTATCTGGCCCGCAAGCCGCGCAAGCAGTGGGCGGAACGGAGTTCGGTCACCTGTTCGATCTGCGAACACCCGTTCGAGCCCGAGGACATGGCCTGGTGCCCGGCCTATGCGGCGCCAATCTGTTCGCTCTGCTGCTCGCTGGACGCGCGCTGCCACGACCTCTGCAAGCCCAATGCCAACCTCAAGGCGCAGATGCGGATCGTTGCCGCCAGCATCCTGCCGGTCTGGGTCAACGAAAAGCTACAGACAAGGCTGGGCCGCTACGGCGTGGCGGCCGGGCTGGCGATGGCGCTGATCGGGGCCATCCTGGGGATGATCTATTATTTTGCTTCGCGCGCGGCCCCCGAGACCGCCGATGTGGTGGGCGGCACTATTGCCGCGGTGTTCTTCGTCTTCGTGGTGGTGGCGTGCATCGTCACGTGGTTCCTGGTGCTGGCGCAGGACAGCCGGTTGGTGGCCGAGGAAGAAAGCTCGCGCCAGAATACGCTGCTGCTCAAGGAAATTGCGGCCCACAGCCGGACCGATGCAGCGCTGCAGAAGGCCAAGGAAATGGCCGAGGCCGCCAATCAGGCCAAGAGCCGCTACGTGGTGGGGCTCAGCCACGAATTGCGCACGCCGCTCAATGCGGTGCTGGGCTATGCGCAGATCCTGGAACGCGACGATGACGTGCCGCCAGCCCGACGCGGCTCGATCAAGGTCATCCGCCGCAGCGCCGAGCATCTGTCGGGCCTGATCGATGGGCTGCTCGATATTTCCAAGATCGAGGCGGGGCGGCTGCAAGTCTATTCCAACGAGATCAACGTCCACGATTTCCTTGACCAGATCGTCGACCTGTTCCGGCTGCAGGCGGAGGCGAGGGGGCTGGAATTCCGTCACCGCCGGGCGCCCAATCTGCCGCAATATGTGCGAACCGACGAGAAGCGGCTGCGGCAAATCCTGGTCAACCTGTTGTCGAACGCCATCAAGTTCACCGACAAGGGCTTTGTCGATTTCAACGTCGGCTATCGTAGCCAGGTGGCGACATTCAGGGTGACCGACAGCGGCCACGGCATCGGTCCGGAGGACATTGAGCACGTGTTCGAGCCCTTCGTGCGTGGCCAGGCGGAGCGCAACAAGCTGTCGCCGGGACTGGGACTGGGGCTGACCATCACCAAGCTGCTGACCGAGACGCTGGGCGGCGAAATCACCGTGGAGAGCCGGCTGGGCGAGGGCTCGGTGTTTCAGGTGCGGTTGATGCTGGCCAAGGTCGACCGGCCATCGGTGCGCTCGCGCGACAGCAAGATCAAGACCTATGCCGGGCGGCGCCGCACCATCATGGTGGTGGACGACAATGCAGAGCATCGCGAATTGATGCGCGAGATGCTGCAGCCGCTGGATTTCATCGTGCTGACCGCGATCGACGGTCCGAGCTGCCTGACCCTGACCGAGGCGATCCGGCCAGACCTGTTCTTCATCGACATTCTGATGCCAGGAATGAGCGGCTGGGACCTGGTGGAGCGGCTGCGGGAGGCGGGTCAAACGGCCCCGATAATCATGCTCTCGGCCAATATCGGGGACGGCGCAGCCAGAACCAACAGCGATGCCGGGCATAGTGACGCCATCGCCAAGCCGTTCAGCATGCTGCAGTTACTCGACAGGATCAAAGCCCATCTCGATCTCGAATGGGTGGAAGAAAAGACGGCACGCCCCAAAGGAGCGCAGCGACGCAAGAGTGCGGCGCTCAAGTCGCCCGGGCCCGAACACTTGCGCGAATTGCTCAATCTGGGGCAGATCGGCTATGTGCGCGGCATCGACGCCAAGCTGGCCGAACTGGCCACGGATCCGGGCAACGGGCCTTTGGTCGATATTCTGCGAGAGCGCATGGAGGCCTATGATTTTGCCGGCTATACCGAGGTGCTACAGAACATGAGCGACCATGACTGACATCATGCAGGCGCGGGACATCGTTCTGGTCGTCGACGACTCGCCGGAGGCCCTGGGCTTTCTGACCACGGCGATGGAGGAGGCGGGCGTGACGGTGCTGGTTGCCACCAGCGGGGAGGCCGCCCTCGCCGTCGCCGGGCGGATCACGCCGGACATTATCTTGATGGATGCAGTCATGCCTGGGCTCGACGGCTTCGAGACCTGCCGGCGCCTCAAGCAGACGTCAGGCGTGGCGCATGTCCCGGTCATCTTCATGACCGGGCTCACCGAGACCGAGCATGTGGTGCATGCGCTCGAAAGCGGCGGCGTCGACTATCTGACCAAGCCAATCAATCTCGACGAATTGCGCGCCCGCATCCGGGTGCACCTTGCCAACGCGCGGACGGCACAGAGCGCACGAGTGGCGCTGGATGCGGCGGGTCGGCATCTGATGGCCATTGCGCGGAGCGGGGAAGTACGTTGGTCGACGCCGCAGGCGAGCCGGTTGCTGGAGGCCACGGGGCCGGGTGGGGCCGCGGTCCTGTGGGTATCCCAGCGCGTGCGCAACTGGATGGCCGATCGCTCGATGAGTGGTGACATGACCGGGGAGAGTTTTCCACTCGATCCGGAGAGTCCCAACAGCCTGCAGCTGGTCTGCCTCGGATCAATCGGGCCTGACGAGCATCTGTTCAGGCTGATCGCTTCGGGCGGCGAGAACCAGGATGAGAGCCTGCGCCAGCATTTCGGCTTGACCCAGCGCGAGGGCGAAGTTCTGCTGTGGATCGCGCGGGGCAAATCCAACCGCGATATCGGGGAAATTCTGGGTCTCAGCCCGCGCACGGTGAACAAGCATCTCGAGCAGGTCTACGCCAAGCTCGGGGTGGAGAACCGCGCCTCGGCAGCGATCAAGGCGACCCATATCCTGCAGTCGCCGCTGGAAATGTGATCGGCCAGCGGTAGTGGACGTCGGCAGAAGGGCCCGCGTTGCGAGCGGATCATCAGCTTCGGACGTCGCCGCCTGAGGCTGATGATCATGCTTCGCGACAGACGTGTTTGCACCGCCAAGCTCATTGCAAAGGATATGCCAGCAGGGGGCGGCCCAACTAAGATATTGATTCAATTGGATTATGGGGCGGCGTAGGCGGGTAGCAGCCCAGTCTCGTTGCTGGCGGATTGCCAATTCCGTGGGCAGTCTTCTATGCCGCTGCCCAGTGTTTGAGCAGGCGAGCGAAGCCGGTGGATGTCGGTCATTGAGGTGGGTGACCGGTGGATGGCTTTGCGCTAAACTCCTTGCACCGAAGGATTTACTTCGGCAGAGGTCGTTTGCACCGACTACCTCGGCCCCGCGCCGGCAACGGCGTGGGGCTTTTAGTTTCGCGCTGCCGCTTTGCCCTCCGGGCCGCGCCGGCCGATGCAAGCGAGGCCCTTCGCGGTCCTCCCGATCACAGATCCACTTGTTGGGAACCCTTGTTGGGTAGCCCCGTTATCCGACCGAACCGGATGGTCGCTACGAACCTCCGACCCGGTTTTGGTGTTCGCTCCCTCCCTCCGCGAATGCCAAGCGATCGGTGGACTGCTGCAGAGGCTGACGCTCCTTTGTGGTGTCTCCGGTGGGGGCGCGAAACTTCGGTTTCGCGCCCTTTTTCTTGTGCACCGGTTGCGAGCGCTAGAGCCCTGTCGTCAGGTTGAGCCGGTCGAGCACCACGCGGTCCGCTGGGTCGACCATGCCGACCATGAAGCGGGTCACCACGCGGCGGGAATCGGGGGGGAGGCTGGCAATGGCGTCGTTGATGCGGCTGGCCTGGCTGGCCGAGAGGGTGCCGAAGAACTGCCGGCCCTTGTCGGTGGCATGGAGCAGGCGCTGACGGCGGTCGGCATGACCGGTCTTCTGCTCGATATAGCCATTGTCGATCAATTGCCGTAGCACGCGCGCCAGGCTTTGCTTGGTGATCTTGAGGATATCGAGCAGGTCGGCAACCGGCATGCCGGGCCGCAGATTGACAAAGTACAGCACCCGGTGATGGGCCCGGCCAAACCCTTGGCGCTCCAGCAGGGCATCTGCGTCGCCGGTGAAGTCGCGATAGGCGAAGAAGAACAGGCCCATGATGTCGAGGGGCAGGGCCTCGCCGCCGGGCGGGGCGGAATTTATGTCAGCTATGTTGACATTTTTTTGGTTCGCTGCCATTGTCTTCCCATCAGGACGCCGTTGATGTCTTATCCCCCAGCCTTTGTGGTTTGCCAAGGCCTTGGGCCTGGGGCATGATTGGCGCCAAACGGGCGACCGTACAAAACGGCACCTCAACGAGAGATTGCGGGAGAGGATCATGGCAGGCGTGCCCATGGACCAGCGTGAAGGCTGGATCTGGTTTGATGGCGAGTTCAAACCCTGGAAAGACGCAAAGATTCACGTGCTGACGCATGGGCTGCACTATGCCAGCTCGGTGTTTGAGGGTGAGCGCGCCTATGGCGGGGAAATCTTCAAGTCGCGCGAGCATGCCGAGAGGCTGATCCGGTCGGCCAAGACACTCGACATGCCCATGCCGTGGTCGGTCGAGCAGATCGAGGAAGCCAAGCGCGAAGTGCTGGCGAAAAATGGCCTGGTCGATGCCTATGTGCGTCCCGTGGCCTGGCGCGGCTCGGAAGAGCTGAGCGTTCCCGCCCGCAACAACACAGTGCACCTGGCGATCGCCGCCTGGGTGTGGCCGAGCTATTTCTCGGTCGAGGAAAAGCTCAAGGGCATCCGGCTCGAATGGAGCAAGTGGAAGCGCCCGAGCCCCGAGACCATTCCGTCCTCGGCCAAGGCCGCCGGCCTCTACATGATCTGCACCCTCTCCAAGGATGCGGCGATGGCCAATGGCTATGCCGATTCGATGATGCTGGACTATCGCGGCTACGTGGCGGAAGCCACCGGCGCCAATGTGTTCTTCATCAAGGGCAAGGACATCACCACGCCGACGCCCGACTGCTTCCTCAACGGCATTACGCGGCAGACGCTGATCGAGCTGGCCAAGCGCAATGGCTATACGGTGACCGAACGGCACATGATGCCTGAGGAACTGAGCCAATTCGACGAGTGCTTCCTGACTGGTACGGCAGCCGAGGTTACGCCTGTCAGCGAGATCGGGGATTATAAATTTACGCCGGGCGAAGGGTGCCGCACGCTGATCGACGCGTATAGCGCCGAAGTGCAGCCCAAGCGGGTCGCGGCAGAATAAGCGGAATCAATATTTGAGAAAGCCGGGCCAAGTGCCCGGCTTTTTTTGTTTATTCCGCTATTCCCAGCGCGCCTTGGCGTCGTCGTCCTCGGCTTTGGCCTCGACCCAGTGCGTTCCCTTGGGGCCGGTCTCCTGTTTCCAGAAGGGTGCGTCGGTCTTGAGGTAGTCCATCAGGAACTCGGCGCCCCTGAAGGCGGCCTCGCGGTGGGGCGATAGCGTCATGACCTGGACGATGGGTTCGCCCGGGGCCAGCGTGCCGTAGCGGTGGATCACCGTCACCGCGAGCAGGCCGAAGCGGGTGGTGGCCTGCTCGACGATAGCGGTCAGCTGATTGATCGCCAGCTCGGGATAGCAATCCAGCGTCAGCGCGGTGATCGGGTCATCGGGCACGGAGCGCACCACGCCGGTGAAGGTCACGGCAGCGCCCGCGCCCTTGCCGGCGGCGAGGAAGGCGTTGGTCTCGGCGCCGGGGTCGAAGCTGGCGGTCTCTACGCGGACGGTCATCTCAGCCACCGGTCATCGGCGGGAACAGCGCCACCACACTGGCGCCGGCAATGGGGGTGTCATGGTTCACCAGTTTGGCGTCGATCGCTGCCTTGATTAGGGCGCGTTTTTCGACGGCGATGGCAAAGGCCTCGTCGCGACCCGCGAGCCAGTCGATCAGGTCGCCCACGGTGGCGACTTCGGGTGGTGGAGACACCTCCTCCTCACCACGATTGAGGCGTTCGCGCAGCCAGGCGAAATAGAGAATCTTCATGGCTGGTCCGCCACGAGGTGGGGCCAGCTGGCACGCAGATATTGCCAGCCCGTCCACAGGGTCAGCGCGCCGGCGACCCAGAGCACTATGTCGCTGGCGAGGCCCAGGCCGGGGACGATGCGTTCGAGCAGGACGATGGCGAGAGCGATCAGTTGCAGCGTGGTCTTCCATTTGGCCAACCAGCTTACCGGCAGCACGACCTGGGTATTGCCGAGGAATTCGCGCAAGCCGGGGATGAAGAATTCGCGGAACAGGATGGTGCAGGCCGGGATCATGTCCCAGCCGGAGAAGCTGCCGTCCCAAGCCAGCGCCGCGATGAGAATGCCGACCAGCAGTTTGTCGGCGATGGGGTCGAGCATGCGGCCGAGCGGGGAATACTGGTTCCAGGCGCGGGCGAGATAGCCGTCGAGCCAGTCGCTGGCGGCGGCGACGACGTAAATGATCAAAGCCACCAGCCGCAGGATGATATCACCATGCATCACCAGCCAGACGATGGGGATGATCGCCAGAATTCGGGCGATGGTGATGAGATTTGGAACGAGGAGAAGCGGGTTTCTGGCCATGGGGGGAGAGAACAGGAACGGGGGTGGGGGGTCAACCCACCTCTTCCCTCTCCCCTTGTGGGAGAGGGTGCCCGAAGGGCGGGTGAGGGGGCCTTTGCGGCGATCGTAGCCCCCTCATCCGGCGCTGCGCGCCACCTTCTCCCACGAGGGGAGAAGGTGAGCCGGTGGTTGGGGCGCAATCATGCCACGGCCTGGTTTGTCGCGGCCCGGCGTTCGGTGACGGACTCGGCCAGTGCCTCCAGCGCGGTTACCGTCGTGTCCCAGTCGATGCAGCCGTCGGTGATGGATTGGCCGTAGGTGAGCTCACGGCCCTCGACGAGGTCCTGGCGGCCGGCGACGAGGTTGGATTCGATCATGACGCCGATGATGCGGCGGTCGCCGGCGGCCATCTGGGCGCCGATATCGGCGAGGACCAGGGGCTGGTTTTCCGGATTCTTGCTCGAATTGGCGTGGCTGGCGTCGACCATGATGACCGGCGGCAGGCCGGATTTTTCGGCGGTTGCCGCGGCGGCATCGATGCTGGCGGCGTCGTAATTGGTGGTCTTGCCGCCGCGCAGGATGATGTGGCAGTCCTCGTTGCCGGTGGTGGCCGCGATGGCGGAGCGGCCGTCCTTGGTCACGGCGAGGAAATGGTGCGGCTGGCTGGCCGAACTTACCGCGTCGAGCGCGATCTTCACATTGCCGTCAGTGCCGTTCTTGAAGCCGACGGGACAGGAGAGGCCCGAGGCCAGCTCGCGGTGGATCTGGCTTTCTGTGGTGCGGGCACCGATGGCGGCCCAGCTGACGAGGTCGGCGATGTATTGCGGGGTGGTCATGTCGAGGAATTCGCAGGCCGCGGGCAGGCCGAGATTGGCGATGTCGAGCAGCAGGGCACGCGCAGTGTGGAGCCCATTGTCGATGTCGAAGCTGCCATCGAGATTGGGGTCGTTGATCAGGCCCTTCCAGCCGACTGTGGTGCGGGGCTTTTCGAAATAGACACGCATGATGATCTCGAGCCGGTCGCCCAGGGATGCGCGCAGCGCGACGAGGCGCCTGGCATAGTCCAGCGCCGCGGCGGGATCGTGAATGGAGCAGGGGCCGACGACGACAGCGAGGCGGTCGTCATTGCCGGCCAGGATATTGTGGAAGGCGTGGCGGGCACTGAGCACGGTGCGGGTGGCGGCGTCGGTGCGCGGATGCTGGCGCATCACCTCGATCGGGGTGGTCAGCGGCTTGATGGCAGTGATGCGAAGGTCGTCGGTGGACTTGAGCACTTGGTGGTCTCCTCGGGAATTCTGTCTGGAGGCGGCCAACAAAAAAGCCGCCTCGTTGGGGGGCGGCTGGCTTCGGGTTTGGTCGTATCTTTGAAAGATCAGATCAAGCGCGCGGTAGCCTCCGCCGGGAGCGGATAGCTAAACCAAAACGAAACGGTGGCGACGGAACGGATCATGGCGGGATGTGTAGCGCGGTATTTTGATGTTGTCGACTCTGACTTTGGTAGGGGCGTGCGGAAACGGCGCCTGGAGCGCGGTTGTCCTGTGGTCGGTGTCGCTCAGCCTGTCGGGAGAGCGGTGATGGCGAGGTAAAAACGAGCGTAGGTAGAGGCTTAGCCCCCGCGTGCTTCTCCTATAGCCAGCCGCTCTTGCGCAGCCGGTAGAAAAGCGTGCTGCAGATAATAGCGACGGCACCCAGGACGACGAGGTAGCCGTACTCCCATTTGAGCTCCGGCATGACCTCGAAATTCATGCCGTAAATGCCGGCGATGGCGGTGGGGACGGCGAGGATGGCGGCCCAGGCGGCGAGGCGGCGGGCGATGTGGGTCTGCTGCACCTGGCCAGCCATCATGCTGGCTTCGAAGGCGAAGGCCAGCACTTCGCGCAGGGCATCGATCTCATCCTGGACGCGATGAATGTGGTCGGTGACGTCGCGGAACAGCGGCTGCATGGAAACTTCGATCGGGCGGACCTCGACACGCTGCACCCGGCGGCAGACGTCGACCAGGGCCGAGGCGGCATTGCGCAGGCGCAGCAGGTCACGGCGAAGCACGTAGAGCCGCTGAACATCACCCTGGCTGAGCTCGCCGGCAAACACCTTGTCTTCCACCGCCTCGACCTCGGTATTCACCATTTCGAGGACGGGCATGTAGTTGTCGACGATGAAATCGAGCAAGGCGTAGAGGATGTAGTCCTCGCCATGGGAGAGCACGGTGGGACAGGACTCGGCGCGCTGGCGCACCGGAGCGTAGGAGGTGGAGGCGCCGTGGCGGACGGAGACGATGTAGCCGCGGCCCACGAAGATATGGGTTTCGCCAAAGCTGATGCGACCATCCAGCATGTGGGCGGTGCGGGCGACGATGAAGACGCAATCGCCATATTGCTCCAGCTTGGGACGCTGGTGGGCCTTGCCGGCATCCTCGATGGCGAGGTCGTGGAGGCCGAACTGGACCTGAACGCGCGCCAGGAGCTCGGGACTTGGTTCGAGCAGCCCAATCCAGACGACATGGCCTGGCCGCTTGGTCCAGGCGCCGGCTTCGTCGACCGCGATATCGGCGAGGCGCTGGCCACCGGCATAGACGCTGGCTGCCACGACGCCTTCCTCGGCCTTGGGCTGGCTTGCATCTTCGGTGACGACCGCATGGAGCATCTTGGCCTCCCTATACGCGGGAGCCATGAGTTTACGGCGTTTCCCTATAGCTTGCCAGCCTAGTCCGCACCGTTGAAGTGATCGTAAATGGGCTGGGCCATGGCGCTGGAAATTGTTGGGAAGGCCCTCCGGCATCAAATCACACCACCGGAGCGATTTGTCCCTTCGGGCCGGTGTGACGGGTGACACCGCGTTGAGTAAACTGCAGTGTTGGCCGCAGCGCGAAGACCCTTCTGCCTTACCCCGGCATGCCGAAACCGTGCAGTTGCTGGATGGTGATTTCGCCTTCCCATTCGGGCCAATGATGGCGATGGAGGTCGGCGAAGCGTTGGGTCCAGGAGACGATTTCAGCTTCTGTGGGCAGGTCGTAGATGGCGTAGCCGCCGATGAGCTCCTTGGCTTCGGCGAAGGGGCCGTCGGTCACGATCTGCTTGTTTCGAACCTTGACGGTGGCGGTATCGGACATGCCGCCGGTTTCCACCAATCCGGCGCCGGCCTCCATGCCCAGTTCGATGATCGCCTGCATCAATGCGGGCGGTGGCCGGCCGGCTTCGGCAGCATTGGTGGTGTGGACGAAGGTGATGAACTTCATTGGTCTTCTCCTGGTGCGTTCATCACCCCGACGAACGGGGGCGACAGGTTTCGACTAGCCGCGGTTGAAGTGGTCGTAGATCAGTTGCGCCATGGCGCTGGAAATAGTGGGGACGGCCTGGAGGTCGGCGAGGGAGGCGCGGCCGACGGCCTTGGCTGAGCCGAAGTGGTTGAGCAGAGCGCGCTTGCGGGTGGGGCCGATACCTTCGATCTCGTCGAGGGGGTTCTTGACCTGGTCCTTCTTGCGCTTGGCGCGATGGGTGCCGATGGCGAAGCGGTGGGCCTCGTCGCGCAGGCGCTGCACGTAGTAGAGCACGGGGTCACGATGGGGCAGCATGAAGGCCTCACGGCCCTCCATGAAGAATTTCTCGCGGCCGGCATCGCGTTCCTCGCCCTTGGCGATGCCGATGAAGGTCACCTCCTTGGGCAGGTTGAGCGCGGCGATGACTTCGCGCACCGCGTTGAGCTGGCCGGCGCCGCCGTCGATGAACACCACGTCGGGCCAATCGGGCATGCCGCTGGCTTCATCCTCGGCGTCATCGTCGCTCTCATTGGCGAGGCGGGTGAAGCGGCGGGTCAGCACCTCGCGCATCATGCCGAAATCGTCGCCGGCAGCGATGTCGGATTTGATATTGAAAGTGCGGTAGAACTTCTTGGCGAAGCCTTCCTCGCCGGCCACCACCATGGCGCCGACCATGTTGGTGCCCGAAATGTGGGAGTTGTCGTAGGTCTCGATGCGGCGTGGCACCTGTTCGAGGCCGAATGTTTCGGCGACCCCTTCGAGCAGGGTGCGATTGGTGGCGCCTTCGGCGAGCTGCCGGCCCAGCGCCTCGCGGGCATTGTTGAGGGCGTGGTTGACCAGATCGCGTTTCTCGCCGCGCTTGGGCTGCTCGATATAGACGCGGCGGCCGGCGCGGCTGGAAAGGGCCTCCTCCATCAGGTCGTGTTCGGCCAGCTCGTGGCTGATCAGCACGAGGCGCGCGGGCGTGCGGTTTTCGTAGAACTGGCCGATAAAGGCTTCGAGCACTTCGGCATCGGAGAGGCTGGCGTCGGCGCGCGGGCGATAGGGGTAGTTGCCCCAATTCTGGAAGGCGCGGAAGAAGAAGACCTGCACGCAGAACTGGCCACCCTCGTGATGGATGGCGAAGACGTCGGCTTCCTCGACCGTCTTGGCGGTGCCGTCGCCCTGGGACTGGACGAGGGCCAGGGCGGAAAGGCGATCACGGAGCAGGGCGGCGCGTTCGAAATCGAGCTGTTCGGCGGCCTGGTTCATGTCGCGCTGCAAATGGTCGCGCACGCCCTGCGACTTGCCGGAGAGAAACTGGCGGGCATCTTCAACCAGCTCGGCATAGCCTTCGAGGCTGATCTCGCGGGTGCAGGGGGCGGCGCAGCGCTTGATCTGGAATTGCAGGCAGGGGCGGGTGCGGGCGGCGTAGAAACTGTCCGAGCAATTGCGGAGGAGGAAGGCCTTCTGCAGGCTGGCAATGGTGCGGCCCACGGCGGTGGCCGAGGCGAAGGGGCCGAAATAATGGCCCTGCCGCCGGCGGGTGCCGCGATGCTTGGTGAGTTCGGGGGCCTCATGGTCGGTGGCGATGAGGATATAGGGGAAGCTCTTGTCGTCGCGCAGCAGCACGTTGAAGCGCGGTTTGAGCCGCTTGATCATGTTGGCTTCAAGCAGCAGTGCTTCGGACTCGGTCTCGGTGCGCACGAATTCCATGCTGACCGTGGAGGCGATCATGCGCTGCAGGCGCACTTCCAGCGCCTCGGGCCGCGTATAGTTGGTAACGCGGGCCTTGAGGTTGCGGGCCTTGCCCACATACATGACCTCACCCTGCGCATCGAGCATGCGATAGACGCCCGGCGCGGCGGGCAGGGTGCGCACGAAGGCGCGGATGACTTCGTGGCCGCTGGGCGGGGATGTGACGTCGTCGGTCATGAGCGTGGGGTCGGCTTGCTCTTGGGCAGATATTCGAGATGCTCGCCGCCATCGAGGGCGAGCATCTGGCCGGTCATGGCGGGCGTGTTGAGCAACATTATGACGCCGTCAGCAATTGCATCGGGCCCGGCATGGCGCTGCAGCGGCAGGGCCGCGACGGAGCGCTCGAACTCGGCCTGGCTCTGCCGGCTATGGGGCAGGACCGGGCCCGGGCCGATGGCATTGACCCGGATGGAAGGGGCCAGCGACTGGGCGAGAGTGCGGGTGGCGGTCCACAGCACCGACTTGGACAGGCTGTAGCTGAAATAGGCCGGGGTCGGATGCAGCACGCGCTCGTCGACCAGGTTGACGATATTGCCGTCGACGCCATCTGGGAGCTGGGCGGCGAAGTCGCGGGCCAGGAAAATCGGGGCCTCGGCGTGAATGGCGAAATGCTGGTCCCACTGTTTTTCGTCGACATCGCGGGCGCTGTCGGGATCGAACAGGGAGGCATTGTTGACCAGTACGGTCAGCGGCCCGAAATAGCTGGCGGCCTTGCCGACCAGGGCGGCGCGCTGCGGGCGCCTGGCGAGGTCGGCCTTGATGATCTCGGCCTGGCCGCCATTGGCGCGGATGGCAGCGCGCACGGCGCGGGCACCCTCGGCATTGGAGCGGTAGTGGACGATCACCGCATGGCCGGCGCGGGCCAGCGCCAGGGCAATGGCTGCGCCGATCCGGTCGCTGGCCCCGGTGACGAGAGCGACAGGCGGAGACGGCGGTGGAGAAGCGAAACGATTCGACATGATGGGACCTTGTGGCCGGACCATAGGCCGCTTTGGCGGCGTTCTTCAATGCCGGGAACCCCGGATTTACAGGCTCCTGCTGACAGGTTCGGACAGCAGGCTTGTCCTTTTGTTGCACAAAATTCAGGCGTAGACTCGCTGTGTCGCCGCAAGGCCGACGGCCAGCGGCATCCATGAGGGGGACTCAAATGGAAGTCATCGTGCCTATTCTCGTGCAGCTGGTTGCCGGCGGCGTCGGCGGCAACATCATTGCACAACTCGCCAAATCTCTCAGTCTCGGGACGGTCGGCAATTCGATTGTCGGTGCGGTCGGCGGCATAGCCGGCACCTGGCTGGCCGGGATGATTCCGGGCCTCGATGGGCTGGTGGGTGCGACTGCGGGCGCGGCCGGCGCGGCTGGTGGCCTCGATTTCGGCGCGCTTGCGGGGCAGGGCGTGACAGGCCTGGTCAGCGGCGGCATTTTGACGGCCATTGCCGGCCTCATCAAGTCGAGCATGGCCAAAGCCTGAGCTTTGCGATAGCGCTTCCTGGCGCCCCGGCACCCAGAAGGGTCGGGGCGTTTTCATGTCCAGCCGATTGCATAGAAAATGTCCTCCCCCATTGCCGACACCCGTACCGACAATATCGGCCGGGCCATTGTCCTGACCCTCATCACCATCGGCGTATTTGGCGTGCAAGACGCGATTTCCAAGGTGCTGGTGCAGACCTATTCGCCTTTCCAGATCACCATGATGCGCTATTGGGGCTTCGCTGCCTTCTCGCTGGTGCTGGTGATGCGGCAGGCGCCGCTGCGCCAGGCGCTGAATTCAAAGGTGCCGATGTGGCAGGTGCTGCGCGGCGTGCTGCTGATGGCCGACATCTGGTTCTTCGCGCTGGCGCTGCAGACTGTCCCGCTGGGGGAGCTGCAGGCTATAACCGTGGTCTATCCGCTGCTGGTGACGCTATTTGCCATTCCGATTCTGGGCGAGAAGGTGGGCATCTTCCGCTTCGCGGCGGTCGCCGTGGGTTTCCTCGGCGCGCTGGTGATCGTGCGGCCAGGCGGGTTGCCGCTGGATTGGGGCGTGCTGTTCGCGCTCAGTTCGGCGACGCTCTACGCGATCTATATCGTCATCACCCGCAAGGTCAGCCAGTATGACAGCGCGGCCACCAGCATGACCTATGCCGCCATTATCGGGCTGGTGCTGTCGGGCGTGGTCGGGGTGTTCTTCTGGCAGCCGATGGGCTGGGGCGATTTCCTGATGGTAGTCACCATCATGGGCACGACCTGTGCAGGGCATGGGTTGATGGTCCTTGCCCTCTCCATGGCGCCGGCCAGCGTGGTGCAGCCGTTCAACTATTTCTCGCTGCCCTGGGCGATCGTGCTGAGCGCAGTGGTGTTCAACCACTGGATCGACCCGATTTCGCTGGTCGGCGCCGCCATTATCGTTGCGGCGGGGCTGGTGGTCATGGCGCGGGAGCGGATCAAGCGCGTGCGGGTGATTGCCGATCCGCGACTGCCGGGGCAGGAATAAGACTGCGCAGAGCTACGCCCGGGTGATGGAGCTTTTTCACATCACCCCGGCGTTGAGGGTCACAGGACGACTTTGGCATTTTCGCCGATCCTGGGCGAACGGCCGGTCACTGCCGCGGTGAGCATCGACAAGGTGGTGACGATGCGGCCGGGGCTGTCCCATAGTTCGGCATCGTGCGGCACAAGCTTGATGACGCGGATGGCCGGGTCTTCCGGGCTGTCCCACCGTGCCTTGGCGAAGGGCGTCCAGAGCTCCTTGATCCTGGCGCGGTCATTGGAGACGGTGGCCTTGCCGGAAAGCGCGACATATCTGGCGTGCTTGTGATCGGCGAAACTGACGCTGACCCAGGGATATTCTGAGACCTGCTCGTCCTTCTGGCCATTCACGTCGGTGAGGAAATAGATGGCGCCCTCGTCCTTTTCGACGGTGGCAGCGAGCGGGCGGGCGCGCTGTTGCTTGCCGTCCCAGGTGACGAACATGGCAATGCCGATGCGCCTGGCGAGTTCCCAGATGCGCTCGACGTGCTCGTCATGTTCCTTGCCGGTCATGCTGGAATCGCGGGACTGGCGATTGGCGGGTTGGGCGGCGGCCGGCTTGGCGGCTGGCTTGGCAGCGGGTGGCTTGGCGAGCTTTGGGGCTTTGGCCCTGGCCGTCGCGGCTTTGGCGGCCGGCTTGGTGCTGGCGGCCTTGGCGCTGGTAGCTTTGGGCGCTACGCGCCGGGCTGGTTTCTTGTCGTCGGTGGTTGCGGCGGTGGCCATGATGCAAATCCTTCTTCTGGTTGTTGAGACAACGAACCAGAGAGGAGCGGGTTGCGCCGGGCAGGCAAACGCCGCCCCGAAGGGCGGCGCTCATGTGGCCTAATTGCCGATGCAGAAGTAGCCGTTGGGGCCGTTGAAGCAGACGCTGCCTCCGCTATCACCACCGTAATAGGGCCAGGGCTGGGGACGCGGCGGCCGCGGATACCAGTGTGGCGGGCGCGGCGGACGCGGGCTCCAGTGTGGCGGGCGATCCCAATCGTCATCCCAACCACTGCGACGGCTGAGATAATTGGCCGAAACCCAGCCATCGGGGCCGCGCTTTTCCACGAAGCACCAGCTGCCGCGGCAGTGCTGAACATCGACCCGTTCACCGCGGCGCAGCGTATCGACGCGGCTGTAGTAGGTGCCGGGACCCGATCGCACATTGACGTTGCCGGTCGCGAATGCCGGGGCCGCAAAGGCCGTTGCCGTCGTCGCGAGAAGCGCCAGAGCTGCGAGGCCACCAGCGATGAGTTTCTTGCTCAAAGCCATAGTAGATCTCCTTTGCCTGTTAGGCAGTAGATGCCTGTAGGTACAGAAGACGCCTTTGCCTATGAACCCTGGCTGAACGGTCCAGTCAGGTTTCGATCAGAGCCGCAGCAGCTCCACGAAACGCTTGAGGCGCTCGCCGAGTTTCTTGCGGCTTTTGGGCTTGATCTCGCCCATCAGGGCTTCTTCGAGCTGGGTCCAGTGATCGGCCAGGCCGTTGCGAATGCGGACGCCGCGCTCGGTCAGCGCCACGCCGGGGGCCAGCTCCGGGCCGACAGCCTGGCGGGTCACCAGACCGCGGTCGAGCAGCCGGGTCAGGCGGATGGTGAGGGCGACTTCGTCCAATCCCAGTTCGGCCGCCAGCTCGATCTCGGTGGTCCCGGCCCGACCCAGCTCGAACAGGATGGCGTCGTCGCCGGGCTCGAGGCCTCGCTCGAGCAGGGGCTGCAGCAGCGCCTTGTGCGCGAGCTGTCCGGCTTCGATGAGCCGGTAGAGTGTGGAACGGGATGAAGGTCTGGACATGAGCGGGAAAATAGTCCGAACTCCTTGGGCACGTCGATTGGGCTTCCCATCCTATCGTTAATCGGGGAACGACCAAGACCAGTTATTGTTCGTCTCATGCAGATGAGTTATGCGTCCATTACGCCGCTAGAGCCTTATGCGATTTGACTAAATCAAATCGCCGGCTCCAGGTTTTGGGTCGCAAGGTTGTTCGCGAAAAGCCGGTTCCCACCTTTTCGCACCTTACTCAGGTGAACGGAGCGCCATGACGCAGGACCTCGCCCGTATTCGCGCTTTCGTCCAGGTCTTTGATTCCGGTGGGTTTTCGGCTGCCGCGCGGCAGCACGGGCGTTCCAAGGCGCTGCTCAGCAAATATGTCACCGACCTCGAGGATTACCTTGGCGTGCGGCTGATGAACCGTACTACGCGCAAGCTCAGCCTCACCGAGGCGGGCGAGGCCTATTATCGCGAGGCCAGTGCGCTGCTGCAGCAGCTCGACGATCTCGACGCGACGATCACCGATCAGACGGCCGAGCCGCGCGGCCTGCTGCGGGTCTCGGCGCCGCGCAATTTCGGCGAGACGACGCTGGCACCGGCCATCTACGAATATCTCAGGAAGCACCCCAAGGTGACGCTCGACCTGCGGCTGGAGGATCGCTATGTCGATCTCGTCGACGAGGGTATCGACGTGGCGCTGCGGATATCGACGCTGGCCGATTCATCGCTGATCGCGCGCAAGATCGCCGACATGCATGTGGTCGTTGGCGCCGCGCCGGAACTGCTCAAGCAGCATGGCACGCCCAAGCACCCCGAGGATCTGCGGCATCTGCCCTGCATTGTCGACGTCAATCTGCAGGGACAATCGAACTGGCGTTTCATCGAAGATGGCAAGACCATATCGGTGCCGGTCAACGGACCGTTGCGGGTCAATTCTCCGTTAGCGGCGCGCAAGGCAGCAATAATGGGCCTCGGATTTGTCGTATTGCCCTCCTATCTGGCGGAACCGGCAGTGGCCAGCGGCGAACTCATTCCGGTGCTGGCCGATTTCCTGCCGACTGGCCAGACGCTGCAGGCGGTCTATCCGCATCGGCGGCATCTGGCAGGCAAGGTGCGGGCGCTGATCGACCATCTGGTCGAATGGTTCCAGGTTCATCCCATTCACTAGATTACGCTGGGGCACGACTTGAATATTCGCAGCATGGGACGGCGGCTGGCTGCCGGGGCATTTGGTCTGCTCGGCCTGACAGCACCAGCACTGGCGCATCCGCATATTCTGATCGACGCCAAGGTTGCGGTGGTGTTTGACGCCAATGGCGCTGTCGCGGGGCTGCGGCATTACTGGACCTTCGATACGGCTTTCTCGGCCTGGATGATCCAGGGGCTCGACACCAATGGCGACCGGGAGACCAGCCCGGACGAGCTGCAATCGCTGGCCGACGAGAACATGACCGGCCTGGCCGATTATGGCTTTTACACCTATGCGGGGGAGGGTGAGGCGCTGATGGCGTTTGCCCCGTCCGGCGACCAACGCATGGTCTATGAAGACGGCCGGACGACGCTGACCTATTCGGTGGCTGCCACCGAACCCCTGCAGGTTACCAGTCGCTTCGAGCTGGCGGTCTATGACCCCGAATATTATGTGGCGATCAGCTTTGCCGATGTGAGCGATGTGACGCTGGAGAATGCGCCGGCTGGTTGTCGCGCCGTGCTCGATCCGCCCAGGCCGATGGACCCGGCGGTGGAAGAGCGGCTCTATGCGCTGGGGCCGGAAGTGTTGGAACTGCCGCCCGACCTGGCCGCCGCCATGCGCGGCACGCAGGGGCTGGTCGCTGTCACCTGCGATGGCAAAGCTGCCGCGGCGCCGGTCACGGCGGTGGATGCTGTGACGCAGGTTGCGGAGGCCAGGCCCAGCCTGCCGTTTGGCGGGCCACCGGCAGAGCCCGGCCTCAACCTGCCGCGCAGCGGTTTCTTCGGCTGGCTGCAGGACCAGCAACGCAGCTTCTATGGTGCGATGACCACCTCGCTCGACGCGCTGCGCACCGACTGGACGGCGTTCTGGGTGCTGGGTGGGCTGAGCTTCCTCTATGGCGTGTTCCATGCCGCGGGGCCCGGCCACGGCAAGGTGGTGATCTCGTCCTATATGCTGGCCAATGAAACGCAGTTGCGGCGCGGCGTGACGCTGAGCGTGCTGTCGGCGCTTCTGCAATCGCTGGTCGCGGTGGTTTTCGTGCTGATCGCGGCAGGGCTGCTGGGCATGACCAGTGTGGCCATGGGCGATGCCGCCAACTGGATCGGCATTGCCTCCTATGGGCTGGTGGCGCTGCTGGGCCTGTGGCTGGTGGCGCGCAAGGTATTCGGCTGGGGCCATGGCCACCATAACCATGATCTCGCACACAAGGCGCACGAGCATCTGCATGCGGACGAGCATGACCACCATGACCATGGGCACGAACATCCGCACGATCACGCCGATCATGACCATGCACATGACGAGCATCTGCATGTGGTGCCACCGCAGGCCACCACCGGCAGTCTGCGGGAGCAGTTGAGCGTGGTGCTGGCGGTGGGGTTGCGACCCTGCTCGGGCGCACTGGTGGTGCTGGTCTTCGCGTTGTCGCAGGGGCTGCTGCCGGCGGGTATCGCGGCAGTGTTCCTGATGGGCGCGGGGACGGCGATCACCGTGGCGGCACTGGCGACGATCGCGGTGACGGCCAAGGGTTTGGCAAGTCGTGTCGGGGGTGTGGACAATCCGCTGACGGCGGCAATCGTCTGGTGGGTGGAACTTCTGGCTGCGGTGGCGGTGCTTGCCTTCGGCGTGCTGTTGCTGATCGCCAGCCTCTAGATCACCGGAGCATGCGCGACCCATCGCCGCCTTGCGGATGATGGGGGAGGCGCTATGGTGCGGCCAGCCTAGAACCACTCCAAACTGGCGATCCATGTCCGATCATCTGCCGCCCAACCATCCTGTCGTCACGGCGCCCAAGATCGGCGTGCTGCTGCTCAATCTGGGAACGCCCGACGCCACCGATTACTGGAGCGTACGGCGTTATCTCAAGGAATTCCTCAGCGATCCGCGCGTCATCGAGACGCCGAAATGGCTATGGTGGCCCCTGCTGAACCTAGTGATCCTTTCGGTACGGCCGCAAAAGAGCGGTCACGCCTATGCGCAGATCTGGGACAAGCAGGAGAATGCCAGCCCGCTGCTGGTGATCACGCGGCGGCAGACGGCGGCGCTGGCCGAGCGGCTGGCCGGGCATGACGACATCATGGTCGATTTCGCCATGCGCTACGGCAATCCCTCGACGCAGAGCGTGCTGGAGAAAATGCATGCGGCAGGGTGCCGGAAAATCCTGTTGGTGCCGCTCTATCCGCAGAATTCGGCGACGACGACTGCCACAGCCAATGACAAGGCCTTCGACGTGCTCAAGACCATGCGCTGGCAGCCGGCGGTGCGTACGGCGCCGGCCTATTTCGAAGACCCGAAGTATATCGAGACACTGGGCAACTCGATCCGTGATGGCGTGGCGGCGCTGGATTTCGAGCCCGATGTGGTGATCACCAGCTATCACGGCATGCCGGTGACCTATCTCGAGCGCGGCGATGTCTATCATTGCCAGTGCCACAAGACGACGCGACTGGTGCGCGAATATCTAGGTTGGCCCAAGGAAAAGCTGATGGTGACGTTCCAGTCGCGCTTCGGCCCGACCAAGTGGCTGGAGCCCTATACGGACAAGACGCTGGAAGCGCTGCCGGGCAAGGGGATCAAGAAGGTCGCCATCCTGGCGCCGGCCTTTTCGGCCGATTGCATCGAGACGCTGGAAGAAATCGCCATGGGGGGCAGGGAGACGTTCATGGAGGCAGGGGGGGAGAAGTTCGCCTATATCCCGTGCCTCAATGACAGCCCGGCGGGCATGGACATGATCGAGGCGATGGTTCGGCGGGAATTGGCTGGCTGGGTCTGACTTACCTCGCCCCTCTGGGAGAGGTCGGCGGCGCAGCCGACGGGGGAGGGGTCTTTCCTACGCGCCTCACCCGGTAAAGACCCCTCACCCGACCCTTCGGGTCGACCTCTCCCCGGAGGGGCGAGGTAAGGAAGAGTCAGCTCAGTTTGCCGCCGTCGATGATGGCTTTGACTTCGACTTCCACCGTGTCGAGCAGGCGGTTGATGACCGTGACGGCCAGTTCGGCGTCGGCGGCGAGGATGGCGTCGGCGAGTTCACGGTGGATGGGGAAGGATTCGAGGCCGAAATTGTCGGCGGCGAAGGGCGAGGTGCCGCCACGTTCCAGCGCGTGGTCGAGATTGACCAGCAATTGTCCATACATCGGATTGCCGGAGGCGTCGTAGATGGCGCCGTGGAAGGCATGGTCGGCCTTGCGCCAGGGGCGGCCGGCATTGACCTCGATCAGCAGCAGGTCGCAAAGCTCGGAAATCTGCCGGCGCTGGCTGGCGGTGGCGTTGATCGTCGCCTTGCGCACCACGTCGTTTTCGAGCGTGCGGCGGATTTCCATCAGGCGGAGCAGGGCTTCGCCTTCGAGCCGCACCATGGTGGGCACGAGGCCGCGCGAGGTCTGGACGCGTGCGGAGAGATAGGTGCCGTCGCCGCGGCGGCGGCGGATGATGCCGAGGCCTTCCCAGCGGTTGAGGGCCTCGCGAATGGTTGAGCGGCCGACGCCGAGTGTGGCAGCCAGCGAGATTTCGGGCGGCAGGCGATCGCCGATCTTGAGGCCGGAGCGCTCGACCATGTCGGCCAGCGCGTCGAGCACCGCGACCCCCCTGGTGCGGGTTTCGAGCGGCTCAAGATAGCTCAATGCCCCTTGTCTCACTGCGCCATATCCTCCGGGAGCGGTTCGCCGAACCGCGCCAATATCCGTGCCATGCAATCGATACGACACACATCACAGTTCGCGCCGTTTGTCAGCCTCGCTATGAAACCCGGCGCTCTGCGGCGCCCTTGAGATGCAGCAGATCGGTCAAGGCGTCGATCAGCAGGTCCATCTGCGGCTTGGAATTGTAGCCCTGCACCGAGAGGCGGACAATGCAGGTGTCCTGCCATTTGAAGACGGGGATCTCGATGCTGTATTTGTCGAGCAAGGCATCCTTGATGGCGTCCACATCGCATTCGGGGACCGGCATGGCCACCATTTGCGGGGCGCAGAATTCGGGCGCGCTGAGCGGGGCGAGGCCGGTCAGTTCGCCCAGGCGCCGGGCGGTGTCCTGCGCCAAAGCGTGGCAATGGGCCTGGACGCTGGTCCAGTCGTTGTCGCGGCGATAATCGAGGGCGGCGGGGACGGTGAGCCAGGGCGCGGGGTCGCGGGTGCCCTGCATTTCGAGTTCGTCGATGAAGGGGGAATTGCCGAAAGCGCCCTTGGCGCCGGGTTGCTTGGAGTCAGCAGTCCAGCCGTGGCTGATGACCAGAGGATTGATCAGGCCCTGGACTTCGGGGCGGGCGTGGAGGAAGGCGGAGCCCTTGGGGGCCATCATCCATTTGTGGCAATTGCCGGAATAGAAATCGGCGCCGAGGGCATCGAGTTCGAGCTTGATATGGCCGGGCGTGTGAGCGCCGTCGATGACGCTCCAGATGCCGCGTTTGCGGGCTTCGGCGATGGACCGCTCGATGGGAAACAGCAACGCGGTCGGCGAGGTGATGTGGCTGAGGAACAGGACCTTGGTGCGGTCGGTCATACCCGCGATGATGGTGTCGGTGAACTGCGCCTCGGTGGTGAGCGGCATGGGGATGTTGACGACGACGATCTCGGCGCCGGTGCGGCGGGCGACATAGGCCCAGGTCTTTTCCAGGGCGGAGTATTCGTGATCGGTGGTGAGGATCTGGTCGCCGGGCTTGAGATCGAGCGACTGGGCGACGATGTTGAGGCCGAGCGTGGCATTGGTGAGGCCAACGATGTTCTCGGGCACGGTGCCCAGCTCGGCAGCCAGCGCGATGCGGGGCACGCGCATGGTTTCGGTGAGGTTGCGGCCGAGGAACTCCACCGGCTGGCACTCGAGTTCGAGCTGCCAGTTCTGGTAGGCGGCGAAGACCGGGCGAGGGCAGGCGCCGAACGAGCCGTGGTTGAGGAAGACGACGTCCTCGCGAATGAGGAACTGCCGGGCGAGATTTTCGGACACTTCAGCGGCCTTTCAAAGTCGGGTCGAGGGCATCGCGCAAGCCGTCACCGAAGAGCGTTGTCGCCAATACGGTGATGGCGAGCGCGGCTGTCGGGAAGACGGCCATGTGCCAATAGAAAAACATGAAATCGATGCCTTCATTGATCATCTGGCCCCAGGTCGGCGTGGGCGGAGGAACGCCGATGCCGAGGAAGCTGAGGCTGGCTTCGAGCATCATCGCCAGGGGAATGGCGAGCACGAAGCCGACGATGATCGGGGAGATCGAATTGGGGATGAGATGGCGGCGGATGATGTACCAGGGCGAGGCGCCCAGGGCCTGCGCAGCGCGAACAAATTCCTTTTCGCGGAACGCCTTGATCTGGGCGCGGACGAGCAAGCAGACCTGCACCCAGCCGAACAGCGCGGCGATCAGCACGATGGTGAAATAGCCGCCGCGGGTGAGGGCGCCGAGCAGCATGGCCGCGAGCAAAGGCGGGACCACGGAGAAGAGCTCGATGACGCGCATGATGAACCAGTCGGTCCTGCCGCCGAAATAGCCGGCCAGGGCCCCGAGGGGGATGCCGATGACGACGCTGAACAGGGCGGCGGTGAAGCCGATGGTCAGCGAGACGCGGGCGCCATAGACGACGCGGGTATAGAAATCGCGGCCCAGATCGTCGACGCCGAACCAGTGCTGCGCCGAGGGGAAGGCGAGAGCTTCGGTGAGGAAGAGTTGGGCTTCGGGAGGGCTGGGGGTGATCAGCGGGGCGAAGATGGCCATCAGGATGAGAATGGCCAGTACCACGCCGGCGGCGATGGCGGCCTTGTTGCCGATGAAGCGCTGCCAGGCGAACCAGAGCGGGTTGCGCTGACGGTATTTCGGAGCGATGGCGGCGGCTTCCAAGGTCATTGGCCGCCTCCGACGCGGATGCGGGGATTGACGAGGGCATAGACCACGTCGCTGAGCAGATAGGCGATGCAGTACATGAAGGTGATCATCAGCATCAGGGCCATTTCGAGCGGGTAGTCGCGCGTCTCGATGGAGGAGACGAAATAGGCGCCCAGGCCCGGTACGCGGAACATGGCCTCGACGAAGATGGAGCCTGTGGCGGTGCCGATGAACATGGGCAGGAAGACAGTGACCAGCGGGATGGCCGAATTGCGCAGCACATGCTGGAAGACGATGCGGCTTTCGCTGAGGCCCTTGGCACGCAGCACGGTGACGAAGGGGCGGTTGAGGGTGTCGAGCATGGCCGAGCGGGTATAGCGGGCATAGGTGGCCAGCGGGATCAGCGCATAGGCGGTGATCGGCAGGATCCAGCGCTCGGGCTTGCCCCAGCCGCTGGCGGGGAGCCACTGCAGCCAGACTGCAAAGACCAAGATCAGCAGCATGGACGTAACGAAGACCGGGATGGTGAGGCCTAGCGTTGCCAGGGTCGAGGCGAAGTAGTCGATCCAGGTGTTGCGGTTGAGTGCGGCGGCCATGCCGAGCAGGATGCCAAGCGGCGCGCCGATGAGCACGCCGAGGCCGCCAAGCACGAGGCTTGGCAACCAGGCGCGAGAGAGCAGCTGGGTGACGGTTTCGCCGGGGCTCTGATAGGGCACGCCGAAGTCGAACTGCAGCACGCCCCACATGTAGCGGGTGTACTGCACCCAGAGCGGCTGATCGAGGCCGAGCCGGGCCATCAGCTTGTCGCGCACGGCCTGGGACACGGGCATATCATTGCCATCGAATGGGCCGCCGGGAATGGCGTGCATCATGAAGAAGATGATGAGCGAGACGATGAAGAAGGTGACGGCGACCGAGACGAGGCGGCGGAGGATGAAGAGGGTCATGGGGTGGCTCCTCTAGGCATCGGGGCCAAACGCCACCCCCTCCTAGCCTCCCCCGTCAAGGGGGAGGTACGGCTTTGTGGACGACCATAAATGGTGCCACGAGCTGGATCGGCACCTCCCCCATGATGGGGGAGGATGGGAGGGGGTGAACTCAGATGCTGCATTGTATCCTCCCTCATGTCGTCACGATCGCTTCGACCTTGTGGCCGGGGGCGATGGTCACCAGTTGCGGGGTGGCGTTGGGGGCGAGGCCGGTCTGGATGGTGGTGTAGCGAGGGGTCTGCGCCTCGAGGTCGGCGGCGGCGAGGAAAGTGCGCTCTCGCTTGTCGCGGGGGTTGGCGGCCGGGATCGCGTCGAGCAGGGCGCGGGTATAGGGGTGCTGGGGGGACGAGAAGATGCGCTCGGTGGGCGCTTCCTCGACCACGCGGCCGCGATACATGACGACGACGCTGTCGGTGAGGGATTTGACCGTCGAAAGGTCGTGGCTGATGAAGAGGATGGAGAGGCCCATTTCGGCCTGCAGTTCCTTGAGCAGGCCGATGATCTGGGCCTTGACGGTGACGTCGAGGGCGGAGGTTGGTTCGTCGGCGACGAGGACGGATGGGCCCAGGATCAGGGCGCGGGCGATGGCGACGCGCTGCCGCTGGCCGCCGGAGAGCTCGTGTGAATAGCGCGAGCCGAAATTGCGGGGCAGCCCGACGCGTTCGAGCCAGTCGAGGGCTTTCTCCGTCTGCTCGCGGGCCGAACCGACGCCATGAATATGCAGCGGCTCGGCGATGATCTGGCTCAGCGTCATCATCGGATCGAGGGCGGAATAGCTGTCCTGGAAGACGATCTGCATGCGGCGGCGGAAGGATTTGAGTTCGGCCGGGCCGAGGTTGGAGATGTCGGCGCCGTCGACGAGGATCTGGCCGGTGCTGGGCTCGGTGAGGCGCATGGCCATCATGCCGGTGGTGGTCTTGCCGGAGCCGGATTCGCCGACCAGGCCGACGATCTTGTTGCGCGGCAGCACGATGTCGACCGGACGAACGGCGTGGAAGTCGTCATAGGTAGCGAAGAGGCCCTTGCGGCGCTTTATGCGGTAGGCCTTGGCCAGGCCGCGCAGTTCGAGGGCTGGTGCGGCGGCGGTGTCATCACCGCGCGAGGGATCGAAGCTGGTGTTGAGGCTGGCCAGCAGGGCCCTGGTGTAATCGTGCCGGGGTGCGTCGAAAATCTGTTGCACCGGGCCTTCTTCCATCACCTCGCCGCCATACATGACCAAGACGCGGTCGACGGTTTCGGCGATGACGCCGAGGTCGTGGGTGATCATGATCAGGGCCATGCCGAACTCGGCTTGTACCTTCTTGATGAGCTGGAGGATCTGCGCCTGGATGGTGACGTCGAGCGCCGTGGTGGGCTCGTCGGCGATCAGCACCTTGGGGCGGCAGGAGAGGGCCATGGCGATCATGGCGCGCTGCAACATGCCGCCGGAGAGCTGGTGGGGATAGTAGCCGAGGATGTCGCGGGCGTTCTTGATCTCGACGCGGAGCAACAACTGTTCGGCTTCGGCGAGGGCTTCGCGCTGGCTGACCTGGCGGTGCGCGCGGATGGTTTCGGCGATCTGGTGACCGATGGTGAAGACCGGATCGAAGGCGGTCATCGGATCCTGAAAGATCATGGCCGCGGTGCGGCCACGCAGGCGGATGAGGTCTTCTTTGCCGGCTTTCAGAACGTCGATGCCGTCGAGGGTAATCTTTTTGGCGCCGACCCTGGCGGTGGCGGGCAGGAGGCGCAGCAGGGCGCTGCAGCTGACCGACTTGCCGGAACCGGATTCGCCGACAATGCCGAGGCTTTCGCCTTCGTTGACGGAAAAGCTCACGCCGCGGACCGCGTCGACCTGGCCGCCATACTGGCTGAAGCTGACCTTGAGATCTTGGATTTCGACGAGGGGCATGGGCTGGCTGAATTCTCTGGCGGTTTTGCGGTTGTCCTCCCTCCCCCTTGAGGGGAGGGTTGGGGAGGGGGCGATTCAGTGATCCATCGATAGACCCCCATCCTCGATCCCTCCCCTCAAGGGGGAGGGACGGACGACTGAGACGTTTGACACCTACTGCTTGGTCAGGTGGGTGAAGAAGTAATGGCCGAGGCGATCGAGCGAGGTGAAGCCCAAGGTGTTGGGCGTCGAGGCATCGCCGCCGAGTTCGTCGGAGATGACGGCGATGGTGATCGGGTGGACGAGCGGGACGATCGAGGCGTTGTCGATCAGTACCTGTTCGGCCTGAGCATAGAGGTCATAGCGCTCCTCCCAAACGGGGTTGGAGTCGGCGGCGGCGACCAGTTCATCATAAGCATCGATGTGGTGGTCGTGGCGGCCGCCATTGTAGAAGATGCCGTAGAAGTTGGACGGATCGAGGTAGTCGTACTCATAAGGCGCGATGAAGATGTTGTTCTTCTTGGTGCGCAGGCCGTCCATCCACTCGGCGCCAGGGAGGACGCGGATGTTCATGGTGACGCCCAGAACTTCCTTGAACTCGGCTTGGAGGTACTGCGCCATGGCCGGAATGATGGCGCCGTTATAGCCGCCCTCTTCGCGATACCAGATCTCGATTTCCGGAAAACCTTCGCCATTGGCGAAGCCGGCATCGGCCATGAACTGCTTGGCCTTTTCCGGATCGAAGGTGGCCTGAGCGACCACTTCGGGATTGTAGCCAGGATAACCGGGCGGCAGGATCGAACCGGCGGGGATAGCGATATCCTTGAGCACGGTCGAGGTCAGCTCGGCCCGGTCTACCGCATAGTAGAAGGCGCGGCGGACGTTGACGTCGTTGAACGGGGCAGAGTCGAGATCGTAGGAAATATAGGACGTGGCGAAGACGGCGTTCTTGCGGATGCCATCGGGATAGCGCTGGGTCGCCACCGGCACCTGACCGGTATTGAGAAAGGAATAGTCGGCATCGCCGGCGAGGAAGGCGGGCAGCCCGACTTCCGGAGCGCCGAGGGTCGGGTCGACTTCGAGGCGATCGATCTGGGCCTGCCATGGACCGGTATAGGTCTCGGACTTGGTCAGCACGACCGAGTTGT
>NZ_JAKFDJ010000129.1:0-52096 GCF_036676215.1 Devosia sp. | reverse complement strand
ACCCGACAGGGTGCGGAACTGCAGCCCGTCAATTGTGGAAAGGCTGGCAATGCCGTGCGGCGCGAACAGCCGCCGCGCATAGTCCTCATCCGCTGCCAGCCGGCTGAGGAAGGCCCCGCTCTTCTCACTCGGAACATCCTGCAGGCGATCGGCAACAGCGTGCTGCAGCGGCAGCGCCGCCACGAGTTGATCGACCGCCTTGCCCTGCTGCGCCGCGAGCCCCAACACGCACAAGATCGGCAGGACCGCATCCCGCGTCGCCAGCGGCGCGAGCGCATGCCCGCCGACCCGCACACCCTCGCCCACAAAGGTGCCACCATTGGCCTCGAAACCGACCACCGCGCCGCTCGCCCTCGTCATGGCATCCACCACATAGGGTGACCCCACCCGGGTCCGCACGACATTGCGGAAAAATCCGGTGCGCTCGATCGCAGAATTTGAGGTGACCGGTGTGACCACGCTGTCGGCGCCCAGGCACTGCGCCGCCAACAGGCCCAGCACGTCGCCGCGCACGAATTCGCCGTGCCGGTCCATCAGCAACGGACGGTCGCCGTCGCCGTCGGCAGACACGATCGCGTCCAGCTTATGTTGCTCAACCCAGCCCGCCAGTGGCGCAAACACCCCATCACCAAACGCCTCGGTGTCAACGGCAACGAAGCCGTCCCGCCGGTCGAGGCTCACCACCTCGGCGCCAAAGTGACTCACAATGCGCGTCAGCAGATCCCGCGCCACCGTCGAGTGCTCGAATACTCCAATCCGCATCCCGGCCAACGCGTCAGCGGGCAACAGGCCAGAAAAGCGCGCAAAGTAGCGCTCGGAGGCGGCGCCCGCCTCGTCAACCATCGCCCCGGCCAGATCGGGGATGGTCTCGTCCCGCAGGGCCGCCAGGATGCCCGCCTCGTCGGTCTTGCTGATTTCTCCGCTTGGCAGATAGAATTTGAGGCCGTTTCGATCGACCGGGATGTGGCTGCCCGTGATCATGATCGCCGCGCAGCCGACCGTCATGGCGTGAAGCGCCAGTGCGGGCGTGGGGATAGGCCCGCAATCGACAGGCGCCAGCCCTGCCGCCCTGATGGCAGCGGCACAGTCGGCCAGGATAGCGGGACTGGACAGGCGGAAATCCCGCCCCAGGAAGACCTGTCCACCCTCGTCTTGGCCGCGTGCTGCGAGATGACGAAGAAATGCCATGGTGTAGCGGCGGGCGGCCTGTCCCTGCAGATCCGTTGCAAGGCCCCGCAAGCCGCTCGTGCCGAACTTTAGGCTGCTACCGGGCAATTCTGCCTCCGCGGGCAATCAGTTCCAGCCGTAGTGAGACTTGTACCATTCAACGAAGTGTCCGACCCCGGTCTCTACCGATGTCTCGGGCACCGCACCGACCAGTTCGCGCAGCAGCGTCGTATCCGAATGCGTCGCCACCACGTCCCCCGGCTGCATGGGCAGCAGGTTCAGCTGGGCGGTGCGCCCGACGGCCTTTTCGATGGCCCGGATGAAATCCATGAGCTCGGTCTGGCGGCCACCCGCCACATTGACGACCCGGAACGGCGCCACCGCCGACAGGCTGTCATGCTCCACCGGCCTACCCATTTCGGGCGGCGTATCCATGATCTTGGCGATCACGTCCACCAGATCGGCCACATAGGTGAAATCCCGCTGCATCGTGCCATGCCCATAGACGTCGATGGGCCGCCCCTCGATCATCGCAGAAGCAAACTTGAACAGAGCCATATCCGGACGTCCCCACGGTCCATAGACCGTGAAGAAGCGCAGGCAGGTCGACGGGATACCGAACAGATGGGCATAGGAATGCACCATCGCCTCGCCCGATTTCTTGGTGGCCGCATAGAGCGAAACCGGCCCATCCGCCCGGTCCGTCTCGGCAAAGGGCACCTTGGTATTGCCGCCATAGATCGAGCTGGTCGAAGCAAAAATCAGGTGCCTCGGCGGCAGCGCCCGCAGCGCTTCGAGCAGGTTGGCGGTGCCCACCACATTGGATTGAATATAGCTCTGCGGCTGCTCGAGGCTGTAGCGCACCCCGGCCTGCGCAGCCAGGTGCAGCACCACCTCGGCGCCACTCTGCGCCAGCCCATCGCGCAGCCGCCCCGCGTCCTCCAGCATCCCTTCGATCAGGACAAACCGCTCATGCTCGGCCAGGATAGCAAGCCGCGCCCGCTTGAGCGCCGGATCGTAATAATCGGTAATGCCGTCATAACCCGTCACCGTATGGCCGTCGGCCAGCAGCCGCCGCGCCAGGTGAAAACCGATGAACCCGGCGGCGCCGGTAATGAATATTCTCAAGACGTCCCCTGGCCCCTGATCACTCGGCCGCCTCGGCTGCGCCGCCAATGGCGCTCAGGCCGGCAGGACGACCGATGCTGCTGTAGTGAAAGCCATGCTTGGCAACTTCATCATGGCGATAGACATTGCGCAGATCAACGAGCACCGGCACCTTCATCAGGCCATGCACCCGGTCGAGGTCCAATGAGCGAAATTCATTCCACTCGGTGACCAGCACCAGTGCGTCGGCCCCGGTGGCCACGTCATAGGCGCTGTCGCCAAATTCCACACCCTCGAGCAGGTCCCGCGCCGCCCGCATGCCCTGCGGATCATAGGCAATGACGCGGGCGCCAGCGGCCTGCAGCCCCTCGATGATGTCGATGGACGCAGCCTCGCGCATGTCGTCGGTATTGGGCTTGAAGGTCAGGCCCAAGACGCCAATGGTCTTGCCCCGGACGTCGCCACCACATGCGGCAATCACCCGTCCGGCCATGGCCTGCCGGCGCTGATTATTGACCGCGACGGTGGTCTCGACCAGCCGCATCGGGCTGTCAAAGTCCTGGCCGATTCTGATCAGCGCCTGCGTATCCTTGGGAAAGCACGACCCGCCATAGCCCGGCCCGGCATGCAGGAACTTGGAGCCGATGCGATTGTCCAGGCCCATGCCCCGCGCCACCTGCTGCACATCCGCGCCAGCGGCCTCGCAGAGATCGGCAACCTCGTTGATGAAGGTGACCTTCATCGCCAGGAACGCATTGGCCGCATATTTGATCAGCTCGGCCGTGCGCCGATTGGTGAACATCAGCGGCGCCTGGTTGAGGTAAAGCGGCCGATACACCTCGGCCATCACCGGCCGGGCCCGCTCATCCTCCAGCCCGACCACGATCCGGTCAGGGCGCTTGAAATCGTCGATGGCCGCACCTTCGCGGAGAAACTCGGGATTGGACACCACGGCCACGTCGGCATCGGGCCTCGCCGCCGCAATGATGCGCGCCACCTCGTCGCCCGTGCCCACCGGCACCGTGGATTTGGTCACCACCACCGTGAAGCCCTCGACGCTGGCCGCGATCTCGCGCGCCGCATCATAGACGTAGCTCAGGTCGGCGTGACCGTCCCCCCGGCGCGACGGCGTCCCCACCGCGATAAACACCACCTCGGCCGCGCCCACCGCGGCGCGCAGGTCGGTGGTGAACGACAGGCGGCCCGCGCCCACATTGCTGGCCACCAGCTCGGCCAGCCCCGGCTCGTAGATCGGAATTTCCCCGCGCTCCAGCGCGTCGATTCTGTCCTGGTCCTTGTCGATGCAGACCACGTCATGGCCAAAATCGGCAAGACATACGCCCGTGACCAGTCCAACATAGCCGGCGCCGGCAATGGCAATCTTCATCGCGGGGACCTCCCGAAAGCTCTGACATGATAATGGTAGGGCTGTTTCATGTCGCTATTGAAACGCCCGAAGTGCTACTGCGTGTCTGACGGGCTGCTGCGCATCCGCTTGATCTCGGAGCGCACCGATTTCGCCTCCAGCCGCCTTTGCTTGGACCCCATTGTCGGCCTTGTCGCAATGCGGGCCTTGGGCACATGGGCGCCCGCCACCAGCAGGCCTACCAGCCGCTCCAGCGCATCGGCTCGGTTCATCGGCTGGTCGCGATGCGAATTGGCGGTGATGACGATCACGCCCTGCTTGGTCAGCCGCTTCCCGGCCAGCACCGCTACGCGCCGCTTCATCGGCTCGGGGATGGATGGCGAATTGGCCAGGTCGAAGCGCAGCTGCACCGCGCTCGACACCTTGTTGACATTCTGCCCCCCCGGCCCCGAGGCGCGCACGAATGTCTCCTCGATCTCCGACGGATCGATGGAAATGGAGCGGGTGATCTGGATCGGGTCAGCCAAAGAAAGTACCCCCACCTAGCCTCCCCCTGAAGAAGGGGGAGGGACCGATCCAGTTCCTGGCAACATCGCGCCACACCCACCAGGCGGATTCCTCCCCCTATCAGGGGGAGGTTAGGTGGGGGTATCCCAATAGGGACTCGCCTTCGCCATTCTAATTACGGTAGCGCCCCGCGAAGATGATCTCACCCTCGTGGATCGTCAGCCCCTTGATCGTCGCCCGGTACTTGCCCGGCAGGCCCTCGGCCTCGACCACCCAGCCCTTCTTGAGCATACCGGCGAAAACCTTCTCGCCGATATCCTTGAAGTCGCCCGGCCCCAACGCATTCTCTTCGCCGAGATGCGTCAGGGCCTTGATCTCGCGATTGGACGGGCGCTGCGGCATCAGGCTGCCTTTGCTGCCTTGAGATCGGGTGCGGTCGCCTCCGCCATGAGCGCAACCAGTGCGTCCATGAACGGCTCGACCTTCTGGCCCTCGGTGCCCAGGCGGCGGACCGAAACGGTCCCCTCCTCGGCCTCGCGACGACCCACCACGAACATCAGCGGCACCTTGCCCACCGAATGCTCACGCACCTTGTAGTTGATCTTCTCGTTGCGCATGTCGAGCTCGGCCCGGATGCCCGCCGCCCTGAGCTGGTTGACCAGCTTTCCGGCATATTCATCCGCCTCCGACACGATGGTCGCCACGACGACCTGCGTCGGCGCGAGCCACATCGGCATCTTGCCAGCATAGTTTTCGATCATCATGCCGATGAAGCGCTCGAGCGAGCCCAGGATCGCCCGGTGCAGCATCACCGCATACTGGCGCGAACCGTCTTCGGCGACATAGGTCGCATCCAGCCGTTCGGGCAGCACGTAGTCGAGCTGCAGCGTCCCCACCTGCCACGAGCGCCCGATGGCGTCCTTGAGGTGGAATTCGAGCTTGGGCGCATAGAAGGCGCCCTCGCCCTCGGCGATCTCGAAATCATAGCCGGTCGCGCGCAAGGCATCGCCCAGCGCCTTCTCGGCCGCATCCCAGCGCTCGATGGTGCCACCATACTTGTCCGGCCGCGTCGCCAGCTTGATGACGACATTGTCGAAGCCCATGTGGCCATAGACCGAATAGAGCAGATGCACGAAATGCTCGGTCTCGGCCTGGATCTGGTCTTCGCGGCAGAAGATATGCGCATCGTCCTGCGTCATCTGCCGCACGCGCATCAGCCCATGCAGCGCACCATGCGCCTCGTTGCGATGGCAACAACCAAATTCCGCCATGCGCAGAGGCAGATCGCGGTAAGACTTGATGCCCTGGTTGAAGATCTGCACATGCGCCGGGCAGTTCATCGGTTTGAGCGCCATCAGGTCGCCCTTGCCGCTCAGCACCGGACCTTCATCTTCCGTACCGGGCACTTCGTCCGGCACCACGAACATGTTTTCGCGATACTTGCCCCAGTGGCCCGACTGCTCCCAGAACTTGGAACTCATCAGCTGTGGCGTCTTGACCTCGACATAGCCCGACGAATTCAGACGGCGGCGGATATAGGCCTCCATCTGGTTGTAGAGCACATAGCCTTTCGGGTGCCAGAACACCGACCCCTGCGCTTCCGGCTGGAAGTGATAGAGATCCATCTCCTGGCCGATCTTGCGATGGTCGCGCTTTTCGGCCTCCTCCACCATGTGGAGATAGGCGTCGAGTTCTTCCTTGCTCGCAAAAGCCGTGCCGTAAATGCGGCTCAGCACCGGATTGTTGCTGTCGCCGCGCCAATAGGCGCCGGCCACCTTGGTCAGCTTGAACGCCATGCCGACATCCTTGACGGTCCGCATATGCGGCCCGCGGCACAGGTCGATCCACTGGCCTTGCTTGTACATCTTCAGCGACTGGTCGGCCGGAATGGCATCGACCAGCTCGACCTTAAAGGCCTCGCCGCGCGTATTGAAGAAGGCTTTGGCCTGGTCTCGCGTCCAGATTTCCTTGGTAAAGGCCGCCCCCCGGTCGATGATCTCGGCCATCTTCTTCTCGATGGCCGGGAAATCCTCTTCCGAGAACGGTTCGTCGCGTTTGAAGTCGTAATAGAAGCCGTTCTCGATCACCGGACCGATCGTCACCTGCGTGCCAGGCCACAGCTCCTGCACCGCCTCGGCGAGCACATGCGCAGCATCATGCCGGATCAGCTCCAGCACGTCCTTGGACCCGCTATCGCGCGTCACGAACTCGATTTTGCCATCGGCATCCAGCGCATCGCTGAGATCGCTGAGCACGCCATTCCAGCGCATCGCGACCGTCTTCTTGGCCAGGCTCTTGGAGATGCCCTCGACCACGGTGGTCCCGGTGGTGCCACGCGCATAGTCGCGAGCTGCACCGTCGGGGAACGTCACCTTGATCGTCATTTTAGGTCTCCAGAAATTGGGTTCATGCCGCGCTTTCGCGGCAAGGGCGCCTGTCTAGCACGGTTTTCGTGCGCTGCCAGCCCAATGCCACTTCTCGGGTTCTTAGATATTGAACCGCGAAATTCCCAGTCGACACCCTCCCCCTTGCGGGGAGGGATCAAGGGTGGGGGGTGTTTGGCCCCAATATCGGGGCCAACCGCAGGGCGAGGTGCCGCCCGGTGAGTGGGGCAAGACGCGATTTGAATGGACGTCCTGGCGAGCCGGTCAAACCACGCAGGACTAGGCCCCTACTTCCACCGCCCATAACTCCACGGCACATACCACCGCGCCCCATCCGGCACCGCCTCCGGCACCGGGTCATAGCCATGCGTCCCCCCCGGCCGGCAGCGTGTAAACCGTGCCAGCCCCATCCAGCCGCCCGGCCAGAAGCCGAATTTCCAGATCGCGTCGCTGGTATATTCCGAGCAGGTTGGCAGATGCCGGCAGCTCCGGCCCACAAAGGCCGACAGCGTGTAGCGATAGAGGGTGATCAGCAGCACGGCGGCGAATTTGAACGGCAGATCGATGACCTGCCAGATGAAGCCAATGACTCGATCCATCAGCTGGCGGCCGCAACCGATTCTGCGGACTCGATTTTCTCGATCGCATCCACCACCGCATCAAAGACCAGCAGCGTCGACATATGCCGCGCCCGATATTCGCGTACCGGCTCAAGATAGCGCAAATCGCTCCACTTTCCCTCGGGCGGCGTACCATCACTCTTGAGCATGGCGTGCATCTGCTCCCGCAGCTCCCGGAATTCGTCCACAGGCGTGCCCACAATCTCGCGCGCCACGACGGCAGCCGAGGTCTGCCCCAGCGCACAGGCGGAAATCTCGTGGCCATAGTCGACGATCACCCCGTCCCGCAGGGTCACGTCGACCTCGATCACCGATCCGCACACCCGGCTCACCTTGCGCGAGCTGGCGCCCGGATGCGCCAGCCGGCCGGGCTGGCGGGCATTTCCCGCAAGGTCGAGTATCTTTTGGGAATAGAGATCGCTAAGTTCCATAAAACGCACAATTCTGTTTCTTGTGACTGTCGCCACTGACTTCTATATAGGGTCTGGCAAGCGGACTGTCAGGGCTGTCGTACCCCACTGGTCCAAAATCGCTCTGGTCTCGTAGAATGGCCAAGCGCAAGGAGCTGACCAAGATGGATGCCCGCACCAAGCCTGTTGGCGCCACAGCGCTAACTGCCACAGCACCATTTCCACGCCCGACTCGCGAAGAAGCGGAAGCCGCGGTGCGCACGCTCCTGGCCTGGGCCGGCGACAATCCTTTGCGCGAAGGCCTGCTCGAGACGCCCGCCCGCGTGACCCGCGCCTTTGGCGAATTCTTCGCCGGCTACGAACAGGACGCCAGCGAGATTCTCTCCAAGACCTTCAAGGAGGTGGGCGGCTACGACGACATCGTGCTGGTACGCGACATTCCTTTCAGTTCGCATTGCGAGCACCACATGGTGCCCTTTGTCGGCAAGGCCCATATTGGCTACCTGCCCCATGACGGTGTTGTTGGCCTCTCCAAGCTCGCGCGGCTGGTGGATGTGTTCTCCCGCCGCCTGCAGACGCAGGAAAATCTCACGGCGCAGATCGTCGATGCCATCAATGAACACCTTGGCCCACGTGGCGTAGCGGTCATGCTCGAGGCCGAACACATGTGCATGTCCATGCGCGGCGTCCGTGCCCATGGCGCCGCCACCATCACGCACCGCTTCACCGGCGTCTTCGCCGAGGACCGTGTTGAGCAGGACCGCTTCTTCACCATGATCAAGCGCTGAGTTTGTAGGCACGGTCAGGCATCCGATTCTTGGTCACAGCAATCCCAATCAAGCGCATCCTGCGCTAAGCTGGCACAACCAAGCATAACGTCCGGTACGCCATGCAGTTCATCGAACGCGCCATCTGGTTCATCGAAACCCGCTTCGCCGAGGAGATCACGCTCGACGACATCGCCGGTGTCGGCGGCGTCTCGCGCTTTCACCTCTCGCGCAGCTTCGGCAGCATGACCGGTCTGCCCGTCATGGCCTATGTGCGCGGCCGCCGCCTGACGCTGGCGGCGCAGAAGCTGCTCGATGGCGCGCCCGACATTCTCGCAGTTGCCCTCGACGTCGGCTACAATTCCCACGAGGCTTTCACGCGCGCCTTCCGCGATCAGTTCGGCCAGACCCCCGAACATCTCCGCGCCCATGGCATCGCCGATCCAAAGCTGCTGGTCGAGCCGCTCCGCGTCGACGAAACCTTGCTCGCCGACCTGGCGGAACCCCGCATCGTCGACGGTCGGCAGCTGCGCATTGCCGGCCTCAGCGGGCGCTACAGCTTTGCCACCAACCATTCCATTCCCGCCCTCTGGCAGAAATTCGCGCCCCATATCGGCCACGTCCCGGGCCAGCGCGGCCAAGTCACCTACGGCGTCACCGCCGATTTCGACGAGGACTGCAGCTTCGGCTACATCGCCGGCGTAGAGGTCTCCCCCACCGCCGATCTCGATGCGGGCATGGCCTGTATCGAGATCCCCGTCCAACGCTACGCCGTGTTTGCCCATGGCGGCCACATCTCGACCATGCGGCGCACCGCCTATTCAATCTGGGCGCAGTATTTCCCCAACAGCGACCTCATCCCCACCCGCGGCGCCGGCTTCGAGCGCTACGGCCCCGAACATGACTCCTTCACCGGCCATGGCTTGGTGGAAGTCTGGGTTCCCATCGTCGCCTGACCGGCTGGATCAAAGCGCCGGCTGGCGCTAAAAGGCAGCATGACCCTGACATTCATCGATCCGTCCTCCCTCACCCACGCCCAGCTCGAAGAAGGCACTGCCTTCGCCCCCCGCTTCGATGCGCACGGCCTAGTGACTGTCGTCACCATCGAAGCCGGCACCAACGAGGTGCTGATGCTGGCGCACATGAATGCCGAAGCCCTCTCGCTGACCCTTGAGACCGGCATCGCCCATTACTGGTCCCGTTCGCGCGGCAAGCTCTGGAAAAAGGGCGAGACCTCGGGCGAATTGCAGGAAGTGGTCGAATTGCGCACCGACTGCGACCAGGACGCCATCGTGCTGACGGTCCGCCAGACCGGCCGCGGCGCCGCCTGCCACACTGGCCGCAAGACCTGCTTCTATCGGCGGGCCATTGTCGGCACTGATGGCACCATGCTCGAAGACCTGGGCCTGCCCCAACTGTTCAACCCGGACGATGTCTATCGGAAATGACCCGCCGGCCGCCGAGCTATGCCTTTTGGGAATAGTATCTATGCGACAACTATTTGCTCTAGGCGGCGTTCGAGGTTTGCCAAAGAACACGGCTCACCACGACCGCATAGGGCAGCCAGTTGAAGCGTCATACAAATAGCCTGCATAACCGACGTCAGGTGCTCAAGGGCATCGCCGCCATTTCCCTCCTCACCACCACGGCCCTGACGCTTCCTGCGTTTGCCCAGTTGGAAGAGCGGAGTGAATTCTCCTTCGACTACGATTCCTTCAGCGCCCGCATGCAGGCCATGGCCGCCGCCCCGCACCAGCCGCTGTCCGTCGCCATCCCGGAAAGCTTCCAGGATTTCGACTATGACGCTTACCGGCTGATCCAGTTCCGGCCCGACGCCGCCAAGTGGGCGGATTCCGCGGCTGCTTACCGCGTCCAGGCCTTCCACCTCGGCTGGCTCTATACCGAGCCGGTCAAGCTTTTCGAACTCGACGGCGGCACCGCAAGGCCCCTGGCCTTCACGCCCGATGACTTCACCTATCACAACGCCACGGTCGCCGACTCGGCGCGCGCCCAGGATTTCCCGGGCGTTGCCGGCTTCCGCCTCAACTATCCGCTCAACAAACCAGATTCATATGACGAACTGATATCATTCCTGGGCGCGAGCTATTTCCGCGCCCTGGGCCGGGACAATATCTATGGCCTCAGCGCCCGCGGCCTGGTGCTCAATTCCTGGGTCGACCTGCCCGAAGAATTCCCGCGCTTCTCCGAGTTCTACCTCGAAAAGCCGCAGGGCTCCGGCCCCCTGACCATATACGCCGCCCTCGACAGCCAGAGCGTCACCGGCGCCTACCGCTTCGTCATCACCCCTGCCAGCGATGCGGCGCAGGAAACCATGATGGAGGTCACCGCACGCCTCTACTTCCGCACCGACGTGCAGGAGCTGGGCGTCGCCCCGCTCACCTCGATGTTCCTCTACGCCGAGGCCAACCGCGGCAGCTTTGACGACTATCGCCCCCAGGTACATGACAGCAACGGCCTGCTGCTCGAACGCGAGAGCGGCGAGATCATGTGGCGCGCCCTCAACAATACCGACAGCCTGGGCAATTCCTACCTCTGGGAGAACAATCCCAAGGCCTTCGGCCTCTACCAGCGTGGCCGCGACTTCGACAGCTACCAGGACGCCGGCGCTCACTATGAACGCCGCCCGTCCCTCCGCATCGAGCCGCAGGGAGAGTGGGGTCAGGGCAATGTCCGGCTGATCGAAATCCCGGCCCGCCTCGAAGCCGACGACAATATCGTCGCCTTCTGGATACCCGCCGAGCCCGCTTTGGCGGGCAGTGCGCGCGAATTCAGCTACCGCATGATCTGGGGCAATCTCGACCCGCAAGCCAATGCCGCCATGGCCTATGTCGCCGAAACCCGCGCGGGCGCCGGCGGCGTGTCTGGTATCGAGAACGCTGCCAATCTTCGCAAATTCGTCATCGATTTCAAGGGCGGGGAGCTCGACAGCCTGCCTTTGGATACCCCGATCGACGTGCTGGCCACGGCCGCTGGGGGCGCCGTCGTCAATTCCGTGCTGTCACGTATCGAGGCCAACGGCGTCTGGCGTCTCGTGCTCGACATCGAGACCAACGGCACTGCCCCCCTTGAATTGAAGGCCTATCTGGTCGGCTTGGGCAGGAAGCTCACCGAAACCTGGCTCTATCAGTGGAGGCCCGCAGCATGAAGCACAGCGGAGAATTTCCCTTCGACAAGGCCCTGCCTTATGCCCCGCTTTATATGCCCAAACAGCAATTGGAGCGTCGCGGCAGCTTCCTGACAACGTTGCGCCTTACTCTTTCGGCAATTACCGGCCGCTAACGCGACCTGGGAGCCCCATGCGCCGATCTATCCTCTTCCGTCTCACCGCCCTGACATCCGCGGCCCTGCTGACTCTCGTCGGCGGATATCTGTTCGTGCGCCTGACCGGGGTGGGTGGCCTGACGGCCCTCGACCTGGCGCGCACTGTTCTGGTCGTGATTTCGGGCTTCTGGCTGATCTGGGGCAGCGCCGCCGCCGTATTGGGGGTTATCGCCCCCCGTCGCATCGTCACGGGCGATCCCACCGAGCCGCCGCGCGGCATGACGGCTATCCTGGTGCCGATCTATAACGAAGACCCGCTTGCCACCTTTGCGCGGATCGCCGCCATGAACCGCAGCCTGGTGGCTCTGGGCATTGCGCAACGGTTCCACTTCGCCATCCTGTCCGACACCCAGGACATGCACAATGCCGCGCAGGAAGCGGCGTGGTTCAAGCGTCTCGTCGATGAGCCGATGAGCGATGGCCGAATCTTCTATCGCCGCCGCGAACGCAATATCGGCCGCAAGGCCGGCAATATCGAAGACTTCATCTCCCATTCCGGCGCAGCCTATGACTACGCCCTGATCCTGGACGCCGACAGCCTGATGGAGGGCGCCACGATAGGGGAAATGGCCCGCCGCATGGATGCCGATCCGAAGCTGGGCCTGTTCCAGACCGTTCCTCATATCATCCATGCGCGCACCCCTTTCGGGCGCTCGCTGCAATTTTCTGCTGCCTATCTCTCGCCGACCTTTGCTCGCGGCGCGGCATTGATGCAGGGCAATGAAGGCCCCTATTGGGGGCATAATGCCATAGTCCGCGTGCGGGCCTTCGCCGCCAGCTGCGGCCTGCCCGAGCTTTCCGGCAAACCGCCCTTCGGCGGCCATATCCTCAGCCACGACTATGTCGAGGCTGCGCTGCTGTCGCGGGCCGGCTGGAAGGTGAAGATGGATCCCGCCCTGCCCGGCTCGTTCGAGGAAGGGCCGGAAAATCTTATCGAATACGCCAAGCGCGACCGGCGCTGGTGCCAGGGCAATCTCCAGCACATCCGCCTGCTCGGCGCCCCGGGCCTCAAACCCTGGAGCCGCTTCACCTTTGTCCAGGGCGTCATGGCCTATCTGGCCTCGCCGCTTTGGCTGGCTTTGCTCGCCGCCAGCCTGGCAGCAGCCATGTTCCCTGATCAGCCCGCCGTTTTCGCAGGCGAGGCGGAAACCTCCATCAGCTCCTGGACGCTGGTCGTTGCAGTGGGCGCGGTTCTGATTCTGCCCAAGCTGCTGATTCTGCTGCGCGGCGCATTTGACGGCCACAACCGCCGCTTTGGCGGCACCTCGCGGGCCCTGGCTTCGGTGCTGGGGGAGATCGTGCTGTCGACCCTGCTCGCGCCCACGCTGCTGCTGCTGCAAAGCCGGGCGGTGGCGCAGGTCCTGTTGGGTATCGACGGCGGCTGGCCCGCGACGCGGCGCGGTCAGAATTGGGTCGGGATAGCTGATGCGCTGCGGTCCAGCTGGTGGATCGTGGCCGTTGCCGCCCTGACGCTGGGGGGCACGCTCGCTTACGCCCCGGCCAATGCCGTGTGGGTGGCGCCGGCCATGCTGCCGGCCATCTTCGCCCCGCTGCTGATCTCGGTCACATCGCGCCCATCGCAGTGGCAGAGGGAGCCGCTGCTATTTGCCACCGAATGCGAACTCACCCCCAGTTCCGTCATTGTCGAGCAACGCGCCATCATGGCTGCCTGGTCGATCCACGAACCAACCCTTGAAACCAGTCCGGTTCCCATGAGGGCCCCGCGCCATGTCACAGCCTGAGACCGCGACCTATCGCGCCGCCGGCCTGCTTGGTCCGAGCTGGCTTCGCACCCTGTGGTCGCCCGTGACCAACGTGGAGGTCGTCGCAACCGGCGGGCGCGACGCGCGGTTGGACATGTTTCGCGGCATTGCGCTGGTGATGATCTTCATCAACCACGTGCCCGGCACCATCTACGAGAGCTTTACCAGCCGCAATTTCGGCTTTTCCGACGCTGCCGAAGCCTTCGTGTTCATGTCCGGCATGGCCGCCGGCCTCGCCTATTCCAACCGCTTCCGCAGCGGCAGTCTGTGGGCCGCCATAGCCAGGGTCTGGGCCCGCGCCCGCCAGCTCTATTTCGTGCACATCGTCATAACCATGCTCTGCCTGGCGATTTTCGCCGCTGCGGCCAAATGGTTCGACCTGCCCGAGGTGCTCACCAGGAACAACATTTCCGCGCTCTTCCAGCAGCCCCTGAGCGCGCTGGTCGGCATTCCCTTGCTGACCCACCAACTGGGCTATCTCAACATTCTGCCGCTCTACATGACCTTGCTGCTGGCCACACCGCTGTTCCTGCTCGTGGGCCTGCGCAAGCCATGGCTCATGCTTGCTCTCTCGATCGCGCTCTGGGCCGCGGCCGGCCAGTTCCGCTTCAACCTGCCTAACTTCCCAAATTCGGGCGGCTGGTTCTTCAATCCGTTCTCCTGGCAGATCCTCTTCGTGCTCGGCCTGCTTTCAGGCGCCGCCATGAAGGTTGGCCAGCGGTTCATCCCCTATCGTCCGGCCATATTCGCAATAGCCGCCGCTTTCCTGGTGCTTGCACTGTTCTGGGCGCGCATTCCCCAGCTCGGCGAAGCCGGCCGCGCCATGCTGGCCGTGCTCGCCGACATGGGAGCGCCCTTTTACATCACCGCGTTCGACAAGACCTACCTGGCCCTGCCGCGCCTGCTGCATGCCTTGGCCCTGTTCTACGTGCTTGGGCACCTCCCCATCATGCGCAACCTCGCCAGTTCCGCAGTCGTGGCCCCCTTCCGCCTGCTCGGCCGGCAGGGCTTGGCGGTCTTCGCGGTCGGCACTGTGCTCAGCCTGCTGCTGCAGGTGATCAAGACGCCCCGCGTGCCCGATCCACTGGTCGACGGCCTGATGCTGGGCGGCGGCATACTGGCCCTGCTGGCCCTCGCCTGGCTGCTGACGCGAACAGCCGAACTCACCCGTGCCCGGTCGGTCGCCTAGCTGCGGCGTTCGAACAGGCCAACCATCAGCATGCCGGCGAAGAAGCCGCCGAGATGGGCCTGCCAGGCCACCGACATTTCCATGCCGGTCACCAGCGGCAATAGCGGCACCGCCGCGTTGAGCACCACCCAGATCAGGATGAAGAAGCGCGCCCTGTTGTCGCGCCACAGCTCACCCAACCCGGCCAGCCTGCGTCCCATGACGACCTGCTCGCCCGTTTCCGGGTGCTGCGCCACGACGATGGGCTGGAAGATGAACCGGACAGCGGCGCCCGTCAGTCCGGCAACGCCGCCTGACGCACCGATCAGATACGACCCCGAATAGAGTGTCGTCACGGCAAAGAGAGCCGCGCCGGCCGCAGCGGAGACGAAGAACAGTGCCAGCATCGGCCCAGCGCCATAGCGACGGGCGACCGGCGACGCGAAAATCGCGAACCAGGCGACATTGACCAACAGATGCTCCCACCCGCCATGCAGCAGGGCGTGGCTGAAGGGCGTCCAGATCAGTGGCACAGCCAGCGATGGGTCGGCCGCCGCGGCGATGATGCGCAGCGGCTGGAACGCAAACCAGAACACCAGCTGCAACAGCCCGTCCTGGTTAAGAACAAAGGTTGATGCAAGGTGAATGGCCACCAGCACGCCGATAAGGGCCGTCACCGCCCCGGGCAGCAGGAACACCGGCTCCCGCCCCGGCTGCTGGCGCTCCTGCGGTGTCTGGCCTTGTTCACTCATCACTTCGCTCCGACTCGCTGGCGCACTGTGCCTTGCGCCATTCTTTTCCACATAGGCCGGCCCACGTTAACCTTAACTCTTCTTTAAGAGCGATTTTGCCCCCGGCTTTTGCGAATGTCGTCAGGCGGTGGATGCGTTCCAAGGGCGAGCGCCCGCCGGTAGTTGGCAGGTCAAGACAATGCAGAAGACGAGCACCAAGACGCTCTACGATTACTGGAATTCCATTCGTGGCTCGCGCAGCGCGCCCGACCGGAAGGACATTGACCCCACGCGCATCCGCGAGGCGCTTGCCAACACCTTCATTCTCGAACTCGACGAGAGCGAGAAGTTTTCCTTCCGCCTTGCCGGTTCGCACCTCTGCACCAGCTACTGCCGCGAGCTGAAGGGTCGGTCATTCTCGGCCCTCTGGCACGAGCGCGACCATGACGCGATGGAAACGCTGATGCGCGCCGTGACCGAGGATCATGCCGTTGCACTGGTGACCTTCCAGGGCACCACCGCGCTTCACACCAAGGTCAGCTTCGAGACCATCCTGATGCCGCTCCGCCACAATGGCTCGACCCATACCCGCCTGCTCGGCGCCATGACCGCGCTGGACGAGCCCTATTGGCTCGGCGTGCAGCCCATCATGGAGCAGCGCATTACCGGTCTGCGCCTGATCTGGCCGGACGATGTGGCCCTTGAGGATTCGGTTCGCGATGTGGCTTCCCATGTCGCTCACAGCAGTGGTTTTGGCGGCGCCGTTGCCCCGGCGGCAATGCCCGCCATAGTCTATGGCCGAACCGCGCGCCGCTATGCGCATCTGGCCGTTATCGATGGCGGTCGCCAGTAGGCATTTATCGCTTTCCAAGCAACAGTTTGCGCGGTTTTTGACCGCGCAAATCAATCGGTGGAAACATATTGCGTTAACTAAGACCGGATAGCATGTTGGAGCCATTCACAGCTTCAGCGGTCCGGCGAATGCTTAGCGACGACCTCCCCTCCCCGCAGTTTATCGCCCCAAATCGGACCCGCGCGGAGTCGAGCAGGTTCCAGCGTGTGCGCGTTTCCGTGCTGGGCCGCTACATGCTGGCTGACCGCCGCGAGTTCCCCTGCCAGATTCTGGAAATGTCGCCCGGCGACGCAGTCGTCGTCGCGCCTGTTACGGGCGTTGCCGGCGAAAAGGTCATCGCCTACGTGGACCATATCGGCCGTATCGAGGGAACCATTCTCAACCAGATAGAAGGTGGTTTTCTGATGGACATCGCCGCCTCGCCGCGCAAGCGCGACAAGATGGCGGCACAGCTCACCTGGCTGGCCAACAAGGATGTCCTCAACCTGCCCGAGGATCGCCGCCACGAACGCGTCGTGCCCGATATCCGCCATTCCACGGTCGTGCTCGACGACGGGCGCCGCTACAACTGCAAGATCATCGACATTTCCCTGTCCGGCGCCGCCATCGAGTTGGACGTGCGCCCCGCCATGGGCACGCCGGTCACCCTGGGCCGCATGCGCGCCCGCGTCATCCGCCACTTCCAGAACGGCGTCGCGGTCGAATTCGCCTCCGCCCAGGAAATGCTGACCGTCATCCAGCAGAACCTGCGCATGAACTGACTTTCGAATGGCGCGCTCCCGCAAGGGAGACCCGCGCCTTGGTGAAATGGCGCCGGCGTGCCAACGCATTTATGATGCTTTCATGACAAGCCCGCTTCGCGCCCCCTCACTCGCCACCCTCGCCGCAACCTTCCTGTTCTTCGCCTCGCCCAACGGCGCCTTTGCCGATGGCCGCGCCGACTGGCCAGGCTATGCCTGGCAGCAGATCAGGATCGCCGAATGCCTGGCCAGCGGCCTAACGCTGCAATGTCCGGCCTATCACCAGAAATGGGATTGGAAGCGCAATCAGTGGGTCGACATTGCCATCACGCTTGATCTGTCGCGTGGCCAGTTGCATCTGACCCAACAGCTCACCGACAACGATCCCCATGACGATGACTATGTCTGCGTCACCGCGCTGGCCGTGGACGCGGACGGCAAGGACCTCGTGGCCCATCACCAGAACTGGCATATCGGCCCCGGCCAGGTGATCGAGAGGTCGTTCATCTACCGGTCAGACTTGCGGCAAAAAGTGGCCGTGATCCATATCGGCTCCAAGCAATGCCGCCAGGGCGCCGGCCAGGACGACGCGCTCTACGCGCAGGTCCTCGCCAGAATCCATCCCTGAGCATTCCCACCCAAGCCCCTGGCCTGCATGGTTAATTTTGCCGGAACGACATCCATAAAACATGCATAAAAACTGCATGGCAGTTTTCGGACCGGCCTAAGCCGCCGTCCCTAACGTGGTCTCCATCAGGGAGATCACACAATGGCATCGAACAAAAAGGGCCTGCGAACCGCACTACTGGGTGCCATTCTGGCATTGGCCGCCACCGTCATTCCCGTCCAGGCGCTCGACATCACCAATGTCGCCTTCGTCCAGACCGTCGGCACCACCACCAGCATTCCGGTCGGTCACCTCGAGTTCTGTCAGAACCGCCCCGACGAATGCCGGCCGCATGCCAGCCCCGTTGGCGCCGTATCCCTGACCGAAGGCCTTTGGCAGCAATTGCTCAGCGTCAACGCCAGCGTCAACCAGGGCGTTACCCCGGTGACCGACGAACAGCTCTACAAGGTCGCCGAGTTCTGGACCTACCCCAACGGTTATGGTGACTGTGAAGACTATGCCCTCGCCAAGCGCCGCCAACTCATCGACGCCGGCTGGCCCGCCAGCACTTTGCTGATGTCCGTGGTCAAGCAGGCTAACGGCGAAGGCCACGCCGTGCTCATGGTCCGCACCGACCGCGGCGACCTGGTGCTCGACAACCAGGTCGGCTCGGTCGACCTGTGGAGCAGCACGCCCTACAAATTCATTAAGCGCCAGTCCCAGGCCGATGCCGGCAAGTGGGTCGACATGATCGACACCCGCGAAATCGTCGTCGCCACCGCCGCCATCAACTAAGAGGGAGCGAAGAGACCTGCATCCCTCAGGTATCGAGCTCCAGAGTTCCGGACCCCGCCCCTGCCTATCCCTGATAGGGGTCTGAAGAATGAGGCCAGCTGCAAAGCTGGCCTCATTGTATTTCAGGCAGTGAATGAACGGCTTAGTACCGTATGGCCACATAGGCACCCATGAACAGCAGGCCCGTGATGAAGGCCCAGCCGAAGGCCACGACCGCCGAGACCAGCGCCGAGGTCATCGAGATAGTGCCATCCTCTTCATGCTGCCAGCCCATCTGCAGCATGATGTAAGGGCCGCAGACAAAGCTCATCGACAGATTGCCCAGCGAACGGACGAAAGTGCTGCCGTCATAGCGCAGCATGGCCTGCTGGCGGGCCAGCCACTGATAGAGATGCGTCCCCGCTCCCGCAACGCAAAGCCCCACGCCTATCAGGAAGACTGCAAGCAACAATTCCTTTGTCATGCCAATCCGTCCCCACCGCACATCAAGCGAAATGTTAATCCTTCATTAAGCATATTGACCCCCTCATGCCGTGTCACCTCCCCTTGGCGAATCTGGTTAATGCTGGAGATAAGTTCGCAACCGGCCGCGGCCGACCGCCATTCGGGGCACTCTTCCTTGGCCTATAATCTGGCGGGCATCGCGGTTCTGGTGCTGCTTCTGGCCGTGGCGGCGGCCTACCTGATAGACGAATTGGGCCGGGCCAGGCGGGATCCTCCGCCGACCCTTGCCGATACCAACCCCATCCTGCAGACGATTTCCGGACGCGAACTGACGATCCCGTCGGCGTGGTTTCGCCACGGCGAGCAAATTCGCGACGGCTTCACCGACCAGATCGACCTGCGCATCCAGTTCACGCCCGACGCCGACCAGCCGCCAAAATCAGTCGACGTGACGCTGCTGCCGCGCAGCCGGGCGCGAGCCAGCAGCGCCTTGCTCGACCGCGTCTACCTGCATCAGTTTGAAAATGCCTCACTGGGCGGTGTGCCCGGCCTCGTGGGCAAGCCGATGCGCGACAGCAACGGCTATAGTGGGGAGACTGTCTGGTACGACGCGCTCTCGCCCGATCCGTTCGTGGCAAAATGTCTGGAGCCAGTGGCTATTGAGGGCGCCGCGCAGTGCGTGCGCACTGTCTACCTGCCCAGCGGCATTGCCGCCGTCTACACCTTCGACGCCACGATTCTGCAATCGTGGCGTCAGTTCGATGCCGAAATGGAGCGCTGGCTCGCTCCGATCGGTGCCTGGCGGTAAGGCCTAGCTGACTTCGTCCAGATCGATATCGAGGATCGACATGTTGAAGATGTAGGACTTGTCGCCGTCCTCGTCGTCCACGTGAATGAGCCCGATCGATTCATCGCCGATGAACACTTCGACTGAATCGTTGAGCTTGTGGCGCGGACGCACGTCGATGTTCTTGTTGTTGAACTTCAGTTGCAGGAATTTCTGCAGCTTGATGATCTCGGGATGGTTCACTGGTGGTGTCCTGCTGATTTGCGTTGAGGCGGCAATCTAGTGGCTGAAATGCCGGAGACAACCCCTGAGAAGGAGCATATCGCCTGCAACGCTGTTGACTTGAGGCAGGCGTTTCCGCCTCAGGTGTTGAGGTCGTGTACCAAAACCATTTGGTCCATGACCAGCGCTGGTTGCGCACAGCCGGCTTCCCCGATCACCTTGGCCGGCACCCCGGCAACGGTCACACGCGGTGGCACTTCCTTGAGCACTACGGAGCCGGCGCCGATCCGCGAGCAGTCGCCGATCCGGATATTGCCCAGCACCTTGGCGCCCGCCCCGATCAGCACGCCATTGCCGATCTTGGGGTGGCGATCCTGATCCGACTTGCCGGTACCGCCCAGGGTCACGCCCTGCAGCAACGAGACATTGTCGCCAACGACCGCCGTCTCGCCGATGACGAGGCCCGTGCCATGGTCGAGCATGATGCCCTTGCCAAGCGGCACGGCCGGGTTGATGTCGACCTGGAACACCTGGCTGGAGCGGCTCTGCAGATAGAGCGCAAAGTCCCGCCGACCTGCCTTGAACATGGCATGGGCGAAACGATGCGTCTGGATGGCCTGGTAGCCCTTGAAGAACAGCAAGGGCTCAATCGCTCGGTGGCACGCCGGATCGCGCTCGAGGGTAGCAGCCAGATCGACACGCGCATTTTCGCCGACCTCGGGCGCATCGAAGAGCGTTTCTGCAAAGGCCTGACGAATGAGGTCGGCCGACACGTCGTCATGATCGAGTCGGGCCGCCAGGCGATGCGCGAGCGCCTGCTCAAACGTATCGTGATTGAGAATCGCCGATATCGCCATGTTGGCCAGTGACGGCTCGGCCGCCACGATCTGGCGCGCACCCGCCACGACCGCGTCCCAGACCGGATCGACCGATTTGATCTCCGCCGACTTCTTGGCGCTGATTGACATGGCGCGTCTCCGCTTCATCGATAAACACCGATATAGGCTATCTGGTGCCCTGAAACAAAGCCCGCGCATGTTTTTTGGTTCACGATTGCCTGTCCTGGGCAAATGTCCTGCTCAAGAAAGCCAGTGCAGCCGCCTTGAAAGCCTTGTCTCCGGTCGCTCGCATATGGTCGCGTTTGGGAATGATGAAGGCTTCGGCATGCGCCATCAACTCAGCCAGCGGGCCCGGTGGGCCGGCCATCTCGTCGGCTTCACCCACCGCCACCAGCACAGGCACGGCGATCCGCCGCGCATCGGCCCGGGCCATTGGCTGGCGCGAGGTTTCCATGCAGGCCGCCAGCGCCTCCCGGTCAGCCCCGGTATGTTCGGCAAAGATGCGGAATTGCCGCGCGGTCGGATGGGTCAGCCCCTCCAGCGCCGGCGCCCGCAGCCCGGCAATGATGTCATTGCCGTCGCTGAGCCCATTGATCAGGTTCATCCCCATGCCGCCAAAGATCGCGCAGGCCACCCGCTCCTCATGCTCGAAGGCCATGAAGGCCGATATCCTGGCGCCCATCGAATAGCCCAGAATGGCGGCTCGGCTGATGCCGAGATGGTCGAGCAGCGCTACGGCATCACGCGCCATGTTGCTCGGATAGTATCGCTCGGGGTCGTAGGGCTTGTCAGAATCGCCATGCCCCCGATTGTCCAGCGTAATGGCCCGATACCCGGCGCCCGTAAGCGTCTCGACCCAGCCGGTGTCGATCCAGTTGACCTTGCCGCTCGATGCGAAGCCATGGATGCACAGCACCGGCGGGCCGTCGCCAGCGGATTCGTAGGCGAGGGTCAAACCATCGGACTGGAATTTGGGCACGAGCTGAAATCCTGCTTCGAAAAATGAGAAAACGGCAAGCAAACCGCCAGCATGATGCCAGCAAATTGGCGGTATCTGCCGTCTGCTTGAATGGGTTGTGAACCCTTTCCTTCAACCCGTCCTTGGCATATGGTCCGGCCAAATCAAACAGGTTTATCGTCATGGCACACGGCACAACGCCCCATTTCCATAACACCGAGGGGCTCCGCCAGATCGAGGTCGGCTCCAAGGAATTCCAGTGCGTCGGCGCCTTGCCCCCGTTTGATCATCCCCATATCTACATCGACATGGGCAAGGACAGCGAAGCCGTTTGTCCTTATTGTTCAACGCATTACGTGTTCAATTCGCGACTGGCCGCCGGCACGTCCAATCCGCTCTCCGCCATTTTCCACGCCGACGCTGCCTGAGATCTGCCATGCCCGGCACGGGCCGCACCTATTACATCGCGGGCGCGGGCATATCCGGGTTGACGCTGGCTCTGGCCCTGGCAAAGTCCGGCGCGACTGTCGTCGTGCTCGAGCGCAGCCCGACCATCTCCGAATTCGGCGCCGGCCTGCAAATCAGCCCTAATGCCCGGAAAGTACTCAACAATCTCGGCCTCGATGAGGCCCTGACGGCCCGCAGCCTTGAACCCAACGGCATCGATATCTTCCCCTATCGCCGACAAACGCCGCTGGTGACGCTCGAACTGGGCGCCATAATGCGCGAGCGGTTCGGGGCGCCCTACGCGGTGATGCACCGGGCCGATCTTGCCGACACGCTCTACAGGGCTTGCCGGCGTTTCGCCAATATCGACATCCTCTTCGGCGTCCGATCCTGGGATGTGAAGTCACATGCCCACGGCATTACCGTCTCGATCGATGAGGCCAACGGCCAGTCGCGAACCGGCCGCGGGCTGGCCTTCATCGGCGCCGACGGCGTGCATTCGCACACGCGGACCGATATCATTGGCGGGCCGCAGGCTCGATACGGGCATCGCGTGGCCTGGCGCACGCTGTTGTCCTTCGATTCGGCCGCCGGGCAGATCGCGCTCGACCGCGTCACGGTGCTGTTCGGACCCGACTACCATATGGTCTGCTACCCCTTGCCGCATCGCCGCCAGATCAATCTGGCGCTCTTTGCCAAGGTGACCCAGGCCAAAAGCGAACTCGGCACCCGGCCCCAATTGCCCGGAGCCCGCACGCAGAGCCCACGCGTCGACGCCCTGCTGACGGCGGCCGGCGACACGTGGTCGCCATGGCCCCTCTATACGGTTCGTGCATCCGAGTGGCACACCGGCAATATCGGAATTATCGGCGATGCGGCGCACGCCATGGTGCCTTTCCAGGCCCAGGGCGCGGCAATGGGCATCGAGGATGCAGCCGCTCTGGCGCCCCTCCTCATCGCGGAGGTCAGCGCCGAAGTTGCCTTTGAAAAATATCACCGCCAGCGTCGCAATCGCGTGGCACGGGTCGCCCGCACATCCGCCACCAATGGTCGCATCTTCCACCTGCAATGGCCGTTCAGCCTGGCGCGCAATCTCGCCATTGCCATGCAGGGTCGCCGCGGCCATCTGCGCCGCCTGGCCTGGCTTTACGGGCATGACGCTCAACCTGTGGTCGCACCGACGCGGGCCCGACGCGCGGCAGACTGATGGCACTTGCATGGAACCTTGCATGGCCCTACGGCCTTGCGTTGAAAGGCTCGGCTGTGTCAACTGCGCGACAAAGTCAGACCGGCCGCAATTCAAAAGGTTAGCGCCCCCAGCATGCAAGCAGCGACCCGTTCACGCCTGACTCTCGCCTGCATTCTGGTGACGATCCTGCTTGATATGATCGGCGTTGGCATCATCGTGCCGGTGCTTCCCGAACTGCTCGAAGACCTGACCGGCGGCAGCGTCGCGAATGCCGCCGTGCTCGGTGGCTACCTGGTCTTCACCTATGCCTTCATGCAGTTTGTTTTCTCGCCGGTGCTGGGAAACCTCTCAGACCGGTTCGGCCGTCGCCCGGTGCTGCTGGCCTCGCTCCTCGGTCTCACCTTCGATTACCTGATGATGTCGATCGCCCCGGTGGTCTGGTACCTGTTCATCGGCCGCGTGATTGCCGGCATTGCCGGCGCCGCCGTGGCCACCGCCACAGCGTACATGGCCGACATAACGCCGCCCCATAAGCGCACCCACCGCTTCGGCCTCATTGGCGCGGCGTTCGGGCTTGGCTTCATCATCGGCCCAGTCATCGGCGGTGAGCTTGGCGAGTTCGGCCCGCGCGTACCCTTCTACGCCGCGGCAGGCCTGGCTTTCGCCAATTTCCTCTTCGGCCTCCTGGTGTTGCCCGAAAGCCTGCCCAGGCATTCGCGCCGCAAGTTCGACATCCGCCGCGCCAATCCGTTTGGCGCGATCATCGCCCTTCGCCAGTACCCCGTGGTTATCTGGCTGCTCGCCGTGCTGTTCGCCTTCTCGCTGGCGGCGCAGGCACTGCCAACCGTGTTCAGCTATTTCACCGTGGAAGTCTTCCGCTTCACCTCATCCAATATCGGGCGTGCGCTCGGCGCTTTCGGTATCGGCTTTGCCATCTGCCAGGCCTTTCTGGTCGGTCCGATGGTCAAGCGCGTCGGCGAACCCCCGGTGGCGATTCTTGGCCTGCTGGCCGCCATTGCCGCCTTTGCCGGCGTCGCCTTTACCGACCAGGTGTTCTACCTCTACGTGTTCATCATGGTGGGCGCGATCAGCGGTCTCGCCGCCCCTGCCATCAATGGCGTACTGTCACGGCAGGTGCCCGACAATGCGCAGGGTGAGTTGCAGGGCGCCGTCAACGGGGCCAACTCGCTGGCGACCATCATCGGGCCGCTGGCCGCCACCCAGATCTTCTCCTATTTCACCACCGCCGCTGACTCTCCCGGCTACTTCCCCGGCGCGCCATTCCTTGCCGCGTCGATCTGTGTGGTCATGGCGCTGGTGCTGTTCGCCTTCGCCGCCTGGCGCTTCGAACTCGGCCACCGCCCATCGATCGCCAACAAGCCTCATGTTCCGGACATGCCGCCCCCGGGCCAGATCCGCGTCCCTCCCATCGACGAAGATGCCGACGACCCCGATGCAAATCCGATCCGCGACTGAAGCCGACTGGCCCCATCTCTGGGTCATCATCGAGCCGATCATGCGTGAAGGCGAAACCTTCGCTCTGCCTCGTGACGGCAGCGAAGCCATTGCCCGCGCCTATTTCGCCTCGCCCGAGAAGGTCAACTTCGTCGCAGAAGACGATGGCGTCGTCCTGGGCGCCAGCTATGTCCGCGCCAATCAGCAGGGCGGCGGCAGCCACATCGCCAACTGCGGCTACATGACCTCCCCGGCGGCTCGTGGCCGTGGCATCGCCCGGGCCCTCTGCGCCCACTCCATCGACTATTGTCGCGCGCAGGGCTTCCTGGGCATCCAGTTCAATTTCGTGGTGTCCACCAACGAGCCGGCCGTCGCCCTATGGCAGAAACTGGGCTTTGGGATTGTCGGCACCCTGCCCCAGGCGTTCAATCACCCCGTCCACGGCTATGTGGACAGCTACGTGATGTTCCGGACGCTGTGACCACGCTTGCGATGACGGAGCGCTGCCGCCTCGACGCCGTTTCGGAGCAGGACGAAGCGCTGCTGGTGGCGCTGCACACCGATGGCGACGTTCGCCGCTATCTTGGGGGTGCAGCCACGGCCAAAGCTGCGCGGCGACAACTCAGTCACATGATGGTTGATCCATCGCGCCAAGCCATGATCATCGTACTGCGCCAGACCGGAGAACGGATCGGCACAATTGACTTCCATCTGCACCATGACAGCGAGCACATCGAAGTCTCCTACCTGGTGCTGCCCAGGTTCTGGGGGGCCGGCTTCGCTAGGGAGGCCATGGCCAAGGCGCTACATTACAGGTTTAGCAATGACAGCACCCTGGATTGCATCGTCGCCGAAACGCAGACGGCCAATGCTGCCTCCTGCCGCCTTCTCGAACGACTAGGTTTCACCGAGATGCGACGGCTACGCCGTTTTGATGCCGAACAATCACTTTACATCAAGCATCGCTGACGAGACCACGAAGGCCAGCAGACCTGACAAAGCCCAGCCAAATCGGGGCCTTCAATTCACCGCACCCTGCCCCGGGCGTTCAATCATCCGATCCACGGCTATGTGGACAGCTATGTGATGTTCCGGGCCCTCTAGTCGCGATTTCTTGACTGGCAGGATGCATCCCGATCCGGTCTGCTCCATTTCACCTCTGGCCGTTTTGACGAAATGGAGCACGCCATGTCGATCACCGCCTTTAGACGATCTGCTCGTCCGGTTCTCGCCGCCACCGCTTTGGCCGCCATCCTCACCACCGCAGCTTTTGCCCATCATGGCTGGACCTGGGCCGACCAGGGTCAGATCGAGCTAACCGGCCTCATCGCCAGCATCACCATCGCCCCACCCCACCCCATCATCGAGGTGGATGCCGACGGCGAAATGTGGACCGTCGAACTGGGCAATCCAGCCCAGACCGAGCGGTCCGGCTTCGTCGAAGGCTCGGCCGAGGTCGGTCAGGAGATCGTGGCGCTGGGTAACCGCGACAGCGGTGGCGCCCTGCGCATGAAGGCGGTCCGCATCACCGTTGAGGGCCAGGTCTTCGATATCTACCCGGACCGGATCCCCACGAACTGATGCTCGAGGCCATCGGCCAATGGCCAGGCGCACTATTGCTGCGCCAGTCGAGTACCCTCTATCTGTTCGTCAATGCCGCCCATATCCTGGGCGTCGGCCTGCTGCTTGGTCCGATCCTGCTCCTCGATGCTCGCCTGCTCGGCGCGCTTCGCTCGGCGCCGCTCGGCACTATCGGGCCGATCCTTGCCGGGGCCGCCAAGTTCGGCGTCGCGCTTGCTGTCATCACCGGACTTGCGCTCTTCAGCGTGCGGCCAGCCGAATACGTGGCCAATCCCGCCTTCTTGGCCAAGCTGGTCCTGCTCGCGCTCGCCATTGCCAATGCTCTCGCATTGGACTTCAGCGCGGACTGGAAAGCGGCCACCGCCGGCGGCTTGGTAACAGCCCGCCTGCGGGCACAGGCCGCCCTTTCGGGACTATTCTGGCTCGCGGCGCTCGTCGCCGGCCGCTGGATCGGATTCGTCTAGGCTACTTGCCGCGTGCTCGGCCAAGTCCCAAAAATAGGAGCCCCGGCATCAACGCCTAGCCGGGCAAGGGTTAGCCGGGCATGCCGCTCAAGTGCTCATGCACGATCTGCCAACCATCAGCACCCTTGTGGAGCACGGTCGTTCCGCGTCCGATGCCGGAAGCATCCCCGCCGTCCATCCTGGCCTTCCAATTGAACTGATAGATACAACTCGCCGCCACATCGCCCGATGCGATCCAGCGCATGTCCGTCAGCCAGTAGTCGCATTGGCAAGGCCGGCCCAGGTCCGCTCGAACGCGCCGCGGATAGCGTCTGTCCCGACAAATGAGCCGTCGTTGAACCAAAACACCGCATCGGCAGCGATCAGCGGCGCGACCGCATCGAACCGATGCAGATTGATGCGGTTTTCATACCGCTTCAGCAGATCCTGCGGTGTCATGATGCAGCTCCAGACAAAAAAGGCCCCGTATGCCTACTTGCCCAGCGTGCTCGGCCAGGTCCCGTGCAGGTCGGTGCCGCGGCCGACGATCTCGAAGCCATGCGCGCCGAAGAAGTCGCGCTGGCCCTGCGTGAGGTTCGCCGTACCCTGAGCCTGGCGGTAGCTGTCGAAATAGCTGAGCGCCGCCGACAGGCAGATCATCGGGAATTCGCCGACCGCAGCCGCAGCCACCACCTTGCGCAGCGAAGGATGGGTATCCTTCATCAGCGTCACGAAATCCGGCACAACCAGCAGGTTGGCATTGCCGCCCTTGGCATAGGCCGCCGACATCTGGTCGAGGAAGCGCGAGCGGATGATGCAACCGGCGCGCCAGATCTTGGCGATGGTGGCAAGCGGCAGGCTCCAGCCATTTTCCTCCGACGCCTTGGCGATCACCGCAAAGCCCTGCGCATAGGAAACGATCTTGCCGGCCAGTAGCGCCTTCTCGAGGTCTGCCAGCGTCACATCGGTCCTGGCGCGGTTCGGATTGCCATAGATGGCTTCGGCTGCCACGCGCTCATCCTTGCGCGACGAGATCGAACGGGCCGCGACGGCGCCTTCGATGGCCGTTGCCGGCACGCCCATCTGCTGGGCGACAATGGCGGACCACACGCCGGTGCCCTTCTGGCCAGCCTTGTCGAGGACCAGTTCGACCAGCGGCTTGCCGGTCTGATCATCGACCGCAGCCAGCACATGGCCGGTGATTTCAATGAGATAGGAATTGAGTGGACCCTTGTTCCACTCCTTGAACACGTCGGCGCACTGGGCGGGATTCATGCCCAGACCGTCGCGCATCACGCCATAGACCTCGGCGATCATCTGCATGTCGCCATATTCGATGCCGTTGTGGATAGTCTTGACGAAATGGCCAGCGCCACCTTCGCCGAGATAAGCGCAGCAGCTTTCGCCATTGAACTGGGCGGCGATGGCGGTCAGCACCGCCTCGGCATTATGCCACTGCTCCTTGGAGCCACCCACCATGATCGAGGGACCATGGCGCGCGCCCTCTTCGCCGCCCGATACGCCGACGCCGAGATAGCCGATGCCCTTGGGCTTGAGATAGTCGAATCGGCGTTGGGTGTCAGTGAAAAGGGAGTTACCGCACTCGATGATGGCGTCGCCCTGCTCCAGATGGGGCAGCAACTGCTCGATCATCTCGTCCACCGGCTTGCCGGCCTTGACCATGATGATGATCGAGCGCGGACGCTTCACCGACTGCACGAAGTCAGCCAGATCCGCCTTGGGAATGACCTTGCCGTTAAGCCCCTGCCCTTTCGCGGTCACCACGAAGTCGTCGATCTTGCTCGCGGACCGGTTGTGAACAGCGATGGTGTAGCCCTTTTCGGCAATGTTCAGCGCCAGGTTGGAACCCATAACCGCCAGGCCAATCAGGCCGATATCCGCTGTCGACATACAAACGTCCTTCCGAGAACTCTTCGTCTTGTCCATGCCTGCAGCGCATGGCTCGCGGCGGGGAACTGACCACAAACCCGCCCCATACGGAAGTCGTATTTGGGGAATTTCGGCCGATTGTGGCGTCTTGTATGGTAGAATGGCTTGCCGGGGCAAGCCCGTCTGCATAGGGTTCCTCAAAAGTGGAGACTGTCCTTGGCTTCCCCCAATCCGTTCGATCTTTCCGGCAAGCGCGCGCTAATCACCGGCTCCAGCCGTGGCCTCGGTTTTGCCATGGCCCGCGCCCTTGCCGGTGCTGGGGCGGCCGTGATCCTCAATGCCCGGGACAGCGTGGCCCTGGGGGCCGCCGCGCACGACCTTGCTGCCACCGGCACGACGGTGAATGCCGTTGCCTTCGATGTGACCAGCCGCGACAGCATCAACGAGGCGGTCACTCATATCGAAGAAGAGATCGGCCCCATCGATATCCTGGTCAACAATGCCGGCATGCAGTTTCGTTCCAGCCTCGAGGCCTTTCCGCCGGAAAAATTCGACCAGGTCATCGCCACCAACCTGACCTCGGTGTTCAATGTCAGCCAGCCCGTGGCCCGCCACATGATCTCCCGCGGCGCCGGCAAAATCATCAATATCTGCTCGCTCCTCTCCGAGCTGTCCCGGCCGTCCGTTGCCCCTTACGCCGCCACCAAGGCGGCCGTCGCCAACATTACACGTGGCATGGCAGTCGACTGGGCCCGGCATGGCCTTAACATCAACGGTATCGCGCCGGGCTACTTCGCCACCGAACTCAACGAGGCTCTGCTTAAGGACGACAAGTTCAACGCCTGGATCGAGACCCGCACGCCAATGGGCCGCTGGGGCCAACCCGAGGAACTGGGCGGCGCCGTGGTATTCCTGGCCTCGGAGGCGGCCCGCTTCGTCAACGGGCACATCCTCTATGTCGACGGCGCGTTCACGGCGACCGTCTGAGGGGCCTCAGGCCGGCGTCTTGGGCGTCTTCGGCACCACACCTGAACAGGTGGTGATACCCTGATCGCGCGCGCAGGTGACGTCCAACCCGGAATCGGTCTTGCAGGTGCCAGCATTGCTGCCATGGGAGATGAAATCGCCGCCCATGCTGGCGCAATTGCCAGCAAACTGGCCGATATTGAGCTTGGTAGACGTATCGTAGAAATTGTCCACGGCAAACGCCGGCACAACGGGCAGGCAGAGGGCAGCGAGGATGGCGAGAGTTTTCATGACAATGCTCCGATCTGGCGCGGGATGCCGGCACCATGCCGAACCCGACCCTTGCCATTCTGCATCGGGCAACCTGCACCCATGCTGGCGTGACCGTTCAGTCAGCGTTCAGCCCTGTGGCGCGGCAAAATCCGGCCGAACAGGGAGCCCTGCTCGATGACCTCCAACCGCACGCTCATACCTGCCCGCATCATCATCGTCATGGGCGTCAGTTCGTCGGGCAAGTCGACGGTCGGCCAATCCATCGCCCGCCGCCTGCATGTCCCCTTCCTCGATGGTGACGGCTATCACCCCGAAGCCAATGTCGAGAAAATGCGGGCCGGCATCCCCCTCACCGATGAAGATCGCTGGCCCTGGCTCGAACGCCTCGCCCTCGCCCTCCACGAAGCAGCTGACAAGAAGGGCGCCGCCATGGGCGCCTGCTCCGCGCTCAGGCGGGCCTATCGGCAGTTCCTGACCGACAAGGCGGGCGAGCCCGTTCTCTTCGTCTATCTCGACGGCGGCCGCGAGGTCATCGCCGAACGCATGGCGAAACGACAGCACGAATACATGCCGACCAGCCTCCTCGACAGCCAGTTCGCGACCCTGGAAGTTCCCGACCCGACGACCGAAAACGTCCTCGTGGTGCCAGTGACCGATAGCGTCGAGAAAATCACCCAGACGGCCCTCAAGGCGCTCGATCACCTCAAGACCTTCAAACGCTGGCAGTAATGGGCCGGCGGCGCGAGCCCGCCTCGGGGTTCCTTTCTTAGTCCGGACAGTATATCTCCTCGCCCCTTATTGGAAAAAGAGGTCGCAATTTGATCAGCCCTTGGTCTTTCGCCGAAACGACCGCAGCGATGCACTGTCCGTCGAAGTGATCGATCGCGGTGACTTTACCGACGGCCCGTTCCGTGGCTTCATGGAGTGTTCCGAGGTCCGGCCCGGCGTGGTCCTGTACCAGTTGGAGGTCGGGCGGAAACGGACTTCACCCTCAGCTCCGGCCTCGTCGCACCGGACGGCACCATTGTGCTCGGCTGTATGTTGAGCGGCGCCGGCATGGTGGTCGCCGAGGGCAATGAGGATCAATCCTGGCGGGATGAGGCGCGGCTCTTTGCGCTGACTCCTTCGCGCCGACGGATAAGCTATCAAGTCCAGTCGCAGGCGCTCTGGCGCTGCCTCGCCCTCAAGCTCAAACCCAACGTTATCGAGCAACTCGCGACCGAGGACGACCTGCCCGAACTCGTCCGGACAGCGGTTCGCCCCGGCGCCGACCCGCTTTCGCTGATGCGCTCGCTGGCGGCGCCCGCGGTCAGGGCTGCGCAGAACCTTTCTCGCCCACTCTATGCGGGGCGGATGGGCACCCTCTACCGCGAGGCCAAGGTGCTCGAACTCCTCGCGCACCAGCTTGACGCCCTGCGCCACGATGACCTACCCCGTATCGAGCTTTCCCCACGTGAACTAAATCGCGTCCGCGAAGCGCGCGACCGACTGGTCGCGGACGTGGCACAACCGCCCGGCTTGCACGATCTGGCCCATTCCGTCGGGCTGAGTGCGAAGCGCCTCAACCTCGGCTTCCGCCAGTTGTTTGGGACCACGGTCTTCGACTATTTGCGCGATGCGCGCCTCGATCTGGCCCGGCAGATACTGGACGCCGGCATCGACGTGCCCCTGAAACAGATCGCCTGGCGCGTCGGCTACACGCAATCAAGCAATTTCATCAACGCCTACCGCCGCCGCTTCGGCATCCCCCCGGCCTGCACAAGCGCTGGCGCGACGAGGAAAACTGAGCCTTCCGAGGCAATTGGACGATCCGAGACGCAACGACTATGCGCGCGGGCAAAAGCTATGCCCGCGGGCTTTCGCGTTGCAGCGTGACGCCGCCGCCCCCTAACCCTGCTGCTGAAACCCGCGCTTCGGTTCTCCCAAGCGCTCCGCATTCAGACCAGGGAATCCACCGTCGGCACTGGCGTGAGTGAAGACGGCGACGACCGCGCCTATCTCGCCCGCGTCGCCGCCATCGGCTCCGGCGTCATCGACACCGCCGAATACACCCGCTCGCTCTATGACGCGACCCAGCTCGCCTATGCCGGCCAGCACCTCTCCTGGCTGCCACTGACGGGCGCGCATCACCGACCGCTGATGGATTATGCCGGGCTCGGCGGCGACAAATGCTTCTGGGCCAACGGCGATTTCGGCCGCTACAACGGCGTGCGCAACACGACGATCGGCCTCGCCGAAGCCGGCTTCTGCGCCGATCTGTTCGACGATACCGTCCGCGCCGGCATCGGCGTCGGCACGAGCTTTTCCACCCAGGGTCTGCCCAATTCAGCCAGCAGCAGCCTCGGTGGCCAATATCTGCTCGGCGAAATTGACTGGGCACCTGAGGGCACGCCCCTGGTGCTTTCGGGCACCGCGGTTCTCGGAAATTGGCGCGCCGATATCCGCCGCGGCTACATGAACGGCGCCTCTGTGGACTTCTCCCAGGGCCAGACCGCCGTAAACGCCGCTCTCGTCCGCGGTCGCATCGACTGGCTGGACGCTGCTACCTTCGGCACGACCACGATAAGCCCGTGGGCGTCCTTCACCCTCGCCAATACCAGCGTCGACGGCTATACCGAAACCGGTGGCGGCTTCCCCGCCCGGTTCGACGCACAGTCCCAGACCGCCTCCGAAGTCCGCGTCGGCCTGACTGCCGAAACGGAGCTCACCCAGCAGACGACGCTCCGAACCACGATCGAGGGTGTCCACCGCTTCGACTCCACCGGCCCAGCCCTCACCGGCCAGACACTTGGTCTCTTCGAATTCAGTTTGCCGGGCCAGGCGCAGAGCCAGACCTGGGCCCGTGCCGGGCTAGACCTGGAACACGAGTTCAGCTCCTCGGTGCTGGGAACACTGTCGCTGCAGGCAGCGACCGCGGGCCAGGATCCAGACTTCTCGGGCGCCGTAGGCCTGCGGATCGCGATGTAATCCAGAGCCGAACCGGTTCGGGCCGGATCCGTCCGGCCCGGCCGTCCAGGCCAACGCTCCCGAGCGCTGGCAGTAATCCCGGCGGGGCAAATCGACCTGTCACGCGGTTGGGAGAGAAATGGCAACCGCAGCCGCCTCTCCTCGCCTACTGTGCGACGTAGCCGCCATCCACTAAATGATAACTGCCGGTGATGTTGGACGCCGCGTCTGACAGCAGAAACAGCGTCAGCGCCGCCACTTCGTCGGATGTACCCATGCGCCCGACCGGATGCATGGCTTTGATGCCTTCATGGGCTTCCTTCGGCAGCGCCGCGAGCATTGGCGTATCGATGAAGCCCGGCCCAACCGCAGTCACACGAATGCCCTTCTTGGCATAATCGAGTGCAGCCGACTTGGTCATCCCCACCACGCCATGCTTGGCAGTAACATAGGCCGGCGCACTGGGGAACGCGACCGAACCGAGGATGGAGGCCATGTTGACGATGGCCCCGCCGCCCGCCTTCAGCATCTCGGGGATTTCGTATTTCATGGAATAGAAGACACTGTTGAGATTGACGTCGATGACCTTGTGCCAGTCCTCGAAGGTGTAATCGGCGAGCGCCGCCAATGTGCCACCGATACCGGCATTGTTCACGGCCACATGCAGTGCACCGTAAGTGTCGACGGTGAACTTCACCGCCTCCTCCACCTGCTCGATCTTGCCGACATCGACGGCCACGGCAGCGGCCGCGCCGCCCGCGGCCTTGATGGCTTTGACAACCTTTTGCGCGGCATCGAGCTTGAGGTCGGCAACGACCACCTTGGCACCCCGTTCGGCAAGCTGCCTGGCCACCGCCTCGCCAATGCCCGACGCGCCGCCGGTGACGAATGCAACCTTGCCGTCAAAGTCCTTGGCCATTTTCGGTCTCCCTGTTTCTCCCCTCCATGTGGACGCAGTGCCGGCTCTACGCCATGACCTGAATCAAATTACGGGCGAACGTCTCACGCCACGTCAGGGTCAAGACCCGGAATGCCGTCGGCGCGCGACAGGCTGGCATTGTAGTAGCGGTCGTCATAGGTCACTTCCATGCCCACCCAGTCCGGCAATTCGACCAACTGGTCTTGGCTGGCCAGTTCGACCTCTGCGATGACGAGGCCCGCATGGCGTCCCTCGAACACATCGATTTCCCAGGTCAGCCCGCCGAACGGCACCAGGTATCGCCGCTTTTCGAGCACATGCGGCTCGGCCATGGCGAGCATCTCGAGCGCATCGGGCATGGGGATTTCATATTCATACTCGGCCCGCGCCATCCCCCGCACCGCGCCCTTGAGCGTCAGCCGCGCCTCCCGGTCGTCCCAGGTCCGCACACGCACGGTAGCCTTGGCATTGGACGACAGATAGCCCTGCCGCAGCAGCGAACTGGACTGCGCCAACATCCGCCAGGCGTCCGAAACCACCAGGAACTTGCGCTCGATTTCGTCAGCCACGCTTACTCCGCGTCCGGCAGCAACTGCCAATACAGCTCGAACCGCCGGCGCAAGGCGGCCGGCTTCTCCACCGCCAGTTGCCGCCCCAGCTCGAAGGCCCTCGCCACCAGCACTGCCTGCCGCTCGGCGATCACGTCACCAAGTGTCTCGATCCCCTCGGCCGCAACCGGCTCAGGCGCCGTGGTCAGCGCTTCATGCAGCACATGCAGGTTGTGGTGATCGCCGAGCAGTTCGGCAAGCTGGTCCACCAGGTTCTTGCGCCCATGCAGCAATTCGGGCGCCGCCCGCTGCAGCAGGCCCACATGGTGCCAGTGGTATTTGGCATGCTTGCGCCAGTCGTGCAGGGCTTCGGCGCTGCCCTCGTCGCGCGCATGCGCCATGCCATCGCGCATGCATCGATAGGTTTGCTCGAGGCCCGCGCCGAGGCAGGCAAATCCGCGCCCTTCGATCGCCCATGTCTCGGCGCGCTTGGCCAGAGGCGTCAGCGCGGCCACCAAATCTCCGAGCAGTTGTTGCCGGTCGATTGCCTCGGGCCCAGCAATGACGCGCCCTCTGAGGATACGACGCACCGATCCGCTCAGGGCCGCATTGAGCTGCGGGCTTCCCTCCCGCCTGCTGTCGAACTCAACCAGCGCGTCGAACGTCTCGACCATCACGGCAGCGTCCCGCGTGCCCGACAGACCCTGAGCCGCGTCGCGCACCACCCGGTTTTCCGCGTCGAAGACCCTGCACTTCGGCTCGATGAGCCGCAGCAGGCCGCGCAGCTTCTTGCAGCGGCGGCGCAGGCCATGCACCGTCTTGTCGAGATCGCCGTCGCCCCGGCATTCCGTTATCGCCGACTGCACCTGGTCGATGGCAATGCGCCGTACCTGATCCTTGACGTCCGTTCGCCTGGTGAAACTGAAGCTCATGCTCAGAACCCGAAGGTCATCTGGCCGGCCGGCGCCCCGACCGCGACGCCCTCCAGCGCCAGCATCCTGAGTTTGGAGCCGGCCCCGCCCGGCGCTGAAAAGCCGCCCGCCTTGCCATTGCTGGCCAGCACGCGGTGGCATGGAATAATCAGCGGGATCGGATTTGCGCCCATTGCCTGCCCCACCGCGCGCGACAGCGTCACATCGCCCAGCGCCCGCGCCAGCTCGCCATAGGTTGTGGTCTGGCCCCAGCCATACTCAAGCAACAGTTCATAGGCGCGCCGATGAAATTCGGGCACACCCTGCAGATCGAGCTTGATGTCACGAAATTCGACGACGTTGCCATCGGCATAGTCCTCGATCAGGTTGATGACCGCCTCCACTTCGCGCGTCGGCTCGCCAGGCGTCGCGTCTTTCCGGTTGATCCGCTCACCCATTTCGTCCGCGTCGAGCCCCGGCAATTGCAGGCGCGCAATGCCATCGGCGGTCCAGCCGATGCCGAATGTTCCCAATGCCGTGTCGAAGACCGTCGTTTCCATTGAGCGATCCTAGCGCCACAAGACTGTCACACACCAGAGCGCGCCCGAACGCTGCTGACAGATGCTGTCACCACCGCGCCCTATCGCTGAGATTACGGGAGGATCGAACTGATGGCCAAAATCGTCGGATACATCGCAACCAGCCTCGATGGCTTCATCGCCACGCCGGACGAGAACCTCGACTGGCTCACCCAGCAGCCCGACCTGAACCTGGGCGAGCATGATTATCACCAGTTCATCAAGACCATACGCACCGTCGTCATGGGCCGAACCACCTATGACTGGATCGCCCGCTATCCCGGCGCCTGGGAGTATGACGGCAAGCGGGCGATCGTCGTCACCTCGCGGCCGATCGACAACCCCAAGGGGCCACTCGAAACCCGCACCGATATCGACGCGCTCATCGCTGAACTGCGTGCGCTCGATGACGGCGATGTCTGGATGCTCGGCGGCGGCAAGCTGCAGATGGCCTTCATGGAGCGCGGCGCGCTCGATGAGATCGAAATCTACGTCATGTCGGAGATCATCGGCAGCGGCATTCCGCTGTTTCCCGCCACCGGGCTGCGCGCGTCACCTAAGCTGATCTCGGCCGAAATGCTGCATCCAGTCTGCGCACGCCTGCGCTATCGCTTCGACTGAACAGCAAAAGGCCGCCCTCGCGGGCGGCGCTTCCATAGACCGGCGCTAACGCTTGAGCGCGTCGCGGACGGCATCCTTGGCTTCCCCGACCTTCTGCTGGACCTTGCCAGCAGCCTTGTCGAACTTGCCTTCGGCCTGCAGTTTCTCGTTGCCGGTGAGACCGCCGACGGCGTCCTTGATAGCGCCCTTGGCCTGTTTGCCGACGCCTTTGACTTCATCCTTGTGCATGAGAGCCTCCTGTATGATGTTGCAGGGACAACGGGTCAATGCACGGGATGTTCCGTTATATCCTTGTCACGCTGGCGAATTTCCGCGGTCTCCGCTCACAGATCGGTGACCATTGGTCAAACCCGCCATCCTCTGGTAAACGGCGCTCATGCCCGGTCCCATGCCCACCTTGATCAACTACTTCCCCCCGCTCGACCCCTATCTGAATGTCCTCCATGTCGATGACGACATCCTAGTGGTCGACAAGCAGAGCGGGCTGCTGAGCGTACCTGGCAAGGATCCGTCTCTTTGGGACTGCGTAGAGTATCGCGCTCGCCAGACCTGGCCCACCGCCGGCATGTGCCACCGGCTCGACAAGGATACTTCGGGCGTCCTCGTCCTGGCCCTCAACAAGCGCGCCCATGGCCGTATCGGCAGCCAGTTCGAGCACCGCAAGACCACCAAGGCCTATATCGCCCGCGTCGCCGGCATTATCGAGGCCGATAGCGGCCTCATCGATCTGCCCCTGGCGACCGATTGGGAGAACAAGCCCCGCCAGCGCGTCGACCATGAGAATGGCCGCCCAGCCCAGACCGAATGGACCGTCATCGAGCGCGAGGCCAATGCCACCCGCGTCCGGCTGCATCCGCTCACTGGCCGCACGCATCAGCTCAGAGTTCACATGAAGGCCATCGGCCATGTTATTCTGGGCGATGTGTTTTATGGCGATGCCGAAACGCTTGCCGCCGCCGACCGGCTGCAGCTGCATGCCGCCGAACTGGGCCTCACCCACCCGACGACTGGCGAGTTCACCACCTTCGTAGCACCGACGCCGTTCTAGGCTTCGCCAGAAAATCCGACCTCGATGCGCTGGAACAGATGCCCCGGCTTCATCGTATCGAGCCACTTGCGGAAATCGGCGACATCTCTGAACCCGGCGCGTTTGGCCTCGACTTCGGTCACCTCCGCCGGGTCCATATCGGTGATCGCCCCGATCGACAGCAGACCGAGCCTAGTCTTGAGCGTACCGCCCGGCTTGACCGAGGGCCGGCTCCAGCGCCGGAACACCAGGTCGACCTTGCCTTCCTTGATCGCTTCGAGCAGTTCGAGCTTGAGCAACATCAGTCCAGCACCGCCTGTGCGGTGATTTCGATGCGCAGGCCCTTGGCCAGCAGTTGATTGACCACCACCGTGGCGCGCACCGGATAGGGCTGATGGGTGATGAATTCGCGATAGACCGCGTTCATCCCGGCCGCATCGGCGCTGTCGATGAGGAAAATCTGCATCATCACCAGATTGGCCAGCGTGCCGCCGGCCGCCTTGAGCGCGATTTCGAGGTTCTGCAAACACCGCCGCGCCTGCGGCTCGATGCCGCCCGCGACGATCTCGCCCGTCACCGGGTCCTCGGCAATCGCCACCAGCCACACATGCTTGCCAGCCCGCACCGCATCACTGATGGGTGCCGACGAGGGCGAAATTCCGGTTTCGATTTTCTCGATCATGAGGCCTCCGAAAAATCTGGTGCGGGCGGCGGGACTTGAACCCGCACGGGGCTACCCCCTCCGGATTTTAAGTCCGGTGTGTCTACCATTCCACCACGCCCGCGTCGCATGGGCGATTAGCATGCAACCTGACCTGTGCCAACGCTGTTGGGCGATCTCCGGACAGCAGAACGCGCCGCCCGCCTGCTGGCGTCGCGGTTACACGGTATGAAGCGGCTTTCGCCCCGACGGCTCGCGCCGCCAATTTGAAATATTGAAGAGGCGAAAGCCGCTTCACACGAGCTGGTATTCCTGCGCACGCATCGAGCGGCCACCCTTTCGGGTTGGACGGTGCAGGTTTCGGCGGCTGAGCCCTGGTCGGCGGCTCCCACCCCGTCACCCGCCGTCCGGCCGGGGGATAAGTTTTTTAGCAGAAGTTCGTGGATACTTAAGTCCGCTCTCGCCCCCCCAATTCGGACGTCCGAGCCCCTGACTGCAAGGTCCCGAAAGCTCCATTCTGCGAACCATAACTATCTGCTTGATCGGGCCGCCTTCTCTTCGATGCGGAGGACGCTCGTCAGGTCGCGCCCGCGATCAATGCCGCGGAAGAGCCCGGCGCCGCGGTTACCTCCCGTCCCGACTGCCGGCTGATACAGCAGGAAGACCTGAACCCAGCCTAGGCTGAGGCGAGCGGCAGACGCAGGCGACCCGCAATCAACCGCGTCAAGCCGACATATTCAAAAACACACCTTACGACATGCGGCAGATTGATACTGGCGAACCAAACGGAAGGTTCGGCTGCCCAGTCAACACGAAAAACTTTGGCGTTGACGACCATCAATGCCAGACCAAATTTCTTCATCCATAATAATCAGCCATCGACCTTCTGCTAAATAGTAGAAGGCCAAAGAATGTCAGATTTCTAGTATTAGGAGCGCGGAATGCGTATTCATTTCCTTGTCCCCAGTCTAGTCGCTGCAGGGCTCCTCTGTACTTCATGGTCAGCCCAAGCACAACAGTTCTCGACCGTGGCGGAGGTGCTCCGTGAGTGTCCCGATCTCGATCGGGCGGTTGCTTGCCCAGCGGTAGCACAAGCATTTATCTCCCCCCCCAATTTCCCCAATGATACCCAGATCGTGACATTGGTGGGCGCCCTTGCGGCGGCCGGTCAACTGCCGCGGGTACCGCTTCCGGTATGTCTCAACACAGCCGACGGTCTTCGTGTCCTGGCGACCGGCGTGGATGGAGCGGGGACCGCGGTGCAGATCAGGGGCATCGCCAATGCCCTTTGCCTTGGCGTTCGTACGGCTGCGATCCCAGCCGGGGACACCTCCGACGACGGTGACGATGACGATGACGACGGCAATGGTGGCAATGGCGGTGCCAATGTCGTCGTCGGCGGTAATGGTGGTGCGAATGGTGGCAACGGCGGAGCCAATGGCGGCAACGGTGGTGGCAACGGTGGCAACGGCGGTGGCAACGGTGGCAACGGCGGTGGCAACGGCGGCAACGGCGGTGGCAACGGCGGCAACGGCGGTGGCAACGGCGGCAACGGCGGTGGCAACGGCGGTGGCAACGGCGGCAACGGCGGCAACGGCGGCAATGGTGGCAATGGTGGCAATGGTGGCAATGGTGGCAATGGTGGCAACGGCGGCGGTGACGAGGACGACGGCAACAACGGCCACGGCAACGACGATGACCACGACGATGACAGCAACCCAGGCAAGGGCGCCGGCGGTCATGGCCTTCTCATCAACGGCGGCGGCAACGGTCACGGAAACGGCGGCAATGGCGGCAATGGCGGCCAGGATTGATCGTACAGGAGAGACGATTGACGACCCGCAATCCTGTAATCTTGCGTGGGGGCAATTTGCCCCCACAACGTCGTCATGTGTTCGCCGGCTGGCTTATCGCCACCGTCGCGATCTGCAGCAATTCTCCCGTTCACGCCGAACACTCATATGCTGTGCGAACAGTTTGGGACGAATATACCGAGAGCGACCTCAACATCTCGGTCTTCGTGTTTCGGGATGCGAACCGCAACGGGATTTATGATCTGGAAGACCGCCCGATGTCGGGTATCAGCATCGACAGCAGCGGCGTTGGACAACCTGTATCTGCAATCTCAAACTCCAGCGGCTTCGCGAACTTCACCATGTCCGGCACGGACCGGGGAGCCGACATAAAGTACGAAGGCGCATATCAGTTCGACGTTCAAGTTCCACCGCGCTGGGCGGTGACCACGGGCAATGAGCGCCAGACCACCCGCTTTGAACTGTTTCCCGGCAGTCCTGCCGACCTTGTGGCTCGACCCGCTCCAGCCCTTGTTGGGTTGGCGCCCGACCTTTGGATCGAAGGTCACTCAGCCAAACCTTTGACGCTTGCCGCTAGGTCCGCTGGCGCGTTGCAGGAGGCGATGTCGAATGAGGCGGGAAACTTCACCTTCCCCGTGCGGCCTGGCAATTGGCAAATATCGTCGCCGACCATGCCCAAACCGCGTCAGATTGCGATTGCTGCAACGCCCGTTCGACTGACAGAGAGCTGGCTCCTGCAACAGGATCCGCCAAGCGAAATTCCCAGCATTGAGGCGACTTTTGACGATCTGCAGAGTGAGGGCGTCCTCAAAATACCTTCAGGCTATATGGGGCTCGACTGGAGTAATTTCGTGATGACCCATCAGAAGTTCTATGAACCCGAGGGCTATCGCAACGGCGTCCTTTCCGGAGAATTTCTTGCCTATAACGGCTCCGGTCATCCGGCGACCATTAGCCGTGATAAGCCGTTCGACTTTGTTGGGGGGTATTTCGGCGTCTCCACCCTGCGAGCTGAAGGAGAGACGCTGATCATTACCGGATGGCATGACGAGCAAGAGGTCTATCGAGAGAGCATGGCGCTTTCGGCTCTCGGACCAATCTTTCTTGCGGCTGATTTCCGTGGCGTTACCCGCGTCGAATTCACGACAGAGCACTATTGGCAGTTTACCTCGGACAACCTGACGTTCCGTCTGAACTGACCTATTGCCAGATCATGGGGTCGGCGCTGGACATAGCTATCAGTCTGTATCCCGTATTGCGGAGCGGGACGATGTTGGACGCCAAATTGTCCAAAACCAGATCCGACACGTCTGTCTTGACGACCAGGATTGCGTGGTCGATCCCCTGCGCCTTCACATAGGCGATGCGCAGCGAACTTGGCGGTAGGCCTGCATTGATCAGCGCCCTTCGCTTGCTGAGCACATAGTCCTCGCAATCGCCTGCGGAAGCCCCAATCGTCCAAACATCCCCGCCGCGATCGTTCTGGGGGCGAATTGCGCGGTTCACTTGTGAATTGACGCGCTCGATCACGCTGAGAAGGGAGTCCGTCAGGCTCACACTGGAGCTACCACCCCCGCGGCACTCTTGTGGATGCTGCAGGCATAACAACTGAAATCCCAGAGGGGCGCCTGAGGAGGCACTGACTGGCGAGGCCAGTGCAATTGCGATTAGCGACGCGACAAACGTCGTCAGCAGTGCGTTAGCGTTCCGCAAGACCACAGCGAGCACCCTCAGAAACCACGACCAGAATGGCTGCCGAGTGTTGATAGATCATTAAAGATTGGAGATGGGTTCCCGCGCGACCAGCTTGTTGCTGCTGTCTCAACGCTCATGTGAGCGGCCACGGTTGTCAGGATTCGGGGGGAGGGCGAGATCGGGCTTCGATGGGTCATATTTTGTCCATCGCGTCGAAACCCGGCCGAATATGGGCAATTCGCCTGCGACCTCGCGCCACAGGCTGCCAGCCTGCAACCCACGCCATCGCGGACTTTTGAACCCACCGGGGAGCACCGACAGCGTGTCGCGGACAACACCGCCTATGCCTTCAACACCACCACTTTCGTATCCACCGGGGTCTTGGCATAGAGGTCCATCATGTCCTGGGTGAGCAGGCCGACGCAGCCGCTCGACACGCCCTTGCCGATCGTTTCGGGCTGGATGGTGCTGTAGATCGTGTACAGCGTGTAGGCGCCGTTCTGGTAAAGATAGAGCGTGCGGGCGCCGAGGGGATTGCCGAGGCCGGGCGCCATGCCGCCGGCATATTTGGCGACTTCGGGCTGGCGCTGGATCATTTCGCGGGGCGGGGTCCAGACCGGCCATTCGGCCTTGCGCCCGATATAGGCGTCGCCGCTCCACAGGAACCCGGCGCGGCCGACATTGGCGCCATAGCGCGTGGCATAGCCATCGCCTTCGATGCGATAGACATAGTAGTTGCGGGGATCGACGACGATGGTGCCGGCCACTTCCTGCCGGTCATAGCGCACCGTGCGGCGCAGATATTTCGGATTGATCTTGCTGACATTGACAGCGGGAACCGGGAAGCGCTCGTCGGGGAGCGGCCCATAGACTCGCTCCGCTTCGGCCATGCTCATGCCGGGGCCCAATGAGGCGCAGCCGGCCAGCGCCAGCGCGCCAAGGCCGAGCGAGCCGGCAAGGAACGTCCGGCGGCCGATGAGGCCCGCGCGCGCTGCACTCTCCGGCTCACCGGTCGTGGTGTTCTCGTGGTCCATGTGCCAACCTCCCATTGCCCGACGGGCCGAGCTTGGCCCCGCGGGCGGCGATTGGCAAGTCCGGCCCCGGATCGCCAGTCGCGATCGGGGCGAAGGCGCCCGCCTGCCCCGCCACAAAGCTGGGGATTGTGGCGCGGCAGCGTGCTGACCCTGGGGCAGCTGGGCTAGATAGCCGGACAAGGGGAGATCAGCGCCATGAAAGCCGTCCTGTTCGAGAAATTCCAGGAAGCCCCCAGGGTCGTCACGCTCGACGACCCGACGCCGGAGCCGCATGGCGTGGTGCTCAAGGTGGAGGCGACGGGCGTCTGTCGCAGCGACTGGCATGGCTGGATGGGCCACGACACCGACATTGTCCTGCCGCATGTGCCCGGCCATGAATTGGCCGGCGTGGTCCAGGCGGTGGGCAAGGACGTGCGGAACTGGAAGGTCGGCGACCGGGTCACCGTGCCCTTCATCTGTGGCTGCGGCTCGTGTCCGGAGTGCCATGCCGGCCACCAGCAGGTCTGCCTGCATCAGGAGCAGCCCGGCTTCACCCATTGGGGGTCATTTGCCGAATATGTCGGCATCCATCGGGCCGACCTGAACCTCGTGGCGCTGCCCGAGCATATCGATTTCGCCACCGCGGCAAGCCTGGGCTGCCGGTTTGCGACGTCGTTCCGCGCCGTTGTCGACCAGGGAAAGGTGTCGGCAGGACAGTGGCTTGCCGTCCACGGCTGCGGCGGCGTGGGCCTTTCGGCGGTGATGATTGCCAGCGCTGTGGGTGCCAATGTCATCGCCATCGATATCGACGAGGCCAAGCTGGCGCTGGCGCGGGAACTGGGGGCGGTGCACACGATCAACGGCACCGAGGCCAGAAACGTGCCCGAAGCGGTGATCGAGCTGACCAAAGGCGGCGCGCATGTGTCGCTGGATGCACTCGGCCATCCTGTGACCTGCTTCAACTCGATCCAGAACCTGCGCCCGCGCGGCAAGCATGTGCAGGTCGGCCTGATGCTGGGCGATCACACGACGCCGCAGGTGCCCATGGCCAAGATCATCGGCAAGGAACTGGAAATCCTCGGTTCCCACGGCATGCAGGCGCATCGCTATGGCGCCATGCTGGACATGATCGGCTCCGGCAAGCTCGCCCCCTCGCGCCTGGTCGGTCGGCGCATCAGCCTCGCCCAGGCCCCCGAGGCACTGATGGGCATGGACCGGTTCCAATCTGTCGGGGCGACGGTGATCACGACGTTTTAGCATCCGGACAGCCGAATGTGTCGCCCGGCCCGGAGGCGTCGCGGTTACACGGTATGAAGCGGCTTTCGCCCCGAGGGCTTGCGCCCCCTGTTTGTTTAGTTTGAAGAGGCGAAAGCCGCTTCACACGAGCTGGTATTCCTGCGCACGCATCGAGCGGCCACCCTTTCGGGTTGGACGGTGCAGATTCCGGCGGCTGAGCCCTGATCGTCGACTTCCACCCCGTCACCCGCCGCCCGGCCGGTGGTCAGCATACACGCATCGGCCTGGGCGACCCCATGTAGCCAGTCCCCCCGCCCGGTGCTTCGTCGGCACCGCGTGAATGGCGGGGATGGGCTGAGTATGCGGGAGGTTTTGGGGACGGGGATAAGTTTTTTGCAGAGAAGCAGAAACATCCGCTTTCGGGCCCGAAGCAGTTATTCAACGAAGCAGATCCCGGCACCCAAGCCGCCGTTTTGCCTCAGCCGCTCGTTTGCGGCCGATGCTTCTCAAACCGCGCATCCCGGTTCTCCATATCTGGCATTCGCTTCCATCCTAGCCGTTCGTAGAAGCCGGCAGCACGCGAAGAGCCGTCAGTGTGGAGCCAGATCGACGAATGACGCTCGAACAGGAATGCTTCGGCTCGTTCCATGAGACGGCGTCCGATGCCTTGCCCCGCCCATTCCGGGCGGACGAACGCAGCAAACAAGCAGGCATCCGCTGCGTCCGCCATTGAGAAGCCAACAATGTGGTCCCCGTGTACGGCGACCCAGATGCAAGGCTCCTTGCGAAGAACCTGGCGGATCGTCTCGTTCGTGATGCCCATCTCGGCCATTTGCTCGACCGATAGATGGTTCTCCCGCACGCTCGTACGAACCTCGAAGATCGCAGGGATATCCTCTTCGGCAGCATCGCGAATGGTGATTGTCATGGGAACCAAATAGTTGAGTGGAGACGGGATGCGGGTCAACAGAACCGTAGCAATCTCTGACGAAGCCCAAGCGTCTCGCGCTTAACCGCTGGTTTGAACTTCAAAATATCTAGATGCACCGATCTCGATAATCCCGCCGTAAGCTACGCCGAGAATTTTAAGATGACATTGTCGACTAGGTCTTCAATGAAGTCGATGACCTTCGATTTGTTGACGGTCACTCCTGATGGGTGGGCGCACGAATTTCGCGTACCCAGCTTCTGATCGAGGATTTTCCGAACATCGTTGGAGACGATGCCTGCTGCGCGGCACAGCTCGATGAACTTGGTTTCCTTAATCTCAGTGAAGTCATCTCGTTGGATAACGGCGTCAATTTTGACGCCCTTATCCTTCGACAAGGCCGCATTGAAGTCCGTCAGTTTGTGCGCGAGGATGTGGGCGAACAGATGATCCATCGCCAAGATCCACGTCATGACGATGGCAGCGCGGTTAGCGCCGACTTCGAAGCAGTCGATGGCCTCTTTGAGAAATTCCTTGTTAGCGCCAGCAGGTAGTTTCTGCTCCAGCCCCCGAAGGGTAGCGCTGGTCTGAGCGGTAACTGTCTCAGCCCCAAGCTTTCGGGACAGAGCCTCTCGCATATGGCGTTGAAGCTTATATCCACCATTCGCTTTGATGTATTTCGGTGGCTTGCTTTTGAGGCCTTCTGATAGGCGCGCGCCCACGTTCCCGGGCACAACAAGATCGCATGAGGCAAAGCATTCAGCGACCTGCTTGGGCGTTGCAGACTCCTGCCCGGACTCGACGGTCAGGAAATAGACGAATAGCTCGACTAGTCCGCTTTGGCTCTGGCTAGGGGCATTCTCGATCGAGCCGTAAAAGCGGTTGACCACAGTGGTCATTCAGCCCCCTTCTTCTTCAGATCGAACTTGAAGTAGTTACTGCCAACGGTGGTGATCTTGATATCGGTGGCCGAGTTATAGTCGATAAATCCAAAATTGCGACCGCTCGCGTCACGGAATGCTTGCGAGAAAACCTTCGGGACCCTTGCATTTACCTTTTCAAAGCAGGTGTAGAACTGATCGGTGTTAGGGTTATCGATGCCCAATTCGTCGTTCATGAACTTCAAGAAGACCAAGATTTTTTGCGGATTGTTCGAGGCCTCATAATGCTCGTAAAAGGCGACTAAACCCGAGGTGTCGAGGTTCTTATCTAGTTTAGGCGAGTCCGCGATTACGATCGGGCCGGCATCGTCACCGGCAGCGCGCTTCTTGGCAGAGGGTCTGCGCTTGCCCTTCGCTCTCGGTTTAACGTTTTCTTCCGTAATGCCCGCCTCATCGACCTCGTCACGCAGGGGCTGCCGCACGGTGGCGCCCGCCAGAAGCTGTTCTTTGAAATCATTGTAGATAGTGCGGACAAGTTCGGGATCGCCTTCGACGTCGATGATGCCCTGCGAGATATTGATATGAAGCTTCGTAGTCACCAGAACCCCCTCAACCGCTGCGCCCCCGGCCCCGTGGCGCGCTTGCAATCACGACTATGAATTCACGCGATTTCAAGAGCAAGCGCCATGGATGATTTTCGTTGCTGCACTGTAAGGATACTGCGCCGAACTGGCGCATCCGGCAAAACTGCGCTCGGTATTGATACTCGGGCATGGGCCGGCACCTCATGGATTTGAGGCATACCCCCGCCGTGGACGCTTTTGGCTTGAACCAAGGACCCGCTGATTAAGGGTCAGCTGGCGCGATCGTCTGGTTTCACGATCTTCACGCCAAAAGCCGCCTGTCTGCCCCAAAGCCGCCCTTGCAGGCTCAAGGGCGACGAAACGAAACCTGCTGCCAGTTTTGCCTCAGTCCGTCCCACCACTGATCGGCGCCACATACGCCACATCCAGATCCCACGGGAAGAAAATCCACGTGTCCTGGCTGACTTCGGTGATGAACGTATCCACCAGCTCGCGGCCCTTGGGTTTGGCGTAGACCGTGGCAAAATGCGCGCCGGGCAGCATTTCGCGGACGACGCGGGCGGTGGAGCCGGTATCGACCAGATCGTCGACGATCAGCACCTTGCCGCCGTTTTTGGCGATGTCGAGGATGGGCTGGCTGATGGGCTTGAGCACCTGGATGCCGCCCTTGTTCTGGTGGTCGTAGCTTTTGACGGCCACGGTCTCGACGGTGCGGATATTGAGCTCGCGCGCCACGATGGCGGCGGGGACCAGGCCCCCGCGGGCAATGGCGACCACCGCGTCAAACGTGCCCATGCTCGCAAGTCGCCAGGCCAGCGCGCGGCTGTCGCGGTGGAACTGGTCCCAGGTGACGGGAAACGACTTCTGGTTCGGGTTGTTCAAATCAACTCTCCTGCACCGGCGCGGCACCGTCCGGGTGAATAAGGGACCGTGCTTAGCAAAACCGGGCCGCCGCGCCAATGTCTGCCGGTGGTGTCAGCAGAGTTTTCGGCGGTTTTCATGGGATGCACTGGGGGCGGCTGAAACTCGGATGTTGCAGTCTACACCCTCCCCCTTGTGGGGAGGGATCAAGGGTGGGGGTGTTTGGCCCGGATATCGGGGCTCTGTCACCCCCTCCCAGCCTTGCGCGCTCAAATCGCTCCACAGGAGCGAATTGTCCCTGCGGGCCGCTTGCAAGCCCATCAAGAGAGAGGTGCCGCCCCGTGATTGCACCGCTATGGTGCCCTAGAACCCTAAGCCTCAGGCGGCGCTATGCCCGCCTTGGCATGCGCCTCGGCCACCATGGCGCGCACCTTGCCCGCGGCTTCCTCGAGCCGGGCGGCATCGGAGGAGCGCAGCACCAGTTCGGTCATCACCCGGTCCTGCCCCATCTGCGGATAGCTTCCCATCTTGACGTCGGGATATTGCTCCTGCAGCGCGCCCAGCGGACCGCCAACGGTCCCCTCGCCCACCGCCGCCTTGACGGTGACCGACATCACCTTCCTGCCGCCCTTGAGCGTGGGCGCCAGGGCTTCGAGCATGGCGCGCATGATGACAGGCACGCCGGCCATGACATGCACATTGCCCATGCGGAAGCCGGGCGCGGCGCTGACCGAATTGACGATGAGATCGGCGCCTTCGGGAATGCGCGCCATGCGCAGCCGCGCCTCGTTGACCTCGGTGCCGGTCTGCTTCCAGCGGCTTTCGAGCATTTCCCGGGCCTGCGCGTTGATCGGCAGCGCCACGCCGAAGGCCTTGGCCACGGCGTCGGCGGTGATATCGTCATGCGTCGGCCCGATGCCGCCGGTGGTGAAAACGTAGGTATAGCGGGCGCGCAATGCGTTGACCGCTTCGACAATGTCGTCGGTCTCGTCGCTCACCACCCGCACTTCCCTGAGCTCGATCCCCAGATCCGTGCAGAAATCGGCGGTGGCGCCGATATTGACATCCTTGGTGCGGCCCGAAAGGATTTCGTCGCCGATCACCAGGAGACCGGCCGTGATAATGTCTGCGGACATGAGAGGATTCCTTGGGCGTGCTGTGCGCCAGCAATGCCCCTGCGCGATATCGGCGTCAAGCAAGCGTGCTGCCCTTCCAATCCTCCGGGCAAGCGACTAATTTACTCGTACTTCCCCGGAGTCCTGCATGATCACCTTCGTTGACGCCCCCGCCAAAGCCCGCCGCACCGCCGGTGTCATTCCGCTGCACGGCAGCGAGGGCTTTGAAGGCATGCGCAAGGCCGGGGCCCTGACTGCGCAGGCGCTGGACATTCTGACCGAATTCGTCGAGCCGGGCGTGCCGACCGCCAAGATCGACCAGATCGCCTATGAATTTGCCCGCGACAACGGGGCGGTGCCGGCCACGATTTTCTACAAGGGCTACCGCCACTCGCTCTGCACCTCGATCAATCACGTGGTCTGCCACGGCATTCCCGACGAGCGGCCGCTGCGGGAGGGCGATATCGTCAATATCGACCTGACGCTGGTCGTCGATGGCTGGCATGGCGATACCAGCCGCATGTATCCGGTGGGCGAAATCTCCCGCAAGGCCGAGCGGCTGATCGAGGTCACCTATGCCGGGCTCGAGGCCGGCATTGCCATGGCGCGGCCCGGCAAGACCACGGGCGATATCGGCGCCGCCATCCAGGCCGTCGCCGAGGGGGAACGCATGAGCGTGGTGCGCGACTTCGTCGGCCATGGCCTGGGGAGGCTGTTTCACGACGAGCCCAATATCATGCATTTCGGCACGCCTGGCATGGGCGTACCGCTCAAGCCCGGCATGATCTTCACCATCGAGCCGATGATCAATCTGGGTCGGCCGCATGTGAAAATCCTCTCCGATGGCTGGACCGCCGTTACGCGTGACCGCACCCTGTCCAGCCAGTGCGAACACTCGATCGGCATCACCGAGACCGGTTGCGAGATCTTCACGCTCTCCCCCGGAGGCCTATTCAACCCCATGGCAGCGCGAGCGGCGTGATGGCGGAGCGGCCCGACGAACTCGCCGAGGCCGCTCTCCCGGCCATTCGTCCGGAAGCCGATGACCATGCCGGCCACCGCCAGCGCGTACGCGAGCGCTTTCTCAAGGTGGGCGGCGATGCGCTGGAAGACTACGAACTGCTCGAACTGGCCCTGCAACTGGCCATTCCCCGCCGTGACACCAAGGCCCTGGCCAAGGCGCTGCTGCGCGAGTTCGGCTCCTTTTCCGGCGTGTTCAACGCCAGCCAGGCGCGCCTGGAAAAAGTCGAGGGCCTGGGCGCCACCTCGGTGGCCCATATCAAGGTGATCCAGGCGGTTGCCGCCCGTTTCGGCCGCGACCGCATCGACGCCGAACAGCCCATCCTCAGCTCCTGGAGCCAGTTGATCGACTATTGCCGCAGCCAGATGGCGTTCGAATCGATCGAACAGTTCCGCATCCTGTTTCTCGACAAGAAGAACCGGCTGATCGCCGACGAGGTGCAGCAGACCGGCACGGTCGACCACACCCCGGTCTATCCGCGCGAAGTCATCAAGCGGGCGCTGGAACACTCCGCCACCGCCCTGATCCTGGTGCACAACCACCCCTCGGGCGATCCATCCCCATCATCGGCAGACGTGCGGATGACACGGGAAATCTCGGACATCGCCAAGCCCCTGGGGATAACCCTGCACGATCACATCATCATCGGGAAATCCGGCCACGCCTCGCTGCGCGGCCTCAAGCTACTCTGACTTTTCGGCAGCGGCCGGCGGGCGCACGCCGCTCACCCGGTCGAACAGCTGCCGCGCGCCGCGCACAGCTGCCTTGAGCTGCTTGTTGCCCTTGATGGCGACCCGTGCCCGCTGCAGGGCCCGGTGGCCGCGCACGATCAGGGCACCCCGCAGGGTCAGCCCGATATAGTGTTGGCGCAGCGGCGCCTGCACATTGCACCAGTGCCGCTTTTCGTCGGTAAAGCCGCTGCCCATATCGAACACCCGGATGCCGTCGTCGAACACGGTCTGCATCACCCGCAGCAGGCACTGCTTGCCGGGCGAGCCATTCTGGATAGCCGGATCGTCGCTCATCGAGGAGATCAGGCAGAACATGCGGTCACTGTGGACGATGTTGTAGCGTATGGCGACAATGTCGCCATTGAGCCGTAGCACGTGCAGGCGCACATCGACCCCCGAACCAGCCTTGGCAGCATCGTGATAGAAGCCGATCAGCCGGTCATGCACGAAAGTATCGCGAATGCCCATGGCCTTGAACCGGGCGGAGCGCTGCTTGAACATGACCTCGATGGCAGGGCCCGCCCCCTCGCCATTGCGCAGTTCGGCAAATTCCACCTCGCCCATCGCCACCAGGCGGTCGCCCTGCTGGCGGTCATGCTTGCGGCGCGACTTGCTGCGCTGCAGCCGGTCGCATTCCTCCCAGCTCCCGTACTGGGACCGATAGAGCGTCTCGACAGCGAGCGTTGAGCCGAGTTCATCGAACAGGCCCTCGTGCCCGCCGACCTCAACCGGAATCGAACGCAGATAGACCACGTCCGCGCCACTCAACGCGCCGGTCATGGCAGCCCAGAGCGCCCGACGCCCTTCGGACCCGAGAGCCGCGAGACGGTCATAGTCCGCGATCGGCGCGTAGCAGCCGGCATTGGCGCCGGGAAACCAGGTGAAGACCGGCAGCCCACCGACCCGCTTGCGATGCAGCGGCAACAGGGCGATGGGCTCGCCATCGATCCGGCCGACAATGTAGCGCTGGTCCGAATTGGGCATCTGGCGATGCGCAACCCATAGCCGGATGAAGTCGTAGCTCTGGCCAGGCGATTCGATGCTCGCCGCGGTCAGCCGACGCCAAACGGCCTCCACGTCTTCAATCCTGTTGGTGACCACAACGCCGATGTCGCCACGCACCATCGCGGGAAGGGTCGCATTGCTGCGAACACCCGGTTGCTCACTGGCCAGTTCGGCTGTGTTGACTGTCATGCGTCCCCCAATATCGGGCTGCACTCTGACCGGGCGAAGTAAACCAGAGTTGAACTTGAGCGCTGCAAAGTCCTGAAACGGTCAAAACTTCGTTGAGGGTTAAGCCATGCTTACCGGTCAGCCGAAATTGGCCAGCACCGGGAAAGTCTCGAGGAACCAGTAGGACAGCCGCGTGAAATTGCCCGTGAGGAACAATATACCGGTAATGACCAGCAGCACGCCCATGACGCGCTCGACCGTATGCAGGTGCTTCTTGAAGCCCTGGAAGAAGGCCAGGAACGGCCCGATGGCGATACCGGCGAGGAAGAACGGCACGCCCAGCCCCAGCGAATAGAGCCCGAGCAGGCCCGCACCCTCCCAGGCCGTATCGCGGCTCGCCGCCACCGAGAGCACGGCGGCCAGCACTGGCCCGATACAGGGTGTCCAGCCAATGGCAAAGGCCAGCCCGAGCAGAAACCCGCCCAAGGGGCCGCTGGCGACGCCCGGCCCGTTATGCCGCATCTGCCGGTCGAGCAGGCCGATGCGATAGACCCCGATAAAGTGCAGGCCCATGGCGATGATGAGCACACCGGCAATCGGCGTCAGGATCGGCAGGGCCTGTCGGAACGTCTGCCCGAAGGCCGTGGCGGTAGCGCCCAGGGTCACGAAGACCACGGAAAAGCCCAGGATGAAGAACAACGAGGTGAAGGCAACGCGCCGCTGCAGCGCTGCGGCGCCGGTGTCGTCCGCCCGCAACTGGTCGAAACTCGCCCCGCTCATATAGGTGAGGTAAGGCGGCACCAGCGGCAGCACGCAGGGCGAGAGGAAACTCAACACCCCCGCGCCAAACACCAAAGGCAAAGAAAATTCCAAGCGGCGACGCTCCAGTTGCGAGCCTGTTTCTAGCGCGTCGGCCCGGCAAAGCAATGCACCCCGGTGTCGCATCGCGGGGTTGTGAGCCCCGCACATCTGTACCGGACAGCTGGCACGGCGGCGTGACGATGCGCCGGCC
>NZ_JAKFDJ010000128.1:0-19956 GCF_036676215.1 Devosia sp. | reverse complement strand
TGCCAACTATGTCGCGCGTTTCGAAATCAAGCTGATGGCCACCGGCATCGCCAATGAAAGCCAGATCGTCGAGCTGCTTGAAGACGGTATCCTGCTGGTCCAGGGTCCTCACATTGCCGCCCCGAGCCCCGCGCGTGCGGAGCTGATGGTGGAGCCGGCCCGCCAGGCCGTGCAATTGCGCCGCGCCGAGGTTTAGGCAGGCTTCAGTTGGGGTGCCTCGGTCCGTAGCCGTTGCAGGCACATCTCGGTTTCCTCTTGATCCCGAGGGGCGGCTGCCACATAGAACCCCCATCCTGTCCGCATCGGAAGATTACGATGACCAGCCCGCTGCCTTCCATCACCGGCCTCGCCGATCTCGCCGGCCGCTATGACGCAGTGCTCAGCGATGTTTGGGGCGTGGTGCATAATGGCGTCGAGGCCTTTCCCACCGCCGTCGATGCCCTGGCCGAGTTTCGCAAGGCGGGTGGCAAGGTGGTGTTCATCACCAATGCGCCGCGTCCCTCCGGCCCCATCGTTGATATGCTCGATCGCCTGGGCGTGCACCGGCAGGCCTATGACGCCATCGTTTCCTCAGGCGACGCCACGCGCGCAATGATCGCCAAATATCGCGGCAGGCCCATTCATCACGTCGGCCCTCCGACAGAGGATGACGCGCTCTACGAGGGCCTGGACGTCCGTCGCGCCGGTGCCGACGAGGCCGAGGCGATCGTGGTCACCGATCTCGACACTGACGATGACACCCCCGAAATGTACCGCGACCGCGCCCGCCTCTGGCTCAGCCGCAAGCTGCCGATGATCTGCGCCAATCCCGACCGCGTGGTCGAGCACGGCGACAAGATCATCTATTGCGGAGGCGCCCTGGGCGACCTCTACGCCGCCATGGGCGGCATGGTGCTAATGGCGGGCAAGCCCTATCAGCCCATCTATGAGGAGGCCTTCCGCCTGGCCGAGGTGGCCGCCGGCCGCCCGCTCGACAAATCCCGCGTCCTGGCCATCGGCGACAGCGTACGCACCGATGCCACCGGCGCGGCCAAGTTCGGCGTGGACCTGCTCTTCGTCACCGGCTCCATCCATGCGGCCGAGCTCGATGCCTTCGGCAAGCCCGATCCGCAGGCCATTGCCGATCTGGTGGCGCCTAGCCGCGCCCACATGGCCGGCTTCCTGCCGCGCCTGTCCTGGTAGTCCGATGGCCGGTTTTGTCCGCCTCAATGGCCTCGAAAATGTCCCCGCCACCCTGCGCGGCGCCTATGTGGCCATCGGCAATTTCGATGGCGTCCATCGCGGCCACCGCACGGTGCTGGCGACGCTCAAGGCCCGCGCGGCCGAGGCCGGCGTGCCCGCCATCATGCTTACCTTTGAGCCACATCCGCGCGACGTCTTCGCGCCCGCGCCCTTCATGTTCCGCCTCACCGATGGCAATGCCAAGGCGCGTCTCGCCGAGGCCTTCGGGCTCGATGCCATTGCCATTCTCAATTTCGATCGGGCCTTCTCCCAGATCGAAGCCGAGGATTTCGTGTCGCGCTTTCTCGTCGATGCGCTGGGCGTAACCGGCGTCATCGTCGGCGCCGATTTCCATTTCGGCCGCCAGCGGCGCGGTACGCCGACCTTCCTCAAGGCCTCCGGCGAGGCGCAGGGCTTCGCCGTCGAAACGCTGGACCTGATGGACGAGGGCGACGAGGTCATTTCCTCCTCGCGCATCCGCGCCGCGCTCTCGGAAGGTGCCGTCACCGCGGCCAATCGGCTGCTGGGCTATCACTGGTTTTTCGATGGCTGCGTGGTCAAGGGCGACCAGCGGGGCAGGGAGTTGGGCTACCCCACCGCCAACACCATGACCCACGCCAATTTCCAGCTTGCCCAGGGCGTCTATGCCGTGCGCGCTCGGCTGGGCGACCGCGTTTTCGACGGCGTGGCCGCCTATGGCAAGCCCATGTTCGACAATCAGCTCCCGCCCTTCGAGACGCATCTGTTCGATTTCGACGAAGACATTTACGGCCAGACCATCACTGTGGCGCTGGTCGACCACATTCGCGGGCAGGAAGTGTTCGCCGGGCTGGATGAGCTGATTGCGGCCATGGATCGGGATAGCCGCAAGGCGAGAGCGGCGCTCGCCGCGGCCGAGCCGCTCAGCGCGCTGGATGCGAAACTGGGGTTTGTGGGGTAGGGCAACGATTTGTCGGCTCCTTCCCCTTCTCCCCTTGAGGGAGAAGGGGCCCCAAGGGAGGATGAGGGGTCTCTTTCTTGCGTTTGGCATTGGAGGGCGCAGAACCCCTCACCCGAAAATCCGCTGAACGCGGATTTCCGCCCTCTCCCTCAAGGGGAGAGGGGTAGGGAGCCAGAGGCCGGTGATCCCAAATCATCCTTTGCCCCGGCCGCCCTGCCTTGCTAAAAGGCGGCCAAATCTCCCCAACTGATTGCCGTTTCCATGACCGATACCGCCACGGGCGCCGCCGAAACCGACTATTCGTCGACGCTGTTTTTGCCGGAAACCGAATTCCCCATGCGCGCCGGGTTGCCCGATCGCGAGCCGGGCTGGCTCAAGCGTTGGGACGAGATGGACATCTATGCGCTGCAGCGCGAGCAGGCCAAGGACCGGCCGCTCTTCACCATCCATGACGGCCCTCCTTATGCCAATGGCAACATCCATATCGGTCACGCGCTCAACAAGACGCTGAAGGACCTCGTGAGCCGCTCCATGCAGATGCTGGGCTACAACTCTGCCTATGTGCCGGGCTGGGACTGCCACGGCCTGCCCATCGAATGGAAGATCGAGGAACAGTACCGCGCCAAGGGCAAGGACAAGAACGAGGTTCCCGTCGTCGAATTCCGCCAGGAATGCCGCACCTTTGCCGAGCAGTGGGTCGATGTGCAGCGCGAGGAATTCAAGCGCCTCGGCATCCTGGGCGAATGGGACAATCCGTATCTCACCATGAGCTTCGACGCCGAAGCCCAGATCGCCCGCGAGCTGATGAAAGTGGCCAGCACCGGCCAGCTCTATCGCGGGTCCAAGCCGGTCATGTGGTCGGTGGTCGAACGCACGGCGCTGGCCGAAGCCGAGATCGAATATGCGGATTATGAGAGCGACGCTATCTGGGTGAAGTTCCCGACCTCGCACATCGCGGCGACTGCCGGATCGGGTGTCGACGACAATATCGCGCGCCGCGAGCACCTGACCGGCGCATCGGTTGTCATCTGGACCACCACGCCCTGGACCATCCCCGCCAATCGCGCCATCAGCTTCTCGTCCAAGGTCGCCTATGGCCTCTACGAGGTCACCAAGGCGCCCGACGGCAACTGGGCGTCGACGGGCGAGAAATATGTGCTGGCCGACAACCTGGCTGCAGAAACCTTCGCCAAGGCAAAGGTCGAGGAATTTGTTCGTCTGCAGGACGTGCCGCCAGCGGTGCTGGCCGGCCTGACCTGCCACCATCCGCTCCGCGGCCTCGGTGACGGCTATGATTTCGAAGTACCGCTCCTCGATGGCGAACACGTCACCGACGATGCAGGCACCGGCTTCGTCCACACTGCCCCGGGCCACGGTCTCGACGACTTCGGGATCTGGATGGATTCCGCGCGCCTGCTGGGCGAGAAGGGTATCGACACCGCCATCCCCTATGTCGTCGGCGACGACGGCTTCTACACCAATGAAGCGCCCGGCCTCGAAGGCGCGCGCGTCATCGATGACAATGGCAAGAAGGGCGATGCCAATAACCGCGTCATCGCCGCTTTGGCCGAGCGCAACGCCATGGTCGCCCGCGGCCGCGTCAAGCATCAGTATCCCCATTCCTGGCGCTCCAAGAAGCCGGTGATCTTCCGCAACACGCCGCAATGGTTCGTCTATATGGACCGCGACATCGAAGGCGCGGCCGGCGACACGCTGCGCCATCGCGCGCTCAACGCCATCGACGCCACCAAATTCTACCCCGCTGCCGGGCAGAACCGCCTGCGCGCCATGATCGCCGACCGCCCCGATTGGGTGCTCAGCCGCCAGCGCGCCTGGGGCGTGCCGATCACGGTTTTCGTCGAAAAGGCCACGGGCGAAGTCCTCAAGGACGACACGGTCAATCACCGCATCGCCCAGAGCTTTGAGGAAGAGGGCGCCGACGCCTGGTACAAGCCGGGCGCAGCCGCCCGCTATCTGGGCGAAGGTCGCAATCCCGATGATTTCGAGATGGTCACCGACGTGCTCGACGTCTGGTTCGATAGCGGTACCACCCATGCCTGGGTGCTGCGCAACAAGCAAAAATGGCCGCATCTCAAGTTCCCGGCCTCGATGTATCTCGAAGGCAGCGACCAGCACCGCGGCTGGTTCCATTCGTCGCTGCTGGAAAGCTGCGCCACCAATGGCCACGCTCCCTATGAAAGCGTGCTGACGCACGGCTTCACCATGGATGGCGAAGGCCGCAAGATGAGCAAGTCGCTGGGCAATACCGTCGCCCCGCAGGACATCATCAAGCAATATGGCGCCGATATCCTGCGCCTTTGGGTCGCGTCCTCCGACTATTCGGAAGACCTGCGCCTGGGCAAGGAAATCATCCAGACCACGGTCGATAGCTACCGCAAGCTGCGCAACACCCTGCGCTGGCTGCTGGGCAATCTCGCCCATTACCAGCCGAGCGATGAAGTCCGCTTCGAGGACATGCCCGAGCTCGAACGGCTCATGCTGCATCGCCTGGCCCAGCTCGATGAGCAGGTGCGCACCGCCTACAAGGAATATGACTACCGCAAGATCGTGACGCTGCTCGGCAATTTCATGAATATCGAGCTCTCGGCCTTCTATTTCGACATCCGCAAGGACGCGCTTTATTGCGACCCGATCTCGTCGGTGACCCGCAAGGCTACGCTGACGGTGCTCAATCACCTGTTCGATTGCCTCACCGCCTGGCTGGCGCCGATCCTGGTCTTCACCATGGAAGAAGTCTGGCTCGAACGGTATCCGGGAGCGGGTTCGTCGGTGCATCTGCGGCTGTTCCCCGAGGTGCCGGCGGATTGGCTCGATGAGGATCTGGCTGACAAGTGGCAGCTCATCCGTGCCGTCCGTCGTGTCGTGACGGGTGCGCTCGAAGTTGAACGCCGCGAAAAGCGCATCGGGTCGTCCCTTGAGGCAGCGCCCAAGGTGTTCATTTCGGACGCGCGCTATACCGCCGCCATCCATGACCTCGACTTGGCCGAGATTTCGATCACGTCGGCGATCACCATCGATACGACCGGTGATGTGCCCGCCGAAGCCTTCCAGCTCGACGACGTCCCCGGCGTCGCCGTGGTGCCGGCGCTGGCCCAGGGCACGCGCTGCGCTCGCTCGTGGAAAATCCTCCCCGAGGTCGGCTCCGACCCCGAATATCCCGACGTCTCCCCGCGCGATGCCCAGGCCCTGCGCGAACGCGCCGCGGCGGGGCTGTAGGTCTTGGACGAGAACGCCAACAAGGCTGCCGCCGTGCGCGCATGGCTGCAGCCCTCGGTCTACTTCTCCCTGACCATGGCCATCCTCGCCTTCGGCATCGACCGCGCCCACAAGGCGTTCCAGGTCTCGGCCGATTGCATCGCCATCGGCGCAGCGCCCTGCGTCGAGGTCTTCACCAGCTATATTCCCTTCGCCATGACCGGCTGGCGCGGCGGGGAAATCCTGCGCGTCACCGATTTCTTCGATTACGTGCTGGTCTGGAATACCGGCATTTCCTATGGCCTGTTCGACAGCCTGCCGGTCTGGGCGCTGGGCGTGGTGATGCTGGTCGCCATTGCGGCGCTCTCGGTCTGGTGGCTGCGCGCCGATTCCGCGCTGGTCCGGCTGGGCCTTGCCCTCTGCATTGGCGGGGCGCTTTCCAACGCCATCGACCGGCTGATCTATGGCGCGGTGGCGGACTTTTTCCACCTGCATTGGGGCACCTGGTCCTTCTATATCTTCAACATCGCCGACCTCGCCATCACCGCCGGCGTCATCCTGCTGATCGCCGATCTCATCGGTCTCGGCCGGCCTCGCAAACCGGCCAGTTGAGCACCCGAACACGTTGCTGCCAGAATCTGGTCTTAGTCGGCAGAATGCGCTATAAGCGCCGCCGACATCTCGAAGGACGTTTCATGCGTATTGGATTGACCGGGCAGCAGGCTGCTCACAAGGCGCTCACCCGCACCGGCCTGGCCTCGCTGGGTCTCGTGTTGGCTTTGGCGCTCGGCGCCTGCACCACCGTGGAAGGCACCAATGCCCTCACCGATGTGGGCACCTTCGAGCGCGAGGTCATGTCCAGCACGGCGCGTGGCGTTGGCCTCATCCCCGGCGAGACGCCCAAGGAAGATTTGACTTCCGCGCGTGCGCCCCTGGTGCTGCCGGCTTCCGGCCAGGCCCTGCCGGCGCCCGTCCAGCAGACCGCGGCGGCCCAGCTGCCGGCCAATAGCGATACGGTGCGGATCGACACCACCAATCTGACCGAGGCCGATATCCAGCGCCTGCGCAACGCCAAGGTCGTTGACCTGCGCTCGACCGCCGGCCGCCCTCTGACCGAGCAGGAAACCCGCACGCTCGTCGCCCGCATGCAGCGCGCGAATATGGATGTCACCACCATCAGTGGCCCGCGCCCGCTCTATCTGCCGCCCGATGAGTACTTTACCCGCGTCGGCGATGCCGATCTGGTCTGCTCCACCCCGGGTGGCGAGATCGTGGCGCTCAACGATCCGAAATGTCCGGCATCAGTGCGCAAGGCAATCGAGGCGGCCCGCCGTTCGGCGCCCAGCGCACCCGCAGCCCTGAGCAGCAATATGGGTGTGGGTCTGACCGAAAAAGAGACCACCCTGAACTGACGATTTCGTTGGTTTGACTTGTTGCAAGCGGCCGGTTGATCCGGCCGCTTCGCCTTTTCCCGCGCCGCCCAGATGGGTCCCGCATGACAGAAAGTACGCCGATATGAGCGACACCGCCCCCGCCAAGCCCGACACCGGCGACCGCCTCGCCAAGGTCATCGCCCGCTCCGGGCTCTGCTCTCGCCGCGATGCCGAGGTGTGGATCACCGAGGGCCGCGTCGTGGTCAACGGCAAAAAGGTGCTGACCCCCGCCTTCAATGTCACCGACCGCGACAAGATCATCGTCGATGGCGCCCCGCTCGCCGCCCGCCAGGGCACCCGCGTCTGGCTCTACCACAAGCCCGCGGGGCTGGTGGTCACCGAGAAGGACCCGGAAGGCCGCGAGACTATTTTCGAGCATCTCGAAACCCACGGCCTGCCGCGCGTCGTCACCGTCGGCCGCCTCGATATCAATACCGAGGGCCTCTTGCTGCTGACCAATGATGGCGGGCTCAAGCGCGTGCTCGAACTGCCCGCCACCGGCTGGCTGCGCCGCTATCGCGTGCGCGCCCATGGCACCGTTACCCAGGCGGCACTGGACAAGCTCAAGGACGGCATCGAGATCGACGGCATCAAGTATGGCTCCATCGAAGCCACGCTCGAGCGCGACCAGGGTTCAAATGTCTGGCTCATCCTGGCTTTGCGCGAAGGCAAGAACCGCGAGGTCAAGAACGTGCTCGGCGCCCTCGGGCTCGAGGTCAATCGCCTGATCCGCGTCAGCTATGGCCCGTTCCAGCTCGGCGATATCCCGGTGGGTGGCGTCGAGACGGTCAAGGCCAAGATGCTGCGCGACCAGCTCGGCAAGAAGCTGGCCGATGCGGCCGATGTCGATTTCGACAGCGAAATGCCCGAACAGGCCGCCCTGATCGGCAAGCCGACGCGCGACCGCCTCACCGGCCGCGGCACCAATACGGTCGAGATCGACCGCCAGCGCTTCCGTTTCACCGACGGCGCCGAAAAGACCGAGGAAGAAGTCCGCGCCGAACGCCCGCGCCAGGACCGCCCCGGGCGTTTTGACAGCCGCAAGCCGGCCCCCCGGCGCGACGAAGCGCAGGACGATGAATATGCGCCCCCGCCCCGCCACATCCATTTCGATGAGGAAGGCCGCGCGCCGGAGGAATTCGTGGCTAAACGCAATACCCGCATCGTCAAGCGCCCCGATCGTGACGACCAGTCTGCAAAGACCTTCGGCAAGGCCGCGCCCCGCCCCGCCGGCGGCAAGCCCGCTTTCGGCGAGAAAAAGTCGTTCGGGGACAAGAAGTCCTTCGGCGACAAGAAACCCTATGGCGACAAGAAGCCGTTCGGGGAAAAGAAGCCGTTCGAGAAGAAGGCCTTTGGCGACAAGTCGCGCGGCCCGCGCCGCGAGGATGGCGATCGGCCAAAGCGTCCCTATGGAGATCGTCCCGCAGGCGCCCGTCCGTCTGCCGAGCGCAGCGAGCGTCCGGCCCGCGATTTCGGTGGCCGTCCGGCCGGCGGCAAGTCCTTTGGCGATCGCCCGCGTGGTCCCCGTCCTGAAGGTGGCCGTCCGCCGCAGGGCCGCGAATTCGCCGGCACGCCGCGCGGTCCGCGCCGCGGCGACGCAGGCGCGGAGCGCCCCGCCTATACGCCCCGCGTCCGTCCCGACAGCGAGCGCGGCGACGGCGCGGCCTTCAAGGCCGAGGCCAAGCGTCCCGGCCGCAACTTCGCGGAAAAGCCCCAGACCTACCGCCCGGAAGGCAAGAGCTTCCGTCCGGCCGGCGATCGGCCCGCGCGTGGCGATCGTCCGACCCGCCCCGGCCGCGACGAGTTCGGCTCCGAGGCCAAGACCTATGGCAAGCCCCGCATGCGTGCCGATGGCAAGCCCATGCCTAAGCGTGACGGCGCCGCACCCGCCCGCGGTCCGCGCCCCGGTGGCAGCAAGCCCGGTGGCTTTGGCGGCAAGCCCGGCGGTCGTCCGGGTGGCGGCACCGGCCGTCCGTCCGCCGGCGGTCGCCCTTCGGGTGGTGCCGGTCGCCCATCCGGTGGCGCTGGCCGTCCAGCCGGTCCGCGTCGCCCCAAGGCGTAAGCCATGCGCATCGTTGCCGGTAAATTCCGCGGCAAGCAGCTGATCTCGCCGTCGGACGATTCGATCCGCCCGACGGCCGACCGCGTGCGCGAATCGATGTTCAACATCCTCGCCAGCCGGCTCGGCCCGGTGTTTGAGGGCATCCGCGTGCTCGACCTTTTCGCCGGCACCGGCGCATTGGGGCTCGAGGCCCTGTCACGCGGCGCCAGCCACGTGACCTTCGTTGATATGGGCGCCGAATCGCGCGGGCTGATCCGCGACCACATTGAAGCCTTCGGGGCAGGGGGCATCACCAAGCTGCTGCGCCGCGACGCGACCGATCTGGGCACGCCCGGCACCTTTGGCCAGTTCAACCTGGTGTTCCTCGACCCGCCCTATGGCCAGGGCCTGGGCGAACAGGCGCTGGCGGGGCTTGCCGCTGGTGGCTGGCTGGCGCCGGGAGCGATGCTGGTCTTTGAGGAAAGCGTCGATGCGAACGTGGAGATACCGGCAGGCTTCGCGTTGGACGACCGGCGGGAATATGGCTCTGCGGCCGTGCATTTTCTGAGTTTTGGCGAGTAGGCACCAACACCCCCTCCCAACCTCCCCCATCAAGGGGGAGGTGCCGCTCCACTCATTGGGCACGATCCCGTCAAATTCGCCGGCCGGTACCTCCCCCTTGATGGGGGAGGCTAGGAGGGGGTGACGGGAGCCCCGATCTCTCCGGCAACCTGCCGCACTTAAGCCGCCTCCAGGCACGCCGCGCATTTCCCGCGGATTTCCATCGTCGTCCGCTCCACCTTGAAGCCCTTGGCGCTGGCCCAGTCGCTCAAGCGATCCTCGATCACCGCATCGGCGAATTCATCGACCTTGCCGCAGCCCTCGCAGATGGCGAAGGCGATCAGCCCCTTGCGGTGGCAATGCTCGTCCGCGCAGGCGACGAAGGCATTGAGCGATTCCAGCCGATGCGCCAGCCCGCGCTCCACCAGCTTGTCCAGCGCCCGATAGACCTGCAACGGCGCCCGCAGCCCATCGGCGCGCAGCTTGTCGAGAATGTCATAGGCGCTGAGCGGCCCCACCGAATGGTTGAGCGCCCCCAGCACCAGCCCCTGATTGCGCGTCAGGTCGCCTGGAACGTCGTGACTATGCGCCATGGGTCTCTCTCCGGCCGAACAGTCGCGTGACGGGGACCGTCAGCGACACAAGGAATATGATCAAAGCCATCACCACAATCGAGGGGCCGGACGCGGTATCCCACGTTCGCGACCCGAAGAGGCCACCCACGACGGCAATGGCGCCGAGCCCTGCCGCCACCGCCGCCATCATCTCCGGGGTCGCGCTCAGCCGCCGAGCCGTGGCCGCGGGAATGATCAGCAGCGAGGTGATGAGCAAGACGCCCACCAGCTTCATGGCAATGGCAATGACGCTGGCCATCAGGATCATAAGCACCAGCCGGCTCGCCTCGGGCCGCAGGCCCTCGGCTTCCGCCAGTTCCGGGCTCACCGTCGAGGCCAGCAGCGGCCGCCAGGCCAGGATCAGGATGGAGAGGATGGCTGCGCCGCCGCCATAGATGATGGCGATATCTTCCACCGACACGGCCAGGATATCGCCAAACAGGAACCCCATCAGGTCGATGCGCACCGTGGTGAGAAATCCCACCAGCACCAGCCCCACCGCCAGCGTCGAATGGCTCAATATGCCCAGCAGCGCATCGGTCGACAAAGTCGCCTGCCGCTGCAGCACGATCAGCGCCCCCGCCACCAGTGCCGCCACGGCAAACACGCCTAGCGTCATGTTGATCGAAAGAATGATCGAAAGCGCCACGCCCAGCAGCGCCGAATGCGCCATGGTGTCGCCAAAATAGGCCATGCGCCGCCAGACCACGAAACAGCCCAGCGGGCCGGCGACCAGGGCGAGCCCGACGCCGGCAATCAGGGCGCGGGAGAAATAGTCATCGAACATGGTCGTGCCCCGCATGGTCGTGGTGATCGTGCTCATGGTCATGGCTCTGATCATGGTCGTGATGGATATGCCCATCCGCGCCATGCTCATGGTCGTGGCGATGCTCATAGATCGCCAGCGTACGCGCGGCGCGCTCGCCGAACAGCCTGAGATATTCCGGACTCCGCTTCACCGCCGACGGCGTGCCGCGGCAGCAGACATGGCCGTTGAGGCAGATGACGGTATCGGTTTCGGCCATCACCACATGCAGGTCATGGCTGATCATCAAAATCCCGCTCCGCGTCGTGTCGCGGATCTGTCGCACCAGTTCGTAGAGCGCCACTTCGCCGGAAAAATCGACGCCCTGCACGGGTTCGTCCAGCACCAGCAGGTCCGGCTTGCGGATCATCGCCCGCGCAAACAGCACGCGCTGGAATTCGCCACCCGACAGCTCCTGCACCGCCGCCTTGCGCAGGCGCAATGCGCCCACCGCTTCGAGCGCCGTGTCGATCTCGCTGGCCGCATAGCGCCCCGTCAGCGTCATCAGCCGTTCCACCGTCAGCGGCAGCGTCCAGTCGATGGTCAGCTTCTGCGGCACATAGCCGATCCGCAGCCCCGGCTGGCGCGTCACCTTGCCCATGGTCGGCTTGAGCACGCCGGTCGCCAGCTTGGCGGTGGTCGACTTGCCCGAGCCATTCGGCCCGATCAGCGTCACGATCTCGCCGCGCGAAATGGTCATGTCCACCCCGCTCACCAGCGTCCGTCCACCACGCGTCACGCCAGCATTGCTGAGCGTGATCAGCGTTTCCTTTTGTGCCAGTGCATCCATCCGAAAACCTCTTGACGCCTCTCAATACGTTATAGCATAACATCGCCGCAAGCGTAATAACATAACATATCACGAGGTCCTGCCGATGAAACTACTCTCGCTCACCCTGCTGGCCACGGCTCTCCTCACCACCACTGCCATGGCCGCCCCCAGCGTCGTGGCCTCCATCAAGCCGGTCCATTCCCTGGTCGCGGCGGTCATGGCGGGCGTCGGTGAACCCACCCTCATCGTCAAGGGCTCCGCCTCGCCCCACACCTATGCTCTCAGGCCCTCCGATGCCGGCGCACTTGAGGCAGCCGATATCGTTTTCTGGACCGGCCATGGCATGGAACTGTTCCTCGGCGAGGCGCTCGAAACCCTGGCCACCGGCGCCACTGTCGTCGAGCTGGCCGACTCGCCCGGCATCGAGCTGCTCCCGGTCCGCGAAGGCGGCGCCTTCGAACCGCATTCGGATGGCGACGAAGCCGAACACGAGGAGCACGAGGAGCACGGCGAGGGCGACATGCACTTCTGGCTCGATCCGGAAAACGCCAAGCTGATGGTCACCCAGATCGCCACGACGCTCGCGGAAGCCGATCCAGAAAATGCCACCGCCTACCAGGCCAATGCCGAAGCCGAGCTGGTCAAGCTCGACGCCCTCGAGGCCGAACTGGCCGCCATGCTGGCGCCGGTCGCCGACAAGCCCTTCATCGTCTTCCACGACGCCTATCAGTATTTCGAAGCCCGCTTCGGCCTCAACCTGGCCGGCTCGGTCACCGTTACCCCCGATGCCATGCCCGGCGCCGCGCGCATCGACGAGCTCAAGGCCAGGCTTGCCGAACTCGACGTCACCTGCGTCTTCGCCGAACCCAATTTCGAACCTGCCATCATCTCCGCCATCACCGAGGGCACGCCGGCCAAATCCGGCGTCCTCGACCCCGAGGGTGGCGCGCTGGCAGAGGGTGTTGAGCTTTACCCGGAGTTGCTGCGCGGGTTGGCGACCAGCCTGGTGGATTGCCTGGGCTAATTCTCCAGCCATCGAGTCCGACCCACCCCCACCCTTGATCCCTCCCCACAAGGGGGAGGGAGACGATGAACACTGGCCTTGGAGCTGGCGCCTCCCTCCCCTTGATGGGGAGGGATCGAGGGTGGGGTGATCCGCGCGCGCAGCATTGGTTTGTGCTCACGCGATCAAGGTCACTGCTCCACGTTCAAAACTTCACCCAAACGTAACGTGCTAACATATCGGAGACATCATGCGCGCTCGCTTCCTCCTGCCCCTTCTCGCCGCCACGGCGCTGATTGTACCCACCTTTGCCGACGATCACGTCTCCGCCTGGCGCCTGTTCGTCGCCGATCACGCCAAGGCCGAAGTCACCGCCCTTGACCTCGCGACCGGCGACACCCTCGCCACCTTCCCGCTGGCCAGTCCGGCGGCGCTCTATGCCGACGGCGACGCCGTCTTCGCTGTGCAGGGCGCGAGCAATCAGGTGTCGGCGATCCGCAGCGGCATCTCGGTCGACGATCATGGCGATCATGGCGACATCGAAGTGTCCGACCCCGAACTGGTCGATGCCGTTATGACGGGCGACAAGCCTGCCCATTTCGTCGAGCATGGCGGCAAGGCTGCACTCTTCTTCGACGGCTCAGGCAAGGTCAGCCTGTTCGACAGCCACGAATGGGCGCATGACGGTGAAGTCGCCGTCGTCGAGCTCGATAGCGGCACGGCCCATCACGGCGTCGCCGTGCCATGGGGCGACTATACGCTGGTCTCCTTCGCCAATGCCGAAGACGAAAAGAAGCCGCGCCTTGGCCTCAACGTCGTCGACAAGGACGGCAACAAGGTTGGCGACACCCATGCCTGCCCGGACCTGCATGGCGAGGCAACCTCGGGCGATCTGGTCATCGTCGGCTGCGGCGACGGCGTGCTGATCGTGTCGGGTTCAGGCGAACCTCAGGTCACCAAGCTCGCCTATGACGGCCTGCCCGACGGCAAGTCCACCACCTTTCTCGGCGGTGTCGGCATGCAGTACTTCCTGGGCAATTACGGGGCCGACAAGGTGGTGCTCATCGATCCCGCCGAAGCCGAGCCCTATCGCCTCGTTGACCTGCCGACCCGCCGGGTCCACTTCGTGGTCGATCCGATCCGGCCGAAATTCGCCTATATCTTCACCGAGGACGGCAAGCTCAACCAGTTCGATGTGCTCTCCGGCGAGATTGTGCAGTCCCTGTCGGTGACCGAGCCCTATTCCATGGACGGCGACTGGAGCCTGCCGCGCCCCCGCATCGCTGTGGCCGGTGATGTGGTCGCCGTGACCGACCCCAATCAGGGCGAAGTCCACCTGATCGACATTGCCAGCTTCACCGAAACCGGCGCCATCCCCGTCGCCGGCGCGCCCTACAACGTCGTTGCCGTCGGCGGCTCCGGCACGGCGCACTGACTACTTACCTCGCCCCCTGGGGGAGAGGTCGGCTTGCGAAAGCAAGCCAGGTGAGGGGCCTTCCCCACGCACCGCGCCAAGAAAAAGGCCCCCTCACCCGTCGCTACGCGTCGACCTCTCCCCCAAGGGAGAGGTAAGGTCCTACTTCAGCGGCCCCTTGAAGATGAAGAACGCACCCAGGGCGATCATGGCGAAGCCGATACCGTGGTTCCAGGTGAACTTCTCGCCGAGATAGAACACCGCGAACAGCACGAAGACTGAGAGCGAGATCACTTCCTGAATGGTCTTGAGCTCGGCGCCGGAATAGGTGCCATAGCCGATCCGGTTGGCCGGCACCGCCAGCCAATATTCGAAAAAGGCAATGCCCCAGCTGGCCACCACCACCACCCAGAGCGCCGTGCCGGGAAATTTGAGGTGCCCATACCAGGCAAAGGTCATGAACAGATTGGATGCGACCAGCAGCCCGATCGGCGCCAGCAAGGCAAAGTTGAAGCCCAAGGCTTCCTCCTGAACGAACCGGTCAGCCCCGGCGGTTTTATCTAGCCATGGTGGCAGCGGCGCGAAAGCGGGATTCTCGCAGGCCTCTTGTGCTCAGCGCAGATGCTTGGTCGGCTGCTCCAGCCCGAAAATGTCGTCGGTGAGGCTGTCCATCCGCTCGCGGATCAGCCCCTGTGCGTCATAAAGCCCGCGGTTGTAGAAATAGGCACCCATCTTGTCGACGAAGAACATCATCAGCATCTCGGCGGGGATGGCGCCGATCGGCTGATCCAGTTCATCGCGGAAATAGTCCTGGATCTCGCCGACGATGGCCTTGGTTTCCTCACGGTCGAATTTGATGGGTTTCATAGGGACGATCTCCTTCAGCTCCGGTTCATAGCGTGAGTCGCTGATTGCAGGTCGATCCCGCTTCGGCGACACTGCCACATCTGGAGGAGGCCTTTCATGTTGGTCCGTACATCCCTTCTCGCGCTGCTCGCATTTGCGACACCGGGCTTGGCCGAAGAGATTGCTTGCGAAGGTGCTTTCGCCATCGACAGCTCCGCGGCACGGCTGATCGAGATTTACGGCGCGGACAATGTGGTGACCGGGATGGTTCCGGGTCCCGAGGGTACCGAAATGCTGGCAACTACGGTATTTCCAGATAATTCCAGGAAGACCCTGCAATTCGTCTGGTGGGACGAGGAAAGCCTGACCGGTCCCAGCTATGTCGACCTCCCCTCCAAGTCGATTGCACCCGGCGGCGTGCGTATCGGCATGCAGCTCAAGGAGCTTGAGGCACTCAACGGTGAGGCCTTCGATTTCAGCGGTTTCGGTTGGGACTACGGCGGCTATGCCGGCTTCGAGACTGGCAACCTCTCCGACCTGCCCGGCGACTGCATCCTTTCGGTTCGCCTCGGCCCCTCCACCTATCCGGAAGACGTCGACACCCTGCCGGTCACCGGCGACGTGACGGTATCCTCCACGGAGCCATTGCTGGAGGTCATGGATGTGCGGGTGGAGTCGATGTCCATCGGCTATCCCCATCCTGATTTCCGCGATTGACCGCCACCCCGGCTACGGCGTAACTGTGGACCGTGTTGGTTCCTGAAGGCCGTTGTGCCGGAGGGATCAAAAGGGAACACGGTGCGACGTACCCATCAGGGCGCAAAACCGTGGCTGCCCCCGCAACTGTAAGCGGTGCGCACTCTCGATATGCCACTGGCGCAAGCCGGGAAGGCGAGGGTGCTATTTCCACCGTGAGCCAGGAGACCTGCCTGCACACGAACCGGGCTTTACGCCCATACTATTCCGCGCACGGAGGGTGCTGCCATGAATATGACGACCGATACCACGATCACTACCTCGACTGGCCTCCAGTCGCTCTCGATTTCCCAGCGTATCATTGCCGGTTCGCTGGCGCTCATGCTCGGGCTGACCCTCTTGGTCGGCACCGGCTTTGCCGGCGATTACCGCCTGCATAATGGCGCCCACGACACCCGCCACGCCATGGGCTTCCCCTGCCACTAGGCAGGGACCGGAGCGCTTCCAGCAAAAGTGGGAACCGGTTTTGCGGTTCGGAAGCGCGACCACCAGAAACGAGAGTAAATCAAAATGATCCGCAATCTGTTTGCCGCTGCGCTTCTCGCAGCCCTTTGTGCTGGCCTGGTCACGGCCGCGATCCAGCATTTCCGCGTCACCCCGATTATTCTGCATGCCGAGACCTTCGAGGGCGAAGGCGGCCATAGCCACGGCGAAGCAGCCGTCGTCGCCGCGCACGAACACCCCGAAGGCACGCCCGAGCATAGCCACGACGTGGTCGCCACCACGCAGGCCGAGCCCGAATGGGCCCCGCAGGATGGTTTCGAACGCACCGCCTATACCACCCTGGCGACCGTCCTCGCCGCCGCCGGCTTTGCCCTCGTCATCGGCGCCGTCTCCATGTTCGCCGGCATCCCGATCACCTTCGCCAATGGCTTCCTCTGGGGCATGGCCGGCTTCATTACCTTCTCGCTCGCCCCGGCCTATGGCCTCGCGCCCGAACTGCCGGGCATGCCCGCCGGCGATCTGGGCGCGCGCCAGATCTGGTGGACTGGCACGGCTCTCGCAACCGGTGCGGCCTGCCTGCTGCTGGCCAAGACGCGCGCCAGCTGGGCCTTTGCCGTCGCCATCGCGCTGGTCGTCGCCCCACACATCATCGGCGCTCCTGCCGCTCCCGATGAGCCGAGTGCTGTCCCGGCCCATCTCGCCACCGAATTCGCCGCCATCACCCTGGGCACCGCGTTGGTTTTCTGGCTGGTGCTGGGCACCGTCTTCGGCAAGCTCAACGACGTCCTTGCTGCCCGCAGTGCGGCTGTCCCCGCAGGAGCCCACGCATGAGCAAGATCCCGACCACCGTCATCACCGGCTTCCTCGGCGCCGGCAAGACCACGCTCGTGCGCCACCTGCTGGCGCACGCTCCCAAGGGCAAGCGCATCGCGCTGATCATCAACGAGTTCGGTGATCTGGGCGTCGACAAGGATATCCTCGCCGGCTGCGGCGACGAGACTTGCCGCGAAGAAGATATGATCGAGCTGTCCAATGGCTGCATCTGCTGCACCGTGGCCGACGAGTTCATCCCCACCATGCAGGCGCTGCTCGCCCGCCCGGAAAAGTTCGACCACATCGTCATCGAAACCTCGGGCCTGGCGCTGCCACAGCCCCTGATCCGCGCCTTCAACTGGCCCGAGATCAAGGCGCAGGTGACCATTGATGGCGTGGTGACCGTTGCCGATGCCTCGGCGCTGGCCGAAGGGCGATTTGCCAGTGACGAGGCCGCCGTCGACGCCCGCCGCCGGCTCGACGAAATGCTCGACCACGAAACGCCCCTGGGCGAACTGTTCGAGGACCAACTTTCGGCCGCCGATCTGGTCGTGCTCAACAAGGCCGACCTCGTCGACGCAGCGACCCTCGACAAGGTTGAAGCCGGCCTCCGCGCCGAAATGCGCCCCGGCACCGGCCTCATCCGCGCCCACAATGGTCATGTCGACATCATGGCCCTGCTCGGCCTCGGCATGGGGAGCGAAGACGATATCGCCAATCGCCCCAGCCACCACGAGCTGGAACATGGCGGCGAGACGCACGAGCACGATGATTTCGACAGCTTCTCGTTGCGCCTGCCGGCCATTACCGGCAAGGACGAGCTGCTTGCCACGATCGAGGCCACGATCCGTGACCACGATGTGCTGCGTTTGAAGGGCTTCGCCGCCGTGCCCGGTGCCGCCGCCCGCCTGGCCATCCAGGCCGTCGGCCCCCGCGTCACCGCCTATTTCGACCGTCCCTGGAAGGACGGCGAACTGCGCGAGACAGCACTGGTCGTCATCGGCGAAAGCCCGCTCGACCGCGCCGCCATAACCGCCAGCCTGCAACGCGCTTTGGCTGTCGCGGCCTGAGAGAGCAAAGCCTGACCTCGATCTCTTCCTCCCCCTGTCAGGGGGAGGCAGGGTGGGGGTATTCAAACCAAAGGACCAGTCATGACCGAGATCACCAAGGACTCCAACGGCACCCAGCTTAACGATGGCGACGCCGTCACCCTGATCAAGGACCTCAAGGTCAAGGGCACCTCGGTCACCCTCAAGCGCGGCACGCTGATCAAGAACATAAGGCTGACCGACGATACCGCCGAGATCGAGTGCAATGCCGAAAAGGTAAAGGGCCTCGTCCTGCGCACCGAGTTCCTCAAGAAGGCCTAGCGCCGTGCACCTCCTCTCCGCGCAGGCCGGCGCCATCCAGCAGGAAGGCGAAGCCATCGACCTCAAGCAGCGCCCCGGCGCGCTGATCTTTGCGTCGTCGGCCGATAGCGAACTGGCCATGCTCGCCGGCGCTGCCGACCGGGCAGGGGAGGGCGAACTCCGCCTCGCCAATACGCTGCGCCTGTCCAACAATCTCTCGGTCGATCTCTGGCTGGAGCAGACCGTCACCCATGCCCGCCTCGTGGTCCTCCGCCTCATCGGCGGGGCAGCCTATTTCCAGTATGGCGTCGACGAACTCACCGCCCTCTGCGCCAATCGCAAAATTCCGCTCGCGCTGCTCCCCGGCGATGCCAATCCCGACCCCATCCTGCAATCGCGCTCCACCATTCATCCCGACGACTGGAACCGCCTGCACGGCCTCTTTGTCGCCGGTGGCCCGGACAATGCAGATACGATCCTGCGGGCGTTCAACGCTCTATCTTCACCTCTCCCTTCGGGGGAGAGGTCGGCGGCGCAGCCGCCGGGTGAGGGGGCCCTCCTTGTGGATCTGGTACCCCAACCCTTCGCCCGCTTCGGCCTCTGGCATCCGACTACCGGCATGACCGACGAAGCTGGCCTGCGCGCGATCCACCGGCCCGGTGCTGCGCATGTGCCCATCCTCTTCTACCGTGCCGCCCTCGAAGGCGCTGGCACCGCTACAATCGAAGCCCTGATCGCGGAGCTCGAAGCCCAGGGCCTCGCCCCGGTGCCGCTGCTCGTCTCCTCGCTCAAGGAAGCCCCCTGCATTCGCTTCGTGCAGCAAGCGCTGACGGCCTTTCCGCCCGTGGCCGTTTTCAATCTCACGGGTTTCGCGCTTGGCATCGATGGTCTGGACGACAAATCCAACCCCTTTTCCACCAGCGACGCCCCGGTGATCCAGCTCATCCAGTCCGGCCGCTCCGAGGCGCAATGGCGCGCCGACAGCCAGGGTCTCTCCTCCAAGGACATGGCGATGTTCCTCGTCATGCCCGAGGTCGACGGCCGCCTCGGCGGCCTCATCGTCGGCCACAAGGCCGACGCCGTCTGGCACGATCGCTGCCAGGTGCCGCTGACGGCCTACACCCCCGATGCCCCCGGCATCACCCGCGCTGTATCGCTGGCCGCCAACTGGTCCCGCCTGCGCTCCACCCCCAGTGCGGACCGCAGGATCGCAATCGTCCTCGCCAACTACCCCATCCGCGACGGCAGGCTGGCGAACGGCGTCGGCTACGACGCGCCGCAGTCGACGGTGGAGATGCTGCGGGCGCTGGAAGGGGCGGGGTATGCGCTCTCACCTCGCCCCTCTGGGGAGAGGTCGGCGGCGCAGCCGCCGGGTGAGGGGGCCTTGCCGGATAGTAGCGCCGACCTCATCGCCTTCCTCCAATCTGGCCCCACCAATGCTAACCCGCAGCGTGGCACCACCCCGGCCACGCTCACTCTCGCCCGCTACGCCACCCTCTTCGCCGCCCTCCCGGCGCCGATCCGCGATGCTGTCACCGCCCGCTGGGGCCACCCCGCGACCGATCCGTTTGTGCGCGGCGACGCCTTCCATCTTCCGGCACTGATCTTCGGCAATGTCGCCATCCTGCTGCAGCCCGCCCGTGGCTATCAGCTCGACGAGACGACCACCTATCACGATCCCGCCCTGGTCCCGCCCCACGCCTATCTCGCCGCCTATCTCTGGCTGCG
>NZ_JAKFDJ010000127.1:0-1727 GCF_036676215.1 Devosia sp. | reverse complement strand
CTGGGACAGCTTTGCGGCGTGACCTTCCAGCAGGTCCAGAAGTACGAGTGCGGCGCCAATCGGATTTCGGCCTCGATGATCTGGCGGCTGGCCGATGCGCTCAAGGTGCCGGTTCACTATTTTTACGACGGCCTTGAGAAACCCCACCTAAACGGCGCAGATGTCGCGGAGATGGCGCCAGGCGAGGCGAAGACTTCGTCGCTCTCGCTCGGGGGCAAGACGGCCACATCCAGCTAATCCAAGAAACATGTTCGCTGAACATGCTCGTCTATGGTCAAGCCTGAGACGATGAGCGCACTTTTCAAAGCTGAAATATGAGCCTTAACTTCATCGAATCCTAAGCGATCCCCGGCGCGCTTCGTTCAGACCGCGGACGTTTCGGGTGAGGAGACGACGATGAACGCGGAGCTCTCGAACAAGACACCAGACCCGATGGATGTGGCCCTCGGCGCCTCGGTTCGGATACGCCGTCGCACGATCGGGATGTCTCAGGAAGCCTTGGCCGAACAGTGCGGCGTCAGCTTCCAGCAGATCCAGAAGTACGAGAACGGCGCCAACCGCATATCTTTCTCCCGCCTCGTCCAGATCGCGCGCGCCTTGCGCTGCCGCGTGGTCGACCTGATGGACGTGCTCGACACATCGGGCGCGGAGATTGGCGGCGATATCGACATGCTCAGCCGGATCCGAACGCCGGGCGCGCTGGAGCTGCTGACCGCCTTTGAGCGCCTGCCGCAGGAGGCCCGCGCCTCGCTGGTCAACCTGTTGCGCACCCTGACGGAGACCGACACCAGCGGCATGCGCGCCCGCCAGCGCGAACTGGCCTAGGATTCGGACTTAGTTGAGCGATGGTTGGCGTAGGGCCATGGTCCTTCTCCCCTTGTGGGAGAAGATGGCCCTGCCCCGGGTCCGACCGCAGGTCGGCCCGAGCGTAAACTCCGCGGGGTCGGATGAAGGGTCGATGGCCCTATCCGATTGGCGGCGGCGCAGCCGCGAACCTCAGGGAAGACTGACTACGGAAAACACGAAAAGCACGGACATGCAGCGCCGCGGCCCGTCGGGTTCGGCTCCGTCGGTGGTTTCCGTGTCTTCCGTGGTCGATCTTGGCTTCGCCGGCCTAACCTGCGAGTTCCGAGAGCCCCCTCATCCGTCAGGCTTCGCCCGCCACCTTCTCGCGCAAGGGGAGAAGGACGCCACGAGCCGATTTTCGCGACATCCGATTGAGTCCGACCCTAGGCCGCCTGTTCCGGGGCGAGGTCCTCGGCCAGCCGGGAGACCTCGGCCAGCAGGGCGGCCGGCGAAATCGGCTTGGCCACGTGACCGTCCATCCCCGCGCGCCGATAGGTCTCGATCTGATCGGGCAGGACGTTGGCGGTCATGGCGACGATCGGGGTCTCTCCGGCCTGGCCGGGAAGCGACCGGATCCGCCGGGCGGCCTCGACCCCATCCATCACCGGCATCTGGATATCCATGAAGATGAGGTCGTAGGAACTGGCCGCAGCCTGTTCGACCCCTTCCGCGCCGTCGCGGGCGATCTCCACCTCGGCGCCCAACTCGGTTAGCATGCGTAGGGCCACCATGCGGTTGGTTGCGTTGTCCTCGACCACCAGGATGCGCAGGCCCGCGAGCCAGCGGTCGGCGGTGATCGGCGCCGGGCGTCCGCAGACCGGCGCGGCGATCTCGATCCAGAAGGTGGAGCCCACGCCCTCGACGCTGCTAAAGCCGATGCC
>NZ_JAKFDJ010000126.1:0-2020 GCF_036676215.1 Devosia sp. | reverse complement strand
ATTGCCCTGGCGGTCGGTAATGGTGACGATGGTGTTGTTGAAAGAAGCTTGGACGTGGGCGATGCCGTCGGTGACGACTCGCTTGATCTTCTTCTTGGTCTTGACTGCCGGCTTGTTCATTGGCTGCCCTTACTTCTTGATGGCTTTGCGCGGACCCTTGCGGGTGCGGGCGTTGGTCCGGGTGCGCTGACCGCGCATCGGAAGGCCACGACGATGGCGCAGGCCGCGGTAGCAGCCCAGGTCCATCAGTCGCTTGATCGACATGCCGACTTCACGTCGCAGGTCGCCTTCGACCGTGTACTTCGCCACTTCGGCGCGGATGCGCTCGATGTCCGGCTCGGACAGGTCACGGATCTTCGTGGCAGGCGCCACGCCGGCCGCTTCACAAACAAGCTTCGACCGGGTACGGCCAATGCCAAAGATACTCTGCAGGCCCACCCAGACATGCTTCTGGACAGGCAGGTTGACACCCGCGATGCGCGCCATCAGGCGTTCTCCAACTTAAATTGAGCGCAGTGAATCGGAAATTGTACAAGGGCTCGGGGTTAATTTGAAGCCCCCCGGGTCAAAGACCCGGGAAACCCGGCATGGGGAGTGTGCCCATGCTCCGGCGACAGACTGGCACTGCCCTCCCCCTCCAGGGGTCGGACGCCCCGCGCTACTCCAGCGCAGGAACGGGTACCGGCCTATCCGCGCGCCAAGCCGCCGCGCGGACCGCCCATCGTTGGCTCAGCCGCGGGTAAGACCGCGACTGCCGCCTTTCAGATTTGCCTTCTTCATCAGGCTCTCGTACTGATGCGACATCAGGTGAGCCTGAATCTGGGCGGTGAAGTCCATCACCACCACAACCACGATCAGCAGCGACGTGCCGCCGAAGTAGAACGGGACCGACCAGAACGACCGGATCAGCTCGGGCAGCAGGCACACGAGGACCAGGTAGAGCGCACCGATCAGGGTCAGCCGGGTCAGCACGCCGTCGATGTAGTCGGCGGTCGCCTTGCCGGGGCGGATGCCCGGCACCAGGGCGCCAGACTTCTTGAGGTTGTCCGCCGTCTCCTGGGAGTTGAAGACCAGGGCGGTGTAGAAGAACGCGAAGCCGATGATCATCGCGCCGTAGAGCAGCATGTGCAGCGGCTCGCTGGGCGCCAGGGCCAGGCTAAGATTCTGCAGGGCCGCCATGAGCTGATCGCGCCACCCGTCGCCCGTGGGGGCGCCGGCCTGGCCGAACCAGGTGGACATGGTCGCCGGGAACATGATCAGGCTGGACGCGAAGATCGGCGGGATCACGCCGGCCATGTTCAGCTTGAGCGGCAGGTGCGAATTCTGGTTCATGTACGCCTGGCGGCCACCCTGGCGCCGGGCATAGTTCACGGTGATGCGGCGCTGGCCGCGCTCCATGAACACGACGAAGTACGTGACGCCAACCACCAGCGCCAGGATCACCAGGATCGCGAAGGCGCTGATCTCGCCGTTGCTGACCTGCTGGAAGGTGCTCAGGGCCGCGCCCGGCAGGCTGGCGACGATACCCGCGAAGATGATCAGCGAAATGCCGTTGCCGATACCGCGCTCGGTGATCTGCTCGCCCAGCCACATCAGGAAGATGGTGCCGGCCGTCAGCGCGACCACCGCGGTCAGGATGAAGCCCGGGCCCGGGGCGTAGACCACCGGGATGCCCGCGCCGGCGCTCTGGCCCTGCAGCATCGAGGCGATGGAGCCGGCCTGGACGATGGCGAGGAACACGGCGCCGATGCGCGAATACTGGGTCAGCTTGCGCCGACCGCTCTCGCCTTCCTTCTTCATCGCCTTCCAGGGCTCGTAGATCTGGCCCATGAGCTGCACGATGATGGAGGCGGAGATATACGGAACCACGTTCAGCGCGAACAGGCTGAACCGGTTCAGGGCGCCACCGGAGAACATGTTGAACATGTCCACGATGGTGCCCTTCTGGGTGTCCATCAGCCGCAGCATGGCTTCCGGATCGATACCCGGCACCGGGATGTAGCTGCCGATGCGGTAGACG
>NZ_JAKFDJ010000125.1:0-10215 GCF_036676215.1 Devosia sp. | reverse complement strand
AGCCGCCTCGGGGTCCGCCTGTCTCTAACCCGCCGGCGAAAGCCGTATGGGCGCATTGGCGCGCCTGTTGTCTCCACAACCCCGATCCGCTAACAACGGCGCGACTTCCAGGAACTGCCAGATGACCGAAAAGACCAAGCTGATCGCCCCGCGTCTGCCGCGCGGCTTCGAGGACCGCACGCCCGGCGAAATCGCTGCGGTGGGCGCCATGATCGACAAGATCAGGAAAGTCTATGAGCGCTATGGCTTCGACCCGGTCGAAACGCCCCTGTTTGAATATACCGAGACCCTCGGCAAGTTCCTGCCCGATACCGATCGGCCCAATGCCGGCGTCTTCTCCCTGCAGGACGATGACGAGCAGTGGATGAGCCTGCGCTACGACCTCACCGCGCCGCTCGCCCGCTACTTCGCCGAGAATTTCGAGACCCTGCCCAAGCCCTACCGCTCGTACCGCCAGGGCTATGTCTTCCGCAACGAGAAGCCCGGCCCGGGCCGCTTCCGCCAGTTCATGCAGTTCGACGCCGATACGGTGGGGGCAGGCGGCCCCGAAGCCGACGCCGAAATGTGCATGATGATGGCCGACGTCATGGATGCGCTGGGGCTTGAGGGCCAGTACGTCGTCCGCGTCAACAACCGCAAGGTGCTCGATGGCGTGCTCGCCACCGCTGGCGTCATCACGGACGAGCAGAAGCTCACCGTGTTGCGCGCCATCGACAAGCTCGACAAGTTCGGCACCGAGGGCGTCAAGCTGCTGCTCGGCGCCGGCCGCAAGGACGAGAGTGGTGACTTCACCAAGGGCGCCGGTCTGACGCCCGACCAGATCGAGCCGCTGCTTGCCTATATCGACAGTGGCACACCCGCTTCTGGCGTCGAAAAGGGCAGCAATGCCCATGTCGTCTCGACCATCAACACGCTTGCCGGCCTGATCGGCGGTTCCGAAACCGGCCTCCAGGGCGTTCAGGAACTGGCTGCCATCTTTGGCCTCGTCAGTGCTGCCGGCTTCGGCACGCGCGTCGTGCTCGATCCCTCCGTGGTCCGCGGCCTCGAATACTACACGGGCCCGGTCTTTGAGATCGAACTGACCTTCAAGGTGCAGAACGAAAAGGGTCAGGACGTGGTCTTCGGTTCGGTCGGCGGCGGTGGCCGCTACGATGGCCTCGTCTCCCGCTTCCGCCGCGAGCCGGTGCCCGCCACCGGCTTTTCCATCGGCGTCTCGCGCCTCGCCAATGCGCTCAAACTCACCGGCAATCTCGGCGCCACCGAGCCGGTCGGTCCCGTCGTCGTCCTCGTCATGGATAAGGAACAGATGGCCCGCTACCAGGCCATGGTCGCCGAACTGCGCAATGCCGGCATCCGTGCCGAAATGTTCCTGGGCAACACCAAGAACTTCGGCAAGCAGGTCGCCTATGCCGACAAGCGCAACTCGCCCATCGTCATCATCGAAGGCAGCCAGGAGCGCGATGCCGGCATCCTCCAGGTCAAGGATCTGATCGCCGGCAAGCAGGCCGCTGCCGCCATCACCGACAACGCCGAATGGAAAGCCGCCCGCCCCGGCCAGTTCGAGATCAAGCGCGACGAACTGGTCAGCGTCGTCCAGAAGCTGCTGAGCGAGCAATGATACCGGGCGCCTCCAACACATTCGATGGCATGCCGGCATTGTCTGCGATGCCCCAGTCGACACCCTCCCCCTTGTGGGGAGGGATCAAGGGTGGGGGTGGTTTGGCCGCGATATGGGGGCTCTCGCACCCCCTCCCAGCCTCCCCCATCAAGGGGGAGGTGCCGTCCGGAGCCGGGGGGAGATTGTGCAACAGTCGGCATGCGACAGGAGAGGTGAACCCATGACCGGGACCGCTCTCCGCCGCGCCAGTCTGGAAGCCCTCGTCGAGGCACAGGGCGCCACCCGCGCCACGCCGCCCTTGCTGCTGTCGGCCGATCCCTATTTCGACCTCGCCGGGGAGGAATTCGGCCGCCGCCTGCTGCTGACCACCGATGCCACCGGCGCCGAATATTGCCTGCGTCCTGATTTCACCCTGCCCATCGTCACCGCCTATATCGAGGATGGCGTCGGCGAGCCGGCCGCCTTCTCCTATCTGGGTCCCATCTTCCGCCAGCGCGAAACTGGCCCGGCTGAGTTCGATCAGGCTGGTATCGAACTGCTCGCCCAACCTGATGGCGACGTGGCGCTCGACCAGGTGCTGACCTTCGCCCGCGCCTCCCTCTCCATTTTCGGCGTCGCCCCCGATATCCGCCTTGGCGGCGTTGGCCTGTTCGAGGCGCTGCTGGTGCAGGCCGACATGCCCGACCCATGGCGCCCACGAATCCGCAACCGTTTCGGCCACACCGAGGCGCTCGATCGCCTGCTGACCCGGCTCGAAGCGGCGCCGGACGCAGCGCGCGAACAGCAGCCCGGCCGCAAGGCACTGGTCGAGAGTGTCACCGAACAAATGGTCGCCGCCGGCCTCAGCCTTTCCGAGGGTCGCTCCCCCGAGGAAATCGCCGACCGCTATCTCGAACAGCAAGCGCTCGATGCGGCGCATGTCCCGCCCGAGACCCTGAAACTGCTGCGCGACTATCTCGCAATTTCGGGTCCTGTGCTGCAGGCGCTGACCCGGGTGGAAGCGCTGGCCAGCCAGCACAAACTAATGCTGGGCGCGCCCATCCGCGCCATCCGCCGCCACCTCAATGGCCTCGGCGAAGCCCGCGTCACCTTCGACGCCAGCTTCTCGCCGCGCCTGGACTACTACACTGGCATCGTCTTCGAAATGACCGGCCCCAGCGGCGAAATCCTGGCCTCTGGTGGCCAGTATGACCGCCTGCTCGAACGGCTCGGCGCCACCGCGCCCATCGCCGCCTCGGGCTGTTCCGTCTGGGTCGATCGCCTCGAAGCGGAGGTCCGCTCATGACCGGCATCACCCTCGCCGTCCCCTCCAAGGGGCGCCTCGAAGAGCTCACCCGGGAATGGTTCGCGGCAAGGGGCCTGACCATCACCCGCCCCGGCGGCGCGCGCTCCTATCTCGGCGCCATCGAGGGCATGCCCGATATCACGGTGCGCTTCTTCCCCGCCTCCGAGATTGCCCGCGAACTCATTCGCGGCACGATTGATGTGGGCGTCACCGGCCTCGATCTGATCCACGAAACCAGCGAGAGCGGTCCCGCCAGTGTCTCGGTCGCCAGTCAGCTTGGCTTCGGAGGTGCCGATGTGGTGGTCGCTGTGCCCGATGCCTGGATCGACGTCACCCACATGCACGATCTGGCCGACGTCGCCTCCGATTTCCGCAGCCGCCATGGCCGCTGGATGCGCATCGCCACCAAATATATCACCATCACCCGCCAGCATTTCGCCAGCGCCGGCATCGCCGAATACCGCACCGTCGAGAGCCTGGGCGCGACCGAGGCGGCGCCCGCATCTGGTGTTGCCGATATCGTCGTCGATATCACCACCACCGGCTCCACCCTCGCCGCCAACGGCCTGCGTGTGCTCGAAGACGGCGTGATGCTGCAAAGCCAGGCCTGCCTCATCGTCTCGCGCACGGCCAAGTGGTCGCGTACGAGAACGGCCAAACTGACCGCCTTCCTCGATCGCCTCGACCTGTCGGCGAAACTCGACGCCTGAGAATTGCCACGGCGCCCCGATTCACGGCACAAGCAGCATTCTGCCGGGGGGGACGATTTGGCCGACGAACTCGAACTGACCATCCTGATGCCCTGCCTCAACGAGGCAGAGACGCTGGCCACCTGCATCGGCAAGGCGCTGAGTTTCCTTGATCGCACCGGCATCGCCGGCGAGATCGTCATCGCCGACAACGGCTCGACCGACGGCTCCCGCCAGATCGCTGAAGGCCAGGGCGCCCGCGTCGTACCGGTGGCAGAGCGCGGCTATGGCGCAGCGCTGGCGGGCGGCATCGAGGCGGCTCGCGGGCGTTTCGTCATCATGGGCGATGCCGACGACAGCTACGATTTTGCCAATCTCGACGCCTTCGTCGCCCAGTTGCGCGACGGCGCCGACCTCGTCATGGGCAATCGCTTCGCCGGCGGCATCGCGCCCGGCGCCATGCCCTGGCATCACCGCTATATCGGCAATCCGGTGCTGAGCGCGGTGGGCCGGCTGTTCTTCCGCACCCCGATTGGCGACTTTCACTGCGGCCTGCGCGGCTTCTCCCGCGCTGCGGTCCTGGGGCTCAATCTGCGCACCACGGGCATGGAATTCGCCTCCGAAATGGTGGTCAAGGCCACGCTGGCGCAACTCGATCTGCGCGAGGTGCCGACCAGGCTCGCCAAGGATGGTCGGTCCCGGCCACCGCATCTGCGCTCCTTCCGCGACGGCTGGCGCCATTTGCGCTTCCTGCTGCTGTTCTCCCCGCGCTGGCTCTTCCTCTATCCCGGCATTGCCCTGCTCGGGCTGGGGCTGCTGGTCGGTGCCATCCTGCTGCCCGGACCGTTCCGCCTCGGACATGTGTCGTTCGACGTACACACCTTCCTCGTCGCCGCGCTTTGCATCATCGTCGGCGTTCAGTCGATTTCCTTCGCCATCATCGGCCGGCGCTTTGCCTCCCGCTATGGCTTCATACCCCGCTCAGGCCATTACGACCGCTTGCTCGAAGCCGTGACGCTGGAACGCATCCTGCTGGTTGCCATCACCCTGATGCTGGTCGGCCTCGCCGCGCTGGTCTGGGGTGTAAACCAGTGGGCCATACGCGATTTCGGCCCGCTCAATTCCAGCCGCACCATGCGCCCGGTCATCCTGGCCATGACCGCGCTGGTAACAGGCTTTCAGCTGATGATGAGCGGCTTCATGTCCTCGATGATCAATATCCCGATCTACGAGCGGCGCGTCGCCGAAGCACCACCTCCCCACACTCCCTGACCACCCGGACATTATGCTCGATCCCCTTATTCTGCTGGCCCTCGCGGCCGTTGGCATGCTGGCCGGCTTCGTCGATGCCATTGCCGGCGGCGGCGGCATGATCGCGTTGCCGGCACTGCTCTCGGTCGGCCTGCCGCCCGTTTCGGCCCTGGCCACCAACAAGCTGCAATCGGTCTTCGGCACCGGCATGGCCGCCTTCACCTATTGGCGCCGCGGCTTCGTCTCGCTCAAGGCGCTGGTCCCTGCCATCGTGCTGACCTATGCCGGCAGCCTCATCGGCGCGCTGGTGGTCAAGCAGATCGATATCAGCCTGCTCGATGTCGCCGTGCCCGTCGCGCTGATCGGCATCGCGCTCTACTTCCTGTTCGCGCCCAATCTTTCGGACGCCGACAAGGCGGCCCGGCTGCCCTTTGGCCTGTTCGTCCCGATCATGGGCTTTGCCATCGGCTTTTACGACGGCATCTTCGGGCCAGGCACCGGCTCGTTCCTGACCATCGGCTTTGTCATGCTGTTCGGCTTTGGCCTTACCCGCGCCTCGGGCAATACCAAGATCCTCAACCTCACCTCAAACCTGGCGGCGCTGACCATCTTCATCCCGGCCGGGGACGTGGTGTGGCCGGCCGCCATTGCCATGGCTATCGGGCAAGTGGTCGGCGGCTATATCGGGGCGCACACCGGCATCCGCTACGGCGCCAGGATCATCCGGCCGGTCGTCGTGGTGGTGTCGATCGCGCTGGCCCTGCGGCTGCTGTTTTTCTGATTGGCTAGGCCGGGTCGAGCCCGGCGGCCGCGCGCAGGGCGGCGTTGATGCGCTCCTGCCAGCCAGCACCATCTTCCTGGAAATGCTCCAGCACGGCACGATCGAGCCGCAGCGTCACCATCTCCCTGCCTTCTGGCGCGGCCGCCGGCTTGCGCGGCGCCTCCACCGGCTTGCTGGTTGCGCTTTTGAAGGCAGCCTCCGCCTGATCGTAGGCGCTGCCGCGTCGGGGTGTCTGCATCGAATCCTCGCTGGGTGATCTGCGCAGTCTAGCGCCGCGCGTCGGCAAGAAAAAGGCGCAGTGTTGCCACTGCGCCTTTCTCGTGAAGTCCGTGACTGGGAAGAAACGAACTCCAAAGCTTCTGGGTCGGACTTCTTAGAAGTCCATACCGCCCATGCCGCCCATGCCGCCGCCGCCACCGCCCATTGCGGGTGCTGCGTCCTTGGGAGCCTCGACGATGAGGGCTTCTGTGGTGATCAGCAGCGAAGCGACCGAAGCAGCGTCCTGCAGGGCGGTGCGAACCACCTTCACCGGGTCGATGACGCCCATGGTGATCAGGTCGCCATATTCGCCCGTCGCGGCATTGTAGCCGAACGTGATCGAGCTGCTTTCGAGGATCTTGCCCACGACGACGGAGCCTTCGGCACCCGCATTGTTGGCGATCGTGCGCACCGGCTCCTGCAGGGCGCGGCGAACGATGGCGATGCCGGCTTCCTGGTCGGCGTTGGCGCCCTTGACCTGCATGTGGCTCGAAGCGCGCAGCAGCGCCACGCCACCGCCAGCAACGATACCTTCTTCAACGGCGGCGCGGGTTGCGTTCAGCGCGTCGTCGACGCGGTCCTTGCGCTCCTTGACTTCGACTTCCGTCGAGCCGCCGACCTTGATCACCGCAACGCCACCGGCGAGCTTGGCCAGGCGTTCCTGCAGCTTCTCCTTGTCGTAGTCCGAAGTGGTTTCTTCGATCTGCGACTTGATCTGGCCAACGCGGCCCTGGATGTCTTCGGACGTGCCGGCGCCATCCACGATCGTGGTGTTTTCCTTGGTGATTTCAACGCGCTTGGCAGTGCCGAGCATGTCGATGGTCACGTTCTCGAGCTTGATGCCGAGATCTTCCGAGATCACCGAACCACCGGTCAGGATGGCGATGTCTTCCAGCATGGCCTTGCGGCGGTCGCCGAAGCCCGGAGCCTTGACGGCAGCAACCTTGAGGCCGCCACGCAGACGGTTGACGACGAGGGTCGCGAGAGCCTCACCTTCAATGTCTTCGGCAATGATCAGCAGCGGGCGCTGCGACTGCACAACGGCTTCCAGGATCGGCAGGATGGCCTGGAGGTTGCTCAGCTTCTTCTCGTGCAGGAGGATCAGCGGATCTTCCAGAACGGCGGTCATCTTCTCGGCATTGGTGACGAAGTAGGGCGAGAGGTACCCGCGGTCGAACTGCATGCCTTCGACGACTTCGAGTTCGGTCTCGGCGGTCTTGGCTTCTTCGACGGTGATGACACCCTCGTTGCCGACCTTCTGCATGGCTTCGGCAATCATGTCGCCGATGGCGGATTCGCCGTTGGCCGAAATGGTGCCGACCTGAGCAACTTCCGAAGACGACTTGATCTTGGACGAAGCGGCCTTGAGCGAAGCGACGACTTCTTCGACGGCGAGGTCGATACCGCGCTTCAGATCCATCGGGTTGAAGCCGGCGGCAACAGCCTTGACGCCTTCGACGACGATGGCCTGGCCGAGCACGGTGGCGGTGGTGGTGCCGTCGCCGGCAATGTCATTGGTCTTGGAGGCGACCGAACGCAGCAGCTGGGCGCCCAGGTTCTCGAACTTGTCTTCCAGTTCGATTTCCTTGGCAACGGTGACGCCGTCCTTGGTGATGCGCGGGGCACCGAACGACTTTTCGATGACGACGTTACGACCTTTTGGCCCCAGCGTTACCTTAACGGCATTGGCCAGGATGTTGACGCCGCGCAGCATCTTGTCGCGGGCTTCGGTGGAGAACTTTACTTCTTTGGCAGCCATGTGAGGCGCTCCTTAAAGTGCAATGGAAACGAATGGGTTCAGGAAGGCGATCAGCCTTCGATGATGCCCATGATGTCGGATTCCTTCATGATCAGCAGGTCTTCACCGTCAACCTTGACCTCGGTGCCGCTCCACTTGCCAAACAGCACGCGGTCGCCGGCCTTCACGTCGGGGGTGATGTACTTGCCATCTTCGTCGCGGGCGCCAGGGCCCACGGCAACGATCACGCCTTCGGAGGGCTTTTCCTTGGCGGTGTCGGGGATGATGATCCCGCCTTTGGTCTTTTCTTCGCTGTCGAGACGACGGACGACCACGCGGTCGTGCAGGGGACGGAAGCTCATGATTGCTCCTATAGCATCAATCTGAAATGCAATTTTTGCGCTGTTAGCACTCGCGATTGTAGAGTGCTAACAGGGTGACGGGGATATATGGCTGGGCCTGTTCGGAGTCAAGGTCGGGGTGAACCCGCTTTCCTCTCGCGCGTTGTCCCCCATGAGCTTCCAACCTCATAACTGGCAGGACATCATGACGCGTCAATGTCTGGACAAGGATATCAAGATTACCCCCGCCGAAGGCCGGGTCCATGTTCTGTTCGACGATGCCGAAATCGGCAGTTCGCTGAACGCGCTCGAGCTCGATGAGCCAGGCGAGCCGCTGCGCATCTTCCTGCCGCGCCAGGATGTGCGCGAGGATATCCTGGAACTCTCCGAAACCCGCGCCACCTGTCCCTATAAGGGCGAAGCGCACTATTACACGATCAAGACCCTGACCGCTGACGGCCCCGACCAGGCCTGGTACTACCCAAATCCGTGTCCGCTGGTCGGCCCGATCCGCGACCATCTCGTCTTTGCCGGCGACCGCATTGAATATCGCCGTTCTGAAGTCTAGGCGTGCGGAAGCGCCGCCTGTGGTGCGGTTGTCATGATCGGACGGACCCCGAGACGGCAATCGCCTCTGAGTAGTAAAAAATGAGACGGTAGCCGCCTCGGGGTGCCGGTTTTTGGAACAGGACCGGTTATCGCGCACCGTGATCGCTCGCCACGGTGCGGCCGGCTCTCGAACCTGCGCGGCAGGCAAAGGCCGCGCCCGGCTCACCCCCACCACTGTTCGCCTGCAGGCCGCCCATGCGGAGTGATGGGAAGGAGTGTGCCACAGGTTTTGGGGAGGGGGATAAGTTGGTGCTGACCGCTGCACACCCCAGCAAACGCGGTCGTCACCTCGGGCTTGACCCGAGGGGCCTGCACTTAGCCGACATTCCGCAGGTGAAGAGCCCTCGGGTCGAGCGCGAGGGTGACGATCTGTGGGTGTGGGTCAGGAGCGGAGCCAAAGCCCCTCCCCTCAAGGGGGAGGGAAGCCTGCCCTGTGGTTGCGACAGCATCGGGTCCCATCCTGGACGGCAGTTTTGGCTCGAAGCCCTCAAGGGGGAGGGAGACGACTGGGAGATCGGGCTTCCGGCGATTCTTTCCCACTTTCCCCCTTCCACCCCGTGCCAAGCTGGGCAATAAAGCATTCATGATCCAGGACAACATCCTGCCGATCGTGCTGCGTCTCAAGGGCGGTAGCGGCCTGAATGCCAACTGGCACTGGGAAATCCACGATGCCGCCGGCAAGGTGATCAAGACCGGCAGCGCCGTCGGTCCCGAGCACAAGGTATTCGCCACCGCGCGCATTGCCAAGGAAAAGGCGGCCTCCACATGTCGACCAATGAGCGCATGAAGCGCCTCGTCTCCCCGATCCTGTTCGCTCTCCTGTTTATCATGGCTCCGGCGGCGTGGGCACAGACGACGACCAGTCTGGCAGGCATAGGGGACTCTGAAGCGCGCCCCGTCGGCGCCTGGTCATTGCCGGAGGGAGTCGTGCTCGCGCGGCCGATCACCGGCTACTCTGTCTTCACCCCGGACGAATGCGCACCCGCGGAGGAGGCCAAAGGTTCGGGCGATCTGGTACGGCTCTGCATCAGCCTCCGGCACACCGGCGAGCGCGACGGCGCGCCCTACCGGCTGCCGATCACCGTCGAAATCCCGGCGGGCCTGATCTTCATCGCAGACAACATCTCGACCCAGAACGGCATCATCATCCAACGCTTCATCGTCGAGGTTAGCCCCGGTCAGACCATCAACATTCCCGCATTCATGATGTGCCTGAACGACAGCCGTAGCGGCAGCCATCCAGGGGCCATCTATGTGCTAGGCCCCGTGCTGCAGAACCCGGCTTTCGACGCGTTGTTCAAGCAGTTGGAAGGCAAGCGGATACCTCAGGAGGGCGCCGTCGAAATCCAGGGTGCGATCTGGGCGCTTGCCGAAGGGGACTCTATCTGGCCTTCGAACCAAGCATACATCGACGCCCTACCGGACGCCTGAACGGGAGGCTGACCGTCCCCGCGCTACCCTTGCCGTAGCTGACCACCTGTCCGGCTTCCGGGGTTGCTTGCGGTGACGGGTGAGATTCGCTGCGTCTGTATTGCGCCAGAAGAAGCGTTGGACTTCGGCCCAACCTCCCCTGTCGGGGAAAGGCTAGGTGGCGGTATCCCGCAACCAGGACCCCAACTTTTTCACCCAACCCCTTTCCCCCCGC
>NZ_JAKFDJ010000124.1:0-7393 GCF_036676215.1 Devosia sp. | reverse complement strand
GCCGATGACCAGGACGAGCAGCAGAAAGCCCCAATCCACCCAGGTCCAGAGGGCGTCGTTCTCCGGCACGGTGGGCCAGATGCGAAGCGCCAGCTCGAAATAGGCGGGAAAGCCGAAATAGGCAATGATGGCAACCGCCGCGGCGAGCGCTACCGCCACCATGACGATCTGCAGCGCTGTACTGACTTGTCTAGCCATGCGACACATCCAGACGGTAGCCCACGCCGCGCACACCGACGAGCAAGGCTGGCAAGCCGGCCGTCGTCAGCTTGCGCCGGAGATTGCTCATGTGGCTGTCGACTGTCCGGTTCATCGCCTCGCCCTCGGGCAGGCAGGCATCGATTAATTCGCCCCGTTCGAACACACGATTGGGCGACCGCACCATATGCGCCAGGAGGCGGAACTCGGTCAGCGTCACCGCCAACGGGTCGGCATCGACCAGCACTGTATGCGCTTCGGTATCGATGCTCAGACGCCCCGCCCGCAGGACGGAGCTTTGCCGTCCGCCTTGGGTGCGCCGGAGAATGGCGCGAGCCCGTGCCACCACCTCGAGCGGATTGAAGGGTTTGACCACGTAGTCGTCGGCGCCCAGCCGCAGCGCCTGGAGCTTGTCGAGGTCTTCCGCAAGCGCGGTCACCATGATCACTGGGGTATCATCAATGCGGCGGAGGGCGGCAAGCGTCTCGTACCCATCCATCTTGGGCATCTTGACATCGAGCACGACGAGGTCGGGCTTGAGGCGCTGATGGTGGGCAAGGCCCGTCAGCGGGTCGGTGGCCGCGATGGTGCGAAAGCCATCCCGCTCGAAATAGGCCTGCAGGATGCGCACGATCTCGATGTCGTCTTCGATGATCAGGATGAGTTGGTTGGTCATGCTCGGTGGTGCTTTTGGGGGGAGGTCATCAGACTTGGCTTTCAGACGTCAATGCTTTTCATCCGATCGTCGCCAGACGGCTATAGCGGCCGCCGGCCGCCAGCAGGGCATCATGGGTGCCGATCTCGACGATGCGGCCCTGGTCGAGCACCACGATCTGGTCGGCATGGCGAACGGTGGACAGCCGATGAGCAATGGACACGACGGTCCTGGACCGGGCCGCTTGCAGCGCGGAGGCCAGGGCCTTTTCCGTCTCCGGATCGAGCGCGCTCGTGGCTTCGTCCAAGAGCAGAATCTTGGGGTCGCGCAGAATGGTCCGGGCCAGCGACAGGCGCTGGCGTTCCCCGCCGGAGAACTGATAGCCCCGCTCGCCCACCGTGGTTTTCATGCCTTGCGGCAGGGCCGCGACCGTCGTGGTCAGTTGCGCCAGCTCGAGAGCTTCCACCAGTTCGGCATTGGTGGCCTCGGGATTGGCGAAGCGCAGGTTTTCTTCAATGCTGGCATTGAGCAGAAACGGATCCTGCGTCACCACGCCGAGCACATGGGAGAGGGTTTCGAAGCTGAGGTCACGGATATCCATGCCGTCGAAGCAGACTCGCCCCTGGTCGGGGTCATAGAGGCGCGCCATGAGATAGCCCAGCGTGCTCTTGCCTGAGCCCGTCGTGCCAACGATGGCCGTGTGACTTCCCGCTGGAATGTGCAGGTTGATGTCGTGCAGGGTCGGTCGATCGGCTTGCCGATAGGAAAAGGAAATGCCCTCGAAAGCGACGTCACCACGGAAATTGGCAATGTTGATCGTCATCGGCTTCTGCGGCTCGACCACCAGTGGTTCGGTATCGAGATAACTGAAGACGCGCGTCAACAGCGCCCGCGACCTCGACAGTTCGACCCGCGCCTCGAACAGTTCCAGCATCGGCCACAGCAATTGCTCCTGCAAGGCGATCAGCGCCACCAATGTGCCGATGGAAGCACCGAGTCCCTGCGCCAGCAGCAGGCCGCCGATGAGGAAGGTCAGTGCCGGCAGGATGTCGAGCGCGAACATGACAATGGCGATTTCCCAGTGACCGGCCGTGTGCGAGCGCAGTTCGAGCCCGGCCACATCGGCGGAGGTCTGGCGGAAGAGCTGCACCAGGTGGCGGGCGCGGCCCATGGTGCGCGCGAGGATGAAGCCGCCGGCCGAGAGCGACTCGGTGACGGTGGCCGACATGTCGGCGATACGATCCTGCTGCTCGAAGGTAATGCGCTCGCGGAGCGCGGCGACGCGATTGTTGAGCCATACCAGCGCCGGCAAGAAGACCAGAGAAGCCAAAGCAAGCCGCCAGTCGAGCAGGATCATCGCCACGATAGTGGTGAGGACGATGCTGACATTGCGCGCAAAATCCGAAGCGGTATTGGTGAAAAGGGCCTGCAAGCCGGCGATGTCGCTCGACATGCGCGATTGCACCTCTCCCGTGCGGGCGGTGGCGAAGAAGGCCAGCGAAAGCGATTGCAGGTGTTGGTACAACGCGACCCGCAACTCGTGCATGACCTGCTGGCCAATATGGGTCGACACATAGGCCTGGAACACGCTGGCGATTGCCGACAACACCGCGATGCCGACAAGGCCGCCGCAAAGCAGCATCAGCAGCTGCACATTGCTATGGGGTAATGCATCGTCGATCACGCTGCGGACGAGGAATGGCGCGGTGGCGCCCGCAGCGCCCGCGACGATGATCAATGCGAGGACGATCAGCAGCGCCCTGCCATGTGGGCGGACGAGCCCCAGCATGCGGCGCAGTGACGTGTGCTGGGTGGCAGATGCCTCATAGTCCTCATAAGGGTCATGCATGGTCGGACCCCCTTGCGGCTAGCGCGGCTATGTCGCTGGTTGGCACGGCTTTCTTGCGGCCGAAGATTGACATCACGACATAGTAGAAGACCGGCACGAAGAGGAGGGCGAAGAGCGTTGCCGCAATGACCCCGCCCAGCACGCCCGTGCCGAGGGCCTTTTGCGTTTCCGCGCTGGCGCCGTGGGCATGGACGAGCGGCATGACGCCCAGCGCAAAGGCCAGCGAGGTCATGACGATCGGCCTTATGCGCAGCCGTCCGGCTTCGATGATGGCGTCGCGCAAGGTCCAGCCTTCGGTGAGCTTGGCCTTGGCGAATTCGACAATCAGGATGGCGTTCTTGGCGGAGAGGCCGATCACGGTGATCAGGCCCACCTTGAAGAAGACGTCATTGGACTGCCCGCCCAGCTGCACCGCCGCGACCGAGCCGATGATGCCGAGCGGCACCACCAAGAGGACGGCGATCGGGACTGTCCAGCTCTCATAGAGTGCGGCGAGTACCAGGAAAACAACAAGCATGGAGAGTGCCAGGAGCATCGGCATCTGCGCGCCGGAATCGCGCTCCTGGAGCGATTCTCCCGTCCATTCGATGCCGAAACCTTCCGGCAATTGCTGCACCAGTCGCTCGACCTCGGCCATGGCATCGCCGCTGGCCACGCCCTTTGCCCCCTCGCCGCCCAGATCAACGGACAGATAGCCGTTGTGGCGGGAGATTTGACGGGGCGAACTGTTCCACCTGGCCGTCACCACTTCACCCAGGGCGACCATGCCGCCCTTGTCGTTGCGCACGAAGAGCTTGAGCACGTCATCGACCTGCATGCGATAGCGCGCATCGGCCTGCACGATCACCTGCTGCAATTTGCCGCCATTGGAGAAATCACCCACATTGCTCGAACTGATCGCGGTGCCCAGCGTGTCGCTGATCGCCTGGAACGACACACCGAGCGCCTGTGCCTTGTTGCGGTCGATCTCGAGCTCGACATTAGGGCCGTTGGGCAAGCTGTTCTGGTTGAGACTGGCGAGCTTGGGGCTGCTTGCGGCGGCCTCGAGCAACAGCCCTTTCGCGGCCATGAGGGCGTCGAGCCCCTTGCCGCCGCGGTCCTGCAGCACGAAGCTGAAGCCCGAGCCGCCACCGAGTTCCTCGATGGCGCCCGGCAGAGAGACCTGGATCGAGCCTTCCGGCACGTCGGCCAGGGCCTCGGTCATTGCGGCAACTTCCTCGCTGGCGGGGAGGTGTGCGCGGCCTTTCCAGTCCTTGAGCGTTACGTATGCCGTGGCGGCATTGGCACCCGAACCTACATCGCTGAAGCCATTGATCAGGAGGTTGTCCTGCGTCGCCTCGCGTCTGGTCACGGCAGCGTTGACCAGATCGGTCACCTTGGCGGTCCGCTCCTCGGTGGCGTCAGCCGGCAGGGCGATGGACACCGTGTAATTGCCCTGGTCCTCGTCCGGGACGAAAGCCGTGGGGATTAGTGGAAACCAGTAGATCAGGGCGCCGACGAGGACGACGTAAAGCGCCATCATGCGGCCGCCACGCCGCAGCAAGCCTGCGACGGTCTTGCCATAGCCACGGGTAACGGTGTCGACACCCCGGTCGAACAGGGCAAACGGCGCCCACTTCTTCTTTCCGTGCTGAACGGGCTTGAGCAGATTGGCGCAGAGCGCCGGCGTCAGCGTGAGGGCCAGGAATGCCGAGAACAGGATCGAGACCGCCATCGAGAGGGTGAACTGCCGATAGATCGCGCCCACCGAGCCACTGGCGAGGCCCATGGGAATGGACACCGCCACCAGTACGGCCGTGATGCCGATCACCGCGCCGGTAATCTCCTTCATGGCCTTGCGCGTCGCGTCCTTGGGCGAGAGTCCTTCACTCGCCATGATGCGCTCGACATTTTCAACAACCACGATAGCGTCATCGACGATGATGCCGATGGCCAGCACCATGCCGAACATGGTGAGCACATTGATGGAATAGCCGGCCAGGAACATCACCGCGAATGTGCCGAGCAGGGCGACCGGCGCCACGATGGCGGGAATGATGGTGTAGCGGATACTCTGCAGGAAGAGGAACATCACCACGAAGACGAGGGCCATGGCTTCGAAGAGCGTGTAGATGACCTTTTCGATGGACACCTTGATGAACGGCGAGGTGTCGAAGGGCAGCGCATAGGTCATGCCCTGCGGCATCGAGAGCTTGAGCTCGGCCAGGCGCGCCTTGATGGCGTCGGCCGTGGCCACGGCATTTGCCCCGGGCGACAGCTGGATGGCAGCGCCCGTCGCCTGGTTGCCGTTCTGCAGCATCGAGAACGAGCTGGTCTGCGCGCCGATTTCAACGCGCGCCACATCGCTCAGCAGCACCGTGGCGCCGTTGCGCTCGCCCTTGACCACGAGCTTGCCGAACTCCTCGGGCGTCGACAGCGTGCTGCGCACGGTGAGAGGCACGGTGATGGTCTGGCCGGGCACGGTGGGGCCTGCCCCCAATTGTCCCGGCGCGATCTGCAGGTTCTGCCCCTGAATGGCTGCAGTCACGTCGGCAATGCCGAGATTGAGCATTTCGAGCTTGAGGGGGTCGACCCATATGCGCATCGCCTTCTCGGTGCCGAAGGATTGCAGGCGCCCGACACCTTTGATGCGCTTGAGCTCGGGCACGATATATTTGGCGAGGTAGTCCTCCAGATCGAGTGCAGAGAGGCGATTGCCCTCGGCGGTCAGCGTCACGATCGCGAGAAAGCCCGCCGACGCCGATTCGACCGCCAGACCGCCCTGGCGGACGAGCGGCGGCAGCTGGGGTTCGACGCCCTTGAGGCGGTTTTGCACATCCACCATGGCGAGCTCCGGATCGGTGCCCGGGGCAAAGGTCAGGGTGATGTTGGCGCTCCCGGTGCCATCGGCGCTCGAGCTGAAATAGAGCAGGTTCTTGACGCCGGTCAGCTCGCGTTCGATCGGGATGACCACGGTTTCATTGACGGTCTGAGCAGAGGCGCCCGAATAGCTGGCGAAGACGCTGACGCTGGGCGGCGCAATGGAGGGAAACCGCGCAACGGGCAGCTGCGGAATGGCGATGATACCAAACAGCGTGATGAACGCGGCTACGACCCACGCGAAGACGGGGCGATCGATAAAGAATTGAGGCATTTTTGGCTCGCTCCGGTCAGTCGTTTTGGGCAGGTGAAGCGGTGTCGGCGGGCTTTGCACCGAATTCCACGGTGCGCACCGCTCCGGGCGCGGCCAGTTTCTCCTGACCTTCGACGACGATGCGATCGCCCGTCTTGAGGCCGTCGCGGATGATGTATTTGCCCTCCACCAGCTCGCCCAGTTGCACCGGCTTGGCGGCGGCATTGCCATCGGCGTCCACGACATAGACGCTGGCTACGCCAAGCGCGTCTCGCACCACGGCCTGCTGCGGCACGCCGATGGCGTCGGGATAGATGCCGCGCGGCACGCGGGCGCGCACATACATGCCCGGTAGCAGGCGGCGACCGGCGTTATCGGCCACGGCCCGCAGGCGTACATTGCCCGTGCCCTCGTCGACGCTGATGTCCGAGAACAGAGCCCTGGCGGCGATGATATTGTCATCGCCGTCACCGAGCAGAATTTCGATCGGGATAGCTCCGGCCTGTTGGAGGCCCCCAGTGCGCGCCGTGGCCCGCAGATGCTCGAGCCGGGACGCGGGTTGACGTATATCGATATGGACCTTGCCGATCTGTTGAATGGTGGCAAGGCTGGTGGTGCTCGTGGCTTCCGCCAGCGAGCCTTCTCCGGCCGTGGCTGCACCGATTTGCCCGTCGATCGGCGCCTTGACGGTGGCAAGATCGAGCGACAGACGCGCCTTTTTCAGTGCTGCTTCGGCCTGTGCGACGTCGGCCGCGGCCTGAGCGTGCTGCGAGGCGATCTGATCAAAGCTCTGGTCGCTGATATTGTTGCTCTGCCGCAGCACGTCCGACCGGTCGAATTCGGCAGCGGCCTGTGCGAGCACGGCCCTGGATTTCTGCAGCGCGGCCTCGGCGCTGGCTACATCGGCGGCAAAGGATGCGGTGTCGATCTGAAACAGGGACTGCCCCTGGGTAACGTCGCTACCCTCTTCGAACGAGCGAGCGATGATCAGACCGCTGACCTGCGGCCGGATTTCGGCGGTGCGAAAGGCCGATACCCGGCCTGGGAGTTCATCCCAGACCGTCACCGATTTTGCCTCCAGAGTCATGACCGACACCAGGGGCGCCTGCGTCGCGGCGTCGGCACCTTCCGCGGCAGGTGGCTCTGACGAAGCCGAACAGCCTGCAAGCAGCGCGGCGACAAGGATGGCGGAGAGGACGGGAGGAATACGGATAAACATCGGACAATCCAGGAGGAACGAGCAAGGAGGGAGCGCTTACTGCGCCACTGAAGGGGTTGGCGAGCCGCCGAGAACGCGGAAGATCTGCACCTCGGCCAGCAATTGCTCCAGCCGGTTGGCGGCCAGCGCCCGTTCCGCGGCGCGGCTGCGCTCCTGGGCGTCGAGCCAGATGCGCAGGGCCACGGCGCCGGCGCGATAGCGTTCACCGGTCAGCCGATCGGCAGCCTGCGCCGCCTCGAGCGCCGCGCGGAGGCGACGGGACTTTTCATTGAGGGTGGTTCGGGCGCTCAGCGCCGTGCCGGTGTCGCTGAAGGCGGTCAGCAGGGACGCGCGGAACTCCGATACCGCGATCTGATAGTC